>CALCXK010000069.1 GCA_937905835.1 uncultured Ilumatobacter sp. | reverse complement strand
GTCGGGTTGGTGTTCGTGTCGATCCAAACAGCGGTCTACGCGACGACATCGCTCGGCGCGTATCAGGCAGGGTTTCTCATGTGCGGCCTCCTCATCGTGCCAGCCATCGTGATCAGTCTTCGCTTGCGTGACGACGATGTCGCTGCAACCCGCGGGCTTCCGTCTGTATCGGCTCGCTGAGTCCGTCTGATCAGAGGCTGACGCGTGCGGCTCAATCGGACCATTCCGGTTCGAACGCTAATTGGCCTGTGTCGACATAACGGGTGTGCCCGACGATGGTCCAGTCGGCGTCCTTCGGCGAGATCGCCAGGAGCCGGTAGCCGATCGGATCCAAGATCACGCGTCGCGGTGCGCCAGTCGCCAGGTCCAGCTCGACATGAACGGCTGTCGACGGACCGACCTCGGCAAGGTGCCCACCGACGACAGCAGACATCGGCCGATGCAAGTGGCCGCACAACACTCGATCGATACGGTGTGCCGAAACGACCTCGGTGAATGCGTCCAGACCGACGAAGCCTGCTTCGTCCATCCAGTCGATACCCGACCTGAACGGTGGATGGTGCATGGCCAAGAGCGTTGGCCCAGCGTGATCGGCAGCGAGCGCGGCATCAAGCCAAGCGAGCCGCTCACGGTCGAGTTCGGCACCTGATTCGCCTGCCCGCGTGGAGTCGAGGCCGACGATCCGCACCTTGCCGACATACACGACCCAGCAGCTGTGTTCCGCGTCAGCCCACGGATGCTCTGGGAAGTAACGGCGCAACAACTGCCCGTCGTCGTGATTCCCCGGCAGCGGAAGCACCGGCGCTGAGAGAGGAGCGAGTAGCTCTGCCAGTACCTCGTACTCGCGAGGCGAACCCCACTGGGCAAGGTCGCCGGTGGCAATCACGGCGTCGACTTGAGGCGACTCTGCGTTGATCGACGCGACCGCAGCGGCCAGCCGAGCGTTGTGATCGGCGTACAGCACCTCGGACGTTGCCGGATCGGTGACATGCGTGTCGGTCAACTGTGCCAGCAGCGTCAGGTCACGCACTCCGGCCTCCATCAGCGATCGGAACACGGGCGGAGACGACTGCACTGTCGAACGACGGGTGGATACGCATGACCTCAGACTACGAAATTAGACCGCATGCCGGACGACCTCATGAAACTCGCGAGCGCATTTACTTCCGATCACCTCACCGGCGATCGGCTCAGTCACCCCTGGCCAGCGGGCCCTCGCACGCGAGTCTGTTCACTTGCCGCCCTGCTCCTCGACCACCCCTCATCCGAGGCCCATCGGTAAGACTCACGGCGTGGTACATCGCATCGGCATCATTGGCTTGGGCACCGTCGGCGCTCGCTTCGTCGACCAATTCAACCTGCACAACGATTTCGACCTCGTCGCTGCGTGGGACCCCGATCCCGATGCCTGCGCAGCACATCGTGGCAGCGTCGCAATCGTCGATGACGCAGCAGCGGTGATTGCGCTCGCCGACGCCGTCTACATCGCTGTCCCACCGTTGTTTCATCGCCAATACGTGGAGGCCTGCGTCGCCGCCAGCGTCGGAGTGTTCTGTGAGAAGCCGCTCGGTATCGACATCGCCGAGAGCCGAGCCCTCGTCGACTTGGTCGCCGCAAGCGGTGTCCCAGCTGGCGTCAACTTCGTGTTCAGCGCAGCACCTTCAGCCGTCGAGCTCGGGGAGCGCATCGAGCAGGGCGCCATCGGGGACATTGTTCGCGGGGACCTTCGGCTGCACTTCGCCGAATGGCCACGCGCATGGCACGCGAAGGCGCAATGGTTGAAGCTCCGGGATCAGGGCGGCTGGATCCGCGAAGTCGTGTCCCATTTCCTCTTCGTTGCCGGCCGGGTGCTCGGACCGCTCACGCTCGACCATGCCATCGTGACGTTTCCCGACGGAGCCGACGGCAAGCTCAGTGAGATCGATGCCCTGGCACGCCTCTCTACTCCCGGTGGCATCCCACTGGTCATGATCGGCACCGGCGAAGGCGTCGGACCTGACGTCATTGACCTGACAATCCGCGGCACCACGGGCACACTCCGCCTCGTCGACTGGTACCACCTGCAGTCGAGCGACGGGGGCGATTGGCAGCACCTGCTCGGTACCAACCGTGCCGACCTCGGTGCGAACGCCTATGCCTGCCAGCTCGGCGAACTCTCGAAGATGCTCAGCGGTGAGCCACACTCGATCGCCACGTTTGCTGAGGCACTCGTCGTCCAAGAGCTCGTCGAGCAGATGCTCGCCTCCTCGGGGCACTCCTTTCACGTTTGCGGTTCGTGCGCTGAGCGTCCGGGGAGTCAGAGCCGTTGAGCACGGCAATCTCGGGACCATCCGAGGTGGAACCCGCCGGATTTTGTCCCGAGTTCGCCTTCCGTCATCGCATGGTCGCAGTCGCCCGGGCGCGCGTCGATCGCTCCACGCCACCACCGGTGCTGCCAGTATCGACGAAGGAGTGCGAGCATTGCCCCTGGCACGACCCGTGCCGACATGGAGGCCACCGACGACGTCTCACTGGTCAACGGTGTGAATTACCCGGAATGGCGTGTGCACCGGCACGTCGGGGTGAGAACGGCAGCCGACCTCGCTGCCCTGACTCCGAACGAGATCGATCTCGACCTCGAGAATGCAGAGTTCGTCTACCTGTGGGGCGCACGGCTCACCCGAGTTCCTTCGGCATGGCCTGACCAAGCCGGTGCCTACATCCCGTTCGTCTCGTTCGATCCTGCCGGGGAGCAACAACTCGTCCACGCGCTGTGGGCATGGTTCGATGAACTGCGTGAGCGTGCTGCGGACGAAGGGCTGACCTTGCGCGTGTATTCGTACAGTCCGATCGAAGCCACCAGGCTTCGCCAGATCGGGCAGTCAGACGAAATCGACGACTTCCTGGCGTCAGATCAGTGGGTCGGTCTGTTGCCGCTCATGCGCGCCAAGTTCCTGACCAACGACGCCCTTCCGATCGGCGAGCGCGCTCCGCTCCAACTCCAAGCGAAAAGGGAAGCCAGGGCGATGCAATTCAGTCGCCGGTCGGTGGCGGGGGCCCGTCGGTCGCAGCCTGCGATGCAGCCGATGGCTTGATCGTGCCATCGGGTAGCAGGCCAGCCTCGTCGGCTATCTTCTGCGCCTTGCTCAGTAGCTCTTCAGCTGCACGGGCCAGATCAGCCATAGCCGTTGCCGCCTTGGCTTGCGCCTCAGCACGGCAAACCTCAGCCTCTTCCTTGCTCATCGGCCCGGGGTTCGAATGGCTACCAGAAACAGCGTCGGGGTGGTCTCGGTGAGGTGCGGCGCTGCTGCCAGAAGAATACTTACGAGCGGCATCCTCAGCTTTCTTGCTGAAGTTCGTGGTCTTACCACCGGAAGCTTTGTCGATTTTCTCGGCCGCTTTACCGACGGCATCGCCGACCTTGTGTCGATTTTTCTCGACCAACTCCTTCGCCATGCGAAGGTTCCGTGCGTTGAGCAATCCCATTCTTCAACGTTACCGAACACGTACGACTGTGTCTGACGATTCGACGATACTCATCTTCCACATACATGAGTCCCCGGCGTCAAGTGCTAGTAACGCGAGATGGGGAACATTGCTGACGACACACAATGGCTCGACGCAACGGCTCAGGCCGACCTGGTCGCACGGGGCGAAGTCTCTGCACGTGAACTCGTTGATGGAGCGATTGAACGCATCGAGCGTTCAGACCACGCGATCAACGCCGTCGTCTTAAAGTGGTACGACCGGGCACGCCAGCAGGCCGACGTCATCGACAGCAGCGGCGCAGCCACCGCCCCAGCTGGAGCTGGCAGTGGCGACCGTCCGCACTTCCTCGGCGTGCCGTTCATGTTGAAAGATCTGTGGGCGGCCGAGGCCGGTATGGCGATGACCAACGGCAATGCAGCACTTGCGGCCAAGCCACCGATCGCAACACACGACATGACCCTGGTGGCCCGATTCCGTGACGCTGGGTTGATCAACGTTGGGCGCACCAACAGCCCTGAGCTCGGCAGCCTGCCTGTCACCGAGCCGATCGCTCATGGCCCCACCCGTAATCCGTGGAACACCAGTCGCACCCCGGGCGGCTCCAGTGGCGGTGCTGCAGCCGCAGTCGCTGCCGGCATGGTCCCGATGGCGCACGCGAGCGATGGTGGCGGTTCCATCCGTATCCCTGCCGCGGCCAGTGGCCTCGTGGGGCTCAAGCCCTCGCAGGGCCGGATCACGAATGGCCCCGACCGTGATGAAGCCGGCCTCAGCGTCAGCCTCGTCGTGAGCCGATCGGTGCGCGACACCGCCCGAATCCTGGACGCTGTTCACGGCCCAGGCGTGGGTGACACAGTGATCGCCGCTCCCCCGACTCGCCCGTACGAAGACGAACTCGGGAGTGACCCTGGCCGCTTGCGCATCGGGCTGCTCGACACACACCCGCTTGGCAACTTCCTCCACGAGGACTGCGTCACCGCAGTCAGGTCGGCCGCCACGATGTTGGAAGGTCTCGGACACGATGTGGTCCTCGGCCACCCCGCTGCCCTGGACGATCCCTCCTTCACGTCGCGCTTTATGGCCATGTGGGCAACGAACATGGCGCTCGGCATCAAGACGATGGAATCTTGGATCGGTCGCGAGATGACTGCGGCTGATATCGAGCCGGTCAACTGGGCGCAGGCCCAGTGGGCAAAAAACGTCTCCGGTGTTGAGTACGGCTCAGCACTCGGCGCAGTCGTCGAGTACCGGCGCAAGGTGCAGAGTTGGTGGACCGAAGGATGGGATCTCTTGATCACTCCGACCCTCAGTGAGCCCCCGGTCGAAATCGGCGAGCACGACGCGACCGACGACGATCCAATGGCTGGCATGAAGCGTGCAGCACGCTTCATCGGCTTCACCCCGCCGTACAACGCGAGCGGCCAGCCAGCGATCAGCCTGCCGCTCCACTGGAACAACGAAGGCCTCCCGATCGGTGTCCAGATCGTCGCGGCCTACGGCCGCGAGGACCTGCTGCTCGCCGTCGCCAGCCAACTCGAATCAGCGCACCCTTGGGCCCAACGCCGCCCCACCCTCGCCTCACCGAGGAACCACACCGAGGAACCACACCGTTTGCGTCGATGAACCGGTTGGAGCGGTGCGCGAAAAGCTCGAGTCAGACGGTGACGGGAAGGTGCTCCAGGCCGCGCAGATTGATGCGGCCGTTCCATTCGATACCAGATTCGTCGACGATGGCCTCGGGAAAGCGGCGCAGGAAGGAGCCCATGGCGATCGATGCTTCGAGCTTCGCGAGTGAAGCACCCAGGCAGTAGTGCGCACCGCTGCCAAACGACAGGTGCTGGCCGGCGCCGGCGCGGCGCAGGTCAAGGTCGTCGGCAGTCGGGCCCCACTTGGCAGGGTCGTGGTTGGACGACGCGAGGCCGGCGAGGACAAACATGCCCTTCGGGATGGTCTTGCCCTGGAATTCAATCGCGTCGAGAGTAATCCGACGGGAAAACTGGACGGGGCTGACAAAGCGCAGCATCTCGTCGACAGCTGTGACGTCGAGTTCGGGGTTGTCGCGCCACAAGGCTGCCTGCTCAGGATTGCGGAGCAGTTCGTAGATCCCGGTGCCGATCAGGTTGACGGTGGTCTCGTGGCCGGCGATAAAGAGCAGCCCAACCTGGTCCCGTAGCTCGACCGGGGTGAGGCGGTCGCCGTCTTCTTCAGCCTGGATCAGTGCGGTGAGGAGGTCGTCGGCCGGGTTCGCGCGCTTCCAGGTGATCACTCCGTCGATATGGGCGTTCATTGCCTCCGACGCTGCCCTGATCTCGGCGAAGGCCTCGATGGCGAGCATGGGGTCAAGTGACTTGACGATCGTGCCCGACCATTCGGCGATCTGGTCCTTGTCGCTGTCCGGCATGCCCAGCATCTCGGAAATCACATCGAACGGGAGTGGGAAGGCGAGCTCTTTGACGATGTCGCCACCGCCGTTGACCGCCATCGTGTCGAGCGCTCCATCGACCAGTTCCTGAATGCGCGGGCGGAGCGCCTGGATGGCTGCCGGAGTGAACGCCTTGCTGACGAGGCGACGGAGCCGCGTGTGATCCGGGGGGTCGGTGTTCAGCATCGAGGTGTCGCGTTCGAACTCTCCACCAGCTGCTTCGATCAACTCGGCACGGCGCTCTTCGTCGCGGATCTCGATCTTGTCATCCATGACGCTCATCGCCGGATCCCGGAGGAGACGGAAGACGTCGTCATGCTTGAACAGCACCCAGAGATCGATCAGCGAGAAATGCGCTGGGTCGCCCTCACGCATCTCACCAAAGTGAGGATACGGGTTCTCCATGTACCCCTCGTCGAGTGGGTTGAAGAATGGGGTGGTGGTGTCAGCCGACATCGCCAAGACAGTACGCGACTGTGACAGCCAGGGTGCATGATGGACTCATGACTGACCTTGCCGGCGATACTGCAGTTGCCGACCCGATACTCGAAGCCCTGCGTGAGCTGACCGGTCGAGCTGACGCCGATTTCCGACCCGACCAACGTGAGGCAATCGAAGCGTTGGCTGAACGGCGCGAGCGCGTGCTCGTCGTGCAGCGCACCGGGTGGGGCAAGAGTGCCGTCTACTTTCTCGCCACCCACCTGCTCCGCAAGCAGGGTCTCGGGCCGACACTGCTGATCTCTCCCCTGCTCGCCCTGATGCGCAACCAGATCGAAGCGGCCGAACGGCTCGGGCTCCGTTGTATGACGGTCAACTCATCGTCAGCAACAACTGTCAACGAACTCGCCGACCGGCTGCAAAGCGACAGCGTCGACCTCGTTCTCGTCTCCCCTGAACGGCTCGCCAATCCCGACTTCGCACAGCAGGCGATGCCGCTCCTCGGCAGTCGGCCAGGGCTCGTCGTGATCGACGAAGTGCACTGCATCTCCGACTGGGGCCACGACTTCCGTCCTGACTACCGGCGCATCGGGCGATTGATCAGTAACTTCGGCGATGGCAATGTGCCCGTGCTCGGCTGCACCGCGACCGCCAACAGCCGTGTTGTCGAAGACGTCGCCAATCAACTCGGTACCGACATCACCACGTACCGTGGGACGTTGAGTCGTGACGGCCTAGCGCTCAGCGCGGTGAAGCTCAGCCGGCAGGCAGAACGGCTCGCATGGCTGGCCGAACAACTTGGTTCGATGCCTGGCTCGGGCATCATCTACTGCCTCACCATCCGCGACGTCGACAACGTCTCCAGCTGGCTCAAACGCCAGGGCCACGACGTCGAGGGCTACACGGGTGCCACGATCAACGAAGATCGTGAAGTGCTCGAGCACCGCCTCAAGACCAACGACCTGAAGGCCCTCGTCGCAACCTCCGCGCTCGGCATGGGATACGACAAGCCCGACCTCGGCTTCGTCATCCATTTCCAGATGCCTGGCTCGCCGGTTGCCTACTACCAACAGGTCGGCCGCGCCGGTCGCGCCCTCGACGACAGCTGCGCCCTGCTGCTCTGCGGCAAAGAAGACGTCAACATTCAGGATTATTTCATCGACCAAGCATTCCCCAACCCTGTTGACATCGACGCCGTACTCGCGGTGCTCGACGATGCAGCGGGTCCGGTGGCGTTGCGCGACATCGCATCGCAGGTCGATGTGAAGTGGACCAAAATCGAGCTGGCTCTGAAGCAACTCGACGTCGAAGGCGTCGTCCGGAGGGTGAAGGGCCAGAGCTACGAGCGCACGCTCGCGGCGTGGGCCTACCCGTACGAGCGTATCCAGTCGGTCACCGACGCCCGACGGTTCGAACAGCAGCTGATGTTCGACTATGCCGAAACAACCGGATGTCGCATGCGGTTTCTGACCAACCTGCTTGACGACGACTTCGGGCAGGGCTGCGGCATTTGCGACAACTGTCGCAACGAATTCATCCAGCCCAGCACGTCGACACAGCTCCTTGCAGCTGCCGAGGCTTTCCTCCGCAACCGGCCGCTGACGATCGAGCCGAAGAAGCAGGGCATCCCGCCTGGCGAACGAAACCAGCAGGGCCGCGCACTGGCTCACTGGGGCGACAGCGGTTGGGGTCCGTTGGTCCAGCAGGGCCACCGCGACGGCCATTTTGCCGATGAGTTGGTCGGGGCGTTGGTCGAGATGGTCACCGAGTGGGCACCGTCGCCCACACCCACCTGGGTCGCTGCAGTCCCCTCCGAACGAACCGGTACACTGGTGCCGTCGCTCGCTCAGCGTGTGGCCGAGGCGCTCGCCATTCCCTACGTTCCACTCGTCGAACGCGCCGAGAACCGGCCGCCACAGGTCAAAATGCAGAACAGCTCGCATCAGGCAGCCAACGTCGCTGGAGCGTTCACAATCGGCGAGCCGCCACACGGCGGACCTGTTCTCCTCATCGACGACCTTGTCGATTCCGGGTGGACCCTCAACGAAATCGGGCGGATGATGTCACGCCGCGGAAGCGGTCCGGTTTTCCCCGTCGTCCTTGCGCTTGCCCTCGGTCGCCGGGCCTGACCAGCGATCCCCAAGATTTCTCGATCCGGGTCGAGCGACGTGGCATGATCAACTCACGATGAGTTCCGACACTCAGCTCGCAGCACTCCTGCTCAGCAATCAACTCACGCGCCTCGATGTCGCTCCGTTGAAGGCCCGCGAGTTCTGGGGCCTCGTCGATCGCACCGATGCACTCGGGATCGACGTCGGCGCACTCCTCACGGACGCGACCGTGCGTGCGCAGGTCGCTGAAGGCGATGTGTCCGAACAGCGTCTGACTGGCCTGCTCGACGCCACACGCGCGTTCGCATTCGAAATCGAACGACTCGGCGAAGGCGGCATCACGTTGCTCTCAGGCCTCGACGATCGATTTCCCGTTCTGCTCCGCGACCGCATGCAGCACCGCTGCCCACCGCATCTCTTTGCTGCAGGCGCCACAGACGCGCTGCTTCACCGACGGCTCGCCATCGCCGCCGATGCCATCGACGAGGTCACTGAACCCATCGTCCGACAAGCCGTCGCAGCAGCCGTCGTCGCCGACTGGGCCACCGTGGTCGGTGCTCCTGGCCAATCAGGACACGGCGCAGGTCCGGCAATCGACGCTGTGGTGCTCGATGAAGCCGGGGCCTGCGGCAGCACGCCCATCGTCGTCGTCGCCGATGGAATCAACCGTGCTGCCCGATCCCCCGACGTCCGCAAGCTCGTCCAGCAGCAAGCGTTTTGCCTCGTCAGCCCATTCGTTCCCGACACGACCGCATCGGCAGCGACCTCGCGTGCCCGCGACGCTGTGGTCCAGGCCATGGCCGACCGGACGTTTGTGGTGGCGTGCGCCGATGGAACCGGCCCCACCTGGGCAACGGCACTCGCCTCAGTCGAACGTGAGCCTGCATCGGTGCTGTCGTTTACGGGCCCCGGCTCTCGACCGGGAAACGCCGCCCTCGTCGGCATGGGTGCAGTCGACATCGACCACATCGACACGCTCCACGATCACCTGAGCTGAACTCTCCGTGTCCACTTCCCCTCGGGTCAAAAGTGGACATCCGTGTCCCATTCTTACCCGAGGGAAAGAGGTGGATTGGAAGGTGAAGCGGATCAACTATTCGCTGGTCAGGCCTCGCCACGGCGATACGGTTGCCCAGCGGCGGCAGGCGCCTTGAGGCTCTGGCTCGCAAAGACCAGAACGACGAGCACCAACGCGTACGGCATCGTGTTCGGCACCCAGTCGGCAGCTCGATCAGTGAGCAGGTACCAGACGAAGGTGACCGACGCGAGAATCGTTGCGAGCATCACGTTCGGTCCACCCAGCTTGGCGACGCCCGACACGTACGAATCGGTCGGCGACTTCATGAAGGATTGATCACCCGTGGCGGAATCGCCGGAGGTGCCAGAACCGCCTCCGCCACGGTTCGTTGCGCCCTTGCGATTCGCGGCGACCGCATATCCGGCGAGGCCGATCGCGACAACGAGCAACAGTGCACGTGTGGCGACGCCACTCCCAGTGGCATCGAAGTCGTTGAGCGAAATAGCGAACGGGTAGCCGAAAAGCATCGCGCCGACCATCACGCCGCTCGCTCGCCAGTTGCCGAAGATCAGGGCGGCGAGTGCGATGAAGCCTCGGCCGTTGGTCTGGCCGCCGCGGTACAGGCCGGTCAATTCGATCACGATGAACGCACCGGCCAAGCCGGCAAACGCGCCGCTGACCACGACGCCGAGGTACTTGTGAAGGTAGATATTGACACCAAGTGATTCGCCTGCCCTGGGGTTCTCACCGCAGATGCGGAGACGCAGGCCGAGCCTGGTGCGGAACAGCAGCCATGCTGATGCGGGAACGAGCAACAGACCGAACAGGCTGAAATAACGGATGTCGGTGACGAGCCCCTCAAGGAGACCAGCCATGTCGGAGAGGAAGAAAATCCCCCACCCGTCGATCTTTTCGAACAGTTCGGAAAGGCCCGGCACGGTGAACGTTCCGAGACCGTCGACTCGAGGTGATTGCGAGATCGAGCCGCCCCGCTGCGGGAAGAACCGGTCAGACAGAAAGCGTGCGAGGCCTGGCGCCAAGATGTTGATTGCGACACCACTAATGATGTGATCAACGCCAAACTGCACGGTGGCAATAGCGTGGAGGAGTCCGCCGAGTGCTCCACCAATGAGGCCACAGATCAGGCCGCCCCACGGCCCGAACTCGAATGCCCCGATGGCCCCGCACCAGGTTCCCAGGATCATCATTCCTTCGAGGCCGATGTTGATGACCCCGACACGCTCGGAAAAGAGGCCACCGAGGCCAGCGAGCATGATCGGCATCGCCCAGCGCAGCATGCCGCTCGACGCATTCGGCGTGGTGAGAAGGTCGGTGCCGCTAAACGACTGCACGATCGTGAGGATTAAGACGCCAGCAGCAGCCATGAGCGCCCAACGCGCCCAGTTCGCAAGCGCCTTCCAACGCTCAGCAATGGTTCCGGTTGGCACAGGAAGTTTTGATGTGTCATGCAGTGTGTCGGTCATGGCGTCACCTCTCCGCTCATTGCATCTGGCCCACTCACTTCTTCCAGTTCGCTCGGTGAGACCGCTTCGGTGGCAAGTGCTGCCCGCCTGACTTCGTCGGCCTGTTTGACGCGGTTCACCACTTCGTATGCGATCACCGCTGCGAGCAAGATGGTTGCCTGCATGATGACGACGATTTCAGGACTTGCCGTGCCGGTCACCTGGAGCGGCGCTGAGCTGGTGTCGAGGAAAGCAAAGAGCAAGGCGGCAACCGCCATGCCCGGTGCCGAGTTCCGACCAAGCAGCGCAACAGCGATGCCCGCAAAACCGAGCCCCTTCACGAACCCCTGGTCGTAGCTGTGATTCTCGGAGAGGATCTCGGTCATCCCGATCAGGCCCGCCATCGCGCCTGAAGCGGCCATCGCGATGAGCACCATCTTTTTGGGCGGGACGCCTCCGGCCCGAGCCGCGAATGGGTTCATGCCGCTGGCTCGCAGGTCGAACCCGAACCGGGTGCGGTTGACGACGATGTTGTAGCCGATTCCCAGCAGGATGGCGATCACGAACATTCCACCGAGCTGGCGACCCTTAACAATGTCGCGGGTGAAGATCTCCAACAGTCCGTTGAGGTTCGGCATCCAGCCCGACTCCGCGATCACCGGCGTGCCCTGGTTCGGATCGGTCGGATCGTCGATCGCCAGCGGGAGCAGCGCGGCGATAATGCCGCCGGTCGCAATGAAGTTGAGCATGATTGTCGAGATCACTTCGTTGACACCTCGGGTGACCTTGAGGAGGCCAGCGAGGCCTGCCCAAAGACCGCCAACGGTGACGGCAACGAACAAGATCAACGCAACGTGGATCGGGCCCCACAGGTTGAACTGCGAGCCGACCCAGGCAGCCATAAACGAGGCGAGGATGTATTGCCCTTCGACGCCGATGTTGAACAGGTTCATCTTGAACCCGATTGCCACCGCGACACCAGCGATGTAGAGCGGTGTCGCGCGGTTCAAGATGTCGACCATCGACTCGAGCTTCGAGGCCGTCGAGATCATCTCTGAATAGGTGTCGAGCCAACTGCTTCCCGACAGGGTCAGTACGAGCGACGAGATGAGCAACGCGAAAGCTGCAGCCAGCGCTGGAGCTGCAAGCGACAAGCCGAGACGGCGAAGGAGCGATGCGTTCATGCGTCGGTCCCTGAACCAGAGAGGCCGTCAGCTGCAGCAGTGTCGAGCGTGGCACCGGTCATGTAGCCCCCGAGTAGCCGTGGCGTGATGTCGGCCGGGTCGAGCGTGGCGACCAATTTGCCGTGGAACATCACAACGATCGTGTCGCTGAGTCCGATCAACTCGTCAAGGTCGGCAGAGATCAGCAGGGTGGCCAAACCGTTGCCGCGAGCCTCGCGGATGTCATTCCACACCTCTGCCTGCGCGCCGACATCGATGCCGCGAGTCGGATGCGCAGCGATCAGCACATCTGGTTCGGCGGTCATCTCTCTGCCGATGATCAGCTTCTGCTGGTTGCCGCCCGACAGCGCCCGAGCAGACACGTCAACGTTCGGTGAGCGCACGTCAAATTGACTTCGAATCTCTTCGGTCCTCGCGCGGGCACCCTTCCGATCGATCCAGAAACCCTTCACAAACGGCGCACGAGTTTGGTGTCCGAGCGCAGCGTTCTCCCAGAGCGACGAGTCAAGGAGCAGACCCTCTCGATGTCGATCCTGGGGCACGTAACCGAGGCCAGCTTCACGCCGATCACGGACCGACGCCTGAGTGATGTCTCTACCGAGGAGCGAGATCGTTCCGCCGCCGACCTCAGCGGTGCCGACGATTGCGTCGACGAGTTCGGTCTGTCCGTTGCCTTCGATGCCGGCGATGCCAACGATCTCACCTTTGCGCACCCGGAGACTGACACCCTCGACAACCGGACGGCCATCCGGTCCGTTAACGGTGAGGTTGCACACGTCAAGTGCCATCTCATCGGTCACGGTCGACTCAGACGTTTCGGGGCTCGGCAGTTCGCTGCCGACCATCAGTTCGGCGAGGTCAGCCGCGGTGACGTCAGCGGCGTTGACGGTGCCGATTGTTTTGCCGCGACGGATCACGGTAATTCGGTCGGCAATCTCAAGCACTTCTTGCAGCTTGTGGTCGATAAAGATAATCGTCGCACCATCACGCTTCAGCTCGCGCAAGTTGTTGAACAACTCCTCGACCTCCTGCGGCACGAGCACGGCGGTCGGCTCGTCGAGGATCAGGATCTTTGCCCCGCGATAGAGCACCTTGATGATCTCGACGCGCTGCTGCTCGCCAACTTCGAGTGTCTCGACCAGGTCATTGGGGTCGACATCGAGCCCATACGAGCGGCCGACTTGAGCAATGTGTTTCTCGGCGGTCGCAAAGTCGATACGACCACCGCGCTTCACTGGCTCGGAACCGAGAATCACATTCTCGAGCACCGACAGGTTGTCGGCGAGCATGAAGTGCTGGTGCACCATGCCGATGCCTTTCGCGATCGCATCGGTTGGCGACGAGAACTCGACCGTCTTGCCGGCGACACGCATTTCACCCTCGTCAGCACGCTGCATGCCGTACAGGATCTTCATCAGCGTCGACTTGCCTGCGCCGTTCTCGCCGCAGATCGCATGCACTTCACCCTGCTCGACGGAGAGGTTGATGTTGTCATTTGCAATAACGCCAGGAAAGCGTTTTGTGATGCCAATCAATTCGATCGCCGGTACCGACACACGTATCTCCCCCACCAGTCAACTCTCAGAACACAACGTCCAGGAACCTAGCCGCGCCCGGCTTGCGTGATCCAAAACTCCGAGAAGTCGGGCCAGAACGCAAAGAGCGGAATCGGACAGAGTCCAATCCCGCTCTCGCTCTCCCAAGTCTGTGTCAGACCTCGAAGATGTTCAGTCAGTTGAAATCAGTTGCTCATGCAGGCGCGGTCGGAACGACGATGTCGCCGGCGATGATCTGTGCCTTGAGGGCTTCGAGCTGATCGACGATGTCGTCGAGGTAGCCACCCGTGGTGGAGTAGCCAACGCCGTCGCTCGAGAGGTTATACACGGTGTTGCCAGCGGTGAAGGTGCCCTCGGCCTGCGCCGTGGTGATCTCGAGGACCGCCACGTCGACGCGCTTGAGCATCGAGGTCAGGATGTAGGGCTGGAAGTCAGCACCGGCAGTGTTGTACTGGTCAGAGTCGACGCCGATGGCCCAGACCTGCGAGCCGGAGCTCTCGGACTGGCTCTTGGCTGCTTCGAACAGACCAGCACCTGAACCACCAGCTGCGTGGTAGATGATGTCGGCGCCCTGGTCGTACATGGTGAGGGCGATTTCCTGCGCACGGTCGGCGGCGAAGAAGCCGTCGAAGTCAGGAGCCTGCGTGATGTACTGCGGGATCACCGTGATGTCGGCGTTGACAGCCTGAGCACCAGCGGTGAAGCCAGCTTCGAACTTCTCAATGAGACCGAAGCCACCGACGCCGCCGATGAAGCCGATGATGCCCGTCTCGCTCTTGAGCGCCGCTGCGGCACCCACGAGGAACGAACCCTGCTCTTCAGCAAAGGTCAGGCCAGCGATGTTCTCGCCGAGCGGAACTGCGCCATTGTCCCAGTCGAGCATGGCATCGTCGATGACAGCGAAGTTGGTGTCAGGGTTCTCGGCCGCAACGGCTTTGACGTCGCCGGCGAAGAGGAAGCCAACAGCAATGACGAGGTCGGACTGGTCAGCTTGCAGCTGGAGGAGCTGCGCACGGTCGGAACCGTCAGCGTTGGGCTCGGCTTCCGAGCCGGTCACACCGAGTGCGGCTTTGGCAGCATCAAGGCCAGCCGCTGCGGAGTCGTTGAACGACTGGTCGCCGCGGCCACCAATGTCGTAGGTCAGGCCGACGTTGAAGGCATCGCTGCTGCTATCACCATCGCTGCCGCAAGCTGCGGCGACGAGGGAGAGGACAGCAACTGCTGCCACCAGGGATTTACGTTGATTGCGCATAGTACCTCCGAAGGAATCGGCGCTCAGAAGGGCAACGGCATAGAACCGCGCCCTGGGATCTGCGCCTTGGGCTGTTACCCAATAATCGCGAATCCGTCAGACGAACATAGCGCGTTCGACCAGTGCACCGGACAATGCGACGAATTGGTCACATACCAGTCACGGTTCACGGCCGCGCATGAGCGCCACATCGTCGACCGTTACTAGAGTCGGTGCTCATGGCCACCCCGCACATCTCCGCCGACACCGACGCCTTCGCCGACACGATCCTGCTGCCGGGTGATCCGCTGCGCGCCAAGTGGATTGCCACCAATTTCCTCGACGACGCCGTCGAGGTGACCGCCGTGCGTGGAATGCTCGGCTACACCGGCAGGTTCAAGGGCAAGCCAGTCTCGGTAATGGGCACGGGCATGGGCGTTCCGTCGATCTCGATCTACGCCTCAGAACTGATCGATGTCTACGGCGTCGAAAAGCTGATCCGTGTTGGGAGCTGCGGCTCGATTCAGCCACACATCACCGTCAATGACGTCATCATTGCAATCGGCGCCTGTACCGACTCCGGGGTCAACCGCGCTCGATTTGAGGGCAACGACTTCGCTGCGACTGCCGACTTCGGCCTCGCTCGCTCGGTCGTCGAAGCGGCCGAGGCACAGGGCCGTAACGTGCATGTCGGCAACGTGATGACGTCGGACCTGTTCTACGGACCGACGAATATCCCGCTCGCCGACATGGCTGCGCCACTCTCGCGAATGGGCGTGCTTGCTGTCGAGATGGAAGTGGCCGGCCTCTACGGCGTCGCCCACGAACGTGGCGCAAAAGCGCTCGGCGTGTGCACAGTGAGCGATGACCTTCTTACAGGCGCCGACCTCACTGCCGAGGAACGTCAGGAAACGCTGAGCGCCATGATCGAGATCACCCTCGGCGCCGTCGCCTAATTCAACTCGGGTTGCGGCCGAGCCGTTGGTGTTGAGGTCCATCCAGACACTACGGGTGCGAGCGGCACGCGAACTGCTGCCAACCGACGGTTGACTGATGCGGTGACGGGCGTGGAGTTAACCATCGTGCTCGTGGCAGTCGTGATCGGATCGATCTCCAAGGCCGTGACCGGCATGGGCTTGCCGGTGATCGTGATCCCGATCGCCGCGCTGTTCACCGACATCGGCGATGCTGTCGTGGTGATCGCTCTCCCCAACCTGCTCGCCAATGCCGTGCTTGTTGTTGGCGAGCGGGAACATGCCCGCGAGACACGCGACCTGCCTGCGCTCGCCGTAACGGGCGGCATCGGCGCCGTGATTGGCACGCTGCTGTTCGTCAACGTGCCTGACGAACCACTCGTGATCGTCTTGATCGTTGCGATCGTCGTCTACATCACCACATTCTTCCTCAAGCCCGACTTGCGAACGAGCCCTGAACAATCGCGTCGCCTCTCACCGTTTGCCGGCCTACTTGCTGGCACGTTCCAGGGGGCAATCGGCATTTCCGGTCCCGTCGTCGGTTCGTGGATCCACAGCTTTCGCTTACCACGGGGTGCCCACATTTTCTCGGTGACGCTGCTGTTCCTCGTGGCCGGTTCCACCCAACTGATCGTTCTGATCGTCAACGGTGAACTCGGTGGCCGCATCGTCGCCACGCTGCTCGCATGCATTCCAGTGCTCGCCGTCATCCCGATCGGAACACGATTGCGCGACCGAATCAGTGGCCGCGGTTTCGACCTTGCGATCGTCGGCATGCTCGGCCTGTCGTCGATTGCGTTGTGCGTTCGAACGTTCGCGTAGCTATTCTGTCAACAACTAAACGGGGAGCTCACGAAACGGTGGGCTGAGAGGATGACACGCTGTCATCGACCCGAGAACCTGATCCGGATAATGCCGGCGGAGGAACCGAGTGGCCACAGCGAGCAACGCCGAACACATCGTGATTGTCACGGGTTCGTCCCGGCTCGCCGATACGGCTGTGGCTTCGATTCCTGATGAGGCCATCGTCATCGCCGTCGACGGCGGACTCGATCATGCGCTGGCCGCCGGCCTGCACCCATCAGGGCTGATCGGCGACCTCGACTCGGTGAGCGCCGACGGCCTCGCGTGGGCCGAACAGAACGCCACGATCTCGCGCCACCCAGCAGACAAGGACGACACCGACACCGAACTTGCACTTCGGTTTGTTGCCGACATGATGCCCGCTCGGCTGACCATGATCGGCGGCGGCGACCGGCTCGACCACACGTTTGCCGCGCTCGGCGCCCTCGGCCTTGCCGAGCTGACATCGATACCGGTGATCGATGCGTGGTGGGGCGAGCAGCATGTCGACGTCCTGCACGGTCCAGGCCAAGCCACGCTGGCGCTGGCGCCCGACTCGATCGTGTCGCTCCTCGCGCTGCACGGGCCGTGCACTGGCGTCACGATCACCGGCGTTCGGTGGCAACTCGACGCCGCCACGCTCAGCCCGGTTGCCGGCTGGGGCGTCAGCAACGAAGTTGTCGCCGATGGCACCGTCAACATCCGACTGTCGAGCGGCGTACTGACCGTGTTCGACGTGCCTGCCCCAACCAACCCCCCAACCAGCTCCTCCCCCCACCAGCCGTCGACCATCGACGACTCCAAGAAGGACCACACCACATGACAAAACGACCGATCGTGGCAGCTGCACTCATCCTTGGGCTGGTCGCTGCCGCCTGCGCCAGCGACAACTCAGTTGACACACCGACCGAGTCCGAGGTCCCGCCAACTGAGTCGACCAGCGGCGCCCCGAACACCATGATCACGCTCGTCACATACGACTCGTTCCCAGAGGCCGACACCTCGATCAACGCTGCGCTCGACGCCTTCACCGAGCAAACGGGGATCGGCGTCGAACTGCTTGTGGCCGGCGACACCGGCACGATGCTCTCGAAGGCTGCTCTGACAGTCGGCAACCCTGAAGGTGATGTCATGTGGGGCATCGACAACACCTTCTTGTCGCGTGCGCTGCAGGCCGGGATCTTCGAGCTGGGTGTCCTGGCCGACCCAGAAAACGTGCCGGCCGAGTTTCTCGCTCTCGTGCCGAACGGCGAAGCGCTCCCCGTCGACTTCGGTGACGTCTGCGTCAACTACGACATCGGCTACTTCGTCGAGAACAAACTGGACGTCCCGACTTCACTGCAAGACCTCGCCGAACCAGCCTACCGCGACCTACTGGTCGTCCAGAACCCCGCCACGTCGTCGCCGGGCTTGGCGTTTTTGCTGGCCTCGATCGACGAGTTCGGCGTCGAGGGCTGGCAGGCCTACTGGCAGCAACTCAAAGGCAACGGTGTGCAAGTCGTCGACGGTTGGACCGACGCCTACTATGGCAGCTTCACGTGGGCCGGCGGCGGCGACCGTCCGCTCGTCGTCAGCTACGGATCGAGCCCGCCAGCCGAAGTGATCTTCGCCGACCCCCCTCGTGACGATTCGCCGACTGGTGTCATCGAGTCAACCTGCTTCCGACAGATCGAGTTCGCCGGGGTGCTGGCCGGAACCGGCCATCCCGATGAGGCCGCTGAGTTGGTTCGCTTCCTCGGTAGCGAGCAGTTCCAGGCCGAGCTCGCGCTGAACCTGTTCGTTTACCCAGCCAATAGTGCCGTCGCGCTTCCCCAGGAATTCGATGATTTCGCCGTCGTCCCCGAGACGTCACGAACACTCGACCCGGATCTGATCGACGAAAACCGTTCCGACTGGATCGACGAGTGGTCGACACTGGTCCTGGGCTGATGTCTCATTCCCCTCGGGTCAAAATCGGACATTTGCCACGATGAAGACCGGTGAGCGCTCAGCCAATCGACTCCCCAGTCGTGTGGTCGCCGCGCTCGCCGTTGGGCCCATCGCCGGGCTTGCTGTCTTCTATTTCTGGCCGTCCGCCACATTGCTCGTTCGAGTGATCAACGGCAGCGCTGTCGCCGACACGCTCAGCCGGGGCGCCACCTGGGGCGTCGCCTGGTTCACCCTGTGGCAAGCAGTTGTGTCGACAGCCATCACGATGCTGGTCGGATTCGCGCCGGCGTACATCGTCGCCCGGTTCGAGTTCCCCGGCCGTCAACTGCTCGTCGGCGTTCTCACCGCGGTCTTTGTGTTGCCAACCGTCGTGATGGGTGCCGCCTTTCTGGCGCTGCTCCCCGATTCACTCGACCAGACAGTCTGGGCGGTGATCGCTGCGCATGTCGTGTTCAACCTTGCGGTCATGATCAGAACCGTCGGGGCGTTCTGGGAGCATCTTCCCATCGACATGGAATCAGCAGCCGCAACCCTCGGCGCGTCGCGATGGCGCGTCTTCGTCGACATCTCCTTGCCATTGCTGAGGCCGTCGCTGAGCGCGGCCGGTGCGATCATCTTCCTGTTCACGTTCACGTCGTTTGGAGTAATTCGCATACTCGGCTCAGCCGGAACCCGAACGCTGGAGATCGAGGTCTGGCGACGGGCAACTCAACTCGGCGACATCAGCGGTGCAGCAGTGCTCTCCGTGCTGCAGCTCGCGGTACTGGCCGTCGTCGTCGGCTGGTCGACTCGAGCCCAGCGTCGTCACGCTCGGGCCGTCGACCTCCGACCTGAACAAGACCGACGCCGAGCCAAGTCGCCGGGTGAACGCCGTTTCGTGGCGCTTATTGCAATCGGGACAGCAGCCCTCTGTATCGCACCGCTCGCGGCGATGGCGATCCGTTCGTTCCGCAGCTCGTCCGGTTGGTCGACTGCTGCGTGGACGACGCTCGGCAAGGCCGAAGTCAGGCCCGGCATCCGGCTCGGGCTCGACCCCGTTGAGGCGCTCGTCAATTCGATCCAGAACGCCGCGTGGGCAACCAGCTTCGCTGTTGCACTCGGCGCCGTGGCCAGTCTCGCTATCGCCGCGGCCGGGCGAGGCGGGCGGCTCCTTGACGTCGGCTTGATGCTCCCGATCGGCACATCCGCTGTCACCATCGGCTTCGGCATGTTGATCACGTTCGATACGCCGCCGGTCGACTGGCGCGCCGAGTGGTGGCTCGTTCCGATCGGCCATGCGCTCGTCGCTCTCCCATTTGTCGTCCGCACCACCGTTGGGGTTCTCCGGTCGGTCGACCCGTCGCTCCAGGACGCCGCAGCGACGCTCGGTGCATCACCGACTCGCGCCTGGTGGGACGTGGTCGTCCCGTTCCTCTGGCGGCCACTTGCTGTTGGCGCCGCGCTCGCTGCAGCGATCTCTCTCGGAGAGTTCGGAGCAACGAGCTTCCTCTCTCGCTCCGGCGGCGAAACCTTGCCGATTGCTATCGACGAACTCGTCGGCCGGACGGGATCACTCCTCCAAGCCCAGGGCTACGCCCTCGCAACGATCCTGGCTGTGGCAACAGTGAGCTTGGTGGTCGGCGTGAGTCGCTTCCACGATGTCACCGGGCTCGCGCATCGACGCGCTGGCGGCCAGACTGTCGATCGATGAGTCACCTTCGCGCCGAGCAGATCGGCGTCCGCTTCGACACGACCGACGTGCTGCGCCAGGCGACCCTCAGGGTCGACCACGCCGAGGTGGTCGCCCTGCTCGGACCGTCTGGCAGCGGCAAGACCACGCTGCTGCGTGTCATCGCCGGGATCCTTCGGCCGGACTCTGGGACCGTCTGGATCGGCACAAACGACATGACGTCCCTCCCCTCACACCAGCGCGGTGTCGGACTGGTGTTCCAGGACAATCAGCTGTTTCCACATATGTCGACGATCGACAACGTGGCGTACGGCCTCCGGGTCGCCGGGGTCGGCAAGGTCGAGCGGCAAGAACGTGGTGCGGTGTGGCTCGACCGCGTCGGTCTCGCTGGCTTCGAACGTCGCAGCGTCACCGAGTTGTCCGGCGGCGAAGCCAAGCGCGTTGCGCTGGCGCGCACGTTGGCCACAGAGCCGAGCGTGGTCCTCCTCGATGAACCACTCACCGGTCTCGATCGAGAACTCCGCGACCACCTCGCGACACAGTTGGCGCAACTTCTCGTTGAACACTCGATCACAGCAGTCCTGGTTACCCACGACCCGGCCGAGGCCGACGTCATCGCTTCGAGGTCGGTCCGAATGGATCAGATCGATGGCTGAGTACCGCCTCGCCCCGATCGGTGCTGATGACACCCACGACCTGCGACTGCGAGTTCTGCGCGACGGAACACCGTCGAGCGATGTCGAATGGGTTGGCGACGGGCTCGACACCACCGTGCACCTCGGCGTCATCGACGCCAGTAGCACGATCGTCGCGATCTCGACGTGGCTGACAATGCCGTCGCCCGATGTCACCGCGGCTGGCGCTGCCGGCGTGCAATTGCGTGGCATGGCAACCGACCCATCGCCCGCCACCCGCGGAGTCGGTGTCGGCGCACTACTGCTCAGGGCGGGCATCGAGGCCGCCCGCGAACGCGGCGCCGACCATGTCTGGGCGAACGCTCGGACGACCGTCCTCGGCTTCTACACCCGCGCCGGGTTCGAGATCGTCAGCGACGAGTTCATGAACGAAGCGACCGACCTCCCCCATCACCGCATCCTGCTGCACCTGCACGCATGGCCACACTCCACTCTCGAACTACGTCCCTGAACTACACCACTCAACGGCGGCCACTCAACGGCAGCCACTCAACTCAATTGCCGTTTCCGTTTTGGCGAGGACGCCCCCCACTGGCTCAGCGACGACGCTCCGCGCACGGATCGTCTCAGATCCGAGGGGCGCCATGTCTGAACACGAAGCGATCGAACTGCGGCGGCGGGCGCAACGCCTCCGCCATCTCGCGAGCCGCATCGAATCCAGTCGGGTGATGTCGCTGGAGCGCCATGCTGGCAACAACACCTGGCGCGGCCGACGCCCACTGCTCTGCATCAATCTGCTCCGTCACAATCAGGCCCAGCTCCACGCAGAAGTCGACGGCCTGCGCTGGCAGGCATACCTCTTCGACCAGCAGGCCGCTCGCCTCGACCAGGCAGCCACTCTCTTCCCGGGCAGAGCCAGTTGAGCGTCGAAGCCGGATATCACCCGCAACGCGTCGATGCACTGAACTGGCATGCTCGAGCCGCCATCGGTGATCTCATGTCGATCCGCAGCTCCGATCCGGTTGCGGCGCCTGCGATGCGTGCCGTTGTCCTCACCCGTCGCAACCTCGAAGATCAGTGGCTCCCACTCATCATGGCCATCCGTGCGAGTAACGCGATGGTCACCTGGAGCTCGTCGGTACTGAGCGGTTGGGCCGACATCGCCGAGCGCTTCGGCCAGTGGCTCACGTTCGACGGCAACACCTCGACCGTGAGTGGCTTCGCGACGATGAACGACGACGACCTCATGAACGAGCTGTACGTCGCAGGCCACTTCAACACTCGCGCCGACGGCAAGGGATCGATTGCCGAACGCATCGAAGGGGGCGCTCCGTTCTGGTCGGACGAGTTCCTCGACCTTGCGACCGAACTCGCAGTGCGTGTGGCCGTCGACGAGGGGTTCGCCCTCCGCCTCATCGACGAAATCGATCAGCATCCCCTCGCCGCCATCGCGATTGGTCACGCCGACTTTCCACTCGCCTTCAGCCAGGCCGCATTGCCGGGCCTTCTCGAGTCAGGTCGATGGTGGAGTGGCGTGCACGTTGAAGCGATCGAGAATGCGATGTCGCACATCCTGACGATCAGCCCTCCAGCAACGCTCGACCTCCTCGGCGACAACGCTGTACTCGCCGCCCTCGCCGGTGCCAAAACGCTCGACTCAACCATCGCTCGTAACTTCGTCAGGACCGGCCTCTACGACGCCGTCGAAGCCGACCGAGCACGTTTGTTCGATGGCTGGGGTGTGCTCAAACACCTCACCGTGTTGGCCAATGGCAAGTTCGACGACGGCTTCCATTCTGGCCTGGCTCGCGGCGTCGCCGACTCGATGTTCGGCTACGTCGACACGTTGGCGTACGGCATCGGCGCGGGTATCGAGGACGACGCCATCCGCATTCACATCGACAGCGGTGACTCCGTCGGGGTGCTCGGCGATCGCGATGCTGTCGCCAATCTGTTTGGGACCGTGACGCGCGATCCGGAGGCACGGGTGACAATGGGTGTGGTATTCGGCGCCTACACCGATCAGGTGATCAACGACCTGGGCGCCTCTGTCGTCAACCGCACCGGAGTGGAGTCAATCGCACGTCTTGGGCTGCTCTTGCGCGACGGGCTCAACGACGAGCAGGCCGAACTCGCGCTTGCGGCAGCAGCCGAGACTGCACGTCGGCAGCGGATCGGTCGCCTCATCGGATTCGGCGCAAGCTCGTGGATGTCGCCCACGGGTGTCGGCGCAGTCGCCCGGAAGGTCGTCAGCCAGGCGGTCTCAAATGCGATAATTCTGTGTTCCGAAGTCGAGCCGGACGACATCGTCGACACGTCGTTCGGGTCCATTGCCTACCGCGGCATCCAGCTCTCGATCCTGCGGTACGTCCACGAGCATCCTGACGACCACGCCGACCTGGCAGTAAGCAGCGTGTCGGCCGAAGAATGGGCCGACATCGGTAGACGCCTCGACGCGATTCACAGCGAACCGAACGAGGCCATGAGGGATGGCCTCGTCCACGACCTCGACAACCTGATCGCCAACAGCATTCCTGTGCTCGATTCGCTGTGGAGGCAGTTCGCAGGCAATGGCGACATGACCCGTCTCAAAGAGAGCGGCAGGCCGTCCGGCGGTGAGTCGCGGTGAAAATACGAACGGGGGAATTTCGAGCGGCTCAGGTTGGGGACATGCTCGCACAGTTCGTTCCGCTGCTCGACGAAGACGACACCGCCGCCAGTCGATTCCTACAATCGTCAACATCATCGCGTCGCGCTACGACACCGAACTCGCACGATCCTGCAGGCGTTCACTCTCAGTGACGCGGAAATCGGGACCCGACCTGAGATGATGGGCGCGTGAGCAGGTCCAAAACGACGTCGATTCGTCGGCCCAAGATCGAGGCACCTGCCTCCAAACACGGTTCGTCGCGCCTCGGCGACATCACCCGGTCAATCCCGATCGAGAAGCGTGTCTCACGACGACCCAAGTTCGCTCTGTTCGCTGGCGTTGCGGCCCTGATCGTCGTTGGCACCATGGCTGCTGCGGTGTTCGTCTTGCCGATCGGAACCTGGCAGGACCAAGACGTTGATCTCGTGCAGCGCCAAGCGCAGCTTGACGAACTGCAACGAGTCAATGGGCAACTCGCTGCCGAGGTCAACCGGCTCAAGACCGACGACGGCGTTCGAGAAGCCGCCCGTGAAGAGATCGGTTTCGTGCTGATCGGCGAAGAGCGAACCTCCGTGCTCCCAACGCCACCACTGCCGACCGAGCTCCCTGACGGCTGGCCGTACAACGTGGTCAATGAGATCTTTGCTGCCCGCTCAGCTGGACCTGCGCCCGCCACCACCGACTAGGTTGTCTTGTCACAGGGGCCTCACGACCGAGGTTCCCACCGATCCACGACAGGGGTTCACGTGGCTGGTAGCAGCATTCTTGGTAACAGAGTTCAGCGTAAAGAAGATCCGAAGTTCCTGACAACCGGCGGCATCTACGCCGACGACGTCAGTGATCCCCGCCTCGTCGGTGCGGCCCAGGCTGTCTATGCCCGATCCGCTGTCGCCCACGGCACGATCTTGTCGATCGATATCGAGGGCGCACTCGGAATGCCCGGCGTGCTCACCGTACACACCGCCGAGTCCCTCGGACTGCAGCCAATCCCGTCGCCGTTCAACCCCGCCGCAGCGCGCACGTTGCTCGCCAGCGACAAGGTCCGTCACGTCGGTGAGCCGATTGCTGTGGTCGTCGCCGAAACCCTGCAGCAGGCAACCGATGCTGCCGAGATGATCTTCGCCGAAGTCGACTTCCTCCCGACGCTCATCGACCTCGAAGGCGCGCTCGCTTCCGAGACCCTCATCTACGATGCAGCCGGCAGTAATGCCGTGTTCGACACCACTGCGCTTGGCTTGCCCGAGAACAGTGACACCGATGAATTCTTCAAAGACTGCGAAGTGGTCATCAGTGGCCGCTTCCTCAACCAGCGCGTCGCCCCGTGCCCGCTCGAGGTTCGCGCATCGGCAGCCGTGTGGCACGAAGGTCGCCTCACCCAGTGGGTCTCCTCGCAACACGCGCAGGGTGCCAAGGCTGCGTTCGTCGCTGCCAACGGTTGCGACGACGCGGACCTCCGGATCATCACCCCCGACGTCGGCGGTGGCTTCGGCGCCAAGATCGACGCCTACCCCGAAGAAATGCTGCTCGGCACGCTCGCCAAAGAACTCAATCGCCCAGTTCGCTGGCGTGAGACCCGCAGCGAGTCGATGATGATGCTCGGCCACGGCCGCGCCCAGTTGCAGTACGTCACCATGGGCGGCACCAAAGCGGGCGACGTCACGCACTACCAGTTGCACGGCATCCAAGACTGCGGTGCCTTCGTCGGCATGGGCACGATCCTCGCCCCGTTTTTCACCCGTCCGATGGCCGCTGCTGTCTATGACATCCCGAACATCGAGGTGCGCACCACATCGGTCGTCACCAACACGACACCGATTACCGCCTACCGCGGTGCCGGTCGCCCCGAAGCCACAGCGGCAATCGAGCGGGCAATGGACTTGTTCGCCGGCGAAATCGGCATGGACCCCGTCGACGTCCGTCGCATGAACCTCATCCCCAAGTTCATGGAGCCGTACACCACGTCCATTGGACAGGTCTACGACGTGGGTGACTTCGAAGGTGCGCTCGACAAGGCAATCGAGGCCGCTGGCTATAGCGACCTCCGCGCCGAGCAGGCCGCCCGCCGCGAGTCCGGCGCCGAGAAGCAGCTCGGTATTGGTGTGTGCGTCTACGTCGAAATCACCGGTGGCGTCGATCCCAAGCAGGAAGATGCCACGATCGAGGTGAACGATGATGGCACCGCCACCATCTACACCGGCACGACCCCGCAGGGCCAGGGCCATGACACCGCATGGTCGATGCTCGCCAGCGAGCAGACCGGCATTCCAATCAACGACATGACCCTGGTCTTCGGCGACACCGATCGTGTCCCGGTCGGCGGCGGCACCATGGGCTCGCGCTCCCTTCAACAGGGTGGCGCAGCAGTCAGCCAAGCCGGCGCTGAGATCGCTGAGAAGGCCAAGAAGGTCGCAGCGCAAATGCTTGAGGCCGACGAAGCCGACGTGGTGCTCGACACTGAGTCTGGCAAGTTCCATGTCGCTGGCACGCCCGCCGTGTCCAAGACCTGGTCCGAGGTCGCCATCGCTGCCAAGCAGCAAGGCGACGAGATGACTCTGACGACCACGTTTGTTGCTGACATGCCGACGTTTCCGTTCGGTGCTCACATCGCTGTGGTCGAAGTCGACATCGGCACCGGCCAGGTCAAGCACTTGCGCCAAATCGCCTGCGACGACGCCGGCCGCGTCGTCAACCCGCTGCTGCTCGACGGGCAGATTCACGGCGGCATCGCACAGGGTGCTGCTCAGGCGCTGCTCGAAGAAGTGCGTTATGACGAGGACGGCAACCCGATTACGTCAAACCTCGCCGACTACAGCATGATCTCGGCCGCCGAACTGCCGAGCTTCGAAGTCATCCACATGGAGACCCCGACGTTCGTCAACCCGCTCGGCGTCAAGGGCATCGGCGAGTCCGGCACCATTGGTTCCACGCCAGCCGTGCAGTCGGCCGTTATCGATGCCGTCAGCTATCTCGGCGTCAAGCACATTGACATGCCCGCCACCGCCGAGCGCGTGTGGCAGGCCATCCAAGCCGCACAGTGAGACGAGGCGGTCACACTGTGCCAGCCGCGGCAACGAACAACTGAAGGAGCACACCATGACCGACACAGCAAAAGCCACCGAGACTCACGAGCGCACGTCGTTCAAAAGCTTCGAAGAGTCGACTGCACAAGACTGGGCCATTATCGCGCCGCAGCTCAGCGTCACTCAGGGCCTCGTCGCTGATCGCGTCATCGGCCTGCTCGGCGAACTCGGTGAGGACTACGGCGGCTTCCCAATCAACCGTTTGGAGCACAGCCTGCAGACGGCGACACGAGCCGAGAAAGACGGCAAGGACGACGAATACGTGTTCTGCGCGCTGATCCACGACATCGGTGACACGCTGAGCCCGTTCAATCATCCTTCGATCGCCGCTGGCATCGTCAAGCCGTTCGTCTCCGAGGCGAACCACTTCATGGTCAAGCACCACGGCGAGTTCCAGGGCTATTACTTCTGGCACCACCTCGGGATGGACAAGGACGCCCGCGAAAAATTCCGCGACAGCGAATTCTTCGAACACACCGAAGAGTTCTGTGCAAAGTACGACCAGACGGCATTCGATGCCGACTACGTCAGCAACCCGCTCGAGTACTACGAACCCTTGATCCGACAACTGCTGCGCAGCGCTTGATTCCCACCACGATGCGCGCCGCCGTCCTGACCGGGCTGGGCGGCCCAGAGGTTCTCGTTCTGCGCAACGACGTGCCCGTTCCGGTACCCGCCGCCGACGAGGTACTGATCCACGTCGCGGCGTGCGGCATGAACAACACCGACATCAACACGCGGGTCGGCTGGTACAGCAAGTCGGTCACCGAAGCCACGAACGGCAACGGGTTCGCCGACGCCACGTCCGATGACGGCACGTGGAGTGGCAGCGGGTTTCGGTTCCCCAGGATCCAGGGCGCCGACCCCAGCGGCCGGGTCGTTGCTGTCGGCGTCGATGTCGACGAGGCACTCATCGGGCGTCGAGCGCTGGTTGATTGTTGCTTGCGCGACGTCGATGAGCCAATGCGCCGCGAGCTCGCCGGCTACCTCGGCAGCGAACGAGACGGCGGGTTCGCTGAATACGTCTCGGTGCCCGCTCGGAACGTGCACGTGCACAACAGCCAATTGACCGACGTCGAGTTGGCTAGTTTTCCCTGCTCTTGGGCAGCAGCGAACCACATGCAGCACCGCATTCGGCTCACAGCCAGCGACAGCATCCTGATCACTGGAGCGTCTGGCGGCGTCGGCTCAGCGCTCGTCAGCCTGGCCAAACTGCGCGGTGCAACCGTCACGGCAGTGTGCAGCTCCAGCAAGGCCGACGGAGTCCGGGCGCTCGGCGCCGACCACGTGATCGACCGGTCTCAGGCCGAGCTCCATGCCGCAGCGCGCGATGCCAACGGTGGTCCGTTCGACGTCGTTGCTGACGTCGTCGGTGGCCCCGACACCCCTGGCTGGTTCGAGTCACTGCGCCGAGGTGGGCGCTACGTCACCTGCGGTGCAATTGCCGGGCCGATGGTCGACCTCGACCTGCGAACGCTGTACCTGAATGACCTCGAGTTTCACGGCACAACCGTCTACGAGCCCGCCGTCTTCACCGACGTCGTCAACATCATCGAGCGCGGCGACGCCCGGCCGATCGTCGGCGCTGTCTACGCCCTCGAACAAATCCACGAAGCTCAAGAGGCGTTCCAGCGCAAACAACACGTCGGCACAATGGTCCTCACCATCTAGGTCTGCGCGCGCTCTGCGCTGACCAAAGTCACAGTGCGTTGCACCCGCATTAACTGAAAGTATTCGCAAATGGCCGAATCTGCATTGCCCATCGTCGCCGAGGGTCTTCAACGACATTTTGGCTCAGGTGACGACATCGTCAGGGCCGTCGACGGCGTCGACCTCCAAATCCAACCCGGGGAGATCTTTGGCTTTCTGGGCCCGAACGGCGCTGGCAAGTCGACCACCGTCCGCATGCTGACCACCCTGCTGCGGCCCACCGGCGGAACAGGTCGCGTCGCCGGATTCGACATCGTTGCCGAAGCCGACAGCGTCAGGCGCAACATCGGCGTGGCACTGCAAGACGCAGCCATCGACCCGTTGATGACCGGCACCGAACTGCTGCGACTGCAAGCCGTGCTCTACGGCCTCCCGAAGGCGCAACACCACCAGAGGGCCGGAGAACTCCTTGAACGTGTCGGCCTCACCGCTGCAGGCGGCCGCCGCGTCGGCACCTACTCGGGCGGCATGCGCCGTCGACTCGACCTGGCCCTCTCGCTCATCCACGAGCCATCGGTTCTGTTCCTCGACGAGCCGACCACCGGGCTCGACCCGATGAGCCGCATCTCGCTCTGGGAAGAGATCCGCCGCCTCAATAACGACGGCACTACGGTCCTCCTGACGACCCAGTACCTCGAAGAGGCTGACCAACTCGCTGAACGCATTGCGATCATCGACCACGGTGTGATCGTTCGCAAGGGCCGTCCGACCGAACTCAAAGCCGAGGTCGGTTCACCGACCCTGTTCGTCACGGTCGACGAGTCGTCGCACCAGATTGCGACCGGCCTGCTCGCCCAATTCGGCGATCTCCGCCCGAGCCCCGAGGGGTCGCTCGGTATCGGTCTCCACGACGGGCCGAGCGCCGTGTCGAGCGTCGTGCGCGAACTTGACGACGCAGGCATCACCGTGCGCAATCTCGAACTCCGCGAGCCAAGCCTGGACGACGTGTTCGCCGAGGCGACCGGCCACCGCCTTGAAGGCGCCGACTCATGACGTCGCCTGTCGCCACAGCACCGCTCATCTCGACCAGGGCGCCAGCCCAGACGTCGACGATTGCTCAAACGTGGGCGCTGTCGATGCGCTCGATCCAATCGTTACTCCGCCAGCCGTCGCTGGTCATTCCGTCGCTCATCTTCCCGTTGTTCTTCGCCGCACTGGGAACCTCGTCGTTCTCGCGTGCGACCGGATTACCTGGGTTCCCTGCGGTCGATTCGTATCTCGACTTCGCGCTTGCCGGGGCAATCGTCCAGGGCATCGTTTTCGGCTCCACCACCGGAGCGACTGCGCTCGCTACCGACATCGAGAATGGATTCTTCGATCGCCTCCTTGCTTCCCCATCCACCCGCACTGGCATCATCGTCGGGCGCATGGCAGGCGGCATGGCCTACGGGGCATTCCAGACCCTCTTCTTCGTCCTGGTCTTGCTGCCTTTCGGCCTCACTGTCAAGGGTGGCGTCGGGGGCGTGATTGGCCTGATGGTGAGCGGCACGATCCTGGCGCTGGCTATCGGCGCCCTGATGTCGGCAATGGCGCTCATCACCGGTTCGTCGGAAGCCGTGCAAGGTGCCTTTCCACTGCTCTTTATCGCATTGTTCTTCTCATCGGCTTTCTTCCCCCGGGAAACAATGAGTGGTATTTACGGCACCCTTGCCGATCTCAACCCGGTCTCTCATCTCGTTGAAGGGATGCGCGACCTCGTCATCGAGGGTGTGTCCGCAGCAGCGCTCGCCCGAGCAATTCTTGTACCTGCCGTACTCGCTGTCATCTCGATTGCAGTCTCACTCCGAGCCCTCCGCCACCGTTTGGGCGCCTCATAATGAGAACAGGTCAGGCCATTCGGCCAATCAACACTCGCCGCACACCGCACAGCGCCGCTGCAGTTGGCCTGGCCAAACGCAGCATCGTCAACATCACCCGGCTGCCATCGGCTTTCCTGCCATCGGTACTCATGCCGGTATTCCAGTCGATCGCGTTCGCCGGAACATTCTTCGCAATCATCCAGATCCCCGGGTTTCCGACCGACCGTTCGATCAACTGGTTCCTACCGCTCGGCACGCTCATGGGTGCTGGCTTTGCCGGCATTGGCATCGGCTTTTCAACAATCCGTGACCTCGAAACCGGCTTCTACGACCGCATCCGGCTCACACCCGCACCCCGCTCGGCGCTGATCACCGGGCCGCTCGCCGCAGCATTGATTCGCGCCGTGCTGGTGACCACTATCGTCATCATCGTCGGGCTGATGTTCGGCGCACGGCCAACCCACGGCCCCGGCGGGGTGCTGTTCCTGTACGTTGCCGCAGCGGGCATCGCGGCCCTCGGTACCGGGTGGGGGCTCGGCCTTGCGTTCCGGTTCCGCGACATGCGAGCCGCAGCAATTATGCAGCTCACCTTCTTTCTGCTGATTTTCCTCACCGATGCACAAACCCCGCTTTTCATCATGGAGGGCTGGCTCGAATCGGCTGCCCGCATTAACCCGTTCACCAACATCATTCGTCTGGCACGACTCGGCTTCCTCGACGCGCCGATCACCTCGAACAACATCTGGGGCGGTCTGATTGCAATCGTGGCGATCTCAGCGCTCACGCTGGCATTTGCACGCCGGTCGCTCGACCGGCTCAGCGACTCCTAAATTCGCTCACGCGTGAGCGGCAGTCCGGCCAGCAGGTCGACCGACACTGCGACATACGACAGACTGACTGCGCTGCGTACTCGGGATGATGACCGCTGTCACTGTCTTTGGCACGGTGGGCTACCGGCTGTTTGGCCTGAGCCTGCTCGACGCGATCTACCAAAACGCTGCACGCTGCACATCTTCGTGAGGAGAGCGGGCCGCTGGTCCTCGGGTTGCGCTCACCCGGCGATAACTTCACCACCAACCCGACCGGTGATTACCGGCTCGAGCCCGGCCATGTGATCGTCGCCGTCGGTACCGACGACGACCTCACTCCGGGCTCGAGAACATGGCCAAAGGCAGCTCATGACCCGCACTCACGTCCTGATCGATCTCGACGGAACCCTCTCCGATTCCCACGCCGGCATTGCCCGTTCGTTGCAGTACGCGTTCGCCGAATGCGGATTCGAACCGCCCACCGACCATGCCGTTCGTGACGTCATTGGCCCACCCTTCGAGGTGTCGTTCCCGAAGCTCGGCGTCGGCCCTGACGACTTTGATCGAGTCGTCGACAAGTATCGAGAGCGGTATAACGACATCGGCCTGTTCGAGAACACGGTCTACGACGGCATCCCGGAGATGCTCGAAACGCTCCGTGCCGACGGCCTCACGCTCGCACTCGCCACAGCCAAGCCAGAAGAACCAGCGCGAAGGATCACCGCACACTTCGGCTTCAGCCACCACTTCGCCTTCGAAGCGGGCGCCAGCGGGAAGCGTGGCAATCGGCGCACCAAAGCCGACGTCATCACGTACGCACTGGCTGCACTCAGCATCTCTGCAGGCGATCACGTCGTCATGCTCGGCGATCGCAACCATGACGTCGAAGGCGCCATTGCCAACGGGATCGACTGCATCGGTGTCTCGTGGGGCTTCGGTTCCCACAAGGAACTCGCCGGCGCGGGAGCTATTGCTGTCGCCAATCGACCTGCCGATGTGGCTGGCCTGATCGCCCACGCCTGATCCGCCGCCGCCCTCACCGAGGGCGGCGGCACATCGCGGTCACCACCGGAGCCCCGGTCGGGCCGCGTGTTTCACACCCGTATCGAGCGTAGAGCGCGTCGTTTTGGGGATTCGAGTTCTCCAGATATGCGTCGGGTGCGTCCATCTCGGTGCCGCTAGGAGGTGTTGAAGGAACGATCTGCGAGTACCGTTGCTGAGCAGTGAGCGCTCCGGCAGACACCACCGCCCAGACAACGCCTGGCGCCCCGAGCCGCCAGTCGAATGCTCCTGCCGACCGCTTCATGCGCCGACTGCTACGGCTCTCCGAGGGCAAGACGTCGACCGCCAAGGAAGCGCGTAGCGCCTTTCAGAAGTCGATAGCGATTACCGCGTGTCGCTGCATCATCATGTATCTGGTACTCCCGTTCGTGTTGCCCGTCGTGGGCCTCGCCAGTGGCGTTGGCCCGGCAATCGGCCTGATGATCGGCACCCTCGCGATCGTCTCGATCATCTACTCGATTCGCCGTTTCTGGCGAGCCGATCACAGCAAACGCTGGCACTACACAGCTTTCGCCACACTGATCATCGGTTCTTTGATCTATCTGTCCGTCAAGGACATCATCAATCTCATCGACTGAGCGGCATTGCTCGGCCGAACCGCCCAGTACGTCAGCGTCCTCCCAGCCAGCGCCCGTCCGGTAAGTCAACGCCCTCCCAGTAAGATGGATCGTTCGACAAAATGAAATGAGATCCGCATGGCGGTCAAAAAGCCCATCCTCTCCCCTTGGTTTAACGGCGAAACACCGTTGGACGAACTCCCAGCGAGCGACCAGGTGGCGCACGACATCGTGCTCGAGTTCGGTGACCTCAAGCCGTCGATCAAGCGCATCATGGACGCCGATCTCGATGACGACCAGCGTCTCAACGCCATCGTCGCATTCCGCGATTCGCTGCACGACCCGGGCAACCCGAACCGCGACCCACGCGTCGCCATCACCAACGCAGGCGGCTGATCGTGCTCGGCATCGCCAATCTGCTCCGATGCCCCTGAAGAATTCGGCCGTGTGAGCGCTTCCGTGGTGACAGACCCGGCTGAATGATGCATGATGTTACGACACAGGTCACACCATTCGACACATCGACCGACTGATCGGTTGAAATAACACCCTGGGGGTCCATCCGTGGAAGTTTCCGTCACCATCAACGGCACCGTGCAGACGCACGATGTCGAGCCGCGCACACTGCTCGTCCAGTACATCCGCGATCACGCCGGCCTCACGGGCACGAACATCGGCTGCGACACCTCGTCGTGCGGTGCATGCTCGATCCACCTCAATGGTGAAGCCGTCAAGAGTTGCACGGTGCTCGCTGTCCAAGCCGACGGCCAGGAAGTCCGCACCATCGAAGGCATGGCCGACGCCGATGGCACATTGCACCCAATGCAGCAGGCGTTCATGGAGAACCACGGCCTGCAGTGCGGCTACTGCACGCCCGGCATGGTGATGGCAGCAACCAGCCTGCTCGCCGAAAACGCCAACCCGTCAGAACAAGATGTCCGCATCGGCCTCGAGGGCAACCTGTGCCGGTGCACCGGCTACCACAACATCGTCAAGTCGGTCCTCGCCGCAGCGAGCGCCTGACCGCCAGCACATACCGCAGCACGCCCGCCTGGGGGCGGAATTGAACTGGATGGGGGTCCAGCAATGACAGATCTACACGAGCTCACAACCGACAACATGGAGATCAGCAGCGAGTCCATCGCCGCCGGAAACGGAGTGCTCGGTCAACGCATGCTCCGCAAGGAAGATCCTGCGCTGCTCACCGGTGAAGCGATCTACACCAACGACATGAAAGTGCCGGGGGCCCTCTACATGGCAGTACTGCGGAGTCCGCATGCCCATGCACGGATCGTCTCGATCGACACCTCCGCTGCGATAGCACTCGACGGGGTACACAGCGTGTACACCGGTGCCGATCTGGCCGATTCGTGGGCGGCCCCAATGCCGTGCGCTTGGCCAGTCACCGACGACATGAAGAATCCGGCGCACTATCCGCTGGCTGTCAGCAAGGTCGCCTACGTCGGCGACGGCGTCTGTGCCGTCCTTGCTGTCAACGACTCGATCGCGCACGACGCACTCGACCTCATCAATGTCGAGTACGACGTCCTCCCCGCCGTCATCGACCTCGAAAAATCGCTCAGCGACGACATCGTGATTCACGAAGAGCTCGGGACCAACAAGTCATACACCTGGCCCCTCGTCATCGAAGATAACGAGGGTGACTGCCAGAAGGCAATGGACGAATCGGCGTACGTCGTGAAAGAGCGCTACATCCAGCAGCGCCTTATCCCGATGGCGATGGAGCCCCGTGCAGTGGTCGCACTGCCACAGCCCTTCGGCGGCGACATGACGCTGTACTCCTCGACGCAGGTTCCGCACATTTTGAAGGTGATGACCGCGCTCACGCTCGGCATCGCTGAGCACCAACTGCGTGTCGTGTGCCCGGCAGTCGGCGGCGGCTTCGGTTCGAAGCTCAACGTCTACGCCGAAGAGTTGCTGTGTGTGCAGCTCGCCAAGACGCTCAAGGTCCCGGTCCGTTGGAACGAAGAGCGCTCCGAGAATGCCCAAGCCACCGTTCATGGTCGAGGACAGATCCAAGACATCGAACTGGCTGCCGACGAGAACGGCAAGATCACTGGCCTGCGTGTCCGCCTCATCGGCGACATGGGCGCTTACCTCCAGCTGGTCACGCCCGGCGTGCCACTGCTCGGTGCGTTCCTGTATGGCGGGGTGTACGAGATCCCCAAGGCGTTCGACTTCTCCTGCACGTCGGTATTCACCACGATGACGCCAACCGACGCCTACCGTGGCGCTGGCCGGCCCGAAGCCACCTACGCAATCGAACATGCGATGGATGCACTCGCGCGCAAGATGAACATCGATCCGCTCGTCTTGCGTCGACGCAACTTCATCCCGAAGGAAGCGTTTCCGTATGAGGCATACACCGGCCTGGTGTACGACTCGGGCGACCACGACAAGGCTGCGACCGTCGCTGAGAACATCCTCGACTACGACGCGATGCGTGCCAAGCAGGCAGCCCAAAACGTCGAAGGCTCGACCAAGCGCCTCGGCATCGGCGTGTCGACCTACTTCGAGATGTGTGGCCTTGCGCCGTCCCGCGTCCTCGCGTCGCTGAACTATTCGGCCGGCGGCTGGGAATCGGCAACCGTTCGGGTACTGCCGACATCCAAAATCCAGGTCGTCACCGGCACCTCGCCGCACGGCCAGGGTCACGAAACGGCTTGGTCGATGATCGCTGCCGACAAGTTCGGGGTCGATCCGTCCGATGTCGACGTGCTCCACTCCGACACGGCAATCGCGCCGATGGGTCTCGACACATATGGCTCCCGTTCGCTCCCCGTCGGTGGCGTGGCTGTCGGCTTGGCCTGCGACAAAGTGATCGACAAGGCCCGCAAAATCGCTGCCCACCAGATGGAAGCGAACGAGGACGACCTCGAATTCGTTGGCGGCATATTCACCGTCAAGGGGTCGCCCGACAAGACAATGCCGCTCGCAGCCGTCGCCTTCGAGGCTTTCACCGCGCACAACCTTCCCGACGGTCTCGAACCGAACCTCGAAATGCAGGTCACCTACGACCCGCCAAACTTTTCGTGGCCATTCGGCACGCACATGTGCGCCATCGAGATCGACACCGAGACTGGCCACGTTGAAGTACTCCAATACGTCGCAGTCGACGACTGCGGCAACAAGGTCAACCCGCTCATCGTTGACGGCCAAGTACACGGCGGCGTCATCCAGGGCCTCGCTCAAGCGCTGTTCGAAGAGGCCCGCTACGACGACGACGGCAACCTCCTCTCGTCGACACTGGCCGAGTATCTCGTTCCCGCCGCCAGCGATGTCCCGCCCATCACACTCGGAGAAAGCGTCACTCCGTCGCCGACCAATTCGCTTGGCGTCAAGGGTGTCGGCGAAGCTGGGACAATCGGTGCAGCACCCTGCATCATGAACGCCGTCGTCGATGCCCTTTCGGGCCTCGGCGTCCAAGATATTCAGATGCCAGCGAGCCCGCTGAACGTCTGGAATGCCATGCAACAAGCAACCGGGCAACAAGCTCAAGCAACCAATCAGGAGAACAACGCGTGATTCCCGCACAATTCGACTACGTCCGTGCCGAGTCTGCCGAGGAGGCAATCAGCCTCATCGGTCAACACGGTGACGAGGCAAAGTTCATCGCTGGTGGTCACAGCTTGTTGCCGCTGATGAAGCTCCGCCTCGCCCAGCCCACCGTGCTGGTCGACATCGGCCGCCTCAGCGACCTGTCCTACATTCGTGAAGACGGCGACATGATCGCCATCGGCGCCATGACCCGCCACATGGACGTGGAGAACAGCCCCGTCCTTAAAGAGCACGCCCCGCTCCTCGCTCACGCGGCCAGCCACGTCGGCGACCCACAGGTGCGTCACCGAGGCACCATTGGCGGCTCGATCGCGCACAGCGACTCCGCATCCGACCTTCCGGCGACCACACTCGCAATGGGCGCCACCTACGTGGCGCAGGGCCCGAACGGCACCCGTGAGATTGCCGCCAGCGACTTTTTTCAGGGCTTCCTGACCACGTCGCTCGCTGCCGACGAACTGCTGACCGAGATCCGCGTCCCGAAAATGGGCGGCGCCGGCTGGAGCTTCCAGAAGTTCAACCGTCGCGCCCAAGACTGGGCAATCGTCGGCGTGGCTGCATGGCGCAACGGCACCGAGTCAGGTGTTGGGCTCGTCAACATGGGTTCGGTCCCGATCCTCGCCACCGGTGTCAGCTCGGCGATCGCCGCTGGTGCATCAATCGAAGACGCCGCAGCTGAAGCCGCAACGGGCACCGACCCGACGGCTGACCTCAACGCCAGCATCGAGTACCGCCAGCACCTCGCTCGCATCCTCACCAAGCGCGCCCTCATCGAAGCCTCCTCCTGACGTTCCAGATCGCCGAATACCAGGGCGTCCACTTCCCCTCGGGTCAAAAGTGGACATTTGGGTGCTGTCTGACCGCTGACTACAGCAGACCAGCGTAGGCGCCGCCGTCGATCTGCAGTTGCACGCCGTTCGTGAACGTCGCCTGTTCGCTGCACAGAAACGCGACGTGTGCGCCGAAGTGCTCGGCGTCGCCCATCCGCATCTGATCCATCTGATCAGGCGTATACAGCGCATCAAGGCGGGGGGTGCGATGGACGCCCGGCTGCACGGTGTTGACCGTGACGCCGTCTTCAGCAACTTCGGACGCCAGCGTCTTGAGGAACGCCGTAGCTCCTGCCCGTGCGGTGTTCGACAAGATCAGCTGCGGCATCGGTTGGCGCACTGACAGCGACGTGATCGCAATGACGCGACCCCACCGCTGTTGCTGCATTGCCGGGACTGCGGCCTTACACATGGCGACGATCGACAGCAGGTTGAGGTCGAGCGCCGCCTGGTACGCATCGACGGGTGTCGACTCGAAGTTGCCCGGTGGCGGACCGCCCGCATTAGGAACAAGAATGTCAACGCCGCCGAGTGCCACACGTGCAGCGTCGACGAACCCGGCAGCACCATCAGGCGTCGACACGTCAGCGACAATCGGGATGCAGCCGCGACCAACAGCGGCCGCCGCGGCCTCCAGCTTTGTCTCGTCCCGACCACAGATGGCCACGAGGACACCTTCGGCCGCCAACGCCTTCGCAGTGCCGAGGCCCAGCCCCGATGATCCTGCAGCCACAGCCGCCCGACGTCCAGCAATTCTCAGATCCATGCCGCGACCGTAGCCATGACCGGGCAGGCGCCACCCAGCCGAGCTCAGTCGGCGCGAAGGTGGGCGAACTGCTCACGCAGTTCGCGCTTCAGAATCTTGCCGCTCGGGTTGCGGGGCAGTTCGGTCACGAACTCGACTGCCTTGACCGACTTGAAGGGAGCGAGCTTGCCCGTGCAGAACTCGATCACTTCTTCGACAGTGAGCGAGTCGTCGCTCGGCACGATCGCAGCGAGCGGCGACTCGCCCCACTTCTCCGAGGGAATCCCGATGACGCCGACGTCGGCAATCTTCTCGTGTGCCAGCAACACGCTCTCGATTTCGGCGGGATACACGTTTTCACCACCGGAAATCAACATGTCCTTCACCCGGTCGACGATCGTCACGAAGCCGTCCTCGTCGATCGTCGCCACGTCGCCCGTGTGCAGCCAGCCATCGATGACGGCCTCAGCGGTGGCCTCGGGGCGGTTCCAGTATCCGACCATGATGTTCGGGCCCTTCACCAACACTTCGCCCGACTCATCTGGCCCGCAGTCGACCCCATCTTCGTTGACGACCTTGACCTCGGTGAAGTAAAACGCCTTGCCGGTCGAGCCAGCACGGGCGATTGCATCGGCTGAGCTGATGAGGCAGGCGGGGCCGCCCGTCTCAGTGAGTCCGTAGACCTGGTGAATTTCGATGCCGAGTTCGTCGTACTGCTCGATCAGGGTTTTTGCGACCGGTGCAGCACCACTCATCACCCAACGCAGCGTGCTGGCGTCGTGTTCGTCCGGGTTCCGCACCGCAAGCATGTACTGCAGCATCACCGGCACCATCAGGGTGATCGTGATCTTCTCGTCACGAATCAACTCCCACGACTGCAGTGGATCGAATGCCTTCAGGATCGTGACCGACGTACCGCCATAGATGCAACAGAGCACCGGGTTGAGGGCCCCGACGTGGAACATCGGCAACGAGATCAGGTACTTGTCACCCGCCTGGAAGTCAGCGGTTGCAACGGCCGTCAGGATCGACCAGAGCACCGTGTCGTGCGAGTGCATCACACCCTTCGGCAGCCCCGTGGTGCCGCTGGTGTACATGATGAAGACCAGATCGTCACCGGCGCCGACGGGGGCTGGTTCGTCGGCCGAGGCCGAACCCATCCACTCGTCGTAGTCGGCCACGCCGTCGATGACTTCGCCGCCGACCTGAATCCAGGTCGCGATTGCGGTCTTGTCACCGCGGCTGCGGAGCTCGGCCGCGATCTCGGCGAAGTCGGAGCCGTAGATCAGCACCGTGACGCCGGCATCGTGGAGGATGAACTCGAGTTCGTCAGCGACGAGGCGCCAGTTCAGCGGCACGTTGACAGCGCCGACCTTGCCCGCCGCGAAGAATGACTCGACGAACTCGACGCCGTTCATCAGCAGCAGACCGACGCGATCACCTGCTGACACGCCGGAGTCCGTGAGCGCATTCGCGACCTGGTTTGCCCGGCTATTCAGTTCCCTGAACGAGAATCGACGCTCGCTTGCCGGTTCGAAGACCGCTTCGACGTCCGGATCGCGGTATGCCCGCTTGGTTAGCAACTGCCCTACGTTTTGACTCGCACCTGTGCTCATGGCGTCAGTCTCGCGCAGCGGTCCAACCTGGGAGGAACGCGAACGGCTGCCGGTGATCAGGCCCTCACCGACCGGTCAGTCGCTCAGTCGCAGCGCTTCAGAACAACGACCGATCGGGGCCCCACCCGGAGCGACCCACCGACGGCCTGACCTGACCCAACGAACCCCTGCTCCATCGTCGTGTCCAGCGCAATCTGCCATGAGCCGGGAACCTGCACCGCGAAGTCGAGCGGATCCCACCACATATTCGCCATCACGTAGAGGTCACCGACAGACCAAGCGATCGAGCGCGAGTGGCTACCGACATCTGGGCCGGCCGAGACTCCGAACCACTCGACATCGCTCCCCCACGGTTCTGGCTGTGTCAGCACACGATGCTGTGCCCGGAACGCGATCAGGCGTTGAACGAACCGCTCATGATCGACGAACACATCTCGGCGACTCCAGTCAATCCATGACGTCTCATTGTCCTGGTTGTAGGGGTTGTTGTTTCCATGCTGCGTTCGAGCGAACTCGTCGCCCATCACGATCATCGGTGTGCCGTGACTGAGCATCAGCAAGCACATGGCGTTACGCATCTGGCGTCGACGCAGCACAAGGACGTCGTGCGGAGCGTCAACGTCACCCTCCCAGCCGCAATTCCATGACCGGTTGTCATCAGTGCCATCAGCGCCGTTCCAGCCGTTGGCATCGTTGTGCTTCCGGTCGAACGCGAAGAGGTCATGCAGCGTGAACCCATCGTGGGCCGTGAGCATGTTGATCGACGATCCAGGCGTATCGAACAGGTCGGGGCTGCCCTGCACGCGTTGCATCACCGCACCAACGAGACCGCCTTCGCCGCGCAGAAAGCCTCGGAGGTCATCACGGAACTTGCCATTCCACTGGGCCCACCGAGTGTCTGGGAAGTCGCGCCCGGCGAGGTAGCGAGCGAGATCCCACGGCTCCGCGATCAGGCGAACCCCTCGCTGCTCGGCCCAATCGCCGATCGACCGAACGAATGCAGGGTCTCGGGCGAGCACTGCTGCCAGATCGAATCTGAAGCCGTCGACGCCAAGATCTGCAATCCGGTGGAGCGACGCGAGGAGTAACTCTTGTGCGACTGGTGACGCAGCGTCGATGATGTTGCCGCAACCGGCGTCATTGACGTAACCCCCGTCGTCCTTGACCACGTAGTAGTCCCGGTCGGCGAGGCCGCGCAGGTTGTAGGTCGGGCCCTCGCGGTCCTCCTCGGTCGTGTGATTCAACACGACGTCGAGCCAGACCTCGATGTCGACGTCGTGAGCCGCTGACACGAGGTCAGCAAGCTCAGCCGCCGGTGCAGCGGAATGTGCGTAGGTCCGGTGGATGGCGCCAAACACGAGCGGCATGTAGCCCCAATAATTCGGTTCTGCCGGGTCGAACTGATGCACGGGAAGCAGTTCAAGCACCGACACACCCAGCGTGGCCAGCCGAAGCAGCTCATCAGTCAGCGCCACGAAGGTTCCCGCATCAGTCCGGTCGCGCAATTTCGTCATTCCCCGGACGTGTGCTTCGAACACGAAGAGCGGCCGGCTTGTCCGCCGTTGCGGCCTGGCAGGTGGCCACGCTGATGCAACGGCCCAGGCATCGTGCCGGTCGCGCGTGTGTGCCGGGCCGAACCACACCTCCGTGGCGGAGGGATCGACCAGACCAGGCCCACCGTCGACGACGATCTGGTACCGATCGTCGGCCTGTACCGAACCGACCCAACCGCTTCCGTCACATTCGAGCAGCACCGTGGCGCCATCGAGGACTCGCACTTCCACCCGGCTCGCACTCGGCGAATACACCCGAACGTCGACCATCGACGAAGTCTGCCACCGCAACATCGCATTGGGAACGGACTCGGTAGAACAACACCGGGACCTCGGGACGATCTGCTGCGAAATCCGCCGTATTCTGTCCCGAGTTCACCGTACTGATCGAGTTCACTGCGTCCGCCTTGTTCCAGATCGGGGGGCGGGCCAAGGCTCGGGTATCGTTCGCCTGGTGACCCCGGCCGATGTCAGCACCGCTCTCTCCGCCCAGGGGTACCTCCCAGACGAGGGAATCTCCACATCCGTGTTCCTCGCTATGACGCTCCACCGGCCGCTCCTGCTCGAAGGCGAAGCCGGAGTCGGCAAGACTGAGCTTGCCAAGAGCCTTGCCAAGGCCACCGGAGGCGAACTGATCCGTCTCCAGTGCTACGAGGGAATCGACGCCTCACAGGCCGTCTACGACTGGGACTACGCCAAGCAACTCCTTCACCTACGCGCGACCGAGGCGACCGGCGAGTCGCAGTCGACGACGGCCGATGCGCTCGAGGCTGAGCTCTACGGCGAACGATTCCTCATCAAACGCGCGTTACTCCGGTCGATCGAGCCGACCGACGGCCCGCCGCCCGTGCTCCTCATCGACGAGGTCGACAGGGCCGACGACGAGTTCGAGGCGTACCTGTTGGAGATCCTCTCCGACTTCCAGGTCACCGTGCCCGAGGTCGGCAGGTTCACAACCGACCGACCACCGATTGTCGTGTTGACCTCAAACCGCACCCGTGACGTGCATGACGCACTCAAGCGACGCTGCCTGTACCACTGGGTCGAACATCCCAGCTTCGACCGAGAGGTCGAGATCGTCAAGCTGCGTGTGCCCGGCGTCGACGACGTACTCGCCAAGCAGGTCGCAGCTGCCGTCGAAGGCCTTCGGAGCCTCAACCTCTATAAGCCTCCCGGCGTCGCCGAGACGATCGACTGGGCCACAGCCCTCGGCCGCCTGGGCGCGAAGCGACTCGATGACTCGGTGGTCGAACACACCCTCGGCACAGTCCTCAAATATCGCGAGGACCACCAGCGAGTCGAACAGCACGGCATCGGCGAAATCGTCAAACAGGCCATCGAAAAGGGCCTACTGCACGCCTGATGGCTGATCTTCCGCCGCCACGGCCGTCCGGACGAGCCAGCTCGGCTGCTGCCAGCGCAGCGATCGCGGCAAACATTCCCGGTGCGACGATCGAGCTCGCAACCGAGCCAGCCGAGATCGCCGTCGCCTTCAGCCGAGTGTTGCGCGGCGCCGGGCTCCGCGTGCCAACCAGCAGCACCCACACCTTCGCGAGCGCCCTTTGCGCCGTCGGGCTCAATGACCGCGCCGGTGCCTACTGGTCAGGTATGACGACGCTCGTCAGACGCCCCGAAGACATCGCGATCTACGACAAGGCCTTCGCTGTGTTCTTCGAGCACCGTCGCAGCACTGGCGACGTGCAAGAAGAAGACCCGCTCTCGATCACGATTGCGATCGACACCGATGAAGACGACGGCGCCGACGAGGGCCCCGATGTTGCCGACGGAGACGACGAGGAAACGGTTGAGTTGCGCTTCTCGACCACCGAGATTCTCCGCAACAAAGACTTCGCCGAGTACTCGCCCACCGAACTCGTGCTGGCGCAACAAATGATGAGCAGCCTCAAGTTGATTGGATCGCCCCGCCGATCGCTGCGCCTTGGCCCTGCCCGACGGGCGACACCTCGGCCGGACATTCGACGCACGGTTCGTGCATCACTGAAAGCTGGCGGTGAGCCGATCGAGCGCCACTTCCGGACACCGACGGAACGACTCCGGCGCCTGGTACTCGTCCTTGATGTGAGCGGCTCGATGGAGCCGTACGCCCGTGCGCTGTTGCGATTCGTCCACGCGGCCGTCGCTGGCCGTCAAAAGGTCGAGGCCTTCGCGCTGGGAACACGACTCACTCGAATCACTCGCGAGCTGAACAGCCGTGACCCCGACATCGCATTGCACGACGCCGGGCAGCGGGTGCTCGACTGGAGTGGCGGTACCAAGCTGGGCGTCGGCCTGCGCCAGTTCAACGACGAGTGGGGCGTGCGTGGCCTCGCTCGCAACTCGATTGTGGTCATCCTGTCAGATGGGTGGGATCGTGGCGACCCCGACGAGCTCGCTGCGCAGATGGCACGTCTGCAGCGCGTCACGCATCGTCTCGTCTGGGTCAACCCGCTGAAGGTCACCCCGGGCTATGCCCCGCTGGCTCGGGGAATGGCCGCTGCCCTCCCCTATGTTGACAACTTCGTGGAAGGCCATTCGGTTGCCGCCATGCAAGAACTCGCCGATGTGATCAGCCTGCCGTGAGCAAGGAAATGAGCAAAAGGATGAACGGGAGACCCGCATGAAAGACCTGCTCGAAGACATCGCTCGATGGCGTGCTGCGGGCGAACGCGTCGCTGTGGCCCGCGTCGTCGACATCGAAGGATCGGGCCCGCGTGACCCCGGCGCAGCGATGGCCGTGACGGCCTCAGGTGAAGTCGCTGGCAGCGTCAGCGGCGGCTGCGTCGAAGGGGCGGTAGTCGGCCAGGCTCTGGCGATTCTCGACGGAACCGAAAAGGCTGGCATCACCACCTTCGGTTACTCCGACGACGATGCGTTCGCTGTCGGCCTCACCTGCGGTGGCACGATCCACCTGTTCATCGAGGAGCTCAACTGGTGAGTATCTTCGAGCAGTACGAGTCGCTGCTCCGGGCAGAGTCCCCGGTTGCGCTGGCAACAGTCATCGAAGGCCCCAACATCGGCGCGAAGCTGCTTGTGCAGCCACACGGCGACCCCGTTGGGTCACTCGGCCATCCCGAACTGGATCGAGTCGTCGGGCGCGACGCCGTCGCCGAACTCGAGGCGGCCACTTCCGGCGTGCGGAGTTACGGCCCCGAAGGTCAGATCACGCCCGAAGACCTGGTCGACCAACCGACGGTCCGGGTATTCATTGAGTCGCATGCTCTGCCTCCGCAGATGTGGATCTTCGGTGCGGTCGACTTCACCGCGGCACTCGCCCGGGTTGCCAAGATCCTTGGCTACCGCGTGACGGTCTGCGACGCCCGAGAGGTCTTCGCCACCCGTCGGCGTTTTCCGATGGCCGACGAGGTCAAGGTCACCTGGCCAACGCCGGTGTTCGACGAGCACGGTGCCGAGCTCGGCCCGAGAGACGCCGTCTGTATCCTCACGCACGACCCCAAGTTCGACGTGCCAGCCGTGCAAGGTGCATTGGCAACCCGTGTCGGTTATATCGGCGTGATGGGCAGTCGTAAAACGCATGCGAAGCGGATGGAGCGGCTCACCGAGGTCGGCGTCACCGGTGCTGACGACATCAATCGTCTGATGTCGCCGATCGGCCTCGACATCGGAGCGCGCACTCCAGAAGAAACCGCCGTGAGCATCTGTGCTGAGATCATCGCCCGACGCACCAACCGCAACGTACCGAGCCTTCGCGATAGCTCCGGCGACATTCACAGCTGAGCGCCCAGCGGGCGACTCTCGGGCCAGTTCAGATCGACGGATCGCCGAAGGTGGCCCGCTTCGCAGTGCGCTCAGAAATTGTGTCGACTTCGACCGTGCGACCGGTGCTCGCCGAGTGCACAACGGCATTGTCAACACCGAGGTACATCATCACGTGGCCCGGATAGTACACCAAGTCGCCAGCCATCGCAGATGCCCCGTCGAGCTTGGTCGCGTTCTTGATCTGCGAACGGCTGTTCCGCTGAAGTTTGACGCCAGATTCCTGCCAGGCATACAACGTGAGGCCTGAGCAGTCGAACCCTTTGTCGACGATGCTGGTGTTGGTCCGGTATGGCACGCCAATCTGCGTCATGGCAGCGAGCACTGCGCGCTGATGACCAAGCGTGCTGTTCTTCCATGAATCGATCATGGCGAACTCGTTGTAGCCCAGCTCGCGAGCAGCCAAACGAGCGGTTGCCGTCCGATGTGCGGCATACACGAGGTAGTCGACGAGGCCGTCCGAGCCGACGAAGACGTCGTACGCCGCGACGGCTAGGTCTGCCTCGGCAGTGATCTCTGGGGCGAGATCGTTGACGGGAAGTTCAGCCTGCTGGGCTGACGCCGCGCCGGCGAAGGCAACGGTTGCCATCGTAGCGATTGCCGTAACGAGGCCGAGTTTGGCAGTGGAGCGACAGCGTGTCGAGAGGGTGAGGTGAGTCATGTCTGTAGGCCCCTGGCAAGGTGGCCGATCGATGGGTCGATCAGTGACCTTGCTATGACGAACCAGTAACATATCGTCATCAAACCGTCATAATCAACCCGCCCTCAGGGATTCTTGTCACCCAACCGTCATGAACGACAAGGATGATGTTCGTGCAAGACTTTCAAGATGCCAACGGAAAACCCGCAACAATCAGGCGCTTCGCGGCCGTCGACGGTTGCCGTGTTGCTCGCCGCCGGAGCTGGTTCGCGCTTCACAGACGGTCGTCACAAACTTCTCGCAGAACTCGATTCACAAGGCAACACGGTCATCGAGCGTTCACTGCGCAACCTCATCGAGGCCCGGATCGGCCCGATCGTCATCATCACGGGAGCCCTGACCCGCGATGACCTTGCCACGAACCCGTCAGTCGCCAACTACCTCGCCGCCCCCAGCGTCACCACTCACCACAACCCAACATGGGCCGCCGGACAGAGCACGTCGGTCCGGGTCGCCATCGATGCAGCGGAGCAAATCGGCGCAGATGCGGTCGTGATTGGCCTTGCCGATCAACCGTTCATCACACCAGACGCGTGGCGCACCGTGGCAGCGGGGTTGGGGGCCATCACCGTCGCCACGTACGATGGTCGACGCGGGAACCCGGTTCGACTTCATGCAGATGTGTGGGATCAACTGCCGCACGATGGTGACGTCGGGGCTCGCTCACTCATGCAGCTTCGCCCCGAGCTCGTCACCGAAGTATCGTGCACTGGTTCGTCAGCAGACATCGACACCTTGGAGGACCTGCACCGATGGCAGAGCAACTGATCAATGAATTCACCGTCAATCGTCCAATCGACGAGGCGTGGCCGATCATCACCAATGTCGAGCGCATCGCTCCGTGCCTCCCCGGTGCGCAGCTGACTGAGATCCGCCAGACCGACGACGGCGAGACGTATGCCGGCAACGTGAAGGTGAAGCTCGGGGCCATCTCCACTGAGTTCATCGGTGAAGCATTCTTTCTCGAGCGCGACGACGCCAATTACAGTTGCAAGCTCAACGGCAAGGGCCGCGACACCAAGGGCCGCGGAAATGCGTCCGCTGACATCGCTGCGCAGGCCGAGAGCATCTCACCGACCAGCACGAAGGTCACCGTCACGACCGATTTGCACATCACTGGCAAGATCGCCCAGTTCGGGCGCGGCATCCTCGGCGACGTCAGCGCCAAGCTCATCGACCAGTTCGCACAGAACCTCAACGAGATGATCGATGCCGACGGCGTCGAAGCTCCGCCAGCTGACACACCGAACGCGCCCGACCCATCATCCGGCGACGCACCCGCCGAGCCGACTGTCCGTAAAATCGACGGCCCCGCTGCCGAAGCAATCGACCTGATGGAAATGGGGGGATCGTCAATCGCCAAGCGCGCCGCACCTGCGATCGCTGTGCTGTTACTCATCCTGCTGCTCCTTCGTCGCCGACGGAGCTGATGGACGACCGAGCTCGCGTCGAGGAGTTGATCGGGCGCCCACCGCGAGGCGCCTTCGACGTCGTCGTCCGCACTGCGGAGGGCGACCCAGTCGTCGTTCGCAACGCCCCGTTCCTCGGTGACGGCACACCGATGCCCACCCGGTACTACCTCGTTGGCGCTGACCTGGTGCGGGCCGTGAGTCGTATCGAAGCAATCGGCGGCGTCCGCCAGTCTGAAGCCGATCTCGATCCGGTCGACATCGCTGGTGCACATGCCGCGTACGCGGCCGAACGAGACGCAGCGATTCCAGCAGATCATGTCGGACCTCGTCCGTCGGGAGGGGTCGGCGGTACCCGCATGGGCGTCAAGTGCCTGCACGCTCATGTGGCCCATCTCCTCGCCGGGGGCACCGACGTGGTCGCCGAGTGGACACTCGCCCGGCTCGGCAACGATCGAGGTGTGCTCGACGGCTTGCAGCCGCCCGCACCTCACGTCGAAGAAGCCGCTCCATGACTCCCGGTGAGCTCTTCGTGGCAATCGGCGACGACCAGGTCGACATCTCGATGACCGGGAGCGGAGAGTGGACGATTCCCCTTGGCCCGCAGTCTTTGTTTGATGGCGTACTCGAGCAACGTGACAAGCCGTCTCCGACGCACCTCACCAACGCACTCGGTTTCATCCACGACTACTTCGATGACATCGTTGTGGCAGCGCCATCGGTTCTCGCCGCGTCATCAGTGACCGCGACCGGCCCGCACGCTGTCGGATTGGCGCGCGTCGAACTCGGCAACGAATACGTGCCAACCGGCTATCACCTGCAGCGGGCCGATGCAGACGAGGTCTTCCGGACGCTGGTCGCGGAACCGAGAGCTGAGCGGTTACACAACCCTGGGCTCGCGTCCAGCGATGTCGACACGATCATCGGCACGCTGTGCATCGTGCTGGCAATCATGCGACGATTGGACCTCGACCGCCTGGCCATTCAGGACGACATGCAGATCCACGACGACACACCTTCGACATGCCAGTGAGGCATCCGTCGCGCCCGTCTGCGCCCGTCCGCCTCCTCGGCCATCGCATCGTGATGCGACCGCTGGCTGCTGGCGACTTTCGTGCGTGGAGCGAGGTCCGTGCGCACAACGAGGAATGGCTCACTGTGTGGGAACCTCGTCGCAACCCAAGCCTGCCTGACCCGACCGTCGAGCGGTCAGCATTTAGCGCCCGCTGCGCACAACGTGACCGCGACCGGTCGGTCGGCATCGCCTACCAGTTCGGCCTGTTCATCGATGACCAGATCGCCGGTGAAGTCAACTTAAACAACGTCGTCCGGGGTGCCATGCAGTCCGGCACGATTGGCTACTGGGTCGATCAGCGCCAGGCCGGACACGGGTACGTGGCCGAAGGAGTCTTGGCGTTGATTCGCTATGCGTTTGAAACGCTCGAGTTGCATCGCATCGAGATCTGCATCGTGCCTCGGAATACGAACAGCAGACGCGTCATGGAGAAACTGGCAATCCGGGACGAAGGAATCGCCCAGCGCTACCTTGAAATCAACGGCAAATGGGAAGATCACATTCGCTACGGAATGACAGTCGAAGAATGGCATGCCCGCAGCGACGAACTGATCAACGCCTGGTTGCGTTGATCAGCCCGCCGACAGATAGTCCGTCGTCGGTTGACGACGTTCAGTAGATAACGAGGCCAGAGTTGTCGCGCGCCTGGCGGATTGCGGCAGCGCGATCTTGTCGCATCGCCGTGCGGCGCTTCCACATCTTGGTCTTCCAGTGACGCTTGGGTGCAGAGTGCTTGGCCAACTTACTCTTCGCCACCTCGGCATCGTGGTGGTGCATGGGCTTCCATGCCTCACCCGGCTCGTGGAGGTCTGCCGGGTCGATCCCGCCGGAAATTTCCTTCGCAGCGTGCTGCAGCTCCACGTGGATCCGATGCCGCTCTGAATGAGCGTGCGCTCGAACCTCTTGCTTGACCTGCATGGGGATTTCGAGATCCCGGTGGCGTTGGCTCATTGCTACCTCCTGCTTTTCGCCGTTTCACTGCCGTTCCGCTGGTGTTCACCAGCGATTTGACAGCTCTGCAGCGCTGTGGTTTCGGTTGCTTACGGACATCACGCTACTGCAAACCATGTGTCCCATTGAAGAAATCCGTGTAACGGTTCTGCGCGATTGTCGCGCATATGTCAGCAGATACGAGATCGCAACTTCTGACCACTCTGTGAATCAAGAACTCACCTGGTGTGCCGATTCGCGCAGAGAAAACCGGCGCCCGGGAGCGCGATGAGTCACTTCTTTGAGATACGGGCCTGAAGCGCTTCGAGGCGCTCGGCGAACCACGGCTGCTTGGTGCTCCAGAGCTGCGGGATCAGTTCGCGCGCCACAGCGTCGGGATGATTTTCAACGTCGACCATGTCGAGGATCGTCTGCTTCGCTTCGATCGCAAGCTGGCGCGGCACCGATGCAGCTTTGGCCGCGAACTCGTGTGCGTACTCGAGCAGATCCTCGTCCGGCACCGACTTGTAGGCGAGACCGACTCGTTCGGCTTCCTGACCGTCGAGTACCTGTCCGTAAATTACTGCAGCCATCGCAGCTTGCGGGCCAGCGATGCGGCGGAACATCCACGTGTGCCCGCCTCCGGGGTGGATCCCGAGCTGAAGGAAGCGCGTGTCGAGTTTGGCGCGATCCGAGCAGATGCGAACGTCGCAACCAAGCGCCAGATTCATACCGGCTCCGACCGCTGCACCGTTGACGGCTGCCAACGTTGGCAGGGGCGAGCGAGCGATCCGCAGAAACCCCTCGTAGATGACACCGAGGCTCTCACCGGTCGCCTCGGCGAGGTTGCCGAGGTTCGCTCCTGCACAGAACGCCGGGGGCGTCCCGGTGACCACGACGGCGCCCACGCCCTCGTCGGCTTCGAACGCATCCATGGCAGCAACGATCTCCTCGACCATTGGTGCAGTCATGGTGTTGCGCTCGTCTGGGTTGTTGAGCGTGAGGGTGGCCACGCGATCGGCAATGTCGGTGAGAACGTAGGACATCTGGTGATCTTGGCATGCCAGCCACCTTCAACTGCAGGCCCGGCGGCGGCGGTAGCGAATCGGGCAACGTCAGAATCGACGTAGCCTGACTCCTGATGCTCGACCATGTGTTCACCGACGCCATCAGCGCGCTGCGCGATGCCTTCGAGTCGGCCTTTCTCGAACGCCAAGCATTCGAAGAGCACTTCCAGTCGGATGTCCTGTCCGGCGATCTCACCTGGGAGACCAGCTACGGCCTGCCCGGCGAAGGCGAACCGCCTCGCATCGTTGCTCACATCACGTTCGACTGGCCGGCCTGGAGCCAGGCCGCATATCGGCAGTGGTGCCTCGAAGAGATCCTCGAGCAACGCCCAGCGATCGAGATGGAGATTGTCCTGCGGGTCCAGCAACTCGTCGGCCCAGCAGATCCCAAGCAGATCTCTGCCACAGTGCCTGAGCAGAGCCCACTCGTCGGGGACGATCGACTCGAGCGCGCCGGCTTGACCGCCGAGGTCGGGTACCCGGACCCCGGCGACATCGACACTGCTGTGCCCCCTCCGACCGAGCACGCGATCGAGATCAACTACGAGGGTTTGTACGAGTTGGCCGACGAGACGGTCGCTGACGGCACCAACTCGCTCCTTGATGAACACTTCGGTGTGCTCGGAAGCTGGATTGCGTCCACCCTCGTGAAGCTCGGCGACCTCGGCCTCGACTTCTTACCCAACGACTAAGAGACACCCTCCACACAGATACGTCGCAACGTTGCCGGGCCGACGTTGTATCTCGGTAAAGATGGAGAAATGGCTGAGGATCATGTCCTGCTCGACATCTCCGAACGGATCGCGACAATCACGTTGAACCGGCCTGATGCGCGCAACGCGCTGTCGAGTGACGTCCTGCGCCTCCTCCCCGATCGGCTGCGCCAGGCTGAGGCCAGCGAAGACGTCGACGTCATCGTCCTCACCGGCACCGACCCGGCGTTCTGCGCTGGCCTCGATCTCAAGGAACTCGGGTCGACGGGCGGGAACCTCGGCGGCACCGGCTCCCGCGGTCGCGGGCCGTTCCCGCACGTCACGAAGCCGATCATCGGCGCGATCAACGGCGTCGCAATCACGGGCGGCTTCGAACTCGCACTCAACTGCGACTTCCTCGTGGCGAGCGAACACGCCAAGTTCGGCGACACCCACGCCCGGGTGGGCGTGATGCCCGGATGGGGCCTCACCGTGCTGCTCCCCCAGGCGATTGGTGTGCGGCGCGCCCGAGAGATGAGCTTCACGGGCAACTTCATGCTGGCTGACGAAGCACTGGCCTTTGGTCTTGTCAACCATGTCGTCGCCCACGCTGAGCTGCTCCCATTCACCCGCCAGCTCGCCAACGACATCAGCGGCAACGAGCAGGCCGGTGTGCGCCAAATCCGTTCCACCTACCACGCGATCGCCACAGACGACGACCAGTGGGAGACCGAGGCCCGGGACGGTCGAGCGTGGAGCCGGACGCACTTTTCCCCCGCCCAAATCGAATCACGACGAGTCGCCATCCAGGCACGCGGCCAACAGCAGTAGCACCGCGTGGCGCCGGGCCGCGCCGGTCGGTACTGCGGGATCAGATGCTGGCGCCGCGGGCGCGAAGATCGTCGCGAATGACCTGAGCGATGTCGAGTGCGAGGATCTCAGCGCCGTTCACGTTGAGATGGAACCCGTCGGCAGCGCGCACGTCTTTGCCTTCGCCATCACGAGGGTCGATCACGAACTCGGCCCAGTTTCCGTCGCGTCCAGAGAATCGAGCCCAGGTGTCGATGAAGGTCACGCCAGGCCGTGCGGCAGCAGCGGCTTTTGCAGCCCGATCTTGAATGGTCAGGCGCGCCGTGACGTCGGGATTGTCGTCGTTGGGAATGCCGACCCAGATGACGGTCCGCCCACCTTCGAGGAGGAGATCCATCACGTCGCCGGCTCGCTTCGTGTACTCGGCACTCCACTCCGCTTCGTTGCTCACCGGATCACCAATGACGAACTCCAGCTCCTCCTGGAACGCGGACAGACCCTGCGCATCGTTGCCGCCGAACGTGGCGACGATGATGTCCGGGTCGGCTGCCGGAAGCGCCACAGCGAGTTCTTCCGGCCAGTTGTAGAAATCGGGCCGGGCGAGGCCTGACGACACCTTGTAGTTGAGCTGCGTGGTTGCGACGGTCGTTCCGTCGATGAGCTGCCGAAGGTACGGCCCGAACGTTCCGGCGTCGCTGTCGCCAACGATGTACACGCGAGCCGGGTTGTCAGCTGTAGGCGGGCCGTCGACGCGAGGCGTAACTGCTTCGACTTCGGTAGCCGGAGGATCGGTTTGCCGCGGCTCATCTTCGGCCTGCTCGATGTTTGCAACGTTGGGAACTTCCGCCTCGCCGGCAAGCGTGTTGATCACCACGGCCCCTGTCGGCACGATCGTGCTCAGCGCAGGAACGGTCGTGCCGGCGTCGGTGCTGCCACCACCGAAGTATTCGGCGACAGCCTTGACGCCGCTGTACGCCACGACAAGCAGCACGCACATGACGGTGACCCGCCGGAGAAACAACTGCCAGGCACTGCATCTCGATTCTGGTGCTGACATCGACATGGCACTGCAACGATACGGCCCCGAACGGTCGGCGCCGAGCCATACCCGCAGCAACCGATCGCGCTCCGGCCGCGAGCGGTATCATCCCGTGTTGCATCGAGCGACAGTCTGCATTGACTGTTCCGAGATGCAGATCAGCCATTTCTCAGTCCCCTGCGAACACGGAGACAGCCCGAACGTGATCTCGACAATGAAGTTGTGCGTTCTCGGCATCGCAGCCAGCGTGCTCCTCAGCGCGTGCAACACCGACGGCAGTGATGGCACCGAGACAACGATCAACGGTGCCGGCTCGGTCGACCCAGACGGCGATGCCGAACTCGACGACAGCACGACGACTCCGTCGGTGACCGAAAACCTGGCAGAGAACATGCTCACTCTCGGCGGCGGTACGCCGACGACACCCGGTGCCGGATCGGTCTGCGTGGTGCTCGACGTCGACCCGACCAGCCTGCAGAACCGATCGGTTGTTACCGGCACGACGCGCGCCGCTGCTCAGTTCGGCGTCACTGCCGCCTTCACCGAACCGGCAACCGAGGCCGACTACGGAGCGAGCTTCGATGGATTCGTCGACGACGGATGCTCACTGATCGTTGCATCGAGCGTCCGCCTTGCCAATGCTGCAGAAGTCGCAGCCAACAACCACATCGATCAACGCTTCGCAATCGTCGACTACGACTATCCCAATCGGATCGACAACATGATGGAGCTGACGTTCAATGCCACCGAGCCAGCGTTCCTGGCCGGATACCTGGCGGGCGCCACCACCAAGACCGGTGTGGTTGCCACGTATGCGGGTCTCAACATCGAACCGTTCACGCGGACAATGGATGGGTTCATCACAGGCGTCTCCTTCTACAACCGCGAGGCCGGGACCAGCGTGGAGGTCCTCGGCTGGGACGGCACCAACGGACGATTCGTTGGCAGCCTCGATGACCCCAAGGTCGGAGCGGACATCGCGATCGACTTCGTCGCGCAAGGAGCCGACACTATCTTTCCGGTTGCCGGCGACGTCGGGCTCGGCTCGGCGGAGGTGGCCCTCGCGTCAGCCGAGTCGGTTCGGATCATCGGCATCGACAACGACCTCTTCAAAGCGAACCCGATTGCCAGATCGGTCTACCTGACCTCGGTCATCAAGAACTTCGACGTGGCAATTGTTGAGGCAGTCGAACGGTCGATCATCCTCAGAGAAATTGGCGGACAGTTCGTCGGCACGCTCGAAAACGGTGCGGTCGACATCGCGCCATTCCACGAGCAAGGCAACGCCATCTCCGAAGGGTTGCGCGAGCAACTCAACGAACTGCGCTCCGAAGTCATGGCCGGAAACGTAACCACCCGCTGAATTTCAGGCGGTCAGTTCGCTCACCGCGCGCACTTCGATGCCACCCCGTGGTCGCTGCGTCAGGGTGACTGTGACGCGCTGCGGTTTCGCCGTGGTCATGATTTCGCCGGCAATCTCGGCGGCGAGTGCCTCAGCAAAGACTGCCCGGTCGCGAAAACCCCACAGGTAGAGCTTGAGGCTCTTCGACTCGACGCACCACTCTCCAGGAACGTATTCGATCACGACATCGGAGAGGTCCGGCTGCTCGGTAACCGGACACATCGAGCAGAGTTCTTCATTCGTCAAGGTCACCGACGAGATGTTCTTCGGTGCGGGGAACACCTCGACGTGATCGATCGCATGACGAACAATATTGCCCAGCACAGTGAGTTCCATGGCTGCGAGGCTACTCTCGGGCCAAGACAGGCCGAACGACTTGGGGTGTGCCACATGCAACGAATGAAGATGACTGCGCCATTGATCGCGGCTGCACTGGCGATCGCGGCCTGCTCGGCAAGCGCTCAGGAAGTATCGACTGGCGCAACCGAGCCGCCGTCAGCAACAGCTCCGGCGACGAACCCACCCACCGATGCGCCCTCCTCAACCGAACCACCGGCCACAGCGCCAATCGACACCACCACGACGATTGATCCCGTTGAAGTACAAACCATCGAACAGGTCAACGAGTACATCGCCCAGGCCGCTGCGTTCGACCAGGTGGGCGCCGACATCCAGTTCCCGCGGGGCCTCACCTTCCAGGCCGGAGGCGCCCCCGGCTACTCCCGCTACGTCTTCCGAGAGCACTCCGAAGGCGTCGTGCCATCGCTCGTCGAGGGCCCCATCGTCGGCGCAGTCCGATGCCAAGACGAAGTACGCACCTGCTCCCGCCAAGAACTCAAGGCGCTTGCAGCGAGTGGCGAAGCCGTCCCCGACGACCTCCAGATGACGGCCGACGAACTCGACCAACTCGTTGCGCAACTCGACGAGCTGAACGCCTTCGCCGAAGCCCACAGGGACGTGAACACGGCGTGCGCCGAGGGCTACATCAGTGACCGCACCCAGACGGCAAACATGGGTTCGCACTTCTACAAGGTCGAATCAATCCTCAATGGGTTCGACCCCGGCGAGCCTGAGATTCTGCTGTATGCCCTGGCCGACGGCTCCATGCCGAACGGCCCGCTCGGGTTCTGCGAGAACGGCGCCTGGAACGGCAAACCGCTCGTGCTGGTGGGCACGGCATTCATCATCCCGCCCGAGATCATCGGCAACAGTCACCCCGAGACCTTCGTCGGACCGCTCGACAACTGGCACATCCACTACAACCTGTGCCGCGGCGCAGAGCGGGGTCGAGACACGTTCGTGCCCAAGTCCGAGTGCGAAAAAGCTGGCGGCAACTTCTCGGCATCCCTCGGCTGGATGTTGCATGCGTGGGTTGCTGACGACTTCGACAACCAACTCGGCGTGTTCGGCATGTGGAACTCGTCGATCCAGCCGATCATCGACCCGGCACTGATCCAAGAGAGTCGGCTCGTTCAGGGCTCCGACTTTCCTGAAGGCGCCAAACAGTCAGTGATCGCCGACTTTCTGTACGGCGGCAACCTCACGGTGAAGACCGGTCAACCGCTGTTCTTCAACAACGTCGACAGCGTGCCGCACACGGTCTCCGCAGGCACCCCTGACGCTCCGTCACTTGCCGACTTCGACTCCGGCCTACTGACACCCGGCAGCAACTTCGAGCTCACCTTCGACAATCCTGGTAGCTACAGCTTGTTCTGCACGCTGCACCCTGACATGGTTGCCAACGTCACCGTCACCGAGTAGCGGTCACGCTGTGCTGACCGCCGAGCAGATCAACCGATACCACTCTGACGGATTTCTGGTCGTACCTGACTTCGCGTCGGTCGACGCCTGCAACCGGCTACAGATTCGCGCGACCGAAATAGTTGCCGCCTGGGAGCCGGGCGAGGAACGATCTGTGTTCACGACCGACCAGCAAGCGCGCGTCTCGAACAACGAGTTCCTGTCCAGCGGCTCATCGACGTGGTGTTTTTTCGAGGAGGAAGCATTCGACGACACCGGTTCGCTCCGCCAGGCCAAAGAGTTGTCGATCAACAAGATCGGCCACGCTCAACATGACACCGACGACGAGTTTCGCCAGTTCGCGTACAACCCCGATCTGGGTGCGATAGCTCGCGACCTCGGAATGACCGACCCGCGTGCGTTGCAGTCGATGTACATCTTTAAGCAGCCTCGTATTGGTGGCGAAGTCAGTGTTCATCAGGACGCCACGTTCTTGTGGACCGACCCGCTCAGCGTCATCGGGTTTTGGTTCGCGCTCGAAGACGCGACCATCGACAACGGCTGCCTGTGGGCCGTTCCTGGGACACATCACGGCCCGCTCCGCAAGCTGTTCAAGCGCAATCGGCTCGACGATCCGGCGGCCTCCGATGGCACGATCTTCGATGATCTCAGCGACGAGCCGCTCCCCGCTCCCGACTCGCCCGACGCTGTCGCTCTCGACGTCAAGGCGGGCACGATGATCGTCCTGCATGGCCTGCTTCCCCATTGGAGCAAACCGAACCGGTCCGCCCGGAGTCGTCACGCGTACAGCCTCCATTGCATCGACGGCGCCGCTGACTACCCAGACTGGAACTGGCTCCAACGCCCCGCCGGCATGCCGCTCAACGCACTCTGACAACGCCCCACCGACGTGGTGCCTGGCACCAAGTCGTCGTAGCGTGAACGCATGTTGTCGACTGATGTGATTCACCGGGCGCCGAAAGTCTTGTTGCACGACCACCTCGATGGTGGCCTGCGACCGGCCACCGTGGTCGATTTGGCGAGCGAATACGGCTACGACGGTCTACCGACCACCGATGTTGAGGAACTCGGCCTCTGGTTCAACAAGGGCGCCAAGCGCAATGACCTCGTGCTCTACCTGGAGACGTTCGACCACACGTGCGGCGTCATGCAGCATCGCGATGCGATCGAACGTGTCGCCTACGAGTGTGCTCAGGATCTGGCCGCCGACGGCGTCGTGTACGCCGAGGTCCGGTTCGCCCCAGAACTCCACCTCAAGCAGGGCCTCACGCTCAACGCGGTCACCGAGGCAGTCCTCGCCGGATTCCGCCGCGGTTCTGACGGCACCGAACTCACCATCTACGCCCTTCTCGATGCGATGCGCCAAGCTGCGCGAAGCGTCGAAATCGCCGAACTCGCTGTGAAGTATCGCGACGCTGGCGTCGTCGGCTTCGACATTGCAGGCCCCGAAGCCGGCTTCCCACCCACCCGTCACCTCGACGCATTCCAGCTGATCAACCGAGAAAATTTCCACTCGACAATCCACGCCGGCGAGGCATTCGGCCTGCCCTCGATCTGGGAGGCCGTTCAGTTCTGTGGTGCCGAGCGCCTCGGCCACGGCGTGCGGCTGATCGACGACATCACCGTCGACACGAAGGGCGACGTCACACTCGGTCGCCTGGCCAACTTCATCCGCGATCGCCGCATCTGCCTCGAAGTCTGTCCGACATCAAACGTCAACACCGGCGTGTGTGCATCGATCGCCGACCATCCGATCGCGCTGCTGCGCCGCCTCCAATTCCGCGTCACGGTCAACACCGACAACCGGCTGATGAGCGACACCTCGATGAGCCAGGAAATGGCTGCGCTCTGCGAAGCCTTCGAATGGGGCCTGGACGACCTCCAGTGGCTTACAGTCAATGCGATGAAGTCGGCCTTCGCCCCATTCCCCGAACGATTGAAGCTCATCAACGGTGTGATTAAGCCTCGGTACTCGGTTCTCAAGGCCGAAGCCGATCTGGGGATCTGACCATGACTGTCGAAACCGTGGTCGTCGACCACCCGCTCGTCCTTGACTCGCTCGCCGTGATCCGAGACGTCAAAACGCCCAACGCACTGTTCCGCCAAAACCTTGAACGAATTGGCACGCTGCTGATCGCCGAGGCCACGCAGACGCTGCCGACCGTGAGTGGCAGCGTCGAGACGCCGCTCACCACAGCACCGACCGAGCGCCTTGCGGTGCAGCCAGTGATCGTGCCGATTTTGCGCGCCGGGCTCGGCTTCCTCCGACCAGCTCAGGATTTACTCCCTGATGCCGACATTGGGTTCATCGGCATCGCGCGCAACGAAGAAACACATCAGCCGGAGCCATACGTCAACAAGCTCCCGGACAACATCGCTCACCGACCCGTCATCGTGGTCGATCCGATGCTCGCCACAGGTGGGTCGCTGATCCACACCCTCCAACTCCTCATCGAACGAGGGGCATCACAGCCGCTGACGGTCATCGTCGCGCTCGCCGCGCCCGAGGGAATCGCAGCCCTCGAAGCGTCCGGCATCGACGTCACGCTGTTCACTGCCGTCATCGACGAACGTCTGAATGACAGCGCCTACATCGTTCCCGGGTTAGGCGACGCAGGCGACCGCCAGTTCGGTGCGCCAGCCTGACCCAACCGATTTCGGTCGGTCCCCGGTCACGCTGGCCTGGCAGAGCGTGATTGCTCCACAGCGAGGGCGTGCAGCAGACGATCGAGTTCAGCAGGGTCGAGGTCGACCGCTTCACCGTAGAGCTTGACTTTCGGCTCAGTTCCACTCGGCCTGATCTGGAGCCGCGTGCCGCCGTCCAGCACGAGGCGTACGAGGTTTGCTTCGGGGTACGACGAGACTGATTCCACCGCCACTCCACCCACTGTTGTCGGTGGCTCTGCTTCGATCCGGCGCACCCAGGCAGCACCATCGGTCGGCGGCATCCGTACCGACAACTCGGCGGTTTCGTAACGGCCGTACTGCGCTGCGATGGCGTCGAGCCGGTCTTGGATCGTGACGCCATCGGCGGCGGCAACAGCTGCGATCTCGGCCATCAGAACTGCGGCACTGATGCCATCTTTGTCGAGCGGTCGGCCTACAACGAGGTAGCCGAGCGCTTGCTCATAGCCAAATATCAATCGCTGGCCCAGAGCCGCCCGCTCGGTAGCGATCTTGCCAATCCACTTGAACCCGGTAAATGTCTCAGCGCTGTGCACACCGTGCGCCTCAGCCATGCGGGCCAACAGCGATGACGACACCAACGTCGTAACCACAAGGCGATCATCACCCTCGGTGTGGCGCAGAATATGGTCGGCGAACAGCCAACCGATCTCGTCACCACTGAGCTTGCGCCAGGTGTGCTCGCCAGCAGATGAGCCAGCACGCGTGTCGGGGATCGCCGCGCCGAGACGGTCAGCGTCAGGGTCGTTCGCCAGTGCAACTGCAACGCCGTTCAACTCGGCGACGGCGAGTAGCAGGTCCATTGCTCCGGGCTCTTCAGGGTTCGGGAACGAGATCGTCGGGAATGTGCCGTCCGGCTCTTGCTGCTCGGCAACCACGAGCGGTACATCGAATCCTGCCACTGTGAACGCAGCGGCGATCATCTCGCCACCAACGCCGTGCATTGCCGTGTATGCGATCGGCACACCTGGAACCTCGGGGTGAAGGCGTACCGCTGGTATGTCGGCCAGGTAGGCCTCGTCCCACGACGTGTCAAGCCATCGGATGAGCGGGTGATCCTCCGCAGCGAGTTCGACGGTGAGCGGGTCGAACCGGTCGATGCGTGCCGCAATCTCGTTGTCGATCGGGTTGACGATCTGCGATCCAGTGTCGAGGAACACCTTGTAGCCGTTGTCTGCAGGCGGGTTGTGTGAAGCGGTGACAACCACGCCAGCTGCGGCCTTCAACCCGGTAATCGACCAGGCGAGTACCGGTGTCGGCGTCAGCCCGGGGTGCAACATTGCCTTGATCCCCATTGCTGCAAGGACCCGTGCGGTGTCGACGGCGAATACATCGCTTTTCCGACGAGCGTCACGAGCGATCACGACGCCACGGTCGGCGGCATCGGGCACCGAGTCGAGAAGCCATTGACCAATACCGGCGGCTGCCTGACGCACGACCAGCCGATTCATTCGCATCGGCCCGGCAGCGACCGCCGCGCGGAGGCCAGCCGTTCCGAATTGCAGTCGACCAGCGAATCGGTCGGCGAGTTCAACGTCGTCACCCGCTTCGGCCGACGCGATCAACTCATCGAGTTCTATCCGGATGTCATCGTCAGGTTCAGCGTCGAGCCAGGCCCGAGCGGTTACCAGCAGTTCGTTCTCAGCCATCGGGCAACAGGGTACGCAACTCGACCAGCGGGCGGGGGCCCACATGCGAGATCACTTCAGCGGCAGCGATCGCACCGATCGCACCGCACTCGCCCAGTGGCTTGCCCAAAGTAAGCCCGTGCAGGAAGCCTGCCGCGAACAGGTCGCCGGCACCGGTGGTGTCGAGCACCCTTTCCACTGGAACGGCCGCCACTTCGATCAATTCGTCGGCGGTCGCAATAACGCAACCCGCAGCGCCCTTGGTGATCACAGTCAGGTTGCATCGCTGACGAACTGCGGCGATCGCCTCGTCGAGCGAATCGGTCTCGTACAGCGACAAAAGTTCGGCAGCATTGCCGAAGAGGATGTCGACACAATCGTCGACAAGGGCTCGAAAACCATCCCGGTGGCGGTCGACACAAAACGAATCGCTCAGCGTGAGCGAGACCTGTCGACCGTTCGCATGAGCGACGTCGGCCGCATGCCGAAAGGCTGCTTTGGCGTCGTCGCGATCGAACAGGTATCCCTCCATGTAGAGGACCTGGCCGCTGGCGATCGCCTCGTCGTCGAGATCGTCGATGCAGAGCGAACTGGACACGCCCAGGTAGGTGTTCATCGTTCGCTCGGCATCAGGCGTGACCACGATGATGCAGCGGCCCGTCGGCGTGTCGTGATCGACGCCACCACCGCTAAATGGCACACCGACAGCGCGCATGTCGTGGCCGAAGACGTCACCGAGGTCGTCGTGGTTGACCTTGCCGATGTAGCAGGCGCTGCCCCCGAGGCTGGCGACTCCGACCATCGTGTTGGCGGCCGAACCGCCACTCATCTCGACCGCCATGCCGAGCGCCGCGTACAGCTCCATGGCTCGTTCGGTCTCGATCAGAGTCATTGCACCCTTACTGAGATTATTTTCGGTGAGGAAGTCCTCGGCGACGTGAGCAATCACGTCGACGAGTGCATTCCCGATTCCGACCACAGCAAATTTGGCCGGCGTGGCAGCACCTTGAGCAGTCATTTCAGACACGGCTGGCCACGCTAGCGCCAGTACCATCTCGACCATGGCAGCCGATTCTCACACTCCATCTGACATCAGCTCCGGCGCACCATCTGACACCGCTGGCTCGGCCCGGCTCGACACACTCGATCCGTATCGGCTCCCAGTGGATGTGACCCCGAGTCGTTACGACATCCGGCTGCGCCCTGCACTCGACGACGGCACCTTTACCGGCAGCAGCACGATCCAGCTCAACATCGCCATCGCAACAGACACGTTCGTACTGAACGCTGCCGAGCTCACCGTCGATACGTGTTCGGTCAACGGCACTTCCGCAACCGCCGAATTGGTCGAAGAGACCGACCGGTTAATCATCCGTACGGCAGCGCCGATCGCCGAGGGCCCCGCAACGATGAGGATCACGTTCGCGGGCATCTTGAACGACAAACTGCGCGGCTTCTACCGCAGCACGTACCACGACGCCGATGGTGCTGAGCAGGTCATCGCCACCACCCAGATGCAGTCAACCGACTGCCGGCGCGCTTTCCCGTGTTGGGACGAGCCAGAGTTCAAGGCCGTGTTCGGGATCACGCTCGACATCGCTGATGGGCTTGATGCCATCTCCAACGGCCCTGAGATCGAACGGATCACCACCGAAGAAGACGGCGACGGTCCGCGGACCGTGATCCGCTTCGCCGACACGATGACCATGTCGACATATCTGGTCGCGTTCATCGTCGGCCAGCTCGAGATGACGGCACCGACTGACGTCAACGGTTCGCCGATGCGCGTCGTGCACGTTCCGGGCAAGAGCCATCTCACCGACTTCGGGATGGACGTCGGCGTGTTCTGCTTGAAGTGGTTCGAGGAGTACTACGGCATCCCGTATCCGAGTGACAAGGTCGACCTCGCCGGACTTCCCGACTTTGCTGCAGGCGCCATGGAAAACCTCGGCTGCATCACATTCCGCGAGAACCTGCTCCTCGTCGACCCCGTCACCTCGACACAGAACGAACAGCAACTGGTCGTCGATGTTGTGGCCCACGAACTGGCCCACATGTGGTTCGGTGACCTCGTCACGATGCGCTGGTGGAACGGCATCTGGTTGAACGAGGCGTTCGCCACATTTATGGAGATCGCGGCATGCGACGCCTACCGCCCTGACTGGGAACGCTGGACCAGCTTCGGTCTCGAACGCAGTGCTGCATTCGATGTCGACGCGCTCGACAGCACGCGCCCGGTCGAGTTCGAGGTCCGCTCCCCTGCGGACTGCGAGGGAATGTTCGACGTCCTCACGTACCAAAAAGGCGGCTCATTACTCCGCATGTTGGAGCAGTACCTCGGCGAGCAGACCTTCCGCGAAGGCGTCAGCCACTACCTCCGTTTGCACTCGTACAAGAACACCGAAACAAACGATTTGTGGGACGCCATCGAGTCGACGTCTGGCGAGCCGGTCCGACGGATTATGGATTCGTGGATCTGGCAGCCGGGCTTCCCGCTCATCAACGCAGCGCTCAGCGGCGACGGAACCCGTGTCGAGCTCAGCCAGCAACGGTTCCTCCTCAACCCTGAATCGGCGACCGGGCAGATGTGGGTTGTCCCAATTCACGTTCGTAACGGCGACACGACCACCACGGTGCTGCTCGACGGCATGCAGACCACCGTGGCATTGACCGACCCGGCCGCTCCGGTCATCATCAATGCAGGTGGACACGGCTTCTACCGCGTCGCCTACGACACGACCCTGCGCACCCGCCTCGCCGGTGCTCTCAACAACATGAGCACACTCGAGCGGTACAGCCTCGTCGACGACGCATGGGCCGCGACGGTGGCCGGGAGCATGTCGGCTGTCGAGTTGCTCAACTTCCTCGAGGAGTTCGGTGACGAACGCGAGCACGCCGTGTGGCAGGCCGTGGTCATCGCCCTCCGCGGGATCAGCCGGCTGATCGACGATGACGCGCTACCGGCTTTTCAGCATCGAGTCCGAGCACTGGTTCAGCCCGCACTCACTGACCTCGGCGAACCGCAAGCAGACGAACGTGATTTGACTGCGAAGCTCCGCGGCCTCCTCTTGTCGACCGCCGGAGTGCTCGGGCGTGACGAGTTCGTCATTACCATCTGTCGCGACCTGCTCGAGATGTCCGCCGGGCCCGACAGCGGGGTCGACCCTGAACTCGTGGCTGCGGCGACATCCGTCGTCGCGTCGGCCGGCACCCTTGCCGACTACGAGCGTTTCCAGCATGGTTTCCTGACCGCGTCGACCCCTCAGGAGCAGCTTCGACAGCTCTACGCGCTCACCGAGTTCGACGACGAAACGTTGATCCTGCGTACCTGCGAGTTTGTGTTAACCGACAACGTCAAAACGCAGAACGCACCGTTCGTCCTGCGCATGGCCATGGCCAACCGTCGCCACGGAACAGCCGCCTGGCAGTTCGTTAAAGACAACTGGGAGCACGTCAATCAGGAGTTCCCGACGAACACGATCTCCCGCATGGTCGACTCAGTGAAGTTACTGACCGCACCCGAGTTGGTCACCGACGTGCAGATGTTCTTCGTCGAACATCCGATCCCGCAGGCTGTCAAGACGCTCGACCAGATTCTCGAACGACAGGGCGTCAATGCAGCTCTCCTCGCTCGCGATGCCGCAGGTCTTCTCGCCCACCTGACATCCTGATCGTCGGCCCAATCCAACGGGCTGACAGGAGAGGCCACGTGCTGGGTCGACGCATATCCTTGACGGGTACCGTCGCGGTGGCAGTGCTTGCTGGCGAGAGTGCCGGTGAGCGTGACGACGAAACGTCGCCCGCAACCCCGGTGACAGGGGTCAGGACGGGCGGCCGACGGGGACGAATCCGGGCGGGGCGAGGCAGTGACCCTCAGGGCAAGGGTCAGGGCACGGCCCTGCGGTGCCGACGCACAGTACGGGTCCGTCGGACAGCTTTTCCTCAACGAGCTGGCGCAGGCCGGTCACGAATGCAGCGTGGGTGCCAACCGTTGAGGCGCGCCGCATGTCGATGCCGATGCGCGCCGCCGTCTCAGCTGCCTGGATGTCGAGGTCGAACTGCACTTCCATGTGGTCACTCATGAAGCCGAGCGGCATCACGGTCACCTCGGACACGCCCTGCTCGACGAGCGCTCGCAGATGGTCGTTGACGTCCGGTTCGAGCCACGGCACCTGTAGCGGGCCGCTCCGGCTCTGGAACGCGATGTCCCACTCGGCGCCGACGCGGTCGGCGACCAGGCCCGCTACCTCGTCGAGCTGGGTTTGGTAATCGCACCATTGCGCCATCGACAACGGAATCGAATGTGCGGTGAACACGAGGCGAGCGCCTGGTCGATGGACCTCTTCGATGCGTGCGACCACCGCATCGACAAAGCCGGGATGGTTGTAATACAGCCGCAGCTTGTACAGCGCTGGGGCATCGGGGCCCACCGCTTCGCTCGCCTTGGCGAGGTCCTCGCGGTACTGGCGACAGCCGCTGTACGACGAGAACGCCGAGGTAGCCAGCACGAGCGCGTTACGCACACCGTCGTCACTCATCTGCGCGACCGTGTCGGGCAGGTACGGCTCCCAGTTTCGGTTGCCGAAGTAAATCGGCAGGTCGATACCCACCGAATCAAACTCGGATCGCAGCGCGTCGATCAAGGCGTGGTTTTGATCGTTGATCGGTGAGCGTCCGCCGAACTGTTCGTACTGTTTGGCGACCACGGCAAGTCGCTCGTCAGGCACGTTGCGCCCAGCGGTGACATTGCGAAGAAACGGCATCACGTCGTCAGGCCCATTCGGGCCACCGAAACTCAAGAGACAGAGCGCGTCATACACCAATGTATTATGCACAACAATCGAGATTTCAACCGGGTGGGGCTCAGGACAATCGAACCCAGCGGTTCAATTCAGGGTGGTGGAGCTCAGGACAATCGAACCCAGCGGTTCAATTCAGGGTGGTGGAGCTAAGGGGAATCGAACCCCTGACCTCTTCATTGCGAACGAAGCGCTCTACCAACTGAGCTATAGCCCCAAATTACGAACCGCAGTGTAGCGCTCGATTCGGTGGAGCGTCAGCGCTGTTCAAGCCAGCCGTTGTTCCAATCGGCACTCTCGCGCTCACGCAACTGTGCAAGCACATAGACGTAGCCACAGAGGCCGAGGAACGACAGGCCGAACGCCCAGAGCATCGCGGTCGAATGCGTGGTCGCAGCGAGGAACATCGTGCAGGCAGCGGTGACAAGGAGCACGAACAGAACGTTCATCCGGCGTCGTTTCAGCTTGGAAGACCGCCCGTTGATGGGTTCCGTATCTGGCCGGCGCTGACTCCGGGTGAGGTCGCCATGAGAGCGATATCGACTTACTTCGCTGGGTTGGTCGGGGCGCTGTACCGGACGCTGGCGAGTTGCCGTATCACCGCTGCGCGCCGATGCCTGACGCATCGACCCGCCGCCGGGGCGGCCCCCTGCGGCTTGACGTTGCAGTGGCGAAGACGACTGTGCGAGTGGGCGGCCCATGGACCTGACCGGCCCGCGGCCCACCATCGAGTTGCTTTGCAGCTTGTTGAGCTGCTGACGGAAGTCGATGACCGACGAATTCGGTCGGTTGTCGATGCGGGATCGCAGCATCGGGGGGATGAGGACAGCAGCCCAGGCTGCTGCGACGACGAAGAGGACGAGTTTGGCCATAAGTGAAAGTGTAAAACTGCAGTTCGCTCGCAACAGATCGGTTCTGCTGCTCGCTGGCTAATATGACGATTCTAGGACATTTGTAACGGTTCGCGCAACAACCGGCATGCTGGCTGTCACACGACTGATACAGGTCGACCAACCCGACGGTTGGATCGAGCGGCAAAAGTCAGGCCTGATCGGCTTCTATTGACTCTGCAACCTCGCTCGCGCGGCGGTAGGTGCCCGATCGTCCACCAGTCTTTTCCCACAACGCCAAGTCCGTGATCGTCATGGCGCGATCGGCTGACTTGCACATGTCGTAGATGGTGAGCGCCGCAACGCTGCAGGCGTGAAGCGCCTCCATCTCAACGCCGGTCCGCTCGATGCAGTCGACGTGCGCCTCAATGGTGATGCGGTCGTCGCCGACCTCGAAGTTCACCGAGACGCTGGAGATCATCAGTGGATGACAGAGCGGAATCATGTCGGAGGTCCGCTTCGCCGCCTGGATACCAGCGATGCGGGCAACAGAGAGAACGTCGCCCTTCTTCACCTCGCGGTTGACGATCGCAGCGATGGTCTCTGGCTGCATCTGCACGTCGCATCGAGCAACGGCGCGACGGTGCGACGGTTCTTTCGGGGAGACATCAACCATTCGGGCGTGGCCTGCGGAGTCGAGGTGTGTGAACTGTGGATCGCTCATGCAGCCAAGACGGTACCCGTCGAGGCGCCAGTCATCTCACTGACGCGATCGAACTCAGCGTGGCGTCAACATCGGATTGATACGGTTCGCGTCATGACCGAGCCGGCGCCACTCCTCTACGACGCACTCGACCACATCCGGGTCGACGGCAACGAGTTCCTTCGCCTCGTCAGCGGCGCCGACCTCACCATGTCGGTCCCGAGCTGCCCGGACTGGCGGCTCGGCGACCTTGTCCACCACGTCGGGAAAGTCTGGGACTTCTGGGCCTCCATCGTCTCCGCGAAGATCACCGACCGCAGTGACGTCCGCAGCGTTGCCGCACCGACGCGGCCCGAGACCGACGTCGAGCTCGTCGCATCCGCGTTCGAATCCCACGTCCGCCTGTGCGAAACGCTCCAAGCCGCTGGTCTCGACCAGCAGGTCTGGACGTGGACCGGTGCTGCCCAATCGACCGCATGGGTGCGCCGCCGAATGGCGCAGGAAACACTGATGCACCTGTTGGACGCCGGTATGACCCTCGGGCTTGAGATTGACTTCCCGTCTGATATTTGCGCCGACGGGATCGACGAGTTCCTGACGTGGTTTGCTGCATCCGATCGCCGCGAAGGCGAGATGAAAGTCGGCGGCACCGTCCACCTGCACTGCACCGACGCCGACCTTCCCGAAGGCGCCGGCGAATGGTTCATCGCGGCCATGAAGGAACCTGCAGCCACCTTCACTCGCGAGCATCGCAAGGGCGACGTCGCAATCCGCGGCCGCGCTCAAGACATCCTGATGTGGTTGTGGCGCCGTGATGACGACGGCCTCGAAATGATCGGCGACAAGGTTGTCGCCAGAAGATTCAGAGCCTTCAGCGAACTCGGCTAAGAAGCGAGAAAGCGCAGCTCGACGAAAGCGCAACCGTGGCGCCAGAAGAGTCTGCGTAGACCAAGTGGCCGCGCCAAAAGGTGGACGCTCTCGATATATGCGGCCCCGCCGAGCAAAGCGAGCTCGGGCGCCAGCCTGAGGACTCGCAACCCGACGACGCAGTCGGCGGTGCGCCGCAGGCGCACGGGCGGCGTCAGCCGCCCAGTTGCGACATCGACTTGGTCGGCCGGGTGAAGTTGACCTGGTTGATTTGATGGCCAGCCCACTTGGTCCCAACTGCGGCTTCGATCCGGGTGGCAAGCTGATCTTCTGATTCGCCGGATCGCAGGGCTTCGAGCAGACCGAACTCCTGAGTGGCGAACAGACAGGTCCGGAAGTCACCTTCGGCAGTGAGCCGCACACGGTCGCAGTCACCACAGAATGGCTTCGTCACGGTGGGGATGATGCCGATCCTCGAACCTGGGCCGTCGGCACCGTGGAGGCCGCCATCGAGGTACCGGAACCGATCAGCAGGAGCCGCACCACGCGCTGACATCACTTCAATCGGGTAGACCGCGCTGATCTTCTCGACGATCTCGTCTTGGCCGACAACCGTTTCAGTCATCCAGTGACCATCAGCTTCGAGCGGCATGAACTCGATGAAGCGCATCTCGACGTTCTGCTCGCGACCGAAAGTGGCGAGGTCAACAATCTCGTTGTCGTTGGTGCCCCGCTCGATCACTGCGTTGATCTTCACCGGTGCAAAGCCGGCTTCTTGAGCAGCCTTGATGCCGTCGAGCACATTGTCGAGCTCGTCACGACGCGTCATCTGGAAGAACTTCTCGCGTTCGAGCGTGTCGAGGCTGATGTTGACCCGCTTGAGCCCAGCAGCCTTCAGCTTCGGAGCGAGGAGACGCATCGTGGCACCGTTGGTCGTCATCGACAGATCGACCGGTCCGTCCGGGCCCTGCAACTTGGAAAGCATCTCAACAAGGACAGGGAGGTGCGCACGAACGGTGGGTTCACCACCCGTGAGGCGGATCCCCTTCACGCCATAGCGTTCAACGAAGATCCGGGCGAGCTGCTCGATCTCCTCGAACGACATGACCGCTGAACGGTCCAGCCACTTCATGCCTTCTTCGGGCATGCAGTAGGTGCACCGGAAGTTGCAGCGGTCGGTCACCGAGATGCGGAGATCTTCTATCTGACGACCGAACGGATCAATCAACTTTTCGTAGTTCCCAGCCATGCAGAGAGTCTACGGCCAACGGCTCGCCTGCTGGCCAGAGCGACTCGCCGTTTGGCGTTCCAGCAGTGACTGGTCAGCGCAACAGCAACACAGCGACTTCACCACCGGCACCGATGCCGTCACCGTCGGGCACCACGGCCATGGCGTCGGCGTTGGCCGTGGCCGCGAGCTGATGACTGCCCTGGGCCCCAACCGGCACCACGTGGTAGCGGCCATCTTCCCGGAACGATCCGTTGACCCGCATAAAGTGGACCTTGCCATCGGTGTTCCGACGCAGGTCCTGATCGACGATCGCGACAATGCTCGGCCGGGCCAATTGCCGGTGGCCCATCATTCGGCGCAGTGCCGGCCGCGCCATCAGTTCGAAGCTGACCATCGAGCTGACCGGGTTGCCGGGAAGGCCGAACACCGGCACGCCGTCCAGCTTGCCGAAGGCGAACGGCTTGGCCGGCTTGATCGCCATCTGCATCCACGTCATGTCGGCGATGCGGCCGAGTACTGCTTTCACCACGTCGTAGTCGCCCATCGACACGCCACCGCTCGACACGATCGCGTCGCAGTCGGCGGCTGCGCTGCGCAGGACACGCTCGAGTTCGGCTTCGTCGTCGCGGACGACACCGAGGTCGACGACATCGCAGCCTGCTTCCGCGAGCATCGCGGCAAGCATCGTCTTGTTGCTCTCACGGATCTGTCCCGGCGCCAATGGTGAGCCGTCAGTGATCAGTTCGTCGCCGGTCGACAACACGGCCACCTTCAGGCGCCGATACACCGCGACCTGCTGCGCATTGACGCTGGCGAGTACACCTTCGATCGCCGGGGTGACGACCGTTCCCGGTTCGAACAGTTCCTCACCCACGAGTACGTCGTCGCCTGCACGACGGATTGCGGTACCGGGAGCAACGGACTCGCTGAGTCGCACTCGTTCGACCATCGCACCGTCGCGTTCGATCTCGCCGAGCCGTTCGGAATACTCGACCATCACGACCGCGTCGGCCTCTCCAGGCAGCGGCGCGCCCGTCATGATGCGGACGGCCTGGCCCGGACCGAGGTCGCCCTGCGGCGCTGCACCGGCTGCAATCTCGTAGATGACGTCGAGCTCTACCGGCACGATCGCTACATCTGCGGAGCGAACGGCGTATCCGTCGACTGCGGTGTTGTCGAACGGCGGGACGACCTCCGTTGACACGACGACCTCGGCAAGCACGAGCCCGCCAGCCTCTTCGCGAGCCAGTCTCACCGGCACCAGCGGCGGACACGATTCAAGAACGAAGGCCTGCGCATCTTCCAACGGCGTCATGAACCAGATCGTACGGGGGCAGCGTTCTGTCACACCGTGGTCTGACCGGTTTCAGAGAGAGCAGGGTGTGACAGAACGGCTCGTATCGTGGGGGATGTGACGACTGCGTTGACCGCGTTCCCTGCCGACGGCTTCACTGCCCGATGGACACACCTCGACGGCCCTGGCAACGAGACCGTCGATCTCCGCTGGGAGAACGAGGGGTGGACCGTCACCAGCGAAGTCGCCGGGGCGAACGTGTCGTATGTACTTCGGTTGACTGCTACCTGGTCGATCCGCCAGTTTCTGCTATTTCGCGATCTCGACGAGCCCGATCTGTGGCTCGGAACCGACGGCAGCAGCCGCTGGGGCGAACTGAACGGCGCCCACCGGCCCGACCTCGACGGCTGCTACGACATCGATCTGTCGATCACGCCATTCACGAACACGTTGCCGATCCGTCGGCTGCAACTCGACGTCGGAGACGTCGCCGACATCACGACCGCAATGGTCGATGTCGACACGCTCGGCATCATTCCGGTCCACCAGCGATATCACCGACTCGCGACGAATCGCTTCGCCTATAGCAACCTCGACTCAGGATTCGAGACCGAATTCGACATCGACCCTTACGGCCTGGTCAACGACTACCCCAACCTGTTCCGCCGGCTGTAAGAGTTCTCAGTACTCGAGGTTGCCGAGGAACTTGCGCAGGTCTCCCTGCAGTTCAGGGTTGACCAAGCCCAGCTCGATCGAGGCGGTCAGAAAGCCGAGCGGGGTACCCGTATCATGCCGGCTCACGTCGGACACCACTGCGTGGAACGGCGCTCGTGCGGCCTGCGCCTTGAGCGCGTCGGTGAGCTGTAGTTCGCCGCCACGGCCAGGTCGCAATGCGGCAATCTCACCCCACACGTCGGCTGTCAGCACATACCGGCCGGTGATGATGTAGTTGCTCGGGGCCTCGTCGGCAGGAGGCTTCTCAACGAGGTCCTTCACCGGGATGACGCCTTCGTCGGACAACTCGCCCGATGGATCGATCACGCCATACGAGCTGACCTGGTGCCGTGGCACCTCAGCAACAGCGACGACGCTGCCGCCGGTCGATACACACACGCCGTTCATCTGGGCGAGTAGCGCTGATGAACCCATGATTTCGTCAGGCAGCATGACGGCGAACGGTTCGTCGCCGACTGCTTCATGCGCACAACCGACGGCGTGGCCGAGACCCTTTGGGTTGTCCTGGTAGACGATCGTGGCACGCCAATCACGTCCGATCGAGCGGAGCCGGTCAGCCAGTTCGGTCTTTCCGGAATCGTCAAGTTTGCCGATGAGTTCATCGTTTGGTTCGAAATATGCCTCGATCGCCCGCTTGTTCCGGCTGCTCACCACGATGATGTGATCGATCCCCGCACCCAGCGCCTCGTCGATGACAATCTGTAGGGCTGGCTGATCGCCGATCGGGAACAGTTCCTTGGGCACCGCTTTCGTCGCCGGGAGAAAACGTGTCCCCCGACCTGCGGCGGGAATCACCGCGTTGCGAACCTGCATGGGTGCCACCATACCGACCCGGCATTCGCGAGGGAGTGAGCCTCGGCATCGAACTGAGGCACCGAGCAGTGTTGGCATGACAGTCAGCCGGTATCTTTATTCGGGCCATGCCCACCTATGTGTACAAGTTCGTCGAAACCGGTGAAACCATCGAGATCCAGCAGTCGTTCAAGGACGACACACTGACCGAGGTCGTCCACCCTGACTCCGGAGATACCCTCGCAGTCAAGAAGGTGTTCCAGCCGGTAGGTGTCACGTTCAAGGGCAGTGGCTTCTTCAAGAACGACAACCGTGGCACGACCTCGACCACGACACCGGCCGGATCCACGTCGTCGGATTCGTCAAACGGCTCATCGTCCGACTCGTCGAAAAGCTCATCGTCCGACTCGTCGAAAAGCTCATC
>CALCXK010000068.1 GCA_937905835.1 uncultured Ilumatobacter sp. | reverse complement strand
AGTCGGCGCTTCAGGGCGGAGGCGTAGGCCGTGCATGCCGCCGTCGACGGCCAGGATCGTGCCGGTGGTCGAGCCGGTAAGTGGGCTGGCGAGGTAGCAGATCGCGGCGGCGACCTCGTTGGCACTGACCAGCCGACCGATCGGCTGCCGGGCTTCGAGCGCCGTCCGTTCAGCACTCGGGTCGTCTGCCTTCGCCAACAACCGGCCGATCCATGGGGTGTCGGTCGTGCCGGGCGCTACGGCATTGACGCGAATGCCGTCGCGGACATAGTCGGCGGCCATCGCCAACGTCAGCGCATGCACAGCACCCTTGGTGGCGGAGTACGCAGCTCGTTGCGGGAGCCCAGCCCAACCCGCGATCGACCCGGTGTTGACGATCGAAGCGTGGGTGGAGCGCTCCAGATGGGGGAGCGCGGCACGTGTGACGCGGACCATGCCGAACACATTCACATCGAACACGTTCATCCATTCGGCGTCGTCGTTGTCTGCGACCGAGCCCTGGGCGCCGATACCGGCGTTATTGATGAGGATGTCGAGCTGCCCGAACCGTTCGACGACGGCATCGATTGCATCCTTCACCGACTCGTCGTCGGATACATCGCATCGGATCCCCACGAGAGGAGCATCGACCGTCGGTACGAGGTCGAGGGCGACGACGTTCGCTCCGCCGGATGCCAGCATCTTGGCGGTCGCCAATCCGATACCGGAAGCGCCGCCGGTGACGACGGCGGTGAGCCCTGCAAATGATCGGTCCGTCATGAGATCTCCGTTGCGCGATAGGAATCTGAAGCGTTGAAGTAGATGTCCAAATCTGAGGTAGTCGTTCTGACAAGTGAAACGAACCCGTGTTAGGAAGATAGCATCGGGTGAATGTTCAGCCGTTTTAATCTTGAGGGTTTCTGCCGATGAACAAAAAATTGAAGACAACGACGGGCAACGCTGCTGCGAACGAGGGCTTGAAGACCTACCCAATCCGCGCCGTCGAGCGAGTTTGCGACATCCTCGACCTGCTTCAGAGTGTACGTGAGGGCGTGTCGCTCCCTGACGTTGCAGCCCTCACGTCGTTGCCGAAGAGCTCGGCCTTTCGGTATCTTTCGGCGCTCGAGGGTCGTGGATATGTAGAGCGTGACAAGCAGTCCGCGGCGTACCAAGTCGGGCTCGCCTTCCAACCCCAGAACACCCGCCAACTCGAAGCGTTTCTGGCGCAGGCCAGCGGTCCACTCAGGCGGCTCCGCGACGACACCGGCGAGACGACCAATCTCGGCACGCTCGAGGGATCGCTGGTCGTTCACAGTCTCGTTTTCGAGAGCAGTCAGATGATGCGACTGGCCGCCCGAGTCGGCGATCGGGCCCCGATCCACTCGACCGCGATGGGAAAGGCGATGGCTGCCGAATTACCCGAAGATCGCGTGCTGAGGATGTTGAACGCTACCGAAATGACGGCGTACACCAGTAACACGATCACCACACCAGAGTCGTACATGACCGCCCTCGAGGTCGTGCGGCGGCAGGGCTACGCCATCGACGAACTCGAGAACCAGTCTGACGGTCGGTGCGTCGCGGTGGCGCTCCAGGGCATGCCGTTCCCGTGCGCGATCAGCATCAGCGCCCCGGCCCGAAGGATCACCAGCAGCAAGGTGCCCGGCGTCGCCAAGCAACTCCGCCGCGTCGGTCTCGAGCTCGTTCGCGACTTCCTCACCGAAGCCTGAGACCTGAACCGAACCGTCAGCCTGGCCCGTCGGCCCGCTGAGCGATCAGCCCGTAGAACTCGGGTCGCCGGTTGTGTTCGAAGTCGAGGAAGCCCCGGTATCGCACGGATTCGTCGAGATCGCATTCGTGGATGACCAGTTCGTCGCCGAGCGTGGTGCTCTGTGCGACGATTTCACCCGATGGGGCAATGATCGAGGTGAGTCCGATCTGGCTCACCCCTTCCTCGACGCCCGCCTTGGCGACAGCCACCACCCACGCCGCGTTCTGATTCGCTCCGGCCTGCATGCATAGCTCGTGATGGAACCTGACGAGGCGATCGAGTTCCGGGTACTCCGGGATGTTGTCTGGTGTGTTGTAGCCGATCAGGATCATCTCGGCCCCGCGCAGGCCGAGCAACCGGTAGGACTCGGGCCAGCGCCGATCGTTGCAGATCGACATTCCGAGCGTGCCGCCGAACGCCTTCCAGGTTTTAAACCCAAGGTTCCCGACATCGAAATACCGCTTCTCGAGATTTTGGAACGGGTTATGTGGGCGATGCTCGAAGTGCCCTGGCAGGTGGATCTTTCGATGCTTGCCCAGGATCCGCCCATCTGGGCCGACGAGGATGCTTGAGTTGAATCGTCTCGTCCGACCGTCGACATTGGCCAGTTCCGCGTACCCGAGAGAAAATCCGATTCCGAGCCGAGCTGCCTCATCGAACAACGGCTGAGTGTCGGGCCCAGGCATCTTGGATTCGAACCAGCTGTCGAGTTCGGTGTCGTCGTCGATCCACCAATGAGCGAAGAACGAGGTCAGCGCACATTCCGTGAACACGACGAGCTGACAGCCCGCATCATGCGCTTGTCGTATCTGGACGAGCAGCCGCTCGACCATCTCGGAGCGGCTGACGTTCCTGTCAACTGGTCCCGACTGGGCGGCGGCGACGGTGACGATTCTCGACACTACGTCAGACCTGTGGCGCGCTGGCGTAGGTCGCGAAAACAGGACTCGACCATGCTTGGGCACCGTCGTGTTGCAGCACCCTCAGCCAGTAGGCATTGCACCCGGGGAACGGATCAGGGTCAACAACGCTGCCTGCGCAGGATGTCGTTGGCAGGCCGGTGGGCAGACGCTGTAAGCGCACCGTTCGAGAAGGGTCCGTGGCATCGACGACGAAAGGGCGCTCCTCGAGCTCGTCGAGCGGAACGGTGAAGGTCATCGGGCCGGTTGCGAAGTCGAGCCGACCAGCCAATGAACTCGATTGGTCGAGTTCCAGCACGACGCCGTCCCAATCACCAGCGGTTATCGAACGCCAGTTGACGACGGTCTCGGTCCAGCCGCGGAGGCCCTCGGCAGGCGTGTCGAAGGCATACCCGGAAACGTTGGTGATCCGCACTCCGGCGACGCGGAGGTGGCCGTCCCAGACCATTCGCGACTGGCGCCAGTTGCCCTGAGCGCTGGTGCCGCGCCAGGCAATCCGAATCGTGTTGGACGGTTTCGGGTCGGATGGTTCGATCGGCACGTCGTACAGCTTCTCTGTGCCGCGCCAGATCTCGACCGTGTCGAGTGGCGCCGTGCCCTCCACACGAAATCGGATGGTGGGCGGTCGGGTGGTTTCGTACTCGGTCCCGTACGGGTTCCCATCACAGTCGAACTCGAGCAGGATCCGTTCGCCGGTCGTGGCGTAGCACCGTCGCTCGTGCATTGCCTTCCACAGTGCCTTGCGGGTGAGTTCGGGCAGCGCAAATGCGGTGAGTCCGCCGCGCACGTTGCGTACCGACATGTGGCCGGGATGGCTGGCGCCAGGTCGTCCGTCGACACCGTCGCTCCCGGCGATGACACCCATCCGGTAGCCGCGCCCGAGCGCCTCGAGCATGAACCACTCGGAGGTGGCGTGAGTCGAGTGGACTTCGATCAAGCGCTCGACGGCTGGTTCGTGCCAACGCAGATTCGTGGTGCGCCCGCCGACGTGCAGGGCGATCACAACGTCTTGATCGCGGTAGTGGTCGTGCAGGTCGCCAACGTGGGGCAGGTCGGTGTCGAGGTCGCTGACGTCGGCGACGAACTCGTGGCTGCAGCGACGAAGCTGGGCTTGATCGCCCGGAAAGTAGATATTGCGGTCACCGCCCAAAGGGGTGAGCGCCGACCATTCGACCCCCAGCAGCGGCACGAATCGACCGGGTTCGTGGAGCTCGCGGGTAACCAACGCGGTTTCTTCCCATTCGGCGGCGGTGACCATGTAGCAATTCGCTTGGTGGCTGCCCACGTCGCAGCCGGCAAAGTCTCGCGCGTGGTGGAAGTAATTCGACAGCGAGCGAGAACCGCAGCCGACGAGTGATTGGGCATGCATGTCACCCCAGAACAAACGCTCGCCCGGCTCGACGTCGCACATGATGGGATTCGTGACAGTCGCGAGATCGCCATCGCGCTGGCGTACTCGAAGGCGGTGCACACCCACTTCGTTCAACACGACGCCGACGCGGTTGAAACTGCCCTCGATCGAGCGGACATTTCCATCCAGACTCTCGGTTCCCTCAACAACGAAATCGCCATCGAAACCGGAGGCGGGGTTACCCCACTGGTCCTCGACTCGCAGGTGAATTTGGAACAGTTCACCCACCGCGACCTGGCTCGGCGCAGAAGCCACGAGGGTGTGAGCGTGTGCACCCTCGACCGCCACCTCGATGCGTGCGATCTCGATCCAATCGACGTCGGCGCCGCGCCGCAACCGCACACTGAACGGCGACGCCTCTTCGACAAATGTCTGCATGTGCGCCCCCGGCGAACCCTCTCGAGGGTCGCCGAATCGGAGTTCGATCCGTTCACCGACGCCGAGCGGCGACAGCGTCTCCACGTACAGCACGTGATCGAACGGATGCCAGGGATACACCACCTCGATCCACCATCGCAATGGAGCACCACTCACAGTTTGCACCGTGAGATAGTCGGTGGCAGTCGGATCGTTTGCCTGTGGCAGGCCCCAGTCACTGGGCCAACGTCGCGCCAATGCGAGGCGGCTGCCACGTTCGAGCGATTGCGACGTCTCGAACGACACGAGCCAGCGCGAGATCGCTCCCGCCTCGGTCCGCTCGGGGCACGTCGACTCGACCTGTCCCAAGGTGCCGGAGTGGTCAAACTGCAAGTCGAACATCGAACTCTCCATTGGTCTGCGTCGGCACCAACCAAACTAACACTCAGAATGGAACGACAGTTTCCCTCATTGGAATGGCAGACGGGCAACGGTTGTAGCCTTCAGGCACACATCACCAACCATGCCAGGGGCAACAGCATCATGGATCTCGAAACACCAACCGCAGGCGACTTGAAATCCGAAACAGCTCAACCTTCGGCGAACAGCTCGAAGGGATTTCCTCTCGGTGCTGCTGCCGCAATCGGATGGTGCGTCTTCGATGCCGACGTTCCGTATCCGATCGCCGTGATGTTCGACTCGGCGATCGACCACAACAGCAGAACGATGAAGGGCTTCTGCGAGCGCAACCACGTCTCTCTGGCACCCCACGGCAAGACAACGATGGCGCCCGCACTGTTCCGGCGCCAGATCCGCGACGGCGCCTGGGCGATGACTGCCGCCACAACATGGCAGGCCAAGACGATGCGGGACGCCGGAGTGCATCGGGTGCTGATCGCCAACCAGGTCGTCGTTCCGGGCGAGATCGAATGGTTGGCGAAGTCGCTCGACGAAGGTTTCGAGGTGTATTGCTACGTCGACTCGCTCGAGGGCGTCGACATCATGAATGAGACCTTGGCGCGCCTCCGGCCGGCCCATCGACTCCCGGTGCTGCTCGAGATGGGGATCACAGGAGGTCGAACCGGAGTACGCACGATCGCCGACGGGCTGCTTGTCGCCGAGGCGGCGGCCCGGTCGCCGCACCTTGCGTTGACAGGAACTTCCGGATTCGAGGGGATTCTTGGGCCGATGGGCGATCGACCCGTCGAAGATCGGGTCGAAGAGTTCCTCGACCAGATCGTCGAATTGACGCATGCAATCGAAGCCCAGGATTGGTTCGAGCCGACTCCTGAAGTGATCGTGACCGCTGGTGGAAGCGCGTTCTTCGACCAGGTCGTCGACCGTTTCGCGGGCGTGAGTATCGATGCTCCGCTCCGAATCGTGATCCGCAGCGGTTGCTACATCAGCCACGATGATGGCTCGCTGCACCAGGCTTCCCCGATGGGTGAGACCCCGCGCACCGACCACGACGATCTGCTCGTACCGGCGATCGAAATATGGGGGGTGGTGCTGTCACGGCCCGAACCCACCCGCGCGCTTGTCGGCATCGGAAAACGCGACGCCTCGACCGATGGCCTGTTGCCGATACTGAAGAAGGTCCGGCGCCGCGGTTCCACAGAGGTGGAGGCCGTTCCGGGCGCTCGGGTCGTAGAAATCCATGACCAACATGCATTTCTGGAGATCGATCCGGCCGAATCACTCGGTGTCGGAGACCTCGTCGGTTTCGGCATCTCACATCCATGCACGACCTTCGACAAATGGCGGGCGATCCCGATCGTCGACGACGACTATCGAGTCGTCGAGATCGCCGAAACGCGGTTCTGACGTTCAAGCTGATCTTTGGCTCGCCTGGATGGTTGTCAGTACTGAGCGTCGCGCTCGTACGGGAACATCGGCCGGGGTCGATACTCGTATTCGAGTGCACTGACGTCGGCGCTCGTACACCCCGGCGTGTTGAGACGGATCATCTCAGCTGCGATCGGCTCATAGGTCGCACGCGGCGAGTGGACTCCCTTGGCAACGATGATCGGTTGCGTCAGCGGGTCGAGGCCGGCGCTGACGAGCTCTTGTCGGCTGGTATTGCCCCGAGGACGTGACGTCAGCAACACCATGTGATCGTCGTCGGTGTGGACCAAGGCCCGTGGGCCGGCGTCGTAGAAGCGAAAGCCGCCGTGAGTGGGTCCGGTGTCTTCGAACTTCCCGTCATCGAGCAGTTGAACGATCCCACGTATCGCGACCGGATCGCCGTGCAGGCCGTCGGTCTTGCCGCCAACTTCGAGTTCGACGGTGGCGCCGACGCCGACGTCGATACATGCCGCCACGGATGCCGGGTCGCACAAAGAGTGGAACAAGCCGCCCACCCCGAGACGTTGTGCCGCCGCGAGCACGTGGGTCGAGTCGCCGGGGCTGCCGCCGCCGACGTTGTCACCGACGTCGAGCAGGACGACCGGGTGGTTTTCTGAACGGGCGGCGTGACGAAGTGCTTCGTCGATCGCGACACCGTCGCCTTCGAGTTCGGTGCGTAGCTCCCACGCAGCACGGGCGAGTTCGCGAGCGATTTCGCCGGCCAACTCGGCGTCGTCATCGGTGACCGCCAGGAACGCCATTCCCATCTCCTCGACATCGGCATAGGGGAACCCCTCTGCGATACTGACGGACAGGACACCGGGACGCTTCGCCGCTTCGGCAGCAAGTGCGACCAGCTCTTTCATCGGCGAATCGCTCGTGCCTTGCCGCAAGATGTTGACCGCCAGCGGTGGCTTCTCGAGAGCCATCACCGGGCGAATCTCGCCACGCACCACACGGAAGATCAAATCTGCGCACTGTCGCGCACGCAGACGAGGATCGAGATGCGGGTTCGTCATGTAGATGTTGACGACGGTTGCGCCTTCGACCATCCGGGACGAAACGTTGGCATGCATGTCGTAGGTAATTCCGATCGGAACATCGGCACCCACAAGTTGCCGTATGCGTTCGAGCACTTCGCCATCGGCGTCACGATGAACTTCGGAGGCCGCTGCGCCGTGCAGTCCCAGTAGAACGGCGTCCCATGGTCCACCGTCGTCGAGCGCGTTCAGCAGCCGGGCGATGATGGTGTCGAGCGCCTCTGCGGTGATCGTTCCCATCGGATTGAGATCGAAATACACCAACGGCACGAGTTCTACGCCAGGGTCTGCTGCAGCTGCTTCGATGAAGCCTGCCAACGTCGCCTCTGATTCGGCGTACTTGGCGATCAGCCCGTCGCCCTCGTCGGGGCCGCTGGCCATGAATTGCTCCAAGGTCGCCGGCACCGGAGCGAACGTGTTCGATTCATGGTGGAAGCCGAGAGTCGCAACGCGCATGAGATTCCTTTGCTGTGATTGAGGTGACCGACTGGTCGGGTGGGAGGGTGTGGCTTAAGCGTGTGTGGGGCTCGAGACCCGACGAAGCACTTGGCCGGGTCGATCGACCGCGATCGCCCCGTGATCCAACATGACGTGACCTCCGACGATCACGACATCGATGCCCGTTGGCGGATCGGCGCTCTGGCCGAACTCGGAGTTGTCAATCACGGTTTCGGGATCGAAGATCACGAGGTCGGCGACTGCTCCGACGGCGAGCGTCCCACGGTCGGTCAGCCCGAGCCGTCGAGCGGGTTCTGCGGTCATCTTTCGCACGGCATCGGCCAGCTCGAGTACTCCTTTCTCGCGGGCGTACACGCCTAGCACCCGGGGAAAGGTTCCGAAGTTACGCGGGTGCGGACAGGCGGTGGGTTGGTCGAGCGGGATCGCGTTCCCGTCCGATCCGATCACGGAGAGTGGATGGGCGAGGAACTTCGAGACGTCCTCCTCGCTGCGGTAGAAGAGCACCACCTGGAGTTCGTTGCCGTATCGAGCGCACAGTTGCAGGGTGAGTTCGTAGGGATCGAGCTCCTCGCCGGCGGCGAGTTCTTCGAGCGACTTGGCGATGCCGTATCCGTCGGGGCTGCTGCTTACCACGAAGCGGTCCCACAGCCACGGAATCCCACCGAACCAGCCATCGGTCATGTCGTCGAGGGCGCGTTGGCGCTGTTCGGGATCGATGAGCCTGGCACGCATCGCCTCGGTGCCGCCTGCTTGCAGCCACGGTGGGAGGTATTGCGTCAAGGACGATGACGAGGCGTCGTATGGATACACGTCGAAGAAGATGTCGATGCCCTCTTCACGGGCCTCGTCGAACATCGTCAGCAACTCTGCTCCGTGCCCCCATCGGTCCGGCCGGTTGATCGCCAGGTGGCTGTACTCGACCGTCACACCGGTCTGCCTGCCGATGTCGATCGCCTCGGCCACTGATGCCTGCTCGTCGGGGCCGATCGCCCGCGAATGAGTCGCGTACAGCGCTCCACGGGCAGCCAGTACCCGCGCCAGCGCAGCGACCTCGTCGAAGTCGCCATACGAACTCGGTACGTGGGTCAGCCCGGTGCTCATCCCGAACGCTCCCTGTTCGAGGGCGAGGTCGAGATCGCGCTCCATCCGACTCAGTTCCTCAGGGGTGGCCTGGCGCTCGTCGACTCCCATCGCCGCGACCCGCAACGTGCCGTGACCGGCCAACGGGGCGACGTTGATCGCCAGACCTTGCTCGTGTAACGCGTCGGCATATCCGTCGAAATCGGTCCACCATGGGGTGATCGGGGCCGTGGCCCGAGCAAGGTGATCGGCGTGCAGGGCGAGCCGCTCAGGTTCGATTGGAAACGCCGCGAACGAACAGTTGCCGACAACCTCGGTCGTGACACCCTGGCGCAGCTTGCTCTCGCCCGTGCCGTCGGCGACCAGCGTCAGGTCGGAGTGTGTATGGATGTCGATGAAACCTGGGCACACGACTCGACCACCGGCGTCAATCGTTCGACCGGTGACAGCGTCGTCGTCGACAGTGTCGAGGGCGGTGATACGGCCATCGGTGATACCGATGTCGCCCGGACGGGATGGGGCCCCCGTGCCGTCGACCAGAATGGCATTGCGGATGATTAAGTCGAACATGACGTTCCTTGTGTGAGTGGGTGGCGATCGTTGAGCGACGGTATCACAAAATGAAACATTGAATCCAGTGGATGAAAACTGTTACCGTGACATGGGTGAATACCGACGTACACGACGAACCAACCAGAGCCCGACCATCGAGCCGATCGGACGATGGCCAGGGCTCTCCTGGGTGGACGCCGATCGCGACCGATATCTCGAGTCATCTGCCATTCACGCCCGCCGTCGAGGCGAACGGGTTTGTGTTTGTGTCGGGCCAAGCCTCGGTCGATGCCACCGGAGCCATCATCTCCGGCACATTCGAAGAGGAGATGCGCCTCTCGATGGCAAACGTCGAGAGCGTCCTCGCCTCGGCGGGTCTGACGCTCCGAGATGTGGTGCGGGTTACCAGCTACGTCCGCGACACGGCAGACGGGCCCAGCTACAACGAGATCTATCGTGACTACTTCAGGCCGCCGCTGCCGGCCAGAACCACGATCTCGAATTGCCTTTCGCCGGCGCTCAGGTTCGAGATCGACGTGATCGCTGTACGACCGAACTAGCAGATCGGTCAGCGGCTCGACCGAATACTTAGGCTTCGGTGGCGTCCATCAGCCCACGGATGTACCCGTAGGCGAACAGGCGGCCGAGCATCGTGTAGCCAGGTTCCCCGTCCTCCTCGCCGATCATCTGGGGAACGTGATCCGGCCGAATCGGGCCATCGAACCCCACATCGCGGTAGGCCTGCATGGCCTCTGCCATGTCGGTCTGTCCGGTGTCCTGCCACGTTTCCACGAATGACTCCGCGGTGCCGATCACATCGCGGAAATGGACGTAGGCGATGTGCTCACCGAGTTGTCTGATGGCAGCAGGGATGTCGATCCCCATCTCCGAGAACGTGCCTTGGCAGAAGGCGATCGCGTTGGACGGGGAGGGGACCAGGCTCACCAACCGCTCGAACCCCTCGACACTGTGCATGCACCGGTCGTTGCCCAACAGTTCCGGGAGCGGCGGGTCGTCGGGATGCATGGCCAGGACGACCCCGGCGTCTTCCGCGACGGGAATGATCTCTGTGAGAAAGGCTTCCAGATTGGTCCAGAGTTCTTGGCGCTTGGCGCCCGGCTCGAGCGACGCCCGGAACGGCTCGCGACCAGGGATCCGGGCGTTCGCCAGGTCGGCCAGGTCGAACGCCGTCACCTTGGCCCCGCCACGCTCGGGCGAGTCGACGCTGGTGCGGATCCAATCGGTCCCGGCCATAAAGTTGTAACAGATCAGCGGAACACCGATCTCGCCGAGATGCCGAACCAGTGTCTTCATCTGCGCCATCTCGGTGCCATCGTCGCGACCGAGTTTGATGTTCTCGATCGGCAGATACCCCTCGACGACGCCCAACCGCATCCCGTACGATTCGATTCGAGACTGCACGTCATCGAGCACGGACAGATCGGGACCCGGGTATCGAGTGACGATCTCGTCGACTCCGGTTTGGGCAGCCAAGGTCAGATGCTCGTGCGTCAGGGGAGTGAGTACCGAGGCGAGTTTCACTTCGCCCCCCCCACGATCGCTGTCGCCTCGATCTCGATCAGCAGGTCGGGGTGGAGTAACTCGTTGATTCCGTCGAACGCACTGGCCGGTGGAACCTCCATGTGGCCGAACGCTTGGAAGTTGGCCTGGCCGGCTGCTGCCCATTGCGAGATGTCAGTGACGAAGACCCGGGTTCGAACCGCGTCGTCGAGGCTGCCGCCGAGTTGCTCGATAGACCGTTTGATGTCCCCGCAGATTTTACTGGCCTGCTGGTACAGGTCGCCGACCAGAATGGCATTGCGGATGATTAAGTCGAACATGACGTTCCTTGTGTGAGTGGGTGGCGATCGTTGAGCGACGGTATCACAAAATGAAACATTGAATCCAGTGGATGAAAACTGTTACCGTGACATGGGTGAATACCGACGTACACGACGAACCAACCAGAGCCCGACCATCGAGCCGATCGGACGATGGCCAGGGCTCTCCTGGGTGGACGCCGATCGCGACCGATATCTCGAGTCATCTGCCATTCACGCCCGCCGTCGAGGCGAACGGGTTTGTGTTTGTGTCGGGCCAAGCCTCGGTCGATGCCACCGGAGCCATCATCTCCGGCACATTCGAAGAGGAGATGCGCCTCTCGATGGCAAACGTCGAGAGCGTCGGTTTTGCGGCGTCTGCCTCGCGACAGTTTGCGCACTGGCACTGTGCGGTGCATGGAACATCGAGCACGACTTCGCCGCGGGCGACGAGTCATTGGGCAAGATGGCCCGCCAACGATGCGTCGATCCGCACCGACGCGGCCGTCGAGTTGTTGGCGGGGTCCACGGCGTTGGCCGTGTGTGACATTTTGTGGGGATCGATCCCGGTGATCATTGCTGCTCGTTCCTGTCGTGTCCGGATGGGAAAGCAGCGCTCGGCATGCCGACTTTCGGACCCCGCAGAACGGGACCTCACCTCTGTTGAGCCAGACCGCCACCGGTCGTTGATCGGGAGGCAAACCCCGGGTGAGCCAGCCCGAAGGCGGCAGGCGCTTCACGAGCCAACCCGACCAACGACCTACCAGACAATACGAACCTCAGCTCGCATCAACCGGCACCTCACACACAAGTCGGCACTGCAGCACGCCAATCGTGCGCTACCTCAAACGTTATTTGGCCCGACACGTCTACCCAATCCTCCTGAAAGACGCCGCCGCATTGACACAAGAGTGTCAGCGCCGCAGGATCCTCTTGGTATCGACGCGGTGGCGCTACGGCTTGGCTTGTGATCCGCGCCACACGGTCCAGCGGGCGGGCGGGCGATGACCGGTGAACAGTCTTCGATGGCGCCGCTGCGTGTCCCGATGTTCCGAACGTTGTGGATCGCCTCCATCATCTTCAGCCTCGGGCACCTCGTGCAGGTCGTCACGTCGTCGTGGCTGATCCTCGAGATGACCGGATCGCCGCTGTGGGTGAGCGCCATGATCGGGGCGCCGACGATGCCCTTGCTCGTGTTGTCGTTGCCCGCCGGTGCAGCCGCCGACCTGTTCAATCGCCGGATCATCCTGCTGGTCGCCACATCGATGCTCGTCGCAGCGTCGGTGGCCATGTCGGTGCTGTCGACGCTCGACGCGCTGACGCCGTCTCGGCTGGTCGGCCTCGGCCTCGTGATCGGTACCGGTATCGCGTTCTTCAATCCGGCCTGGCACGCGCTCGTGCCGTCGCTCGTCCCGGCCGCTCTGGTACCGGGAGCGGTGTCGCTTAACTCAGCGTCCGGCGGAGTCGCCACTGCGTTGGGGCCGGCCGTCGGCGGTTTGATGCTGGCGACCGTCGGCGCTGGGTTCTCGTTCGGCGTCGCCGCAGTGGGGTACCTCGCCATAGCAATCGCGATTTCGTTCGCACGCACCGGTGACCTCGATCAGGAGAAGGGGTCTCTCGTCGTCGCCGTCGCGGCAGGTATCCGGTACTTGCGCTTCTCGCGCGGATACCTCTGGCTCTTGCTGCTCGGTTCGCTGTTCGGATTCGCCTCAGCGAGCCTGCGCTCCATGCTCCCCAACCTCACCAGCGACTCGCTCGGCGGCGGCTCGGTGATGTACGGCGTGCTGCTGGGCATGTTCGGCTGCGGCGCGATGGTCGGCGGAGTAACCCGATCGCTGGCCAGCGGGTGGCTCGGTCACCGTCTGCTTCCGATCTGCATCGTCGCCTTCGGACTGGCCGGCGTCGCGATCGGACTCTCCACACTGGTCGTTGTGACGGCAGTGCTCGTCACGATCGCAGGTCTGATCTGGACGTGGATCCTGGCCACGCTGAACAGCACCTACCAGGTGCTTACGCCGGACTGGGTGCGTGGCCGCACGATGAGTGCGTTCACCTTGTCGGTGTTCGGGTTCGTACCGATGGGTTCACTCGCGGCGGGCGCGCTCGGCGACTCGGTCGGAGCCGGCACCGCGCTGTTGATCTTCTCGGTAGCGGTCGTGACGATCGGAATGTTCTCGTTCCGGATGCCGATTCCGGTCCTCGAACAGATCGAATCACCGGTGGTTGCCGAACTCGACGAGGCAACGATCCCCACGGTCGAACAACCGCTCGAGCCGGCCCTGGTGATCACGACCTGGCACGTCGATCCGCCCAATCTCGAGGCGTTCCTGGGGGTGCTGTCGGACCTGCGCCGTGTTCGACTCCGAACCGGCGCCACGCACTGGACCGCCTACCGCGACGCGACCGACCTCACGTCGATCAGCGAGGTGTTCATATTGCCGACGTGGGAGCAGCGGGTACAGCAGGTCAAACGACTCGACACGGTCGCCATGCAAGTGATCCGACGCGCCGACGAACTCGGCACGGTCGAGACTCGGGTCAGGCGCAACCTCGTCAGCTTCGACGTCGACAGCGAACTCAAAGGCCGCGGCCGAACCTTCGAGGTGCCCGACTACCCGAGTCCGGGACTGTTCCGGTCACGTCGCAGATATTTTTTTGCCGGGTCTCGGTCGAAGCTAGAATCGGAGCGTGAACATGGCGATCACTCCTCACGATGAGGTTTACTACCAGGACCGAGGCTACCTGGTCGTGCCGAACGTGCTGACCCAGTCCGAGCTCGACGAGGTCAGGGCCGAACTCGCCGAACTCATCGACAAGTCGTCCGGTGTGACAGAGAACGACGTGGTGTACGACCTTGAGGACAACCACACCCAGGCCGCTCCGAGGGTCCGGCGGATCAAGGAACCGCACACCGTCATGCCGAGTGTGGCAGCTCTCGTACGCCACCCCGAGATGGTCGAGATCCTCAGCCGATTGATCGGACGGGGAGTCCGCTTCCAATCGAGCAAGCTCAACATGAAATCCGCCGGTGATGGCTCCGCGGTCGAGTGGCACCAGGACTGGGCGTTCTATCCGCACACCAATGACGATCTGCTCGCCGTCGGGATCATGCTCGATGACGTCGACGAGACCAACGGACCGCTGTGTGTGCTGCCCGGAAGCCATCGCGGTGTGATCCATGACCACCACGCGAACGGCTACTTCTGCGGAGCGATCGACCCGATCGAGAGCCCGATCGATTTCTCGTCAGCTGTTGCGTTGATTGGATCCGCCGGTTCCATGACGTTCCATCACGTGCGCGCTGTTCACGGCTCGGCGCCCAACCGCTCGACCCGGTCGCGGAATCTGTTGTTGTTCCAGTTCGCCTCGGTCGATGCGTTTCCGCTGGTGCACCCTGTGGGCGATCTCGCCCGGTTCGACCAGATGATCGTTGCCGGAGAGTCCACGATCGAACCACGCGTCACGGCCGTGCCGGTCAGAATGCCACTGCCCCCAGCGCCCAACCAGGGCTCGATCTACGAGAATCAACGGGCGCTGACAAACCGCTTTTTTGGGTGAGTTCCTGACCTTCGCCAACTACCGCGCGATTCCATTTATCAAAACGCAAGTTTCATTTGTGGCTATGATTGTCGCATGTGGCGGTTCGCCGAGCTCCTCGAAATCGATCCGTCATTCTCCGTCAGCCTTGGCGAGGGCGACACGCCGCTGCTGACCGCGACGAGCCCGCAGCTCACCCTGCCCGGTGGACCGACGATCTGTTTCAAGGCCGAGTACCAGAACCCCACGGGCTCGTTCAAGGACCGAATCGCGGCGATGGCGACAGCGATCATCGCCAGAGACCAACTGCTCGGTGCGGTCGGCACCTCGTCTGGCAATGGCGGCGCAGCGATCGCCGCTTATGGCGCTCGAGCGGGGTTCCCCGTCACGTTGTTCACCGTCGCAGGAATCGTCGATGGCAAGTTGCAGCAGATCTTGGCCCACGGTGCCCTGGCGAACATCGTGTCCGAACTCGGCTCAGCATTCGACGGGGTGGAGTCTGTGGCGCAGACGATCGCCACGATGGCGGCCGATGAAGGATGGCTGGCGTTCCTCACCGGTGGGCGCTATGCCCCCGAGGCCATGCGCGGTGCCGAGACGATCGCCTATGAATTGAGCGAACAGCGGCCAACGGCGACCGCCGTCTACATCCCGGTCGGCGGAGGCGGTCTGATGGCATCGATCTGGCGCGGCTATCAGCGATTGCGCCCCGGCGACACGATGCCGCGCCTGGTCGGTGTGCAACCCGACGGATGTCCCACGCTGAATCGAGCGCTGGCGGGCAGCTTCGACCCGCTCGACGGCGCCCTCACCACCACGATCTCAGGGCTCCAGGTACCGGTGTTGTTCGACTTCGACGCCACCACCGCGATCACGGACAGCGGGGGCCACGTGGTCGAGGTCGCCGACCAGCAGGCCTGGGATGCCCAGCGGATCCTCGCCCGCCACGAGGGGCTGTACGTCGAACCTGCCGGTGCGACCGCACTGGCAGGCGTTCTGGCCGACCTCGAACGGGGCGCGCTCTCGGCCGACGACGAAGTGATCGTGGTCTTGTCCGGGGCTGGACACAAAGATGCCGTGGCGGCCACGCGACTCGGCGAGGGCAACCCGTCGCGTCACATTGCAGCCGGCGACATCAAATCGGTACTCACAGAAATCGGAGTCTCACCATGATCGACCATACGCAGCGCAGGGTCTCGGCCGGCACCGCCGGCGGATTTGACGTCTGGAGCGTCCGGGCCGCCGCACCAGGTCCGCGCGTGGTGATCCTCGGTGGTGTCCACGGCGACGAGACCCAGGGCGTCTTGGCGGCGGGCCGGTTGGCGGCCGACGACACCCGTTTGACCCGCGGCAGTGTCGACATCGTCCCGATCTGTCACGAGGCGGCGTTCCATGCCGATAGTCGCACGAGCGCCATCGACGGAGGCAACTTGGCCCGTGTGTTTCCGGGCGACGCGAGCGGCGCTGCCACCGAACAGCTGGCCCATCACATCTACACCGAACTGCTCTCGCGCGCCGACTTGCTGATCGATCTCCACACGTCGGGGCGGGGCTACGACATGCCGTTCCTGGCCGGCTACCAATCGGATACTCCCGCACCCGGCAGCCTCGCAGAGCAGGCCGCGTCGGCGTTCGGCGCCGACTTTCTGTGGCGTCACCCCGGTCGCTCCGAGGGCCGCACCGTCAGCGTGGTCGAGCAGGCGATGTACGTCGAGTGTCCAGGCGGGGGGGCGATGACCCCAGCCTCGGTCGACGCCTACGTGGCGGGCGTTCAACGCGTGCTGGCGATGATGGACATGATCAGCCTGACACCGCCCGACCCGGCCCGCCAGGCGACCCTCGTCACCGGCGGCGGCGACATGGATCGCGACATGATCTCGGTTCGCCACACCGGCATGTTCGTGACGGATCTGGCGAGCGGCGCCAAGGTCGAGGCAGGTCAACTGCTGGGAACGGTGGTCGCCATCGACGGGCAAATCCTCGACGAGGTCCACGCCCCGTTCGACGCCTGGGTGATGGCCGTCAAGCG
>CALCXK010000067.1 GCA_937905835.1 uncultured Ilumatobacter sp. | reverse complement strand
GGGTGATGGTGGGGTGATGGTGGGGTGATGGTGGGCCGGGGAACGGGTGTACGGTGGGATGCAGCATGAGGACATCCGGATCACTCAATTTGGGTCGGTATTTCGGGATCCCGGTCCGAGCCCACTGGAGCGTGGCGTTGATCGCTGTGTTCTTTGGAGCCAACCTCGCGACAGCGCTCGGTGTCGTTTCCGGCATCACTGCGACGACAGCCTTCTTCCTCTCGATCCTCCTCCATGAGTTTGGTCATGCCCTTATGGCCCGCCGATTCAGTGTCAACACCGAATCGATTGACCTATGGGCCCTCGGCGGTGTTGCACGACTCGACCGTGAGCCCCCGACGCCGAAGGCTGAGGGCCTCATCGCTGGTACCGGCCCCGCCGTCAGCCTCGTCATCGGTGTCGTGACGTTCGGCCTTGGCTACGTCTTCCGCTCGAACCTGCTGCTGTGGATCGGGTTCGTCAACTTGGCACTTGCTGTCTTCAACATGCTCCCGGGGGCGCCGCTTGACGGCGGCCGTGTACTGCGTGCATTCCGGTGGGCGCGAACCGGCAATAAGTATCTGGCGATGCGTGAAGCGGGCAATGCAGGTCGTGTACTCGGGTGGAGTATGGCCCTCATTGGGGTGGCAATGATGGTCCAAGGTCTGCCCGGGATATTCATCGCGGTCACCGGTGTGTTCATCGCGATGAACGCCAAACAAGAAATCCTTGCCTCATATGTGGGCGAACAGCTCCAGGGTGTGAAGGTCCGTGACCTGACGTGGTTCGGCGTCGCACATGCTGGTTCCGACATGGATGCCGACTCGATGATCGACCAGCGTCAACGCCTTGGCGACGCCGGAGCAGTGGCAATCGACTCAAACGGAGACGGTCACGTCGACGGCCTCGTGCTCGAAGACCAACTGTGGGCGATCCCGACCGACCGACGAGCAATGGTCATGCTCACACAGTTGATGACACCGTTCAGCACGCTGGCCAGGGCCGGCCCTGACGAGGAACTCAGTTCGGTACTTCCCCGCATCAACCCGCTCAGGCCGGTGGTGACCGTGTGGAGTGACGACAAGTTACTCGGCGTCGTGTCGGCCAAGAGGCTGACCGAGCGGCTTGCGACTGCTCAGCGGCAAGCCTTCGGAAACTAGGCGTCTTTGACGGACCAGTTGCGCTTGGCGACCGGATCCTGGTCGCTCCATGGGAAGTTAATCCACTCGTCGGTCCGCTTCCAGACGTAGTCGCACTTCACAACCGAGTGGGACTTCTCGTAAATGCAGGCGGTGCGGACTTCGCCAACCTTGCCTTCGCAGAACTCTTCGACAGATTTGAGCGTGTGGCCGGTGTCTGCAACGTCGTCAACCACGAGGATTTTACCGTTCGATAGGTCGACGAAGTCGGGTGCCGGGGGAAGGATACGAGGGACCTCGAGACGTTCGTCGACGCCGGTGTAGAACTCGACGTTCATCGTGTAAACGTTTTTAACTGACAGTGCATATCCCATGGCACCCGCTGGCAGCAGTCCGCCGCGAGCAATGCCGAGAATCATGTCGGGCTCGTACCCGTCGTCGGCAACCATCTGCGAGAGGGCTCGTGTGGCAACCCCGAGCATGTCCCAGGTCATAATTTCGCGTACTTCTGACATCAGCTCGAAAACTACACGCGGTGACGGCGCTCGTCCTGATCTGTGACAATCAACCCTGGTCGCAACCCGGTAACGAGCGCCACAACTACCAACTGACTCATAACAAGCAGATGTCGCCAGGGCGGACCGGTACGCGGTTGAGCGGGGCGTCGATGCCCGCCTGCGCCAGTGCATCGCGAATGGCGGCGACAATTGCAGGCGTCGAGGAGATACACGGGGGTTCACCAACGCCCTTGGCCCCGAGCGGAGCGAGCGGGTCGGGTTGTTCGATCAGCGTGGCAACAACAGGCGGCATGTCAAGGAAAGTGGGAAGCAGGTAATCGGTGAAGTTGCCGTTGCGGATGACACCATCGACTTGGATGATCTCTTCCATCACTGCCATGCCCAGACCCTGGGCGATACCTCCTTCGATTTGGCCCATCACCGACAGCGGGTTGAGTGCGACTCCGACGTCCTGAGCGGTGGCGATCTGGACGACCTTGACCAAGCCCAGTTCCGGGTCAACGTCGACGACGGCACGGTGCGCGACGAACGCAAACGCCGTGTGGCAGTTGCCCTGGCCATTCTCGTCGATCTCGCTGGTCGCGGGATGGCGATAGACGGCGGTCTCGTCGAACGACACGCCAACGCAGGCTTCAGCAACATCAAAGCGTCGACCGGTGCGCGGGTCAACAACGTCGGTGTGGTCGATGAACAGGTCCCCGGCGGAGCAGCCATGAAGAGCGGCAACGTGTTCGAAGATCAGCGAACGCACGAGTTCGCAGGCAGCATTGACCGCGCCGCCACTCATCCACGTTTGGCGAGACGCTGACGTCGAGCCAGCCGACCCGACCTGGGTATCGATTTGATCGAGTTCGACCCGGTCGATGCCGAGCACTGAGCGAGCAATCTGCGGTGCCAGAGTCACGAAGCCCTGTCCGACCTCGGCCGTTGCAAACTTGAGGAACACCGTCGGTCCGTCGGGACCGCCTTCGATCCGGCAGCGCGCAGTCGCGTAGTCGTCGAACGATTCGGAGTACATCAGGTTTTTAATCGAGACGCCCCAACCAATCCCCCTGACGATGTCGCCGGCATCGGCGGTCCGACCGGCACCGCCAGGCAGTTTCATTGCATCAACGGACCCGTCAGTGCGAACATGTCCACCGACGGGCTCATCAGGGAGCGGCAATGCATCGGTCTCGCGCAGACACTCCTCAACAGGCGCCACGTTCAGCACCGGCTGACCGGTGATCAGCACGTCACCGGTGGTCATTGCGTTCAAGAGACGAATATCGAGCGGACCGACACCGCAAGCGGCGGCCAGTTTGTCCATCTGCGACTCGTAGGCGAAGCAGGCCTGTACCGCGCCGAAGCCTCGCATCGCGCCACATGGCAAGTGGTTGGTGCGGACGGCCCAGCCGTCGACAACTGCGTTCGCACAGCGATACGGCCCCTGGGCCAGCGTTATCGCGTTGATCAGCACGGCCGACGAGGTCGAGGCGTAGGCGCCGCCGTCGAAGACCATCCGCGACTCAATCTTCACGATCGATCCGTCGGCAGTGGCATGGTGGCGCATCCAAATCGTTGCGGGATGTCGATGGACATGGCCAAGGAAGCTCTCGGCGCGGCTGTACGCCATGCGCACGGGCCGACCGAGACGGAGTGCAAGCAGGCTGCAGTGCACCTGCAGGCTGATGTCTTCGCGAGCACCGAACGCTCCCCCAACGCCACCGAGCACCAGCCGCACGTCTTCTTCAGCGAATCCGAGGCATGCGGCAATCTGCTTGCGGTCTTCGTGCAGCCATTGAGTTGCGACGTGCATCTCGATGCCCTTACCTCCAGGATCGGGGATGGCTAAGGCGGCTTCGAGGCCAAGGAATGCCTGGTCTTGCATGCCGATCTCATAGGTTCCCTCGACCACAATTTCGCCTGTTGCGGCGGGGTCGCCGTGGACGATTCGCTGATAGCGGATCACGTTGCCGTCAGGGTGGATCGGGTCGAACTCGCCGCTGATTGCCAACTCCGGATCGAGCAGCGCTGGGAGGACTTCGTACGTGACCTCAATGGCGTCGAGCGCTCGTCGAGCAACTTCTGGATCGTCGGCTGCGAGAGCTGCTACTGGCTCACCCACGTAGCGGACGATGTCGCTCGCGAAGACCGGCTGATCTTGCGAAATCAGACCGTAGGTGAGTTGGCCGGGGACGTCCTCTGCCGTCACGATGGCCTGAACACCGCTGATCTTCCACGCGGCTGACAGGTCGATGGAGACGATGCGCGCGTGCGAATGTGGCGACCGCAGGGTTGCGCCGAAAAGACAACCGTCAGCGGAGATGTCGGAAGAGAACTCGAACGTTCCCTGCACCTTTGCAACGCCGTCTGGCCGCGTGGGCGATGTACCGAGGGCGCCGTGGCGAGGCCCCGTCGACGTGGGGCGATCGATAATGCTCATGCGCCGCTCCGGTCGGTCCGACGGGCAAGAGCGACTTGTTGGACCGCGTCGATGATCCGGCCGTAGCCGGTGCACCGGCAGATGTTGCCGGCCAACTCTTCACGGATCTCGGTGCCATCGGGGTCAGGCGTGCGTTCGAGGAGGTCGTGCACCGCCATGATCAAGCCTGGCGTGCAAAAGCCACATTGCACAGCGCCCGCATCGACGAACGCCTGCTGTACGTCGCTGGGGGTTCCAACCGGCGCGACCCCTTCGATCGTGACGACCTGTTGGCCAACAGCACTCGCTGCCAGGACGAGACACGAACAGACCAGGTGGCCGTCGACAAGGACGCTGCACGAGCCACATTCGCCCTGTTCGCAGGCCCCTTTGGAACCCATCAGACCCAAGCGATCGCGCAACACGTCCAGCAGGTTCTCGCCAAGCCAGGAGTCGCGCACTGGCCGTGCTTCCCCGTTGACGTGGAGGGTGAAGATCTCGTTGCTCATGATGCTGCTCCTGCGCGGCGTGCGAGCCGTCGAGCGAGCACGCCCACGGCGTGTCGTCGGTAATCGGCGGTCGATCGATGATCGGTGATCGGTTGGCTGGCAGCCGACACGAGTCGGCCGAATTCTGCTTGGTCGGCATCAGACGCGATCAAGGAATCCCAGTCGAGTCGTGCTGCGAGGAATGACTCGGCCTCGGGGCATCGAAGTATCGTGGGACCGACCGAACCAAGTGCAACCGCGATGGTGCGGCGCGTCCGATCGACCACGACACAGGTGCTGGCCACGGCAATCACCATGGCGTTCCGTACCCCAACCTTGGCGTAGCCCTGCCAGCCGTCGACCACGGGAACGGTCACACCGGTGATGATCTCGCCCGGCTCGAGTGCTGTTCGCTTGACGCCAACCATGAAGTCGTTGACGTCGACGTTGCGGGTCGAGCCGGCTGCCGCGAGGTGCACAACGGCATTGAGAGCTGACAGGACAGGAAGTCCGTCACCGGCCGGCGATGACGTTCCAAGATTGCCTCCCAAGGTCCCTGCATTTCGGATCTGAGGAGAACCGACCGTTCGTGATGCCTCGGCGAGCGCTGGAACAAGGCCCGCAATCGAATGGTGCATCAGCTCCGTGTACGTCACGCCAGCACCCACGGTGAGCGTGCCTGCGCCGGGGTCGTGCCGCCAAGATCTCAGATCGGCGATGCGGTTGACCGAGATCACCGTTGCGCCCGGTCGATGGTGTCCGTCGTTGATTCCGACCATGGCATCAGTGCCACCGGCAAGGAGCATCGACTCGGGGTGGGCGGCGAGTGCAGTTGTTGCCTCGTCGACGGTGGTCGGGAAAAGGACCGGCATACCCCAGACTTTACAAACCGTTCAATCCAGATGTTGCGATGGATGCCGCGGACTTCACCCACCGTTCACAAGGGCGCGAATAACTCGGGAGCGAATCGCAGGCACGAGCAGTGACTCGTGCACGGCACTTTGTGTGCTGCGAACCCGTCGGAGCTACTCGGCGACATACGGGCAGTGGCGGCAGCCGCTGTCGCAGCAGTATTTTCGGGACTCCAGGAATCCAGCGGTAAAGACACTGAAACCGCTCATCGGGTCGATGTAGCTGGGCCTTGACGCTGCTACTGCTGCCCCGTGGCGTTGTAAAATTTCGGCGCGCTGGGGGTGCACGAGTGAGACTCTTGATGCTGCTGGCACCTGCCAATCTGATCGTACGTCTGGAGTTTCAGGAGTCACACCGTGCATTGTCGCGGACCTGGGCACAGGTTCAAACGTTTCGTTCAAGCTGCACCCAACAGACTTCTTTCGTGCACGGGCCAAGTTTCTTGTTTGTGCGTTGAACTTGTGACGCACCTCGCGTCTAGAGTCGACTGCCGTTACGCTAGTGACGACTATTGGACCACACTAAACAATGGGGGAAACGATGAAGACACGAACGAATCGCAGTGCCAAACAATTGGGTACCGCGGCCATCCTGAGCTTCGCGCTCGTCGCCGCAGCATGCGGTGGCGGCAGCAGCGACAGCACACCAGACGCCACTGCCGAGCCTGCCGCCGAGCCTGCCGCCGAGCCTGCCGCCGAGCCTGCCGCCGAGC
>CALCXK010000066.1 GCA_937905835.1 uncultured Ilumatobacter sp. | reverse complement strand
GTAGGCAAAAAGGTAGGACAAAGAAGTAGATCGATGTGCCTTCAGCGAGGGGCACCGGCAAGGTGAGCTGTGTTCCGGTCCCGCCGGGCTTCGTTTTTGACGGTGCGACAGCGCGACAATGCAGGCATGTCTGATCGCGTCTCTCTCACCATCGATAACGGCATTGCCGATGTTCGTCTCACCCGTGCTGACAAGCGCAACGCACTCGACAGCGAAATGTTTCGCGCCATAGCTGAAGCGGGCGAACGCCTCAAGACCGAACCAGGCGTTCGGTGCGTCGTGCTCTCTGGCGAGGGCAAGTCGTTCTGCGCTGGCCTCGACATGGGCTCGATGCAGCAGCTGGCTGGCGCACCGCCAGCCGATGGCGAAGAGCAGACCAACGCTGGCGACATCGACAGCGGACGAATCACTCATCTGGGTCAGCAGATCTGCTGGGTCTGGCAAGAGTTGCCGATGCCGGTTATCTCGGCTGTCCACGGGCACGCACTCGGCGGAGGGATCCAGTTGGCGCTCGGGACCGATATTCGGTTTGTCCATCCGGAAACCAAGATGTCGGTCCGCGAGACGTACTGGGGGCTTGTGCCTGACATGGCCGGCACCTTCATGCTCGGCAAACTTGTTCGTCCTGACATCGCTAAGGAGCTCACGTTCACGGCGCGAATCTTCTCGGGCGCCGAAGCGTACGAAATGGGCATGGTCACCCATTTGACCGAGACTCCGTACGAGGACGCAATGGCGCTCGCAGTCGAGATTGCCGGGATCAGCCCAAGTGCGGTGCGCGCCTCCAAGGAACTGATCAATCACATGGCAGTCGATGGAGCGGCCGAGCAATTTGCCGAAGAGCGTCGTTTGATCAAGACGCAGATCGGAACGCCGAATCAGATCGAGTCGGTGATGGCCAGCTTTGAGAATCGCTCGCCGCAGTTCGTTGACGCCTGAACCATTTCGAAACCGCGTGGCGACCAGGCTCGGGGTGGCGTCCTCACGGCGGTGATGCCCCGTTTCTGGCCGTGACGTTCTCTGTCGGTGTCCTCGGCGCGTTCATCACCTGGGGGAGCGGACCGCCCTGGCGTCGGTGCCAGTGTCGTTGTTCAACCGTCGGTGGGGCTGACAGCACCAGGATCACAACCGAACGATCCGGGGGAGGCGGGGAATGACCGTCTACACTGTATTTCCCCCCCGCTTGAGCCAACGCTGTCTCGAGCATCTCGCAGCCGAACAATCGACCTCGTGGATGTGACATGCAGAAGCCCCCTGGCCCCATTGGACTGTACGACCCCCGGCAGGAACACGATTCCTGTGGTGTGTCTTTTGTTGCCAACTTGAAAGGTGTCCGCTCGAACGAGCTCGTCGTCACTGGCCTGAAGGCGTTGACCAATCTCGAACACCGAGGTGCGACCGGCGCTGAGCCAGATTCCGGCGATGGCGCAGGCATTCTCCTGCAGATTCCGGATCGTTTCTTTCAGGAGATCACCGACTTTGATCTGCCGGAGGCGGGCGCGTACGCAGCTGGCGTCGCCTTCTTGCCAGCCGATGGTGGCAACGCCGCCAAGGCAATGACTGCGATTGAGGCGAGCGTCGCCGAGGCCGGTCTGCAGGTTCTCGGTTGGCGTGATCTGCCGACGAGCCCGGATTGCCTTGGCAAGACCGCTCGCGCTGCGATGCCAACCTTTAAGCAGCTGTTCGTCTCGGATCCAGACGGCAGCACGGGCATCGACCTTGACCGTAAGGCGTTCGTCGCCCGCAAAACATCACGCCGTGAACTCGTGGGCGATCTCGACAGCTACTTCTCGTCGCTGTCGAGCCGCACCATCGTCTACAAGGGCATGCTCACGACGCCGCAGCTGAGCGAGTTTTTCCCCGACCTCGGCGACCCGCGAGTCGAGTCGGCACTGCTGCTCGTCCATAGCCGCTTCTCCACCAACACGTTCCCGTCGTGGCCGCTTGCGCACCCATACCGATTCGTTGCTCACAATGGTGAGATCAACACCGTGCAGGGCAACCAGAACTGGATGCAGGCCCGCGAAGCCATGCTCGAGAGCCCGTTGCTGCCGGGTATCGACCGCGCCTTCCCGATTTGTACGCCCGGATCGTCTGACACGGCTCGCTTCGACGAGGTGCTCGAACTCCTCCACCTCGGTGGCTATCCGATTCACCATGCCATTCTGATGATGATCCCGGAGGCGTGGGAGAAGAACGAGACGATGTCCCAGGAGCAGCGCGACTTTTATCGTTTCCACGCGGCGATGATGGAACCGTGGGACGGGCCGGCTTCGGTCACGTTCACCGATGGTGAAATGATCGGCGCCGTTCTCGACCGGAACGGTCTACGGCCAAGTCGTTACTGGGTGACCGACGATGACCTTGTCGTGATGGCGTCAGAAGTTGGAGTGATCGACATCGCTCCGGAACGCATTGTGGCCAAGGGCCGCCTGCAGCCCGGAAAAATGTTCCTGATCGACACCAAGGAAGGTCGGATCATCGGCGACGAAGAGATCAAGACCGACCTTGCTGCTCAACATCCCTACGGCGAATGGCTTGCATCGGGTATGACGAGCCTGTCGGACCTCCCGAGTCGTGAGCACGTCGTCTTCAGCCACGACAGCGTGTTGCGGCGGCAGCAGATGTTCGGTTATACGCACGAAGAGCTCAAGATCCTGATCACTCCGATGGCTGCCAATGCCTACGAGGCACTTGGCTCAATGGGTACCGACACGCCGCTCGCCGTGCTGTCAGAACGACCTCGGCTGTTGTTCGACTACTTCAAGCAGTTGTTTGCTCAGGTCACCAACCCGCCGCTCGACGCGATCCGCGAGGAAGTGGTCACCGCGGTGTCGTCATCGGTCGGCCCCGAAGCAAACCTGCTTGCACCGGGCCCGGACAGCTGTAAGCAGCTGTCGCTCCCGAACCCGATCATCAACAACGACGAGTTGGCCAAGATTATCCACATCAATGACGAGGGCAACCACGACGGGTTGCAGGCCAAAGTGCTGAGCGGCCTCTACCGCGTCGCCGATGGCGGACCGGGCCTCGCCTCGGTCCTCGATCGTCTCTGCGCCGAAGCCTCGAGTGCCATCGACGCTGGCGTGCGGGTGCTCGTGCTGTCGGACCGCAACGCCGACACCGTTGACGCTCCGATTCCGTCGCTCCTACTCACCGCTGCGGTGCACCATCACTTGGTGCGCACCAAGCAACGCACGATGGTTGGCCTGATCGTCGAAGCGGGCGACGCCCGCGAAGTGCATCACATGGCACTCCTCATCGGCTACGGCGCCGGTGCAATCAACCCGTATCTCGCGTTTGAATCGATCGAAGACCTGATCGCCGAGGGCATGCACGGCCTTGACGGCCTCGACCCGCACCAGGCCATCAACAACTACATCCTCGCCTGTAACAAGGGTGTGTTGAAGATCATGTCCAAGATGGGTGTGTCGACGGTTGCGTCCTACACGGGAGCGCAGATCTTCGAGGCAATCGGGCTGGGCCAGGACCTGATTGACGCCTACTTCACCAACACGATCAGCCAGCTCGGCGGCATCGGCATCAACGAGGTGGCGGCCGAGGTGGCGGCTCGTCACAAGATGGCGAACCCCGCTCGGCCGGAAGACCGCGCTCACCGCAAGCTCGAACTCGGTGGCGAATACCAGTGGCGCCGCGAAGGTGAGCAGCACCTGTTCAACCCGGAAACAGTCTTCAAGTTGCAGCACGCCACTCGTGCGAAGCGCTACGACATTTTCAAGGAGTACACCGCAAAGGTCGACGACCAGTCGAAGAAGTTGATGACGCTGCGCGGGCTGTTCCAGTTTGCGGATCGTCCGTCGATCGACATCAGCGAGGTCGAGTCAATCGACGAGGTTGTCAAGCGCTTCTCTACCGGGGCGATGAGCTACGGCTCGATCAGCGCCGAGGCACACGAGACGCTCGCTGTCGCCATGAACCAAATCGGCGCCAAATCGAACACCGGCGAAGGCGGCGAAGATTCGGACCGTCTCTTTGACCCCGAGCGTCGATCGTCAATCAAGCAGGTTGCGTCCGGTCGATTTGGTGTCACGGCCGAATACCTGACGAACGCCGACGACATCCAGATCAAGATGGCCCAGGGCGCCAAGCCCGGCGAGGGCGGCCAGTTACCCGGACACAAAGTCTGGCCATGGATTGCCAAAACGCGTTACTCCACGCCGGGTGTCGGGCTGATCAGTCCGCCGCCGCACCATGACATCTACTCAATCGAGGATCTGAAGCAGCTGATCCACGACCTGAAGAACGCCAACCCTTCAGCCCGTATCCACGTCAAACTCGTTGCCGAAGCAGGCGTCGGCACGGTCGCTGCCGGCGTGTCGAAAGCGAAGGCCGACGTCGTGCTCATTTCGGGCCACGACGGCGGCACCGGTGCTAGCCCGCTCACCTCGCTGAAACATGCTGGCGGGCCGTGGGAGCTCGGTCTGGCCCAGACACAGCAGACGTTGATGCTCAACGGCCTGCGCGATCGCATCGTTGTGCAGACAGACGGCCAGCTGAAGACGGGCCGCGACGTCGTTATCGCTGCGCTACTCGGTGCCGAGGAGTTTGGCTTCGCCACCGCTCCGCTCGTCGTGTCCGGCTGCATCATGATGCGCGTCTGTCACCTCGATACCTGCCCGGTCGGTGTTGCGACGCAGAACCCTGAACTCCGCAGCCGGTTCACCGGCAAACCTGAGTTCGTTGTCAACTTCTTCCAGTTCATTGCTGAAGAAGTACGCGAGATCATGGCGCAGCTCGGCTTCCGCACAATCGACGAGATGGTCGGCCACGTTGAATGCCTCGACACCCGTGAAGCCGTCGATCATTGGAAGGCGTCAGGATTGGACATCAGTCCGATCCTGGCTGAGCCACAGAACCCCTACGGGCAGTCGATGTATGCGACCACCCGCCAAGATCACGGCCTCGAGAACGCCATGGACCAGCAGTTCATTGCCGAGGCGCAATCAGCAATCAACGACGCTCACCCCGTAAAAATCAACCTCCCGATCCGCAACGTCAACCGAACAGTCGGCACGATGCTCGGCCATGAGGTGACCAAGCGTTGGAGGAGCGAAGGTCTTCCCGACGGCACGATCGACATCACGCTGACCGGCTCAGCCGGCCAGAGCTTCGGAGCATTCGTCCCGGGTGGTATCCAGATGCGCCTCGTGGGCGACGCGAACGATTATCTCGGCAAAGGCTTGTCCGGCGGTCGTTTGATCGTCCATCCGCATCCAAATTCGACGTTCGTTGCCGAAGACCACGTGATCGCCGGCAACGTGATCGCCTACGGCGCCACAGGTGGAGAGATCTTTCTACGCGGCAACGTCGGTGAACGTTTTTGTGTTCGCAACTCTGGTGCCCTCGCTGTCAGCGAGGGCATCGGCGACCACGGTTGTGAATACATGACCGGGGGCCGTGTTGTCGTCCTCGGTGACACCGGCCGCAACTTCGGTGCTGGCATGTCGGGTGGTATTGCCTACGTGTACGACCCGAAGGACCAGTTTGCCAACAAGGTCAACTACGAAATGGTGCAGCTCGAGCCGTTGACGCTCGACGACAAGGCATTTCTTAAAGACACCGTGCAGCGTCACCGTGACTTCACGGGCTCGACCGTTGCCGAAGGGCTGCTGGCCTCATGGGAGCTGAAGTCGAGCGAGTTCCGCAAGGTCATGCCGTCTGACTACAAGCGAGTGCTCGAAGTCATCGAGCAGTCCAACGCGGCGGGTCTTGACGAAGATGCGACAACCGCCGCGATCATGGCATCAGCAAAACCATGACGTGGATGTGCGAGCGACAGAACAACGAGGAGATGCAACATGGGTAAGCCAACCGGATTTCTCGAGTGGGATCGTCAGACTCCTGAACACCGTCCCGTCCCAGTTCGCCTGCGCGACTGGAACGAGGTCTACGAGCCGTTCGACGCCGAAGCGCTCAACCAGCAGGCCGGCCGCTGCATGGACTGCGGTATCCCGTTCTGTAACAACGGTTGCCCGCTGGGCAACCTGATCCCCGACTGGAATGACCTCGTCTTTCGGAATCAGTGGCAGGCCGCCATTGAGCGATTGCACGCCACGAACAATTTCCCCGAATTCACCGGTCGGCTCTGCCCGGCGCCGTGCGAATCGGCATGTGTGCTCGGTATCAGCCAGAGCCCGGTTGCCATCAAGCAGGTCGAAGTCGAAATCATTGATCGGGCCTTCGCCGAAGGTTGGGTCACACCGCACGTTCCGTCGGTGCGAACCGGCAAACGCGTTGCCGTGGTCGGGTCTGGGCCCGCGGGGCTGGCAGCTGCACAGCAGTTGACGCGTGCTGGCCACGAGGTCGTCGTGCTCGAACGAGCGGACCGCATCGGTGGTCTGCTGCGCTATGGAATCCCCGAGTTCAAAATGGAGAAGCAGCACATCGATCGGCGGCTCGAGCAGATGGAAGCTGAAGGCACCGAGTTCCGTACCAATGCGGTCGTCGGAGAGAACGTCAACATGGAAGTGCTGCGTGCCAGCCACGACGCCATCGTGCTCGCGTGCGGTGCAACAGCGTGGCGTGACCTGCCGATTCCGGGCCGCAAGCTGGTCGGTGTGTATCAGGCAATGGAGTACCTACCGGAGTCGAACCGCGTACAGCTCGGTGATCAGGAGAAATCGCCGATCGACGTCAGCGGCAAGCATGTTGTGATCATCGGCGGCGGCGACACCGGAGCCGATTGTCTCGGCACAGCGCACCGTCAGGGCGCAGCCTCGGTCACACAGCTCGAAATCATGCCCATGCCTCCAGAGCATCGGGCCGCCGAGCGCAACCCGTGGCCGCAGTTCGCGATGGTCTACAAAGTCACCAGCGCCCACGAAGAAGGCGGCGAACGGATGTACTCGGTGAACACCGAGCGTTTCGTCGACGATGGCGACGGCAACTTGCGGGCGCTGCAGCTCCACGACGTCGAGATGATCGACGGCAAGTTCAGCAAGGTCGAAGGCACCGACAGGGAAATTCCTGCCGACTTTGTGTTCCTCGCCATGGGCTTCGTCGGCCCCGAGAAGGGCTCGTGGCTCGACAACCTCGAGGTTGAGTACGACCAGCGTGGAAACGTCGTTCGCAACGACCAGTACATGACCAACCAGCACGGGTTGTTCGTGGCCGGCGACATGGGCCGCGGCCAGAGCCTCATCGTGTGGGCGATTGCCGAGGGGCGTGCAGCGGCTGCAGGCGTCGACGCTTACCTCATGGGTGAAACCCGCCTGCCGGCGCCGGTGCTTCCGACGGACCGTCCACTTCAGTAGGCGTGCCACCGTTGGCGTGCGTCGAGCGCCTACGCTTGGGGCATGCGGTCAACAAACTTACGCAAATGGGGTGTCGTCTCGCCGATTCTGATTGGTGCGCTGGTGCTTGCCAGTTGCGGTAGCGACACCGGGAGCGGTGCTACTGCATCGACCCTGGTCGACCTCGACAGCGCAGCGACCAACTACATCGTCAAAGATCCGGTCACGACCACGATCGAACCAGTCGCACCACTCGTGACCGAGGTCGACTTCATCGCCTCCGGCTCGCAGGTCTACGTCGTGCAGTCGGGTGACTACGCGATCAAAGTCGCCGACCTATTCGGCGTCCCGCTTGAAGATCTGCTCGCCTTCAACGGCTGGGCGACCGGCAATGAGTTTCCGTTCCCAGGCCAAGACGTGAAAATACCGCCAGGCGCGATCTCTGCAGCCGCCCTCACGGCGGCTGCTGCGAATGAAGACGGCTCCGTAGCTGGCGATCCGCTTGGTGAAGCGATTCCGGACTCCGGCTCGAACTGCCCCGCAGGCTCGTACACGATCGAAGAAGGCGACACCGCCCGGATCAACGTCGCTGTGAAGTTCGATGTGACCGTCGAGGCTCTTGACGCTGCCAACGCCGGCACCAGTGGTTACGGCGGCTTCTACCCCGGTCTGAAGATCGTGATCCCTGCCAAAGCCGACTGCTGAGTTCTGTCAGCGACGCGCTAGATGGCGTCGAAAATATAGTTGTTCTTGACCACGTGGCTCATCGGTGCGAACGAGGCCGCGCTGTATTGGTGACCGGGGTAGAGGATCGTTTCGCCGGGGACCTTGGCGAGGCGCTGGAGGCTCTCGATCATCTGCCGGCCGTCTGAGCCGGGGAGATCGGTACGACCGCAGCCGTCGAGGAACAGCGTGTCGCCGGCCACAAGTTTGCCGTCGACCAGGAAGCACTGGCTACCGGGCGTGTGGCCCGGAGTGTGCACCAGGGTGATGTCGATCTGGCCGACCGTGAGCACATCGCCGGACGAGTGCTCAACGAGGTGGTCGGGGCTGATGTGGGTGGTTTTGCGGACCCATTCGGTCTCTTCGGACTGCACGTGGATCGGGCAGTCGACCTTGTCGAGCAGCGTGGTGATGCCTTCGATCGAGAGGCCCATCATGGAACCCCCGACATGGTCGGCGTGGTAGTGGGTCGCGAGGACTCCAGTGACGGTCATGTCGTCAGCAGCGACAACGTCGATGAGTTCACTAGGGGCGTAAGCCGGGTCGACGAGGACGCACTCGCCGGTCACCCGGTCGCCGATCGCATAGACGAAATTGACCATCTGTTGCGCGAGTTGGTCATCATGTGCGAAGTCGCGTCCCGAGAGGAGTTGACGGAAGTAGAGGCGATCGGTTTCTGGTGCGCTGTTCACCTGGCCTAGCGTACGCTCCACGTCCATGTCGACCAATGACGGGCAAGAACAGATTCGATACGGGGTAATCGGCACCGGCATGATGGGCGTCGAGCACATCGAGAACATCCTTGCGCTCGATAACTGTGTCGTCACCGCTGTGGCTGACCCGCACGCCACCTCGCTGCTCCGGGCGCAAGAGGCAGTGGGGCCCGACACGTCACTCGCCACGTTCCAGACAGCGCAAGATCTCATTGCGGCAGACCTGTGCGACGCCCTCGTCATTTCATCGCCCAACCATACGCATCGCGACGTGTTGATTCCGTGTATCGAGTCGGGCCTGCACCTCTTGATTGAAAAGCCGCTGTGCACCACGCTGGACGACTGCCGCGAAATCGTCGACCTCGTCGCCGACCGACCCGCCTCGCAGGTGATCTGGATGGGGCTCGAATACCGTTACATGCCGCCGTTGCAGCGGGTGATGTGCGAGATCGAAAAGGGCACCGTCGGCGACGTGAAGATGGTGGCGATTCGCGAGCACCGATTCCCATTCCTGGTGAAGGTCGACAACTGGAACCGGTTCAGCAAGAACACCGGTGGCACATTGGTCGAGAAGTGCTGTCACTTCTTCGACCTGATGATCGAGGCGACCCAGAGCCGCCCGGTGCGCGTCTACGCGTCCGGCGCCCAGGACATCAACCATCTCGATGAGGTGTACGACGGCAAGCAGTCAGACATTCTCGACAACGCCTACGTCATTGTCGACTTTGCCAACGGGAGTCGCGGGTTGCTCGACCTCTGCATGTTTGCCGAGGCCAGCAAAAACGAGCGTGAGATTGTCATCACCGGAACCGCCGGCAAGGTCGAGGCGTTCGATACTGAGGGCATCGTCCGTATCGGCGTCCGGACCGACGACATCATCAGTGGCGTGAACATCGTGACCGAGGAGAAAGTTCTCGACAGTTCGATCAAGCATCAGGGGCTGCACCACGGTGCGAGCTACCTCGAGCACGTCGACTTTGCAGCGGCCATCCGTGGTGGAGAACCGGCCGCGGTAACGGTGCTGGACGGCTTCTGGTCAGCAGCGGTCGGTTTTGCTGCGCACCTCTCGCTCGAGAGCGGCATGCCGGTCATGATCGATGACCTCGCACAGGTCGCCGGGTTGGAGTTCCGCCCGTGAGTCGGCTGGCGAAGTTGACAGCTGGACAGCCGATCGTCTTCGGTGGCGATCGCGTCACACACGTGTCTATTGAGCTCGCGGCCGCGTTCGTGGATGGCGACCGGCTGGTGGTCGTTCAGGCCGACGGAGCGCTTTTGCACATCCCTGCAGCTGAACACCAGCTCGTCGCAGCTGCCGTCGGCCGAGCTGCCAGTGGATTCGCCCAATTGTCGAAATCCAGCGACGGCCAGATCACTCACTTCTTCGATCGATTTGCTGACCTACTCGCCGACGATGTTGTGTTCGCTTCGATTGCCGCAGCCAATCTCGGCGATGTCGAGCGAGCGAGCAGACGAGGTCGTTCGACGACCCGTCTGGTCATTGATGACTCGATGCGGTCCGACATGATCGAGGGGCTCCGGGTCTGGCGCGATGCCACGACGGGTCGCGATGTGGCACTCCACCGTATTGAGCATGACGGCTGGTCAGTCGAGGCACGGCGGGCGCCGCTCGGCGTCGTCGGCTTCGTGTTCGAAGGCCGACCGAATGTCTTCGCCGATGCGTGCGGTGTGGTGCGGACTGGCAACGCCGTCGTCTTTCGCATCGGCTCTGACGCACTGGGCACAGCCCGAGCGATTGTCGAACATGCTCTCGAACCGGCGCTTGACGAAGCAGGGCTGCCGAGCGGCCTGGTGCAACTCGTCGACTCGGCCGCCCATGCTGCCGGCCACGCACTGTTCAGCGACCAACGATTGGCACTCGCGGTTGCGCGGGGATCAGGTCCTGCCGTCGCCCAGCTCGGTGCCGTGGCTGCTCAGTCCGGAGTGCCGGTCAGCTTGCACGGCACAGGTGGAGCCTGGCTGGTCGCCGGTGAATCAGCGGATGCAGCGCAACTGACTGCCATTGTGACGCATTCGCTCGACCGCAAGGTCTGCAACACGCTCAACGTCTGCGCCATCCCCGCCGCCCGGGCCGGCGACTTGGTGCCGGCCCTGCTCGCCGGTCTAGAGGCGGCAGGATCGGCGAGGGGCACGTCGGCGCGGCTGCACGTCGTCGCCGGGGCCGAGGTGTATGTTCCGGCCGAGTGCTTCGAGCGACGTGTTGCGATTGACCGAGCCGACGGATCGCACGACGAGCCGTTTGCCTCAACCCTCGACGAAGCCGAACTGGCAATCGAGTGGGAGTGGGAGAACTCACCCGAAGTCACGCTCGTTGTGGCCGACGATGTCAACGCAGCAATTGAGCTCTGCAACAGCTATAGCCCGCACTTCGCAGCCTCGATGGTCAGCAATGATCAGACTGAGCACGACGACTTCTATGGCGCGGTTGACGCGCCATTCGTCGGCAACGGGTTCACCCGTTGGGTCGACGGTCAATATGCGTTGAACGCACCCGAACTCGGCCTGTCGAACTGGCAGGGCGGGCGAATGCTTGGCCGCGGCGCGATTCTCTCGGGCGACTCGGTCCACACCGTGCGCTACCGGGCGACAGTGAACGACCACACCACACACCGGTAGTCGCGGCTTGGCGAACCGGTACGGTTTGAGCCATGCGGCGAACGGCAGTGCTGATGGTCGCAGGGATGCTCGTCGCAACGGCGTGCGCCGCCGAACCCGACGTCACCGCTGATCGGGCCGACCCAATCTCTGCTGCGATCACTGGTGCAACCGACGAGGTCCCGAGCGCGATCGACGCTGGGGCGGCCAACGGCCCGACGCCAGTACCGACATCCACGGTCGTCACGGCTGTTTCCGATGGCCAGTCGTCCGATACCGGACTTGCCGATCGACTCTTTCCAGACCTCGGTGCGCCCGCGGTCGACGTCGTCTCGTATTTGGTCAAGCTCGATGTCGATGTCGATGCTGGAACCTTCGACGCTGTGGTCGATGTCATCGCCGACGTCGATACCTCCGTCCGCCAGATGGCGCTTGATGCGGCAGGCTTCACCGTCGACTCGGTGCAAATTGACGGTGACGACGCCCTCTTCGAGCAGCCCGGCGACGAATTGGTCATCGCATTGCCAGCAGATTCTGGCCGACGGGTCACTGCCACGATCACCTACTCGGCTACTCCTGGTGGAGCGTTCTCGGCCGTGGGATTGCCCACCGGCTGGTTCCGGACCGACGGTGGCTCCTACGTGCTCAACGAGCCTGACGGCGCCCGTCGATGGCTGCCCTCGAATGACCATCCAAGCGATAAGGCGACGTGGCGATTTGAGATCACGGTGCCGGACGGCGTCACCGTGTCGGCGAACGGTGATCTCGTGCAGGAGGGACAGCTGGGTGTGCCATGGATCTGGCAGATGTCGCAGGACATGCCGACTTACCTCGTCCACCTCGTCATCGGCGCCTATGACGTTGTCGATGGCGGTCTGCTTACCTCGGCCGACGGCGACGAAATCCAATTGACCCACCTCGTTCCCACAGGCGAGCAGGCAGAGTTCCAACGATTCATCGACCAAACACCGAAGCAGTTCGACTTCTTCGAGGAACGCTTCGGGCCGTATCCGCTCGCCGATTACGGCCTTGCCTTCGTTGACAGCGTCCCCGGCCTTGCGATGGAAACGCAGGGGCGGTCGCTCTTTAGCCAGCTTGACTTCCAGGTACCTGAGTTCGGTGACGAAGAGGAGCAAGTCGGCTTCCCCCAACAACTCTTACTGGCCCACGAATTGGCCCACCAGTGGTTCGGTAATGCCGTGAGCCCCGCAACGTGGTCAGACATCTGGTTGAACGAAAGCTTCGCAACGTATGCGCAGTATCTGTGGCTCGACGAGATCGAACTCGTTGATCTCGACAGCGAGATGAGCGAGTTGTTGCTGGCACGCCAAACCGGCGATGTTGCTACGGGAACGCCCACGCTCGAGAGCATGTTTGGCTTCGAGAGCTACGACGGTGGCTCGGTGGTGGTCCACGCGCTGCGGCTCGAAGTTGGTGACGATGCCTTTTTCGAATTGCTGGTCGAGTGGGTAGGAACGAACACTGGAACGTCACAGTCGAGCGACTCGTTCATCGCGCTGGCACAAAATCTCACGGGGTCCGACCTGGGCGAATTCTTCGACACCTGGCTTTACGCCACCAGCCTGCCCGAGAAGTTCCCGATGAGCTGACGGCTACTCGGTGTACTCGTGTTCAGGCCCAGGGTATACGCCTGCTTCGACTTCCTCGCAGTACTTGCGGGTCGCCTCGAGCAACGTCTCGCGGATGTTCGCGTACTGCTTGACGAAGCGCGGAAGTCGACCGCCACCGAAACCAGCCCAGTCGGTCCAGACCATCAGCTGGCCGTCACAATGCGGCCCGGCCCCGACCGAGATGGTCGGAATCGACAGCTCCTCGGTGACCTTTCCGGCGATTTCGGACGGCACCATCTCAAGCACGACAGCGAATGCTCCGGCCTTTTCGACGGCGTGGGCATCAGCCAGCAACTCGGCTGCGCTATCGCCACGGCCTTGGATGATGTGACCTCCGAGGCCGTGCTCGCTCTGGGGCGTGAACCCGATGTGGGCCATGACCGGGATACCGGCATCGACGATCCGTTCGATCTGCGGGGCGCTGCGGACCCCGCCTTCGAGTTTGACTGCCTGGCAGCCGGTCTCTTTCATGAAGCGGATGGCGGTTTCGAGTGCCTGGCGCCGGCCGTTCTCGTATGAACCGAATGGCAGATCGGCAATGACGAGGGCTCGGCTCGCGCCGCGCACGACCGCTGCGGTCAGCGGGATGAGTTCGTCGAGGGTAACGGGAATGGTCGTGTCGTACCCGAACACGGTATTGCCCGCAGAGTCGCCGACCAGGAGGAAATCGACGCCCGCCTCATCGAAGATTGATGCTGACATGAAGTCGTAGCTCGTGAGGCCGGTGATCTTGATCCCGTTTTCCTTGGCTCTCTTGAAGTGGCGCGTCCGCACTTGTTTGAGCGCCGGATCGCTGGTGCCGCCGCCATATGGTCGCTGCTCATCAGTCACGTCACCGATGCTAGGCCGTCGTGTGCCTCGTGCTCTCATACGGGCGGGCAGCGCCTACGCTGAGACCTCCGCCGCTGGCGATTCGCGATGACTGGCTTTCCACCACCCACGGGTCCACCCGTCACCACCAGCATGTGGGCCAATCCAAGCCCGGCGTTCGCCCCAGAGCGCGAGCCGCATGCAACACTGCCGATGAACGCCGCGATCGGTGCGGTGGCCGTTCTCGTCCTCTCGCTTCTCACATCGAAGTACGTCCTCGATGCGCTCCTGCAGTTTGAGTGGCCAGTCGTTGCGTACATTGCCCTGCTTGGCGTCATCGGGTACGGCCCATCACTGGCATGGTGCAAGTACGCGAGCCGCCGCTGGGGTACCGACAAGTTCTTCGATGACGTCGGGTTACAGCCGAAGTGGTCCGACCTCGGCTGGGGTCCTGTGGTCTGGCTCGTCGCGATCGGCACACAGATCACGATTGCCGCCGTGGTCATTGCACTCGGGGTGCCGCTCTCGAACAACACGGACGGGATCAGCGAGCTCACCGAAGATCGCACCTACATCGTGTCGCTTGTGATCACTGCGGTGATCGCCGCGCCGTTCGTCGAAGAGATCGTCTTCCGCGGCGTTGTCATGCGCGGGTTGCGCAGCAGGTTGGCTGCAGTACCGACGGTGATCGTGCAGGGTGTGCTGTTTGGCCTGGCGCACATCGACCCGGTCCGGGGCACAGGGAACATCGGCTTGGCACTCGTTCTGTCAGGGGTCGGGGTTACATTCGGTAGTGCCGCCTACCTGCTGCGTCGTATCGGTCCAACCATTGTGGCCCACGCGATCTTCAACGCAATGGTGCTTCTGGTTGTCCTGACGGGAGTCGCTGAGGGTCTCCAAAATTAGGTGACGCGGCTCACGACGGTGGGCAGGGTGTCGCATTGAGGTCTGGCACACCGAGGTCAGACCGGAGTGTGGCAGTTGTGGCGGGGAAGAGTTCGCGGTTGTCAATCAGTCGGATGTCACCAAACCACACAGCGGTGGCGATGCGCGTGACGCCGGGGGAGCGGTGCGCTGGCGTGAGGTTGTCGATCTCTTCGAGGGTTATTGCATCGAATATCGAGATGTATTCGTGCGTGGCGAGCGGTTCCTCGGCGACGACGGCGAGGGCTGCTCCGACGATTGCGTCGACGTTGTTGGTGTGGCTTGCCGCTCGAACCGCTGCGTCGAGCGAATGGGGTACGGCGATCGCCGCGGAGCGCTGATCGGCCGACAATCGGAGGTTGCGGCTGGACTGGGCAACGCCATCGGCATCGCGCACGATCGGATGTCCGATGATCGTGACACCGAACTCGAAGTCAGCAGCCATCTGCGTGATGATCCGCAACTGTTGGTAATCCTTCTGCCCGAAGATCGCGATATGCGGCCGAACCGCCCCGAGCAGTTTGGCCACGACCGTAACGACCCCTTCGAAATGGCCGGGCCGATGGGGGCCTTCCATCACGTCAGCGAGCGCGCCGGGAACGATGCGTGTCTGGAAGCCCGGCGGGTACATTGCTGTTGCGGTCGGGGCGAACACGACGGACACGCCGGCAGCAGAACAGAGAGCGACATCGTCGTCGATCGGGCGCGGGTAGCCATCGAAGTCGGTGGGCTCGTTGAACTGCAACGGGTTGACGAAAATCGACACGACCACGAGGTCGGCGCGGCGCACAGCATCGGCAATGAGTGCGACGTGGCCACTGTGGAGTGCGCCCATGGTGGGCACGAACCCAATGGTCTTGCCTGCAGCGCGCTGCTGGTCGGCCCAGGCCCGCATGTCAGCAGGGGAGGAGAACGTGATCATCGGCTGGAACGGTAGACCGACGGGCATATGTCGGAGTAAGCGCGGGCCAGCCCAATCGTCGATGCCGCCAGGACGGCGTGCGTGCAGGCCGCAGCGAATGTGTCGGATGCAGCCTGAAGTATGACGTTGAGGGCGACATGGCGCCCGACGGCGGAGAGTTCGATGTCACCGACGGCAAGACCAAAGATCGTGTCGCCGTCGGTCATCGAATGCGCCGGACGCACGGCTCGAGCGAGGCCATCGTGGGCGACGGAAGCCATCTTCGATGTCTCTGCCTTGTCGAGCCGTGCCGACGTGGCGACAACGCCGATCGTCGTGTTCAAGTTGAGTGAGGCGTGATCGGTCAGTGCAGCGATGAGCGCACGCCGTTCGTTCGCTGGCGGCCGGCGGAGCCTGGCACCGCTCGGCTCCCAGGGAAGCCCGATTGTCGGATCGATGACGCTGCCGTTCGGATTCGCAACAGCGAGTGCGCCGACGGTGACTTCGATGTCGCTCTCGGGCAGTCTGACTGTTGTCGAAGCGGTGCCGACGCCACCTTGCAGCCCTCCGGCGCGGGCCCCGGTGCCGGCACCGACCGAGCCCCAACGCTGCTGTGAGCGCCGGGCGGTGTCTGCTGCTTTGACACCGAATGTCGCATCTGGTCGATTGGCCGGTGATCCGCCGCGACCGAGGTCGAAGATCACTGCGGCGGGAACGACCGGGACGACCTGGGGTGACCCATTCATCTGGCCAATCGGGAACCCGAGGCCTCGACCCTCGAGCCATTCCATCACGCCGTGTGCTGCAGCGAGGCCGTAGGCGCTGCCGCCCGTGAGGCAGATGCCGTGGATCTTCTGGATCAAATTTTGCGGATGGAGAGCATCAGTTTCTCGAGTTCCGGGTCCACCACCCCGAACGTCGACGCCCGGGGTCGCACCTGATTCGACGATGATCGCGGTCGTGCCGGTCTGCCAGCCGCGGCTCGTGCGTTGATGGTGCCCGACGGTGACGCCGGGAACGTCGGTGATCGACCCGAATGGGAGGTCGAACATCACTGCCACAGCAGGCGAATTGTCGCCTCTGGGTCGCCGACGACGCTGGCGTCCCTACCGAACATCTGCGTGTTGCGCTGGTCCTTGTCGTATTGAGGCCAATTCGGTTCGCTGCTTCGGGCGAAGTCGATCAGCGCCGCGCTGAAGTGCTCAGCGACTTCTTGTGCAGGATCATCGCCGAGGAACATCGGCACGCCCGGTTGGGCAAGGTTGTCGAACATGTAGGGGATGTCACTGGCATGGCAGCTTCCGAGTACACCACCGAACGCAGTTGATGGGGCGTCGAACAGATACATCCAGGTGGACGCTGTCCGGGCAGCGGCGAGCTGCTGTGCTGGCACACGAAACATCTCGTCGGTCTGCATCGCCGAGATCAGTTGGCTTGGATTGGTGTCGGGTCGCAGCCGGCGGTACTCGGCGACTGCTTCGTCAGATTTGGCACCAAACCGCTGAGCGAACTGGAGGTCGACCTCTGCATCGGTCCAGCTAGCACGTGACGGATCGAAGGTGGTGAACAGGAGCATCTCGTCACGGGTGGTACCGATCACGAGCGGCCGCGGATCTGCCGCAGCGACGCCGAGAATTGGTTCGGGGATGCTGTCGCAGCCCTCTGTCGGGCTGAAGTTCTTGAGCCCCACCCCACTGAGCGGCATGCGGTTCTGTGCATCGAGAATGTCGTCGAGCGATGCGGTCTTTGCGGCCGCGAGGGAGTCGGTACCGAGGAGGCCCAAGAATGTGCGCTGGTATGCAACAGCCTGCTCAGATGTTCGGAGCTGGAGGATCGATGGGCTCATGGCCCAGGCTCGGTGGAAGAGCCCATCGGCTGCCGGTGTTGCGAACAGGGCAACGATGCCCGACCCGCCGGCTGATTCACCGAAAACCGTTACGTTGTTCGGGTCGCCGCCGAAATCGGCAATGTGGCGTTGTACCCAACGCAGGGCCGACACCTTGTCGAGGGTTCCGCAGTTCGTGTCTCCCAGGTAGCCGAGGGCACCGAGGCGGTAGTTGATCGAGACGACCACAACGTCGCCCCGCCCGACGAGTGCAGCACCGTCGTACCACGGCACGTGGACGGTACCGTTGGTGAAGGCGCCGCCGTGAATCCAGACGAGAACGGGTCGAGTACCGTTGTCGCGCGCAGGCGTGAAAACGTTGAGTTGCAGGCAATCTTCGTTCATCGGCGGCGGGTTGCCTCCCACCAACTGGTCGAGCGACCCGGCGGCCTGCGGAGCCCGAACCGGGCTCCGCGTTGCTGACTCGTCGTACGCGATGTCGACGGGCGACTCGAACCGCTCGGCTGATGCGTACGTGATGCCGATGTGTTGTTCGCTGTCACTCACAGTTCGTTCCATTCGCCGTCGATCCACTGCTGACGCAGCTTGAATTTTTGAATCTTGCCTGATCCTGTAAAGGGAAACTCTTCAACGGCAAACCATTGGCGGGGTGTCTTGTGTGGTGCGAGGTGCTCACGCAGGTAGCTGAACAGTTGTTGTTTGTCGACGGTGGCGCCGAGGGCTGGTCGGATGAAGGCGCCGACCGTCTCGCCCCAGGTGTCATCAGGTAGCCCGACGATCGCCACCTCGCCGACTGCGTCGTGCGCAAAAAGGAGCTCTTCGAGTTCTTTGGGATAGATGTTCTCCCCGCCGCGAATGATCATGTCCTTCAGGCGTCCCTCGACGGTGCAGTAGCCGCGGTCGTCCATTGCGGCGAGATCGCCGGTGTGTAACCAGCCGTCGGCGTCGATTGTCTCGGCAGTTGCTTCTGGCATCTCGAAGTACTCATGCATCACGTGGTAGCCACGAGTCAGGTACTCGCCTACCTCGCCGATTGGCAGGGTCTCGCCCGACTCGGGATCAACAATGCGCACTTCGACGTTTGGCATCGGTGGGCCGATGGTGCCAGCTTTGTCTTCGATCGTGTCGGTCGGCCGCGTCATCGATGCGATCGGTGAGCACTCGGTCTGACCGAAGACGATCGTGAACGGAGCGCCGAGTTTTTCTTCAAGGGTGCGCACGAGGCGTTCGGGAACGAGTGAGCCGCCGGAGCAAAGGGCTTTCAGCGACGAGAGGTCGGCATCGGCGAAGTCGGGATGTTCAAGGATGGCGACGAGCATGGTCGGCACGCCGAGCATCGTGTTCGATTTGTAGCTCTGCGATAGCTCCATCACGAGGCCCGGTTCGAACTCTCGAACAAGGACCTGCGTGAGGTGCTTCGACACGCAACCAAGGACACCCACGACGCTGCCACCCGTGTGGAAGAGGGGCATGGTCTGGATGTACACGTCGCCATCGTCGACGCCGAGTCGATCGACAAAATGATGTCCATTGTTCACGAGGCCACGGTGGTGTAGGAGCGCACCCTTGGGGAATCCAGTCGTGCCAGAGGTGTACTGCAACATGACGGGGTCGGTGGCAGCGACTGGTGGGAGACCGCCGGTGAACTGATCGGCTCCGGCGATGAAGTCGTCCCAGTCGTCGAAGCTGATAATGTCGTGCAGTTCGTGGCATTCGGCCTGGACGTCCAGGGCCGTGGCCAGCATCGCGTTGCCGCGATGTGATGGCACGACGAACAGCGCCCTCGCCTTCGACTGCGAGAGCACATAGAGCAACTCGTGTCGCTGGAACGCCGGATTGACGGTGACGATCACCATGCCGGCCAACGCACAGCCGAACTCAAGGAGTTCCCACTCGGGAATGTTGTACGCCCAGACAGCGATATGACTTCCCGGCTCGAACCGGTGGAGCAACGCACGAGCTGTGCGTTCCGAGTCGGCGAGTAGCTCGGCGTAGGTCCACTGACGACGGGCCGCTCCGTCAGTGAGTGGAATACCTTCGATGAGGCCGAGTTGATCGGGTGCGGCGTCGGCGGCTTCGCGGAGTAAGTCGCCGATCGTGATATCTCGGACCGGAGGTGTGGATTCCCCGATGGCGTATGAAGTCGTGAGTGGAACGAGGCCCGTCATCCCGCCAGAGTATGCGGAGGCGAGGGGACGTCGACAAGCTTGCCGCGCGGGATCAGCCGATCAGGGTCGATCATCGGCAGCGTGCACACCGTTCCATCATGATCTGTTCCGTCGATACATGCCACTGCAACCGGATCGCCAGGGGCGAATTCGGCCGAATCGAAGCGGACGATTGCGACGCCGCACTCTTGGAATGGGGACCATCCGCTCGAGCAGACCTTGCCGACGATCTCACCCGTCGATCGACTGACGATGACGCGGCCGAGGTTGGCAACGCTGCCGTCGATGCGCATGCCCCAGGTTCTGCAGGGTGAGTTCTGCACAGCAAGGAGCGCCGATCGCCCGCTGAAGTCCCCCTTGTCGAAGTCGACCATGGCGCCAAGACCGACGTCGAATGGCGATGTCGTCATGTCAAAGTCGGAACCTGCGTTGAGCAGGCCTGCCTCGATTCGACGGGCGCGGAAGACGTCGGTCGAGGTGATGATCATTCCGTAACTCTCACCAACCGAAAGGATCCGGTCGCCGACTGCAGCGGCATCGATGTCTGGTCGCACGTAGAACTCCCACCCCAACTCGTTGCTGAAGCCGGTCCTGGTGATGACGACCGGCTGACCGGCAATCGTCACCTCCGCCATGTCGAAATAGTTGAACCGATCTGACATCGGTCCGTCGACGACGGCGTCGAGCACTTCCAACGACCGAGGCCCCTGCACCTGACTGATCCACACGTCTGGGTTGAACACTCGAACATCGAGTCCTTCAGCATGTGCTCGGAACCACGAGTACAGGTCGCCGTCCGCCTGACCAAACCAGAAGCGGTCGTCCGCCAGACGTACCAGGACGCCGTCGGTGATCATCCCACCGTCGTGGTAACACGCGAACTGGTAGCTGCAGCGTCCGACGCGGACCGTCGACACGTCGCGCGTGAAGACTCGTTGCAAGAGCGCCACGGCGTCGGGCCCGACAATTTCGAGTGGGAGTTCGCCGGTGTGCCGCAGAACCACTTCGCGCCGGACCTTCCAGTACATCTCGTCAGCGGTTGCATGATCAAGGAAGGCCGGAGTCAGCCGTCCGTTGTAGATCGTGTACTCCGGGTTGTATGGCATCTCCTGATACATCAGCGGATGGGGACTCATCGTGCGTGTCAACTCGTTGGGGCGCAGGCCTGCTCCCGGGTGCGGATGAACGGCGAAGCGGAGATCGCGGACGGTGGTGGATGTAGTGGCGAATGTCATAGGTACATCGTCGTGATGGCAAACTCGTGACACAAGTGACATTTAGTGGAGTAAAGCGAGCTACTTTCGTCACCAATGAGATTAGATATCGATTCGTTGAGAGCGCTCAAGACCGTTGCTGACACCGGCAGCGTCAACGCTGCGGCGGACATGATGTGCGTGAGCCGGTCGGCGGTCAGTTGGAAACTTAAGCGACTGCAAGAACGGCTGGGCACCAACCTCCTCCAGAAGGACGGTCGGGGAGTCGTGCTCACTGATAGTGGACACGAACTTCTCGTCTATGCCGAGACGATTCTCACTGCCCACGATGCTGCCACGAGACGGTTTCAATCGCTCACCGTTTCAGGCAGCGTCGTCATTGGCGCCACGGAGGGAGCGTCGGGCCCCCTGCTCGACGTGCTCGCGCCATGGGCGCGACGTAACACCGACGCCATCGATGTCCGAATTCGCGTCGACCATCCGGTGGCGCTGGCCGGCTGGCTCGACACCGGCGAGTTGGACCTGGCCGTGACGATGGTGCTCGACGACAATGTTGAACCTGGCGATGTCTTGCTGTGGTCCGATGAACTGGTGTGGGCGCACAGCTCGTCTGGCGACTTCAGCCGTCTCGACCGAGTTCCGCTCGTGACGTTCGGTCGGCGCTGTTTCTTTGGTGCTGTGGCCGCTGAGTTACTCACGCGAGCCGACATCGCCTTCGATGTGATTCTCGAGAATCCGTCCAACTACGGGGTCCAACTTGCGCTTGCCAGTGGTGCGGGAATTGCGTTGATCAACCGGCGCCTCCTCACCGACCAGCACACCGAGTGGGATTGTCCGCCGAGTGTTGGGCCTGCGCCTGGATTGCGTTATGTGATTCGGACAGCAGCTCCTGAACCGAGTGAACTGGTGCAGATGATGGTGGATCAGATCCGGATTGCGTTCACGTCATCCCTACTGAAATACGCGTCGCCCCTTGACGTCGTGTCCGCCGTCGATGCCACGCAGCTGGTCGGCGCATGAGCAAGCGGTGGTATGGCGGGCCTCGACGACCCCACACTCGAAACGGGATGGACGAATAACGTGCGCGCCACGATGCAGCCAGTGGTGTTCGCCAACACCGGCGTCGTCGTCGATACTTCGGCGGCGAGGTGACGGAGGTTGACGCCGGCCCTCCAGTCGCCAACGGGAGGTTTCTTACCGCTGGCAAAGACAGCGAGGTCTTCTACTGCTCAACGCTGACCGTCACCCACATCGCGTTCTGACGGTCGCTATCAGCTGCATCGGCCGGGACGCTAGTGTCGACGCTCGTGCTCGAACGAGACCCAGTGCCCAACACCTTGCGGCAGCGACTCATGACGACTGTCATGCGTGCGTCGAGTGAAGCTGTACATCGCAGCTGGGAGTTTGCGGTCGTGCTCGGTGCGATCGGCCCAGACACCGGCCGTGGCAAACGGTTCGGTAAGTTCGGAAGAAACAGTGTGATCTGTTTCCCTCCGAACACGCTGTTCAACGAGCAGTACATCCACATCGGTGCGGGCACGATGATTGGGCCGCAGATCACCCTTTCGGCCGGCATGCAACCCGGCCAGGAAATGATCACCGACCCGGTCGTCAGCATCGGCGACCGGTGCCTGATCGGCAAGGGAAGTGGCATCGTTGGTCACCTGCGGATCGAGATCGGTAACGACGTGTGGACCGGCCACCACGTCTACATCACCGATCAGAACCATGGGTACGAAGACCTCGATCTCCCAATTTCGAAGCAGGTCATGCCAGAACGGCCGGTGTCTATCGGTGACGGTTCCTGGCTTGGCCACGGCTGCATCGTGTTGCCGGGCTCGAACATCGGCAGGCACGTCGTCGTGGGTGCCAACAGTGTTGTTACCGGTGACCTGCCGGACAACTGCGTTGCGGCCGGTGTTCCGGCGCGAGTCATCAAACAGCTCTAAGAGGTCACAGCACTGAGCCGTGCGGCGGTGCGCAGCTCGGCATCTCGTTGTCGCCGGCGAAGTTCTCGATGCGTTCGGTGATCGGGACGCCATTGACCGCAGTCTCGGTGAACGCGACGTTCTGCCCGTCGCGCAACCGCTCGGAGTACGCGTAACGGTCGTTGAGCAACTGGCGCCAGTCAGCGATCCATTTGGGCACGATGTCCTGGCCCTTGGCGTCTGACGGGGTGACGGCGAAGAGGTCGTCGAGCATGCGGCCAAGGGTGTCCGTCGACTGCACGACGAGGTCGGCTCGAACGTCGAGGCTCGGATCGGCCTGCATTTCGAACGCACGCAACGCTTCCTTGACTGGGGCGCAGATTCCCTCGGCCCGTTCAGCCCAAGCCCGATCATCGATCTTGTTCACGGAGGTTTTCGATGCGAAGAACAGCGCCCATGCCCAAAACGAAACGAACAGGAGCGCCCCAATCGGAAACAACACCTTGCCGATAGTCAAGCCGTTCTTGCGCGCCTTCCGCTGAAAATGGCCGTTGTTGTCGATCTGTTCGCCGTGTGTCACCACAGCACAGGACGTTATGGCCGAGTGCGGCTGGTAGAAACGCGACGTGCCCGATGTGACTGAGACAACTGCGACGCCTGTGGGCGACGATTGCAGGGAATCGAGCACGACGCGCGCTCGCAGGAATTGGCACCTGATCCGTTCGATGCTGTCGCTCCACCCACGTCCGTTCACGATTGCATTCAGCGGGGCTGCGGTCTTCGCCCTAGCAACGGTGGCGTCGAGCTTCGCGATCCGCTGGGTTATCGACAACGTGATCATCGTTCGATTCGAAGCGGGGGACGTCGCAACAGGCGCGGTGGTCACCGGCTTCGCGATGATCATCGGCATCGGACTCGTGCGTGCTGTCGGCGTTGTGTTCCGCCGCGGGTTCGCCTCGATGGGCATGTGGCGAGTCGCCCAGACCTACACCAATCAGGTGCTCGATCAACTGGTCTCCCAACCGCTTGGATGGCATCGTCGGCACGCCGACGGCGACCTCGTCGCTCGCGCCGGGGTCGACACCGAAGCCACCGTCAGTGTCATTGCGCCGATCCCGTTCGCGGCGAGCACGGTGGTGATGATTTTTGTCTCCACGATCTGGCTGTTCCTCACCGATATCCCACTTGGCCTGCTCGCCATCGTCGTGTTCCCAATCCTGATCGCGACCAACGTCATCTATGAACGCTCGGTTGCCGGGTATTTCACCGAAGCGCAGGAACGACTCGGAAAGTTTGCAGCCGGAGTCCACGAGAGCTTCGACGGCATTCAGCTGATTAAGTCGTATGGAGCCGAGGATCGCGAGACGCAGCGTCTGACGGACCTTGCAGGAGATGTACTGACGCCACGAATCACGGCGATCCGAATGCGCAGTTGGTTCGAGGCACTGCTCGATCTGATTCCCACGCTCACGAACATTGCCTTGGTGGTGATTGGTGCCGCTCGTGTGCAGTCCGGCGACGTGACCGTTGGAGAGTTTTCGAGCGTGATCTTCCTGTTCACGCTTCTCGTTTTGCCGCTACGGCTGATCGGGTACGCGCTGTCGGAACTCCCGCGCTCGATGGCGGCCTGGACGCGCATCCAAGCCGTGGTCTCCGAACCAGTCGAGGCGGATCCGCGCCGAGGGATCGCGGTCGCAGACGCAGGTGTCGGAGTGGCCTTCAACGCCGTCGGGTTCCGCCATGCCGATGCCGAACATCATGCGCTCTACGACATCACGCTGGCGCTGCCTTCCGGCTCGATCACAGCGGTCGTCGGGCCGACTGGTTCGGGCAAGAGCACGCTCGCTGATCTGGCCGCCGGTCTCGTCGCACCGACGTCGGGCCACATCGAGATCGCTGCCGGACAACGTTCGATTGTTTTCCAGGAAGCGTTCCTGCTGGCTGGCACGGTGCGCGACAACATTGAGTTCGGTACCGAGTTCAGCGACGAGGCGATTTGGGAAGCACTCCGCATCGCTGCCGCCGACGACTTCGTGCGGGGCCTCGCAGGCCAGCTCGACACAGTGGTCGGCGAACGTGGCGTTAGCCTCAGCGGCGGTCAGCGACAACGTGTGGCGCTTGCCCGCGCACTGGTCCGCCAGCCGGCGCTGCTGATCCTCGACGACACCACATCGGCACTCGACCCAGCAACCGAGTCCAAGGTGCTCGAAAACATGCGAACAGCGCTGGCCACCACAACGGTGTTGCTCGTGGCATCTCGTCCGTCGACAGTGGCACTGGCCGACGACGTGGTGTTCCTGAACGCTGGCGAAGTGACCGGCCATGGCACGCACGATGAACTTCTCGCAACCCACGACGACTACCGCGAGCTTGTTGCCGCTTTCGAAGCCGATCGGAGCCCGGCGACATGACGATGATCGCTCATCCCACCGGTACGACGATCATGACTATCAGGCGCGGCCTCGAGGCCGCGCCGGTGCTGCGTGACGGATTGGGCCTCACCTTCTTCCTCGCGGCCATTGGGTCGGCGGGCCGAATCGTCGTCCCGGTGCTCATCCAGCAGGCCATCGACAACGGCATCGTCGGCCGAGCCGACGTGCGCGTTGGCTACGTCGCTCAGCTTGCGATGATCGCTGCAGTCGCAGTGACGCTCGCAGCCTTTGCACTCCGACAGGCACAGGTCAGGCTGGGAGAGCGAAGCGAACGCGCCCTCTATGACCTGCGCTCGAAACTGATCGGACACATCAATCATCTCAGCCTCGCCGACCACAACGAAGAGCGGCGCGGCGGGCTCGTCGCCCGAGTCACCTCGGATATCGAGACGCTGGCGCAGTTCTTCCAATGGGGCGGCATGGCGTGGATGCGCAGCTCAACCCTGATGGTCATCGTCGCCATTGCGATGCTCGCCTACGACTGGATGCTTGCGCTGATTGCCTTCGCCATTTCGTTGCCGCTGGCCTTCGTGTTGCGAGCAGTTCAGAAGCGTCTGGTCGTTGCACACGGCCAGGCACGAGAGAGCAATGGTGAAATGCTCGGCGCAATTGCCGAGGTCGTATCGGGTGCCGGTGCAATTCGGGCCTACGACGCCGGCGAAACGCTCGCCGCCGTAGTCGAAGAAGCGACTGAGAAGAAAGCGCGAGATCAGATCCGTGCTGCGCTGTTCGGAGCATTCCTGTTCCCGTCGGGTGAGATCTTCGCCGTGTTCACCGTGTCGGCGGTGATCGGTGCGGGCGTCTGGCGCGGGCCAGAGGGCGGCTTGACCGCGGGAGCGCTTGTGAGCTTCGTGTTTCTCACATATCGGTTCCTCGAACCAATTGCCGAGTTCACCGAGGTCATAGATCAGACCCAGACGGCGGTAGCTGGCTTACACCGAGTCCTGTCGGTACTCGACATGCCGATCACACCAACTGAGCCCGAGCAGCCAGTGGTGCTCCCGGCTGGACAGCTCGACATCTTGATCAGCCAGGTCGACTACGCCTATCCGAGGCGAATGGACGAGTCGATCAAGAGCGATGAGCGTGGCGGGGTGCTCGTGCTGCGGGGCATCGATGTTCACATTCCCGCCGGGCAGCAAGTCGCCATGGTCGGGTCGACCGGTTCAGGAAAGACCACCCTGGGTCGGTTGATTGCTCGGTTGGCCGATCCGACTGCAGGCATCATTTCGATCGGCGGGATCCCGCTCGTCAACGTCGGCCGGGCCGACCTCCGCAGTCGGCTGGTTGTTGTATCGCAGGAGCCGTTCCTGTACGACGACACGATCGCTCGCAACGTTGCGTTCGCTCGTGAGGGGGCCACCGCGGCCGACGTGCAGCAGATCGTCGACGACCTGGATGTAGCCGACTGGGTTGGGACACTCAGCGACGGGCTCGACACCCGCGTCGGCGAGCGCGGCGGTCAGCTCAGTGCCGGCGAACGTCAGCTCGTCGCACTGCTTCGCGCCGGGCTCGCTGACCCCGACGTATTGATCCTCGACGAGGCGACGTCCAGCGTAGACGCGCTCACTGAGATTCGAATCGCCAGGGCACTCGACCACCTCGCAGCGTCACGAACAACCATTGCGATCGCCCACCGTCTCTCGACTGCGGCACGCGCTGATCGTGTTCTCGTGCTTGCGGACGGCGTCCTTGTTGAAGACGGGCATCACGACGTCCTCGTTGACGCAGGTGGCGTGTATGCCGGCCTCTTCGACGCCTGGGTAGAATCGACCAGCGTCCAGCGCTGATCAGCCGCCAGGGTCGACGCCGAAGGGCAACTCGCCTCTGACGCTGGCGATGATGCAGTCCACTTCGTCGAGCGCCACCGCACGGACGACCTCGAATGAGCGCGTCTCGCCCGGCCCGACATCGCTGATAATGACATTGGCTTGACGGCGCGAATTGTCCGTGTTGGGCCGGACGAATGAGACCCGGACAGTAAACGATGCGGTGTCGTCGCTGGCGTTCGTCAGCTCGCCTTTCGCAGTGACGTCGTTGCCCTCACGTTCACACGAGGTAATGGCTGTGTTGTTCTCGGCGGGGGTCTCGAAGCTGTCGATCGCCCGGACCATAACGATCGAGAAGATCAGGCCGCCAACGCAGACCAATACGCCGATCGGCCCGAGGACGAGACCAGCTGTTGCCATGCCCTCGCCGACACCAAATTGCGGGCCGAGCGTCTTTGCACGTCGCCGTGCCCGGAGGCCGAGCACGATTGCCAGCACGCCGGCGACAGCAGCCGGTGCGAAGATGAACGGCAGCCAGCCGAGACCGACGGCGATAATTCCGAGGACCATCGAGGCGGTGGCTGCACTGTTCTTGGCGCCTGGTGGAGCAGTGGGCTGCGCGGCGTGTTGCTGGCTGGCCGCACGTGGTTGCGTGCCGAGTGGGTCGACGAAACGATCGCCATCGGTCGCCACATCGGCAGTCCACGCAGCGCCGTTGTGGTAACGAAGCTCGAATCGCCCCACCGGGTCGGGGTACCAGCCGGCTTGCACGTCGTCCACCGAGCGCAAGTTATCCCCACGAACCCGGTGTGCACGGCGTTGCTGCCGTACAGTCGGACCACATGGAATTGGTCCTCATCCGTCATGGGCAACCCGAGTGGATGCGCGACGACCTCAATGTGGAGAATCCGCCGCTGACCAAACTTGGCCACCATCAGGCAAAGTGCATGGCAGCGGCGCTTGCAGGCGAAGAGTTCGACGAGGTGTTGGTCTCACCCCTCCTCCGTGCGCGTCAAACAGCGGCACCCCTCTACGAGGCGCTCGGACGCGACGAAGTGATCGACGAATGGCTGCAGGAAATCGGCGATCCGAATTGGCACGGCACGCCGTACTCGCTGGCCCAAGAGGCCTACAAAGAGTTGCTCGCCCGACCGTCGCTCGAGCGGTGGACGGGGCTCGAGGGCGGCGAGTCGGTGCGCGAGTTCGCCGACCGGATCATTGTTGGTGCCAACGGATTTATGGCACGGCACGGTGGTACTCGCGTCGATGGCGAACTGCCCGTCTGGAAGCTCGATAATCCCGATCAGCGAATCGCGATGGTTGCTCACGCCGGAACCAACTCCATGGCACTCGGCCACCTGCTCGGCGTCGACCCGGTGCCGTGGCAATGGGAACGATTCCAGTTGCATCACACCTCGGTGACCCGGCTCGAAACGTTCGAACTCGGCGACGGGCATGCGTTCGGGATGAGCGCGTTGGGCAACGCCGAACACCTTGCGCTGAACGATCGAACGCGCTGAACATCTACGGTCGGCGAGATGAGTGACCTCACGGTTCCAGCCGAACGTACCGAGCCCGATCCCGACCTGTTGAAGATGTTCTCGTTCAACCTCTTCAGTCAGTTGAGCGGGGCGGTCACGGCGGGCATGATTTATCTCGGCGATCGGCTCGGGCTTTTCACGGCTCTCGCCGATGCTGGTGAGCCACTGACCACGCATCAGTTGGCCGACAGACTCGAACTCGATGAGCGATGGGTGCGAGAATGGGCCTACAACCAAGCTGCCGCGAAATTTCTGACCGTCGATAACGCCGATGCACCTGGAGCCGAACGCTTTTGCCTGTCACCTGAAGGCGTCGCCGTACTTGCGTCACCGAACAGCCCGGCGAGCGGGATGGGTATGTTCCATCGTTTCCCCCAAATGATGGCTGCGCTGGACGTCATGCCAGAGAGCTTCCGAACAGGCCAGGGGCATGACTACGACAGCCACGGTTGCGAAGGGGCCATCGGGATCGAGCGCAGCTTCGAGCCGTGGAACCGCAGCCACCTGATTCCGACGGTGCTGCCACTCGTCGGTGATGGCGACTTGGTCGAACGGCTCCGGACCGGCATCACGGTCGCCGATATCGGCTGTGGAGCCGGAGGAGCGGTACTGATGATGGCTGAGGCCTTCCCCAACTCGACGTTTGTCGGCTACGACATCAGCCAGCACGCCCTCGATCGGGCCGAGTCGAGGCGCGCTGAGGCCGGGGTGTCGAATGCGCGCTTCGTTGACCCACGCAACGAGCCGCTGCCGGCCGACGGATCGCTCGACTTCGTCACCACCTTCGACTGCATCCACGACATGTCGTACCCGACTCAGATGATCGCGTCGATCAAAGAGGCAATTGCCGACGACGGCACCTGGTTGCTCGTCGATATCAAAGGCCGTGACACGTTCGGCGAGAATGTTGAGAAGAATCCGATGGCAGCGCTGATGTACGGCATCAGTGTGCTGTCCTGCATGTCATCAGCGCTGTCCGAACCCGGTGGTGAAGGCCTCGGCACGCTTGGCTTACCAGAGGGCAAAGCCCGCGAGATGTCGACAGCAGCCGGGTTCACCGAATTCCGCCGACTGGATGTCGACCACTCCGTCAACGCGTTTTACGAGATTCGCCCGTGAGCCGCCTGTCGATGCTCTCTCGCTCGATCGACGGCAAGGTCGCGATCGTTACGGGCGCGGCGAGTGGCATGGGCCGGGCCACCGCGCATTTGTTTGCTGATGAAGGAGCGCGTGTTGTTGTCGCCGACCTGGGTGCTGATCGTGTTGCTGGCGTCGTCGACGAGATCAGCGCAGCGCATGGTGCAGACCGTGCGCTCGGCATCGAGTGTGATGTCGCCGATCTCGAACAACTGCGCAGCATGGTCGAGGCAACGGTGCAGCAGTTCGGCCGCCTCGACATCGTCGTCAACAACGCTGGCGTGTCGATGAGTAACTCGGCGTTTCAGGCCGAGGAAGAGTTTGAGGCTCATTGGGCAACGACGCTCGACATCAACCTGACAGCACACGCCCGTCTGATCCGACTCGCGCTGCCGCACCTGACCAGGTCGGGTGCGGGTCGCATCGTCAACATTGCTTCGACCGAGTCGATCGTGACAACGGCTGGCCTCGCGGCGTACGCCGCCACCAAGGCTGGTGTTGTTGGTCTGACGAAGAGCTTCGCCGTCGAGCTCGGCCGCCACGGCGTGACCGTCAATTGCGTCTGTCCAGGCCCGATCGATACGGGCATGACCGCTGGCATCGATGTCGAGGCGAAGGAGAAATATGCCCGCCGCCGAGTGCCGCTTCGTCGTTACGGCAGCCCCGAAGAAGTCGCGCACATGACCCTCAACCTCTGCATGCCGGCATCAAGCTTCGTCAACGGAACCTCAATCCCGGTCGACGGCGGCATGACGATCCGCCACACATAACTACGCACGGGGTCAGGCCCCTTTCGCAACTCTCTCGCGAGAGAGTTGCGAAAGGGGCCTGACCCCAGAGGTAACTATTTGCCGAAGCCGGTGTTCAGGCCCGTGAGGCCGGTTGGGTCGTGGCGGCCGAACGCGAGTTGCTCGAGTGTGCCGAGGCCTTCATTTTCGCCGAGTCCGCCGGTCGTCGTGGCTCGCACGATCGACTGGATATGGATGTGATGCATGGCGTTCGGATCTTCCACCGGTAGGCGCCAGCGGTCGCCGCCGACCGCAAGTTCGCCCTTCCAGATGCCGTGACGCCACTCGGGGTGGCCGTAGCCGATGCCCAACATGTGGAAGTCGAAGAGCGGTTCGAGCCTGATCGTTGAGGCCTCGCCGTGCCACGGTACGAAGTCGATTTCGAACCAGTCGGCGCGGCGGGTGCCGGGCTGCCAGCCGATTCGGTAGTCAACACTGCGCATTGCCTCCGCCGGCTCGGCAATGGCGTCGTCACCTCTGCCCATGTTTGCGAGGGAGACAAATCCCGTCTCGTGCCAGCGTTTGCCGTCGAAGTACTCGTTGACGTCGAAGTGGGTCGAGAAGGTGTCGAAGTTGAGCGGTGCCCATAACCAGTAGAACTGCGGATCGGCGACAGGCGCTCCGGTCGGGGCCGGCTCACCGACGGGCCGAACACCCCATGAGCGGTCACGGCTGCCGACGGTCTCACCACGTTCGAGGTCGATCACTTCGCCATCGACTTCTACCCAACCTTCCCAACCACCGAACTGTGTCATGCGCGTCGAGTCCATAAGGACGCGTTGACCCACCTGGTTGAAGAAGTGCGGTTCTTGGATCGGGGCCGACCGCCGGATAAAGGTCAGATCGGCACGGAGCCCGTGTTCGGGAGCATCGACTGCAATGCGCAGAGCGTTGAGCGGGTCGAGGACCTCAACCTCGATCGGCCCGACCAGGTTGGCATCAGCGCGGTCGAGTGGCGCACGGCGCGAGGCGTGAACGTTGATCTGTTCGGCGTCGACCGTTCGACCATTAAGTACGACGCTGAAGTGAGCGTCAGCGACATGCCGATTGGGGTACAAGCCCATCGCGAGCGCAAAGAACAGACGGGTGTCCTTCGTGTAGCCGTTGAAGAAGTAGCGGTCGTAGTGGTTGAGGTCAGTCCCGGCGGTTTGGGCCACCGGGTGTGACGTCTGATGAACAGGAAAGTCGTCGAACGAACTCAGCACCCAGGCGACGCTAGTCGTAGCCTCAGCACATATGTTGCGCGACGCATCAGGTGACTGGTTTCGACGACTCGACCTCTATCGACGGCTGGCGATCATCACGACGGTTGGTATCTGCGTGCTGGTGGTTGCCGGTGGCGTCGTCCGACTGACCGGGAGTGGCTTGGGGTGCGACGACTGGCCGCAGTGCAACGCCGAACGTTTCGTCGATGTGTCGTCTGGACACACAGCAATCGAACAGGCCAATCGGTTACTGAGTGGGGTAATCGGTATCCCCACGTTGCTGCTCGGGATCGCAGCGTTCCGTCAGCGCCCTCGCCGTATCGGGCTCCGCTGGCCTGCCGTCGGCGTGGTGGTCTCGGTGCTTGCCAACGGCGTGGTCGGTGGCATTGCGGTTCGTGCGGACCTCCACCCAGCTCTCGTGCAGTCGCACTTCCTCCTCGCAATGATGTCCATCACATTTGGCATGATTGCGATTCAGCGGTCCACATCCGGTACCCAGGCTGACGCTTTCGCGTTCGCACCGCGAACCCGACGACTTGCAATCGTCGTGGCGGGGTTGACCGCCGCAGCGCTCGCAACCGGAACGATCGTGACCGCTACCGGCCCTCATGCCGGAGAGGAAGACGTCCGTCGATTCGGGTTCGACATCTCGCACGTTGCTCGAATCCATAGCGTCACTGTCATCATCGCTCTCCTTGCTGCAGTCGTGCTCGCTCTGCAGCTACGGACCGTCGAACGGGCGCAGCGTCGCCTCGGCGGAATGCTTTCCGCCTGGATTTTCATTGGACTGCTCCAAGGCGGAGTTGGCTATACCCAGTACTTCAATGGCGTTCCCGAATTTTTGGTCGGGGTGCACATCGCACTCGCTACAGCGCTCTGGGTTGTCACGATGCAGCTGATGATCTTCGGGTGCTCGATGGAAAACGCTCAACAGGAAGTTGAAGTGACGCGGCCACCGGTCACCAGGGTCTAGGGTACTGCTCCGTGCTGCACAGGTCTCAGGGGCGAACGCCACATCAGTTGGTGATTCCCGCCTCATCCCAGCGATCCGGTCGGCCTTCGACCTGGTCGACCATGTTTCTTGCTGCAATAGCGGCGCTGATGGCGTTTTTGTCGTTCGGCGGCCCCGTCGCTGCCCAGGACGACCCTGCCGAAACCGTCGGCGGCAGGTTGCGTGCCGAAGACGACGCAGGGGATAAAATCTTCGTGGAAGGCGTCGAGTTCACGGTGTTCGATGTCGATGGCAACGAGGTCGGAACGGCAACGACCGATGCCGACGGTGTGTGGCTCGTCCCACTGCTGACTTCAGGCGTCTACTCCGTCGAGTTGAACGTCGACACTCTGCTGGGTTTCGAGTTGCGCAACCCGGAGAATAATCCGCTGACCGGTGTCGAGGTTCAGCCGAACACAAACAAGAACACGTTGTTCCCCCTGGGTGAGCGTGTGATCGAGGAGTCCAACTCCATTCGTCCCATTCAGTTGTTCGTCGACGGAATCAAGCTCGGCATGATCATCGCCATGTGCGCAATCGGCCTGTCACTCATCTACGGCACGACGGGCCTCACCAACTTCGCACACGGCGAGATGGTCACATTGGGCGCAATGATCGGGTTCGTCTTCCACGTCACCTGGCAGTTCGACTTCCTGGGGAGTTGGATGACCTCGTTGGTCTTCGGTGCGGTGATGGCAACCGTCATCACCGGCGCCATCGGCGGACTTTTCAACGAACTGGTTTGGAAGCGACTCCGCAACCGTGGAGCGAGCCTCATCTCGGCACTCGTTGTGTCGATTGGCCTGTCGATCTTCTTCCGCTACATCTTCCTCTATCAGTTCGGTGGCCGCGCCGGTTTCTACCGTGACTATCGAATTGGCAGCCAAGTCGAGTTTTTCGGGCTCTTCACGATGCTCCGCAAGGACATCTTCATCGTCGTGTTCGGCGGACTCATCCTGGTTGGAGTGGCAACGGGGCTCCGCAAGACCCGCGTCGGCAAGGCAATGCGTGCCGTTGCCGACAACCGCGACCTCGCCGAGTCGTCGGGTATCGACGTCGAGCAGGTCATCAAGTACGTCTGGATCGTTGGCAGTGCACTCGCCGGTCTC
>CALCXK010000065.1 GCA_937905835.1 uncultured Ilumatobacter sp. | reverse complement strand
CCTACACCGATGCCCAACGCGAGTCGCTCAACGAGGCAATAGGCAACCCGCTGCTGGGCATGGTCACCGGCCCTGCGCTCTATGCGCAGGCTCCACCGATTTACGGTGGCACCGACCAGATCCAGAGGAACATTATTGGTGAGCGAGTGCTTGGGCTGCCGAAGGAACCGAATCAAGACAAGGTCCTGCCGTTCTCCGAGCTCCCAAAAAACGTTTGAGGCAACCATGACGATCACCGGCCGTTCGCCACCCGCGTTCGACGTTGGCTCCATGGTCAGATCGTTAACTTTTCAGGCGGACAAAATTGCGGACAATTTGGGCGGGAGCCGGGCTTTGCGACCTCTCAAACAAACCAGAGATGACGGACAACGAGCACGGCGACGACGATGCAGATCGAAATGATCTCTTTGACCATCAGACCCCATTCAAGCCGTTGGTCGGCAGCCACTTCTTCATCGTGAACTTCGCCCGCGGTTCGGCCGTCAGCCAGTCGGATGAGGAGGTGGTCGGCGCTCATGGCATTGCGACCTTTCCGGTCTTCTCGGTCTTCTCGGTCTTGTCCCAGGTCATCTCGGCGCCGCGAGCTTCTTTGATGTAAGAGCTGAACATGATTGCGCACAGCAATGGGCCGTACCCGGAGATGTACACGAGAGGGGGGCTGAGCCATCGTAATCGGCGTCGCGACTCGACCACTTTGGCTGCCCAAGCCGCGAGCATCGATGCCGCTAGCCAGAAGTAAATGAACAGGATGATCGAGCGAAGCACTGGACCGCTGGCCGGGATGTGCACCAACTCCAATACTTCGAGCAACGCCCACTTAAAGAACCGGGGAAATAAGGTGTAGTGGATAATTGCTAGAGAGATCAGGCCGGGGAAAGTGACGGCTTCCCGCCAAGTGTTGCGAGCTGTCTCTGGGTCGATCATGAGCGTGAAGCTCGTGATGAAGATATAGCCGATGGCGTTGGTGATCCAGAGCATCTTGAACGCCGCCCACGAGAGCGGGAAGTCGATGAAGAAGAGCGCTACAAAGCTAGCTGAAGCGACAATTTTGAAAATGGGGAGCAGAAACAAGCAGAACCAAAAGAGGCCGGAGCTGTAACTCCCCAGGCCATGATCGGGACTGGGGCGGAACCACATGTGCTTGTAGCGGAAGGAAACCTGAACATTCCCGCGTCCCCAGCGAAGCCGCTGCTTCCAAAGCCCGTCAATGTTGTCAGGCTCCTCGGCCCAGACGGTGGCGTTGCCATCAAACACAACCCGATTGCCTGCTAGTTGGGTCTTGAATGTGGTGAAGGTGTCTTCAGCCAAAGAGCTTGTGTCGATCTGGCCACCGATTGCTTCGAGGTTCGCGCGAGTGTGCAGCTGAGCGCCGCCGGCCAGGCAGGCCATGGCCCCGAGAACGTTCTGGCTGCGACGGGCGGCTGCCTGGGCAGTGATGTACTCGTAGCCGACGAATCGCTTCATCCAGTTCGGTGGCGTCGGGATCAAGCAACACTCCCCGACTGAACCAGGCGTTATCTCTCTCGTGAGCTTGGGTTCCATCGGCCGATCGTTCCAAAAACGTTGGGTTCGAGGTTTTGAGACGATTGCGTTGTGATGCGCGGAAATCGGGGAGTGTCCGCGCCGCGTTGCACCATCTCAGCGAGTCGACTCAGGATTCCGCGTGGATCCTCCTCACACCCCTATGAGCCCGATAGCGGGTCGGTGCGTCTGTGGCAGCCGAGCAACATCGTGCAACACCTCGACGACAACTTCTTCTACATGCTCGCTCAGGTCGACATCCACCAAGGGGAACGCAACGTCGTCGGACGGTGTCTCCTGCGCACGGATGGCCTGAGCGACCCATCCTCGTGGCGGGCGTGGGATGGCAGCGGCTTCGAATACGGGTTTGTCGACCCGTGCACACCGGGTGCTGAGCCCGGTGAACCCTGCACTTCGGTCGCCAACGCTCCGGCGTGGAGTCTCACGTACAACACCTACCTCGAGCAGTTTGTGATGTTGACGGAAACGCCGAGGCAGTTACCGACTGGGAATCGCATCACGCGCAGGCCCGTCAGGCGATCGACGAGGGTGATTTGGCGCTCGCTCAAGACCAGCTTGATCGGGCTGAGCGCCTGGCGCGGGAGCTGAAGCAGTACTCGATTCGGTGGATCGCCGAGTTGCTGTCATGGATTGGCGAGACCGAGGGCGAGGCGGCAGTCGAGGCCGCGCTCCGACAGTTCGGCGAACGGAACCTGGCTGACCGGGCCACGCCCGAGCACGACTGGTGGTCGGTGCCCGCCGAGGTACGGGCCAAAGTGGTCGCCCGAGCGATGCTCGCCAACGGTGCCGGCGTCGAACTCTCCGAAGACGACGAGAACATCGTCATGTCCTTTCGCTGCGGTAGTGGTGGCTGGCTCGTCGACAGCGGCGCCTACGACGGCCTCCTCACCCTCACCGAATCCGGTCCCCGGACCTTCGGTCGCGACTCCATGTGGGTCTACTGCGCGCACTGCTCGGTGAACAACGAGATTCAAGCCGTCGAAACGACGGGCCGACTGACGAGCGTCGAGTTCCCATCGGAACGACCGGGGGAACCTTGTGTGCGCCATGTTTACCGCGACCCGGACGTCATCCCTGAGGAGATCTACGTCCGGATCGGGAAGACGAAGCCAGTCTTCAGCGAGGTCTGAGTGACGCGTTCGGCAGTCGGGTATGAGTCGGATCCTCATCGATAGCGGACCGGAAAGCCTGTCGATGTGACGGGTCAGACCATGACTCGGCCTCGCCCGCGCCATGGCTCGGCGCGCCCACGCGGTTCGCGTCTCTTGACGCGAACTTGAGCTTGACGAGACGCCCTCTTCAGGGCGCTCATCCACGCTGGCCTGGCAGCCCCCCAACGGAGCCAGGATGTCCCCCAGTTCAACCACGACCGCACCCGGTCCATCGCCGACCCAATCGCTCGCCCGCGGCGGGATGGTACTCACCGCGGCCGGACTGTTCACCGGCCTCGCGAACTACGCCACAAACGCCACTCTGGCCCGCAGTCTCGATGCTGCGGGCTTCGGCGACGCCGCGCTGGCCGTCACTTTCATGCTCGCGACGACCGGATTGGCCGCAATCGTGCAGCTGGTCACCGCACAGCGAGTTGCCTCGACCGGTGCCGCGGCGACAACTCGGCGATTCGGGCTGAGGGTCGGTGCCGCAGCTGCACTCGCCCTTGGACTCGCCGCTCCGTTATTCGCTGATCTCTTCAAGACCGACGGATCCTTGATCTTCACACTGCTGGCCCTCGGACTTCCTTTCCAGATGGTGCTCGCCGTCGAGCGGGGCACGCTCCAAGGACGTTTGCGTTTCGTCACCCTCGCTGCGACCTTTGCTGTGGAAGGCACCCTCCGTCTCCTCGCCACCGTCATCGCTCTTCAGCTCGGTGTCGGCGCGGGGGCGTCGGCCATCGGCATCTCGGTATCGCTCGCAATCGCATCGTTGTTTGCCATCGCGTTGAGTCGTCACACCACTGGGGCTCCAGCGATTCCAACCATGGGCAACGTTGCGCCGATCGCGGCCACGGCTGCTCTGTTAGCCGGTCAGATCGTGCTCGCCAACGCCGACCTACTGATCGTGAAGTATGGCTTTGTCCCCGAGGCCGCCGGTGCGTTCGCCCTCGCGGCCCTGGCCGGTCGAGCCTTTCACTTCGTCGCCGCAGCGATCACCAACACGGTGTTCCCGGTTGTGGCCGCGGCACCACACACGGCCGGGTCACGGCGCATCGTCGTGCGGGCCGTGCTGGGGCTCAGCGTGCTCGGCATCCTCGCCACCACCATCGCTTGGGGATTCGCCGATGGCATCGTGCAGGCCCTCGGCGCCGGCGACGAGTCGGTCGCTGCCGAACTCGTCGGCCCCTATGTCCTCGCCACGGCTCTTCTGGCCATCGCTCACCTGCTCGCTGCCGTTGATGTAGCTGCCGGCGGCTGCCGAGCGGCCCACATCATGGTGGCAGCCGGTGTGCTGCAGGCCGCGACGGTCATCGCCGCGGCTCACGACGTGCCGGCCGTGCTCGACATCAGGATCGGAGTCGCTGCTGTTCTCGTAGCGGTACAAGCCCGTCGATCCCTGCGACCGACGGAGGTGTCGTCATGAGTCGTCGCGTCCTCCTTCTCGGCACCCACGGCCAGCAGAATATCGGTGATGAACTCCTACTCTCCACGTTCCTGAGCATGCTCGGATCCGAGCACGACTACGAGATCAACTCCTATGACCCGGTTGCCACTGCCGCGGCCCTCGACCCGGCCTACGACGTCGACATCTTCGACACCGCCGCCGAACGGCTCGGTCTACTGCGTCGCATTCGCCGGGCCGACGTGTTGTTCTTCGCCGGGGGCAGCATCGTGAAGGAGCTCACCCCGGCCACCGGACGTAGGCGGACCTCGGTGCTCCTGATGGTGCTCGTTCTGATGACCACGGCCCGCTGGTTCACTCGCACGCCGATGCTGATGAGCAACATCGGTGTCGGTCCGGTGAGTAGCCGTCGCGGCCGGTTTCTGGCTGCCCTGATCCTGCGTCAGGCGACACTCATCTCTGTCCGAGACCAGGCCTCCTGGACAACCTGCCTCGAACTCGGTGTGCGCCGCTCCCGGCTCGTCGAGATGCCTGATGTCGTGTTTGCAAATGCCCCGGAAGGGTTCGAGGCGAGCGGCAACCGACCCCGTGAGTCCGCCGAACCTCTTCGAGTGGCACTCAGCCTCAACCACGACGTCGAGGACGAGGACGCCTGGCGGGTGTTCCTCGACCGCGTCGGAACCGCACTTCGCGAAGTCGACCAGCGGTCCGGGCTCGAACTCGTCGCCCTGCCAATGCAGAGCGGCTTCAAGGACGACCACGATCTCGCCGTTCTCGAGGACTTCGTCACCGATCAGGGTTTGCGCTGCCGTTTCGAGCCAGTCGCCGATCACCACGATGTCGCCCGGATCATTGCGCAGGCCGACGTGGTCGTCGCCGAACGCCTCCACGCCGTCGTGATCTCGACGATTCTTGGCACGCCGGTCGTCCCCCTCCCGTACAACATCAAGGTCACCGAACTGGCTGACGGGCTCGGACTCGCTCCGGTCTCCTTTCCGGTTGATCAATACCTCGACCCGCTGGCACTAGCCGCCGCGGTGAGCACTCTCGGCGCCTGCCCCGACGAGGGTGGCCGGCTGCAGACGGCGGCGGCGTCACGGCGCCGCGACTTGGATGCGTATGCCATGGCGGTACGGGCCTGGATTGCTGCGCCGAGCAGCAGCTGGTCAGCTGCGGGGTTCGCGGCGGACGCACGATGAAATGCCTCCGCGGCGTCGAGCACACCCACCGGCGTATCGCGCTCCTGGTCGGCCTCGTCTACCAGGCCGCAGCGCTGTACATCTTCCGCGATGTCCTGTTTGGACTCGGCGGGATCCTGAACGGCAGCACCGTGATCAGCGGCTCCGAACTCGTACCCTTCTTTAACCCTCAGTCGCAGCTTTTCGATCAGGCGAAGGGCGACTTCTCGGAGCTCACTAACGGCTACGAATTTCGGGTTCGCTACTCGTTCTTGACCACCTGGGTGCGCCACTACAAGGTGCTTCCGTTCGCCCTCCTGTTCATGCTCCCCGCGATCGTGTGGTCGGCGTACCTCATCACTTCATGGTTCATCGCCCGAGTGTTTACTCAGCTGTCCCGGGTCGCGATCTACGCAGGAACGGCCTTCCCGACGGCCCTCATCTACCTCATCACGATCTACGCCAAAATCACCCACTTCTACACACTCGTGCTCGGCCTCTGTCTCTTCACCGTGTCGGCTCTCGTGATGCTCGACGCGATCCTCTTCCGCGAGGCCCGCTGGCGGCGCCGGGTGGTCCTGGCCTGCGTGACCACTCTTCTCAACCCCGCGGTCCACTATTTGGTGCTCTTCGGGCTCTTCATGGCCGTCACGGTCACGACCCTTGCTCTCGGCGAGTTATCGAAGTGGATCCGCGAGGGCGGCTTCGGGCGCCTGCGCTCACTCCGGCCCGGCCAACTCCTGCGGCGGCCCACTCGTGGCGCGCTGTGGAACCGCTACATCCGCCTCTCCAACACGATCACCGGGCGCTGTGTCACCGCGTTCGCCCTGCTGCTCGTCATCGCTCTTGTGCCCTACGCGATCTTCGTGAAGTTCGTCGCGCTTCGTGGCGTGGGCGATCTCGCCCAGACCGTTCCTGGCGACTACTACTTCATTAAGGACGTGTCGGTGTCGCTGATCCACGTGTTCTCCTGGGACCTCGCCGGGATCATGGACAAGATCCAGTTCGGTGACTATCTCGCCAAGACACCGCGGGTCAGCAACATCCTCTACATGGTGCTGGTCCTGTCACCCCTGCTGGTGCCGGGCCTGAGGAATTCACTCTTTCCGTCACGACCTCACCGGCAGCTGCTCAGCGTGATGTACGTAAACGTGAGCTTCGCGATCTGGGCGACGGTCGGCTACGCGGACCCGTCGTGGGTCCCGACCTTCCATCGCTCGCTGGCTGCGATGACTCGAACGCTTTACGCCACCGACTCCCCGGTGGGTGACATGACGCTCACAATCTCGAGCGCCATCGTCCAGGTGCTGCGGTTTCCCCACCGCTTCCAGCTCATCCTGTTCATGCTCGGACCACTCCTGATGTCGTTGCCCTTGATCCGGGCGATCGACTGGGCCCACGGCATAGTCACCGGGCCGAGCAATCAGCCCGGCCGCACTCGAGCCATCGCCGGAACCTCCACGGTCATAGCGGTGTCCATCGCACTCGGCTCGGTGTTCTTCCTCCCGTTCCTGTCGAACCCTCCCTATCGGGAGGTCTTCACATCTGGGAATTTCCAAGACTTCGCCTCGCCCTATCCCGTCGACGATCTGAAGGAGATCAAGGACGAGCTCGACGAGTTGCCAAAGGGAAAGACGGTGGTTCTGCCGCCGACCGAGACGTCGAAGCTCGTGATCGACTCGCAGGGCAACCCCCACAATTTCATTGACAAGTTCTACATCTACTACCTGGATCAGCCGAGCTTCTACTACGGGCTCACCGGCGACACGGAAAACAAGTTCGAGTTCTTCCTGCTCCTGCGCGGTCTGTATTACCGCCAGGACTGGTGGATCAACATCGCCCGCGACATCGACCTCACCTACATCGTGCTCAACAAGCAGATCGAGGACAACCGGGGAGTTGGAGCCGAGTACCTGCCCGACATCGAGACGTATCTTCGAGAACAGCTCGAAGCGCAGCCCGAATTCGTCGAAACCATCATGGAGAACGACAGTTTCGTGCTCTACCAGCTCACCGACCCCCGTGAGGAAGAGCGAGAGATCTTACTGTTCGACACCAGTTGGAATAGCTACCTTGATGCGATCTTCGCTCGACTTGAGCTCAGCCGTTGTTACGACTTCCGCTACGTGTACAACTACGAGACCCCGACGGACGGCACGCCTGTCCATCTGCTGGCTGAGGATCCTGCGTCGGCGGCTATCGATCTCTGGCTGAGCGAGAACGATGAGGCCTTTGCCCTGCCGAACTCAAAGATCTTCGCGTTCAACCCCGACATCGTGTCGAGCAACTACTACCTCTCACCGATGTTCCGTCTGTTTCTCTTCTTTTCCGACACCAAGTGGAATCGCAACCAGATGATCACGCCGGGGATCTTCGGCACGTTCCAGGGCAGCTTCGTCGGCGCGCCCCGCCCGACCAGGGAAACGTTCACCGTGACCGCTCCCGAAGACGGGCGCTACCGCGTGCTCCTACGTGGCGCGGCGCCGGGCAACAATGTCGAGGTGACGGCACCGACCCTCGGACTCGACGAACAACACGAACTCCGCTCTCCCGAGGACTCCCTCAAGATTTTCTCCGTCGACGACGTCTACGAGCCCGATCGCCAGCCGATTGATGTTTCGGCGTTCACTGTCGAAGAACTCGAAGGCCGGATTCCTGATGATCTCGTGCCGGTCAACTTCCGCTATTCCTATTTCGATCTCGGCGTGGTCGATGCCGAGGCAGGCGCCCATCAGATGGTGTTCGACAAGCTCGATGAGAACCCGATGTTGATCGAAGGCCTCGCTCTTGTTCCTGAAGACGAGTACGTCGACATGCAGCTACCCGACGAAGTTCAGCTCGTGGAAAGCCTCGATGATCTCGATTGCTCCGATATCCACCCCGTTCGCTACGACTCCCGCAACTCATATCTCGACCCCGCCGCGAACGGCCCCCATGCCGATCTCACCAACGACCAACTCCTCGAACTCTTCGGTCTCGAGGAGTTGGCCCCGCCGAGCCCCGACGGGCTGGGCGATCGATTCGGTCACCTCGCGGCAACAGGGCTCCTCGTCATGGCCAGCTTCCTCGTGGTCCGCTGGCGGGCCCGCATCGAACCCAAAGAGGAAGCTTGATCAAGGCTTGAACTTCGCTCGGCAGTGACCAGATGTCGACTCTCTACCTTCAGGCCCATGAGCTACTCCTCCTACATCACATGGCGAGATCAGCCGGTGCCACTCAACCCCGATCTCACCATCGTCATCCCCACCTACAACGAATCAGCCCGCATCGTTCCGACCATTGCGTCGATCGTCGCCCACCTCGCCATACGACCCGAATCGTTCGAAATCATCGTGTCTGACGACGGTTCGACGGACGGCACACCCGACCTGGTGCGCAACATGGGCATGCGTAATGTCATCGTGTTGGCCCCCGGCATCAACCGGGGCAAAGGTGCCGCAGTCCGCGCCGGCGTCGCCGCCTCGGGCGGTCGTCTGATCCTGTTCAGCGACGCAGATCTATCGACACCGATCAGAGAGATCGACGCGATCATCGATGCCGCCGACTCCGCCGATGTCGTGATCGGCTCGCGGGGAACGGTCGGCAGCGAGGAAGCCGAGAAGTCGACGATCCGCAGGTTGACGAGCTGGGGTGCCCGCAAGGTCACCCGCCTTGGCCTCGGACTCGATCTCGCTGACACGCAGTGCGGCTTCAAACTCTTCCGTCGCGATGCGGCGATGGCTTTGTTCTCCGTCCAGCGCGTCGACGGTTTCTCTTTCGATGCCGAGATCCTTTTCCTGGCCCGCCGTCTCGACTTCTCCATCCACGAGGTGCCGATCCGCTGGATCGATGCTCCCGGATCGACGGTCGATCCCTTCCGTACGGCGCTCAACTTCCTCGTCGATGTGGTTCGTATCCGTCTTCAGGCCCTCATCGGTCGGTATCCGAGAGTTCGCCCCGCTCGGGGCGACGCGACGCTTGAGCGCGGTCTGCGTCTCGCCGTGGTCACTGCCCTCCCACCGTCCACCGCCACCCTCACCGAGTACGGCCATCACCTCGTGCGACACCTTGCCGACAAGCCCGAAGTCAGCGAGCTCATCGTGCTGGCCGATGATCGCGATGGCCTGCCGGAATCGAGCGATGCCTACTGCGTCGTCGCCGCATGGCGGTTCGACTCGTGGTCCACACCATGGCGACTATGGCGAGCGGTCGGTCGCACTCGGCCCGACGTCGTCTTGTTTAACGCCCACTTTTCGTCATTCGGAATTCGTCGGGTGCCAGCTGCCCTCGGCCTGTGTATGCCCGCGTTGCTCCGCCTACGCGGCGTGCGCACCATGGTCCTTTTGCACAACATCGTCGAGAAGGTCGATCTCTCCGCCGCCGGATACGGCAATTCCCCCGCCCGTCTCAGGGCGTTGTCCGCCCTCGGTCGAGTGATGACGAAGGTCGTCCTGCGGGCCGATTGGGTCGCCACTACGATGCCGTCGTTCGTGGAAACCTTGCGCGAATCCTACGGCGCCCAAAATGTGAGCCTTACCCCCCACGGTACGTTTGAGACCCCGTTGGCTCCGGCCGATGAGACCGTCGACGGTCGTCGTCGCATCCTCGCCTTCGGTAAGTTCGGCACGTACAAACGGATCGAGGACCTACTCGACGCTCACCGCATCCTTTTGGACCGCGGCGGATTCGACGATGTCGAGGTGGTCATCGCCGGCACCGATAATCCTGGAGCCGCTGGCTACCTCGAGAGCGCGGCGCTCGACTACGCAGACCTTCCCGGCGTGCGATTCACCGGCTACGTCCACGAGACGGACATCGCCGACCTGTTCGAATCGGCGTCGGCGGTGGTCTTTCCCTACACCGCGACCACCGGCAGCAGCGGGCCGCTCCACCAGGCGGGCTGCTACGCCCGAGCGGTGATCGCGCCTCGACTCGGCGATCTCCTCGAACTCATCCAACACGAGGGATATGCGGCCGAGCCATTCGAGCCGGGAGAACCCGACTCGCTCGCCGATGCGATCGCTGCCGTGCTCGAAGACGGTGAACACCGGCGCGAACTCGGGCGCCAAAACTACGCCGCAGCAATCGGTCTGCCGCTCGCCGACATCTGCGACCTGCATGTCGGCCGCGCCCTGCGCCTCGCATCTTGATCAGATCTTGATGTTGCGCCCACGAGGCCTTGAACCTGACCCGCGACGCTGCACTAGATCAAGCCCATCCGCCCCCAAGGACTCTCATGCCCACGGCAATCCACCCACCCGGCACACTGCATATCACCACCGTCGAAACGGTCGTGACCCTGCCCCCACGCTTCGATGTCCACATGGTTGCACCGCTACTCGACCTCCTTGCTCCCTTCACCGACATCGCCCACCACGTGAGCCTCGACGGATCCCGTGTCGAACATATCGACAACGCCGGACTCGGCCTTCTCCAGGAACTGCGTGAGGCGTTCGGGATCGTCGGCGGCGAGGTCACCCTCACCAACATGAGTCTTGCGCTCCGACTCGGCATTGAGTTGTCCGGCCTCCCGGTCGAACTGTGCGATGACCTGCTGCTCGATCTCGGGACGGCGGCCTGATGGAACGCATCACTGTTACCGGGGTGCTCGACCCCATGGCCGCACTCGACTTACGGGTGCAACTCCATGAAGCCACCGACCGACTCCGCCCGGCCGTCACCGTCGACCTTACGCAGGTTCGCGGGCTTCATTTGGCCGCCGTCTCTGCGCTCGTGAGCGCGGCTCGCCGTGCACAACGTCAGGGCGGCGATCTTCACGTTGTCTTCCCCACGGATCCGGTGGCGCGGCGCGAGCTGGAGCTCACGTCCTGGTTTGCGAATGAGCAGCCCAGGGCTGCCATCATGCACAGGTGATCATCTCGACGCCATGCCATAAGCTCGCATGATCTCTGCATCGGACTTCGCCTGTTCAGCGGCGTTTCAGCAGGCGCCGGTCGCCTACTCGCTACTGGACCTCGAGGGTCGCCAGGTGGCCGACGACCAGGCATTTCGCGATCTGTTTCGCACCGGCGAGGGGCCCATCGAGGTCGAGGACATCACCCATGCGGACGATCTCGACCGGACATCGGCCTACTTCTCGGGCCTCTGCGACGGAAGCCGCGAACGGATCGTCGTCGACAAGCGCTATGTCAGGGCCGACGGAACGGTCTTCTGGGGTCGGTTGACAGCCACCGCGCCACGAGACGAAACCGGCACAACGAGTTACTTTGTTGGAGTCATCGAGGACCTCACCGAACAAATGTCCTCGTTGGCGCAGATGCAGGGCGCCTCCGCGGCGAAGTCCCAGATCGTCGCCCGGGTCAGTCGCTATCTGCGCACACCGCTCCACGCAATCCATGGCCTGGCGGAACTACCCGGATATGCCGATCTCGACGACGAACACCGGGCCTTCGCGGAGGCAATCCAACACGGAGCTGACTCGCTCCGACTCCTTGTCGACGACCTGCTCGATCTCTCCCGCCTCGAGGCCGGACGTATGGAGCTCCGCAACGAACCGTTCGATCTTGCCGCATGCCTCGAAGATGTCGCGGCACTCGTCGGGCATCGGGCCCGCAGCAAAGACATCGTGCTGGAGCTCGACGTCATCGGGCTCTCCGAGAGCAACGTGCAGGGCGACGCCGGACGTATCCGCCAGATCCTCACAAACTTGGCCGATAACGCCGTCAAGTTCACCGACGAGGGTTCGCTGACCATGCGAGTGACATCAGAGGTCGGCACGGTGAAATTCGAGGTCTGCGACACCGGAAACGGAATCGCCCCGAGCGACCTGAAGCTGATCTTCGAGCCGTTTGGCCGGGCGCATCACGACACTCCGGGAACAGGCCTGGGCCTGAACATCACCCGCGACCTCGTCGAGATGATGGGCGGGTCACTCGCGGTCGAGTCCACGCCTGGCAAGGGTCGGTCTTCTCTGTCGTGTTGCCCCTCGAAGCGGACGACGGACTTACTAGTCCCGAAGCGGCGGCGGTTATCAGCGTGAGCGATATCGACGATTCACCCTACGTTCTGGTAGTAGAGGACAACCCGATAAACCAGTTGCTGGCCGCCGCTCAGCTCGAACGCCTCGGATGCACACACCGGATCGCCCCAACCGGAATCGACGCGCTGCGGGCGCTCGAGGCCGAGCAGTTCGACCTCGTGCAGATGGACTTGCAACTCCCCGACATCGACGGACTCGAGACCACGCGTCGCTGGCGAGCGCGCGAGGCAACAATCGGCGCCGGCCGGATCCCGATCGTGGGCGTCACCGCTCGAGCGATGACCGGCGATGCCGAGCGGTGCATCGATGCCGGCATGGACGGGTTCGTCGTCAAGCCCGTCACACTCAATGACCTGGCCGGCGTGATTCGCGAGCATCTTCAACGTCCCACTCCAAATGCCAGCGCCGACGAACCCACAACCTCGGCCACCGAGCAGACGCTGGCCCGCTTGCTCGCTGATCTCGATGATCCGGACCTTGTCGCAACCCTTGTTGACACCTACCTCGGTGAGCTCGATCGGCGCCGCGCTGCGCTGCGAGAGGCCGCCGAAGGCGGAGACGCCGACGGAGTGCGTCGGGTCGCGCACACGCTCAAGTCGACCAGCGCGATCGTGGGCGCAGAGCCGCTGCGGGAACTCATGCACGATATTGAAGGCCGCGTCGCCGACGGAGCGTTGGACTTCCCCGAGCTCGCCGGTCCGCTGGACGAACTCATCACCGCCACGAAAGGCGAATTGACCACGGCGCTCAGCCGAATCATCTCGCCCGACCGAAGGAGTCCGCAATGAAGGGCGTCATCTTCACCACCGTCGAAGAGATCGTCGTCGACTTGTTCGATGCCGACACATGGGACGACCTTCTCGAGTCCGCCGGGCTCGACGGTGCCTACACGGCGCTCGGCAACTACGGCGAGGACGAACTCGTCTCCATCGTGACCGAAGTAGCGGCCGCGACCAATCAGGGAATGGACGATGTGTGGCGCCTGGTCGGGCGGCTGGCATTGCCGAAACTGGCATCACGGATTCCGGCATCGATGGTCGACGGACACGACGCCCGGACGTTTCTCTTGTCGGTCAACGAGATCATCCACCCCGAGGTACGGATGATTTACCCCGATGCAATTCCTCCCGTCTTCACCTTTACCGAGGGACCCGACGAGGAGCTTCTCGTGGTGTACTGATCAACGCGCCGACTCGATGCCCTGGCCGAGGGCCTGATGGTCGGTTGCGGTGACCTCTTCAAACAGCCAGTCGAGGTCACCACCGCCGACCGCACCGGGCTATCGGCGGAAGAAGCGCGGTTCCGCGTCCGAGTCGGCCTCGCGCCACAATGAGCGAAACCGACGACCGGGTGACGCGCCTCGAGCGTCGACTCAAAAGGGAGCGACAGGCCCGGACCGATGTCGAACAAATCGCGGAAGAGGGGATACGGGCGCTTTACGACGCGAATCAGTCGCTCGATCGCCGCATCGCGGCACGCACCATAGAGCTCGAGCGCGCCACACGGCGGGCCGAAGCGGCGAGCAACGCGAGGGGCGCATTTCTTGCCCACATCAGTCACGAAGTGCGCACGCCACTCAATGGGATCACCGGGAATCTCGAGCTGCTAGCCGGCGAGATCGACGACACCCAGGGGCGAAGTTGGCTCGCGTCGGCACAGCTGTCGGCCAAACGACTCGACCGGCTGTTCGAGCGGACGCTGCGGGTGGTCCAGCTCGAGTCGGTCGACCTGGAAGCCGAAGCGAAGCCGATCGATGCCGAGGACATGGTGGTCGCGGCTGCGGATCGCTGGCGTGACCGCTGCGTGCGGGCCGGACAACTCCTGGCCGCAGAGATCCACACGCCCAGGGGTTGTCGCGTCATCGCTGCCGATGAAGCCCATCGAGCGCTCGACGAGTTGCTCGGCAACGCCGTCACCCATGCCGACAGCGGCTCAGTGATCCTTTCTTCTGAGCCACGCGGAGAATTCGTCCGTCTTACCGTCGACGATTCGGGACCAGGGATGGTGTCGACCTTCAGCAGCGACGTGACACCGGCAGCCCTGGATCCGGCGGAGGATCCGACCACACGCCGAGCCGATGGGTCGGGTTTGGGACTTGCCCTCGCGGCCCGCATCGCCGGAGCGTTGGGCGGCAGAATGGCGGCTGAAACCAACGAGATGGGCGGCACGCGAGTCTGGTTCGAGCTTCGGATTGCGCCGCCAGGCTGAGAATCAGCGCAGCTCGGCGTTGAGGCGATAGCCGATACCCCGCATGGTTTTGATGTGGGATCGCCCGTCGAGATCGATTTTGCGGCGGAGGTTTGCGATATGAACATCGACCACGTGGCCGTCGCCAACCCACATCGGGCCCCAGACCTGGCCAAGAAGAATGTCACGGGTAAACACCATCTCGGGGCGTTCCGACAGTGTGGCGAGGAGATCGAACTCGATCCTTGTGAGATTCATCTCGACGCCATCGAGCTTGACCTCGCGCGCAGGCAGATCAATCTCGAGATCGCCGAACACGCGCCGGGCATCCGGCTTGGCGTTGCCGAGCCCCTCTCGGGGGCGGCGCAGCATCGCGTGGATGCGGGCGACGAGCTCGCGGCCGCTGAACGGCTTACTCATATAGTCATCGGCCCCGACCGCCAAACCGACGAGCCGGTCCACTTCGTCATCTCGGGCGGTCAGCATCACCACATAGGCATCACTGAACACCCGGAGACGGCGACAGACCTCTACGCCGTCGATCCCAGGAAAGCCGAGGTCGAGCACCACCACAGTCGGGTCATCGGATTCCGCCCGTTGCAAACCGGTTTCACCATCTTCGGCCAGCGTGACCGACCACCCTTCCTTGCCGAGCACGGCGGCGAGCATCGTGCGGAATTCCGGGGCGTCCTCGATCACGAGGACTCTGATCGACTCGGCGGTGCTCATCGACGATCATCATAGAACGTGGCGCGAGCACGGACATGGAACGTGGCGCGAGCACGGACCCGCCACGTAACACAATCGGCGGTGCGCATCACACCGTTCGAGGCTCGACTCGCAGCTGTCGGCTGCTCCGCCCATGGTCGATGTCGGCGCCGGCCTACCCCAGCTGTCTGGCCTTGCCGGTGAGGCCAAGTCCTTCGCCGAGCGTTTGTTCGCGTTCCCACTGATCGGGTCCCTAACGGCCGAACAGTCGGCCGAGGCGCTTCGCTTGCCCGCGGAGGACCTCGGTGTGGCGTTCGACGATGACGCACTCCAGGAAATCGTCAAGGTCTCGCG
>CALCXK010000064.1 GCA_937905835.1 uncultured Ilumatobacter sp. | reverse complement strand
AATCACCGCCTTGCCTTCGCTCAGATCATGCGTCAGCGGCTTCTCGACATAAACGTCCTTGCCCGCCTCACACGCGGCGATGGTCATTGGAACGTGCCAGTGGTCGGGTGCGCCAATCACAACGGCGTCAATGTCGGATCTGTCGAGTAACCGCCGAAAGTCCGTGTCTTCGAGGATGGCCTTTGCGTCAGCGAGTTTCGCTCCGGCTTTGAGATTCGTATCCCACACGTCACAGACTGCCGCGATGCGAGTATTGGGAATCTGCGCCAACCGTGTCATCAGAATTCGCTGCGATCGGCCGCCTGTTCCCAGGCAGGCAACGTTCAACGTGTCATTGGCCCGGAATCCACGAGCTGACTCGACGGACAGAAGCGAAGCAGCAGCCGTGCTTGCAGCGAGAAAGTCACGACGTGTGAATGAGTGTTCGATCATAAAGTTCCTTTCAAATGAAAAACGATGTCATTTCCATCGAAAGACCTCGCTCTGGATCACGCCATGGAGCAGCGAACGCAGGCCGTAGTTGTCCCTGGCCGCGTCGCGGACGATCGCGTCAATCGCTGGCTGGTCGATCGGCGTCGCTGGTTCGCCGGTGGCGTAGGTCAGAAGATGACGCACGACGCCTCGCGCCAGTTGAGCGGGATTCTCTGCCAGCATCGCGCGTAACTCGCGCGCGTCTGCGAAGTCCTTGCCGTCAGGCGTTGTTCCGGTGCAATCGACCGGAAGGCCGTCGATCCACTTCTGCTTCGATTTCTCCCCGGATGTGGAGTCGGTGAGGACACGGTAACTCGTGCGGAAATTCCCCATCACGTCGAAGCTCTCCAGCGCGAAACCGTACGGATCGAATCGCGCGTGACAGGCTTTGCAGCTTCCCTCTTTGCTGTGCAATGCGAGTTGCTCGCGCAAAGTGCTCGCGCCGCGAGTGTCGGGATCGACCGCACCCGCGGTTGGGGGCGGAGGCGGTATCGAGATTCCCAACAGACGGTCGGAGACCCACACGCCCCGCTTGACCGGTGAGGTCAGGGTGCCGTTTGCGGTCACTTTCATGGTGGAAGCCTGAGTCCAGATTCCGCCGAACGGCGTGTCAGTGGGAAGCCGGATTTCGCGGATCGCGAATCCCTCGACACCAGGGATGCCGTAGTGCCTGGCGAGCCGGTCGTTGAGCATCCCCCAACGCGGGGCCACGAAGTCGCGAACGCTGAGATTCTTGTCGAGCATGTGGCGGAACGTGGCCTGCGTTTCCACGACGCTGGAGAACTTCAGCAGGTCGTCGTACTCGGGATAGAGGTCCTTGTCAGGCGTCGTGTTATCGATGCCCCACAGGCCGAGCCACTGGTCGAGGAAATCCTTCACGAACCGCTCAGATTTTTCATCCCTCAGGAGTCGCTCCGTCTGAGCCCGCAACACTTGCGGATCTGAGAGTTTTCCGTTTCGAGCGACTTCGAGGAGTTCTTCGTCGGGGGTGGAGTTCCAGAGGAAATACGACAGCCGCGAGGCGAGGGCGAATTCGGTGAGCCTGCCGGGGTTCTCCACCACGCACAGGGAATCGGGTGCGGTCATCATGGCGGCCACCTCCGTCACGAACGCCTGCTTGAGTGGCATTCCCACGTCGACCGCTTCCATGTAGTTCTTGACGCTGGCCGAGAGCTCCTGCTCGTTGAGATCACGTCGGTACAACCGGGCGCCAATCGCGCCGAACGAATTTGTCACAACAGACTGGAGTTCATCCCGCGATACCTTCTGTGCGTTTTTCAGCGTGGCATTCTGCTTGAAGGCTTGCTTGGCTGCCGCCGACATCTCGCCGAACAGAATTTCCTGACCTGGGAGCGCAGCTTCCAGCTCCACCATATCGACCCACTGAATCGCCAGCCCGGGTTTGTCTTTACCGCGGACGCTGGCGAGAGTGTTCTTCGGCACGGGCACACCGAGCCCCAGCGGGATGAGCCGGATGCCGTCCCCGACCGGCAGATCGCTGTCCCGGGTGGTGCGCAGATAAACGTCCGTCTCGACAATGGCTGGTTTGCCCGGCGGCACATCGACGACATTCAGCAGCTCGATGATCTGCGGGTAGGCGGCCACGTGGCCTCCGTAGATCCCGACCGGAAGCGGCTTGTCCGTCTGGTAACCGTAAACGTGCATCCTCAGCCGATGCCAACCCGGTTTGCGCGGGCTCGGGAACATCCGCCTGCCGTTGGGGCCTTCCTTGATCAATCGGCCAGAGGTCGTATCGCTGTTGAACGAGACCCACCAGCCGTCCGGTAGCTCAAGAGCGTGGCCCTTGGACTGTCCCGTGTCGTTCGACCACAGGCGATGGGTCTGCTGATCGCCGGGGTGTGTAAACATCCGCTCGACGGTTTGTTCAGCAATCTGGAGTTGTGCGTCGGACGCCGCCGGCGAGAACGGCAATGCTTCGCTCACCTTGTCGTAGCCATCGACGCGCCCATCCACCGGCATCGTTTTTACCACCGGTGGGCGGATGCCGAATATGTCCTGAACGGTGTTGGCGTATTCGTTTCGCGAGAGCCGCCGAAATCTGCTGCGGCCTTCCTTGCGTTGTCGAGCAACGAGCAGGTTGGTGAGGTCACCACGAATCCAACCGAGCAGCGTTTGTTTGTCTTTCGCGTCGAGCGTGCCTTCGCCCTCTGGAGGCATCGTTCCGATTTCCACTTGATCGGCAACTTTGAACCAGTGGTGGTAGCTGGTACTGAGTTCGTCAATCGTCGGGTTGCCATCCAGATCGAGACCAGCCTCAGGACTCGAGCCGCCGTGGCAGTTCGTACATGCCGCTTTGAGGATAGGCGATACGCGCTGTTGGAAAGTCTTTGCAGCATCGTCAGCAAGGGTGATCCCAGGGGGCAGGTGTATCAGCAAAAGAGAAAGGATGAACTGTCGCATGATGACCTCAACACATGATTCGTTTAACGGCCTGTTTCAGAGCAATTCCACTCGCTGATTAACTCAGTTCCGTAATGGTGCCGTCGCCGGAGCCGAACTTGTCCGTTGGCACGCCGAACTTCTGCAGCATGTTGACGTAC
>CALCXK010000063.1 GCA_937905835.1 uncultured Ilumatobacter sp. | reverse complement strand
CCGCCGGAGCTGGATCCGTCCGTGTTCGGTGTGCCGTTACCCTGGCTGCTCGACGAGTCATCGCTGAACTGTGACTCGATGCAAGTGACCTCACCATCTGGGGCTCGGCCCAGTGCAGCACCGGTGAGGTCGACGAGTACTTGCTCGCCCGCGTTGCCCGGGTGCAGGCCATCGGGTCTCAGAACACCCGGTGTCCTGGCGGCCTGCGCCCAGTCGATCAGCGTGGCGTTCTGGTAGTCCTCGACGAGTTGATTGATGACCGCGGTGACTTCGCTGTAGTCCGTTCGATATTCAGTCACGGTGTAGAGCAAAATCGGACGGGGCGCAGCACGATCAAGGATCTGGCGCATCCTCGCGTCGTAGTTACCCTGATCGCCATCGTAATTGCTGCCGAGGAACACCGCGACCGCATCCCAGTCGTCATCAGACCGCCCGGCCGTGCCAGCACCAGATGCTGACGATTGGGGAATCAGTCGCCTGGCGACCGTGACACCGAACTCGACGAAACGTCCTACCTCGGCCGCGACTTCGACAGTCCACCCGAGTGAATTCAGCCCAGCGCACATCTCGCCGCCGTGGCGGCTCTCGGTCCCTGCGAAGATCGAATCGCCGATCATCAACAGACGGTTGCCGCCCACCAGTTCGCCGATCTGCTGGGCGATGACGCCGTCGGCATTGACCGGTCGAGTGATGACAACGAGCGGTTCTTGCAGCCCACCCGCCTCCAGACCACCAGCGGGGATCGTATTCGGCAGAAAACCGACGCCTGGCAGGGTCGGCATCACCATGGGGAGCTGCGTTGGAGTCGGACCGCTCGTACCGCAGGCAGTCGTCAGAGCGACGAGAGCAATCCAGAGGCGACGCATTGGCTCTATTGAAGCGCGGGACGCGCCAGCATTCATGTCACCGGACCACAAATCTGACCCACGACTCAGCGAGCTGTCCAGCCACCATCAACGATGAGGCTCTGGCCGGTGAGGAACGTACCTGCCGGGCCAGCGAGGAGCAGGAGGGCTCCGTCGAGCTCGTGGGCCTCGCCCATTCGCGGAATCGGCGTATTCGCCTTCACGAACCGCTGGCTGGCCTCGTCGGTGTCCATACCCTCGGTCATCTCGGACGGAAACCAGCCGGGGCAGAGGGCATTGACGCGGATGCCCCTGCGAGCCCACTGCACTGCGAGCTCTCGAGTCAGGTTGACAACAGCACCCTTACTCGCGCTGTAGTGCGACTGCTTCACCGGCGACGACGCGACATGGCCGAGCATCGACGCGACGTTGATGATTGCGCCGCCGCCCGACTTGATCATCGACGGTGCGCTCAATTTCGCCAGGTGCCACAGTGCCGTGACGTTGATCTCCATCGCTCGCCGAAACACTGCGATGTCTTCGTCTTCGACCGCCACTTTGCCGCCGACGCCAGCATTGTTGACGAGCACGTCGATGCGACCGAACTGTTCTACCGACGAGCTCACGATTCGCTCGCGGTCAGCTTCGATTCCCACGTCGGCCACTACAACCAGGGCGCTTGGCGTGCCAGGCCGTTGCTCGTTCAACTCCACGGCAAGCTGCTCGAGCCGAGCTGCCCGGCGGGCCGTGACGACCACGTTGGCACCGACCGCATGCAGTACCCGGGCGAATCGATCGCCCAGCCCAGAAGATGCTCCGGTCACGATTGCGGTCAACCCGTCGAGGCGAAAGAGATCGAGTGAAGTCGTTGGATCGTGCTGGTCAGCCATCTCCGCAAGATAGCGAGACCAAACGACACCGTTGTGATTGGGTCACACAACAGCGACATCGTCGTCATCGCTTCGTCACAAGTCCTCATCACTCGTCGCGCGATTGCGTGACGATCTGAACGGACAGATGAAGAATTTGCAACTAAGTGCGCGATCGAGGCGTACCAGTCATCAGGACCACTATGAACAGGTACATGGAAATCAGCCGTCGCACCTGGATCGCAGCCGTCAAGCTGGCTGTGGTGATGTCCACCGTTGCCGCACTGGCAGCCATCACTCTCGCATCGATTGGCAACGTGTCTGACACGACAATCGTCGCAACCGTTGCCGTCGTCGCCTTTGCCGTGAGCTGGGTCCAAACCGGCCGCGTGCGCAGCAACGCAGCAGCGCCGGTCAACGTGCTTTCCCACAGCTGACCTCTGCGCTCGGGCTGCCCCTCACAACTCTCCTGGCGTCGGTTGGCTGTGCCAGCATCGGCGCATGGAATCTTGTCGCCCTGTCGTTCTCGTCCATGGAGCCTGGCACGGCGCTTGGTGCTGGGCGACCTTTCAAGGCGAACTCGATCGTCGGGGGATCCCCTCATACGCCATCGATCTTCCTGGGCATGGCGCATCGCTCGAACCGCTCGGCGACTTACATCATGATGCGGCGCATCTCGCAGCAACACTCGATTATCTTGATCTGACCGATGCCGTGCTCGTTGGGCACAGTTACGGCGGCGCCGTCATCACACAGGCGGCAGTAGGTCGCTCCGACCTGGCTCACCTCGTCTATGTCGCAGCGTTTGCACTCAATGCGGGCGAGTCGGTGCTGGGCACCCTGCTCTCATTCGACCGCCACGACGTCGACCTCGGCGCAGCGATGCGCTTCCACGACAACGGCACCTCGACGCTTGACCCCGAGCTCGCCACCGCGGCGCTCTACGGTGCGTGCTCCCCAGAGGCTGCTGCAGCAGCGCTCCCCCGCCTGTCGCCACAACCCATCCCCGTCGTGACCGAAGAGGTCACGGGCACGCCTCGCGACACCATCGCTTCGACCTATGTCCGTTGTCTACAAGACCGTGCGGTCCACCCTGAACACCAAGCGGTGTTCGCGGCCAGGTGCACCACGCACGTCAACCTCGACACCGACCATTCGCCCTTCGTCAGCATGCCCGCTGCGTTGGCTGACATCCTCGAGCCGATCGCCCGCAACGTGTGAGCGAGCTCCTCAAAGTCCGCATTGGCTACGGCCTCGGAACTCGCACCAACCTGCATGACGAGTCGTACGGCGTCGTTGTCGACGCGCTCGAAAGGCACGCCTTCGATTCGCTCTGGTTGTCGGAGAAAATCAGTGGGGAGGCACCCGACCCGTTGGTCGCAATGGCCTACGGCGCCGGTCGAACCACCAACCTCAAGTTCGGTATGTCGGTGATGGTGCTCCCCGGCCGCAACCCGGTGGTGCTGGCCAAGGCGCTGGCGACGCTCGGTCGGATGTCAGGCGGTCGCCTGCTCCCTGCCTTCGGTCTTGGTGCTGTCGACCCCATCGAGCAACAGGCCTTCGGCGTCGACCGGACCGAGCGGGCAAAGATCTTCAACGAGTCGCTCGATGTGATGAAGAAGTGTTGGACGGGCGAGTTTTTCAGCCACGAGGGCACGTACTTCAACTACGACAACATCCGTGTCTTGCCTGCCCCAAACCGGATGGATGTCTGGCTCGGCGGCTTCGCCCCGTCTGAACTCAAACGAATCGGCCGAGTTGCAAACGGCTGGCTACCGTCCTTCGTCACGCCAGCCGACGCTGCTGCTGGGCGAGTTGTGATTGAAGAAGTTGCTGCTGAGCACGACCGAGAGATTGAAGACGATCACTACGGGGTCTTGATTCCGTACTCGTTCGGAGACGTGCCAGAGGTGTTGCTGCAGCTCCTGGCGAAGCGTCGACCCGACCTCGATGACGTCACCCAACTGGTCCCCGACTCCTGGGAATCACTCGCCGCGCTGATTCAACAGTTCATTGACGTGGGCACGAGCAAATTTGTCGTCCTACCTATCGATGAGCCTCGCAACGCGGAGCAGTGGACCGGCCACATCGCCGAAGCTGCCGACGCGCTACTTCACCTCGAACAGGGGTAGCAACTTGTCACATCGCTGTCACACCGAGGTCTGACCTGGGTGACAGTTTCACTTTTTGCGTTTTTGAATGTTTGCCCATTCGTCGCGGAGGCCAACGGTGCGATGGAACAGCAGCGGAGTGTGGGGGTCAGCTGCGAAGTAGCCGAGGCGTTCGAACTGGACAACATCGCCGGGTGCGGTATTTGCCAGCTCGGGTTCGAGCTTGCAGCCACGCAGGACGGTCATCGAATTGGGATGGAGATCGTCGAAAACATCTCCGGTTTCCGCACCGGGAATCTCGGCACTGAAGAGCCGCTCATACGTGGCGACGTCAGCATCAACGGCATGTGCTGCGCTTACCCAGTGCATGGTCGACTTGACCTTGCGACCGTCGGGAGCATTGCCGCCCTTGGTGTCGGGGTCATACGTGACGTGCACTTCGGTGACGTTGCCGTCAGCATCGCTCTCGAAGCCCGTGGCTGTGACGAAATAGCCGCCACGCAGACGAACTTCCCGCCCCGGTGTGAGGCGGTAGTACTTGGGTGGCGGATCGGCCTGAAAATCGTCGTGCTCGATGTACAGCGTCCCTGAGAACGGAGCGGTCCGAACACCGTCGTCGGCGTTCTCCGGGTTGTTGATCAGCTCAACCTCTTCGACAACGGGAGCGCCGTCAGCGTCGGTCGGCCAGTTGGTAATGACGACCTTGAGTGGATCAAGCACTGCCATCCGACGCAGCGCCGTCTTGTTCAGCCGGGTGCGGATGAACGACTCGAGCAGCTCGATTTCGTGGCGACTGTTGGTCTTGCCGACACCAATAAATGCGCAGAAGTCGCGGATCGACTCCGCCGGGTACCCGCGACGTCGAAGACCACGGAGCGTCGGCAGCCGCGGATCGTCCCAGCCATCGACCACGCCGTCTTCGACGAGCTTCGCGAGCTTGCGCTTCGATGTGATGGTGTGGGTAAGTTCGAGTCGGGCGAACTCGAACTGCCGTGGCACCTCGAACGGCAGCTCATCAAGCTGCCGTAGCTGTTCCAGGTACCAGTCGTACAGCGCACGGTGCGCATCGAACTCCAGGGAGCACAGCGAGTGCGTAACGCCTTCGATCGCATCGCTCTGTCCGTGCGCCCAGTCGTATGTTGGGTAGATCTTCCACGCAGTGCCGGTGCGGTGGTGCGCCTCGTTGCGGATGCGATACATGATCGGATCGCGCAGCTGCATGTTGTCGTGCTGCATGTCGATCTTGGCGCGCACTACCCGCTCGCCTTCACCGAACTCGCCGGCCTGCATGCGAGTAAAGAGATCCAGGTTCTCGGCAACCGGACGCTCACGGTGGGGGCTCTCCACACCAGGGTTGCCGTAGCCGCCACGCTGCTCGGAGATGGTCTCGCCGTCTTGGTCGTCGACGTAGGCGAGGCCCTGCTCGATCAGCAGTTCGGCCCAACGAGCGAGCTGGTCGAAGTAGTCACTGGCGAACAGCGGTTCACGATCGAGCGGATAGCCGAGCCACGCCAGATCTTCGATGATGCCGTCAACGAAGCTCGTGTCTTCGGTCTCGGGGTTGGTGTCGTCGAAGCGCAGGTTGCAGACACCGTCGAACTCACGGGCCAGCTCGAAGTCGGTAGTGATCGCCTTGGCGTGGCCGATGTGCAGATAGCCGTTCGGCTCGGGCGGGAAACGGGTCACGACCCGGCCGCCGAAGGTGCCTTGCGCAGTGTGTTCGACTGCGAGGTCGCGGACGAAGTTGGCGGCTGCCGGGCGTGCGTCGCTTGTCGTTCCGGCTGCGGGATCGTTCGAAGTCTTCGGGTCGGCCATTGCGTCAAGTATGGCGAACGATCGTCGGACTCTCGCGGAGGAACACCAGACGCACTAGAACAGCAAGATGAGTGTGACGATTATCAATGGCGGAACTCAAGGCCTCGGCGAGCAGGTAGCTCGCACGCTGGCCGAACGCGGCGGCTCCTCCGGCCTTGTGCTCGCTGGAAGGTCAGCCGAACGCGGCACCTCGCTTGCCGCCGAGCTCACCGCTGACGGCACGCCCACCATCTTTGTCGAAGCGGACGTGGGAGACGCCGCTGCGCCTGAGCGAATCGTCGATGCCTGCGCCGAACGATTCGGCACCGTCAACGGCCTCGTCAATGTCGCTGCGCTCACCACCCGCTCAACCATTTGGTCCGACACGCACGACCACTTCGATCGCATGATGGCGATCAACGTGAAGGCCCCCTACTTCATGATCCAGTCGGCGACGCGCCTGATGCAGCAGACCGGCGCAACCGGCTCGATCGTCAATGTCGGCTCCACGTCGGGTCACGGCGGCCAGCCCCGGCTCGCCGCCTACAGCATCTCAAAGGGAGCGCTGTCGGTCATGACGCGCAACCTCGCCTACTCGCTGATGCAAGAAGGTATTCGGGTCAACCAGGTCAATCCTGGGTGGATGGACACCGAGTCAGAACACCGTGTGCAGTTGACCGAAGAGAACGCTCCGGACAACTGGCTCCAGGCCGCTGAGGCGGGCCGGCCGATGGGTCGACTCGTCAAGCCGTGGGAGGTCGCCAACATGATCGTGTTTCTCCTGTCGGCGGAATCGGGTATGACCACGGGCAACAGCATCGACATCGACCAGTCGATCAGCGGAGCCGGCGACCCGCCCATCCCCCGTGCCGACGAACGGCTCGACGTTGCCGATTGAAATCGCCGGCCTCAATCGCCGGCCTCAATAGAGGAACGGCGTCAGCCCGATTCGAGGTCGGTCGCGTCGTCGTCAGCGTCATGCGCTGACACATCGATCTCGACGGTCACGTCGAACGCTTCAGCAAACAGAAGCGATCGTTCACGCGCCGCATAGACCTCGAGGTCGATGCCGCCATCGATGTCCGCCGCGCCAGGAGCCAACGGCTCGATGCGTACCGTTCCATCGTTGATGATGACGCGCATCGACTCGACGAGGCCCGCATGACGACGATCGAGTCCGATAGCCAGACGTAACATTCCAGCGAGCTCCCTGACCAACCGCTGATCGTCCTTCTTCAGCGCAGCAAACTCGTCGTGCTTCTCGGTCGGATGACTCTTGCGGTGGTACCGGGCGAGCACAGCGATCAGTTCCACTTCGTGCTCGGTGAACCCGGTCAGTTGTTCGCTGTTCCTGATCACGTAGTACGAGTGTTTATGGTGGCTTGAGTGGCTGATGAACAGTCCGACATTGTGCACGATCGCTGCAGCGTCGAGTAGTTCCCGTTCAGAATCGCCAAGGCCGTGCAGCGACTTCGTCCGGTCGAACAACTCCGTTGCGAGGAGCGCGGTATGTTCGGCGTGTTTGGGATCGGGATCGAGTTGCTGAGCGAGGCGAACGAGGTTGTGACGTCGAAGGTCGTGCAGGTCCTGGACCGAACCTGACGCGAATCGGTCGAACAGCACGCCTTCGCGAAGTGCATATTCCGAGATCGTCATTGCCTGAAGGTCGAAGGCTGCGAACACCTCCTGGAGCAGGATGACGCCGCCCAAAATGATGTCGGACCGTTTGTCGTCGAGCCCATTGACCTTTCGACGGTCTGACGCCGTGAGGACCCGTTTCGCGACATCGGCAAGCTCGGCGGCCGAGAACACCACACCGTTCATCTGACGCACGTCGTCGCCGCGTGCAGCTACTGCAATGGCGGCGACCGTGGTTGCTGTTCCGGAACTCCCGACCGCAACTTGCGGCTGATGGCCACCGAGTTCGTGACCCACCGGGGCAAGCGCTGCTCGGACGTAGTGCCGGCACTCGTCGATCTCGCCATCGGTCGGGGCTCGGTCCTCGGCCAGAGCATCGGCGAAGAACCGTTCGGTGAGGCGGATCGCGCCAAGCTTCATGCTCCGCGCCTCGATCGGATCTGGGCCCTCGCCCACGAGCAACTCAGTGCTTCCACCGCCGATGTCGACCAGGAGAATGCGCTGTTCAAACACCGGGAGCGCCTGCAGCACACCGAGATGGATTAATCTTGCCTCCTCGAAGCCACTGATCACTTCGACGTCGATCCCGACCTCATTGCGCGCCCGGTCGAGAAACTCGTTTCGATTCGACGCCTCACGAACGGCACTGGTCGCCACGGCCGCGAGATCGACATCGCCAAAGCTCGCGGCCACCTGTTTCATCCGGCCGAGGGCAGCAATGCCGCGTTCGATGGCATCTGGTGCGAGCAGCTTCATCTCGCCGCCGCCCTGGCCGAGCCGGACGGTCTCTTTTTCACTCGTCAGCATCTCGAACCCACCGTGGTCGGCAAGCCGGGCAACGACGAGATGCATCGAGTTGGTTCCGATATCGATGGCTGCCTTGATCGACGTGGCCGACGAGTTCTGCACGGGTCTCAGACGTCGGCCGCGTGAGCTACAGCCAGCTCGATCGACGCGCTGATGCGATTGAACAGGCTTTCGAGGTCAACGTCCTCGCTGCTCTTCTGCCCCATCCGATATCGGGCGTACACGCCGTGCAGAATGCAGGCGGTCTTGAAGGCATTGAACGCCCGGTAGTACGAGAGATTTGACATGTCGGCGCCGGTGCGATCGGCGTAGTACCGAACCAGCTCATCACGGCTACAGAAGCCCGGCACCGCGGTGGCGGCATCGGCTTCGACTGCTACGGGATCGGTCGATTCGGCCCAGGCATTGAGGGCATAGGCGAAGTCCGCCATCGGATCGCCGAGTGTTGCGATCTCCCAGTCGAGCACGGCAACCATCGAGCCGTCCTCAGCGACCATCGAGTTATGCATCCCATAGTCGCCGTGCACGACCCGTGCCGGGCCTTGCTCAGGCAAACGCTCGTTGAGCCAGGTGTGGAGTTCATGGATCCGCGGATCGTCGTAGTCAGCAGCCTCGGCCGATGCCGTCCAAGAGCCGTACCAGGTACGGATCTGTCGGGCGACGTACCCGTCGTGACGGCCGAGATCTCCCAGACCGACGTCCTCCGGGTCGATCGAGTGAATCGCAGCGAGTGTCTCCATAAACGATGCGCCGACACGCCCACGTGCGGCAACGTCGAGCCGTTCGGCCGACTCGGTGCCGGTGTACAGCGCCTGACCGCCGACTTTGCCCATCACGTAGAAGTGTCGATCACACACCGCCCGGTCGTCGCAGTAACCGATCGGCTCGGCGACCGGGATGCCGGCGGGGTGCAGCGCTTCGATGATCCGGAACTCCCGGAACATGTCGTGTGCCTTCGGTAAGAGCTCCCCCTGCGGCGGCCGACGGATGACGAATTCGTCGTCGTTGCTATCAGTGAGCAGATAGGTCAAGTTCGAGTGGCCGCCGGTGAGGCGCGTCCACCTGCACGGTGGGACCACTCGGGTGTTTTCGGCCATCCAGGCTTCGACGAGTGCGACGTCGAAACCGACAGGAATCTCAGATTTCTCCACGTGTGCAGTGTTGCCGATCCGGCTACCTGGCAACGACTCTGCTCAGAGCTTCGGCGCCATGGCATCGCCCGGCAACGGGCCGCCGGCAGCGAGGGCCGACTGGAAACGGCGCATCCCGGTAAGCCAGCGATCAACATCGGTCGCCTTGCGTTCGACGTAGGTAGCCACCTCTGGGTGCGGCAGTACGTGGAAGCGTTCGTCGCGCATCGCATCGAGGCAGGCTTGGGCGACCTCGGCGGAGCTGAGCACGCCATCGCCCGAGGCGACTCCGCCTTCGAAGTCATCGGGTGTGGCGCCGGCACCACCAAGGTCGGGGCTGTTCGCCACGATGTTGGTGGCAACGGCCTGTGGGCAGAGCACCGAGACACGGATGCCCTGATGGTGGTGGGTGATGCTGAGAAACTCGGCGAGTGAGACCGCTGCGCCCTTCGTGACCGAGTACGCCAACGAACCGATCTGGGTGAGGAGGCCGGCTGCCGATGCTGTGCTCAACAGGTAGCCCTCGCCGCGGGCGATCATCGAGGGCACCACCGCACGAGCCGCGTAAATGTGGCTCATCACGTGGACGTCCCACATGTGGTTGATCCGTTCGTTGGAGTCTTCGAGCCCGGCGGCCGTCACGTATCCGGCATTCGAGACGAACACGTCGATCGGGCCATGTGCTGCTTCGGTCTGCTCGACCATCGCAATGATCGCCTGCTCGTCACGAACGTCGATACCGACCCCGGTGCCGCCGACTTCGGTAGCAACACGCTGTGCCGCGGCCTCGTCAAGGTCAGCAACAACAACGTGCCGTGCCCCTGCAGCGTGCGCTGCGTGCGCCAGGGCCTCGCCGATGCCGGAGCCCCCTCCAGTGATGATGACAACTCGATCGTTCAGTTCCATTGGGCCGACCCTACGACGCCGCCTCATCCAGCGTCCTGCCGTGGTGTCGCAGCCGACTGCGGCGGTAGCGAGATGTTAGGGCGCGCGCAGTTTGAAACGTTGGATCTTGCCCGTGGCGGTCTTCGGGAGCCCGTCGACCATCCGATACACCTTTGGCCGCTTGTAGCCCGCCAACCGTGACCGGCAGTGCTCGGTCAAATCGTCGACCGACGGCGTCGCCCCATCGACGGCGACGACGAACGCCACCGGACGGGTGACATTCTGATCGTCGGGAAGTCCAACGATCGCTGCCTCGAGCACACCGGCGTGCTCGATCAGGACACCCTCGACTTCAGCCGGCGACACCCACTCGCCACCGACGCGCAACATGTCGTCCACTCGGCCGAGATACGTATGGAATCCGTCAGCATCGACTGCGTAGAGATCCCCAGTACGCATCCACTCACCTTCGAACGTTGCTCGGGTTGTGTCGCTGCGGCACCAGTACCCGGTGGCTGCCGACGGCCCGCGCACCAGGAGTTGGCCGGGAACGTCGATGCTCTGATCGTTGTCCGACTCGTCGACGACACGGACCTCGTAGCCAGGCACGGCCCGCCCACTTGTTCCGGGGCGGAACCCTGTCGGGGTGTTGGAGAGATAGATGTGCAGCTGCTCGGTCGATCCGATGCCGTCGAGGATCGTGACACCAAACCGATTTCGAAACCGCTCGAACGTTTCGGACGGAAGTGCCTCGGCAGCCGACACGCCGAAGCGCACCGACGCGAACACGTCGTCGGCCAGGTCCGATGCGAGGAGCGCGGCGTAGAAAGTGGGGATGCAGAAGAACAACGTGGGGCGCTCGCTTGTCACGATGCCGGCAACGAGTTGCGGTGTCGGCGGCCGAGTCGGTTCGAGTACCGCTGTTGCGCCGACCGAGAACGGGAAGGTGAGTGAGTTGCCAAGGCCGTAGGCATGAAACATCGGCCCGACCGAGAAGCAGATGTCGTCGGCGGTGATCCCGAGGACCTGGTCGGCGTACGTCTCGCACGTGGCCGGGATGTCGGCGTGGCGGTGCATCGCCAACTTCGGCTGCCCGGTCGACCCAGACGTGCACAGCCAAAAGCCAGGGGACTCCGCCCAGGTATCAGCGACTGATCCGTCCGAACCTGCACCAATGAAGTCGGCCCACCCCAGTAGATCGTCGCCACCGCCACCGGAACTGATGACGATCTCTACCTCGGGGGCACCGGCACGAAGTTCCGCCAGCGACTGTTCGCGTGTAGCCGAAATTGCGACGACGCGTGCTCGCGAGTCAGCAACGATCACAGCCAGGTCGCGTCCGGGAAGCAGCGGATTCATCGGCACCGGAACCGCACCGATCCGCAGTGCGCCGAGGAACATCGCAACGAACTCGACCGAGTCGAGCATCACCATTGCCACTCGCTCCTCGCAACGCACGCCAAGCGCGCGGAGCCCTCCTGCAGCAGCCTCGACGCGACCGAGTACTTCGACATAGGTCAACGACTCACCCCCGCTACGGATGGCGATGCGCTCGCCATTGCCTGCTTCGACGTGACGGTCGACCAACCATTCGCTGACGTTGAAATGCTCGTGCATGTCAGGCTCCCTGTATCGGCGCCTCGATGGCGCCTTTACGATTGTAGAACTCGGCAACCAACGCGGCGACCACAGCCGGCTGCTCGTGGTGGATCATGTGGCGGGCGCCGGCAAGGCGCACGACGGTGGCGTTCGCACCAATGGCGGCGGCGGTTGCTGTCAACTGCGCATCGGTGGCGTATTCGTCCTGGTCACCCTGCACGACCAGCGTCGGCACGGTGATCGAAGCGAGCATCGGTCGGACGTCCCAGACCGCGAAAGAGTCGCTGACCCAAGCGCTACTCCACGCGTCGAACAGCTCGGCGGGCGCGTCGTGATGTGTTGCGAGGCCAGTGACAATCCGGTCCGAGAACCCCCGCATTTTGACGATTGCTTTACTGCAGCGCGGCTCCACCCACGAGTGGGCTGCGAGCGCAACGACGCCGCGGCACGCTCCGCCGCCAGCAGCGTGGAGCAACGCAGTCGTCCCTCCGTCGGAATGACCGACGAGGAGCGGCTGATCGATGTCCATCGCCAGCAGCAGTTCACCGAGGACATCCGCTTCGCGATGTAACCAATCGGCGGGCCACGGCCCGTCGGGTACCGGCGTCGAGGCGCCGTGCCCTGCGCGCTCGTAGGCCATCACGGCAACACCGGTTGCTAATGAGATTTCGGTCGGCGTATCTCGCCACTGCGATATCGAGCCGAGGCCGTCGTGTAAGAGCACAATCTCGATGGGCCCGTTGCCCCACGTGGCAACGCGAAGTCGGCATGCGCCAACCGCAACAACGGAGACGTGCGGATCAGGAGACATCCCGTTGACTAGATGCGCACGTAGTCGTAGTCGACGGCCTGCGTGTTGATGCCTGTCGCTGGCGGAGCGATCCAGCCGGCCATCTCGCCGGGCCCAAATGCAGGCTTCATCAGCGAGCCGACATGCACCTTTTCGGCATCGGTCGGGAGCCAGTCGTCGCGTTGCTCCGCCCATTCGGCAGCACTCAAGATGCGGCCGTCAGGGCTCACCTCATGATCACGGAACACGCCGACTTCGCGGTTGAAGCCAACATGCGGCAACGCCAATTCGGTCGTGACGCCGTGCTCGGCAAGCGTCCGGTTCCAGCGGCGGAGGCCTTTCGCACAATCGAGGGTGTACTCGCTCCGAAGTTCATGGTTGACGAGCGCCCGGGCCGACAGGGTCTCGGTCGTGATCGCACCATTGGTCACGGTCAGGTACTGATCTTCGAGGTCGAGGAGCACATGATCGTCGTCGTACTTGTCTTCGCCGTATCGCCCCTTGAGGCCAGCTGCGTAGTAGTTCGCCGCGTTTGTCGACTTCTCACTCCCGAAGAGATCAAGCGACACCGAGTAGTGGAAGTTGATGTACTTCTGCAGCGTGTCGAGGTTGATCCCACCGTGGCTCGTGACGTTCTCGGTGTCGAACTCATTCATCAACTCAGCGGTGCGCTGAACGACACGTCCGACGCCCGTCGCACCGACGAACATGTGGTGCGCCTCTTCTTTCAACATGAAGTCGCAGGTTCTGCTGAGCGGGTCGAAAGCCGACTCGCGGAGCGCACCAAGCTGGTACTTACCGTCGCGGTCGGTGAAGTAGGTGAACATGAAGAAGGAGAGCCAGTCGGGTGTCTCTTCGTTAAACGCTCCCAGGATGCGGGGCTGGTCGGCATCGCCCGAGTTGCGCTCAAGCATCGCGTCGGCCTCGTCGCGACCGTCCTTGCCGAAGTAGCGGTGCAGCAGGTACACCATTGCCCACAGATGGCGGCCCTCTTCGACGTTGACCTGGAACAAGTTGCGAAGATCGTAGAGCGAAGGAGCGGTAGCGCCGAGCAGCCGTTGCTGTTCGACGGAGGCCGGCTCGGTGTCACCCTGGACCACGATCAACCGACGCAGATCGGTGCGGAACTCGCCCGGTACTTCCTGCCAGACAGGCTGGCCCTTGCTGTCGCCAAAGCCGATGATCCGGTTCGGTTGGGGCTCGCTCAAGAAGATGCCCCAGCGGTACTCGGGCATCTTGACGTGACCGAAGTGGGCCCAGCCTTCGCGGCCGACGTCGACGGCAGTACGCAGGTAGACGTCCTTCTCTTGGAACCCTGCGGGGCCCATCTCGCTCCACCAGTCTTGGAAACGGGGTTGCCAGTTCTCGAGCGCTCGCTTGAGGCGGCGATCGTCGGCAAGGTCGACGTTGTTCGGTATCCGCTCGGAATAGTCGATGTTGGTCATAGTTCTCTCCGGGGTCGGGCGGACGACACGGTGCCTGTCGCCTTAGGTGCGATTGATGTCGTAGGTGGGACGGGTGCCCGTGCCGTACTTGCGCAGTGCACCCGCAGGGCCGCTGGCGTTCGGGCGGATGAACACCCAGTTCTGCCACGCCGAGAGGCGGGAGAAGATTTTCGTCGCCATCGTCTCCGGGCCGGCGAAGCGGTGGTTGGCCTCCATCGCGGTGAGCGCGTCCGGGGAAAAGCTGGCGCGCTCTTCGATGGCGAGGCGAACTTCGTCGTCCCAATCGAGATCGTCAGGTGTCGACGTGACCAGGCCGAGTTCGTTTGCACGCGCTGCATCGATCGACTCACCGACGGCATTTTCGGCTGCTGCAGCATCAGCCGGCACACCCCAGAAGCGCGACGCGAGGCGCGTGATGCCGTTGGCCATGGGCATCGGCCCGATGCTCGCACCGGTCAGCACGATCACGGCCGGCGGCAAGGGTTCGTCGTCGTCTTCGAACACGCCATCGAGCATGAAGCTGCGATCGGCCGCGAGGAGCACTTCGGCGAGGACGCCGACAAAACACGAACCGGGATCCACGACCCCAATGAGGCTGCGGGCCATCAAGTCGAGCCGCGACAGCACCCGCTTCCAGAGCAGCGCCGTCTCGCGAGCAAGATGGTCGGAGCCAGCGAGTAGTCGGTCGGTCTGGCGAATTGCAGCCGAAGCGTCACCACGAGTCTTCAACACCAGCGTGCCGAGCGTCGGCTCGTTGAATCGGAGGTGGCACAGCACGTCGTCGAGTTCGCGCGCCGCTGTCAACGCCCAGCTGGCGTCGTCGGTTGCGGTGATCGTGAGTTCGACCGAGCGACCGAGCCGATCGAGCTTCGCGATGACGAACCGGTAGGTGATCAAGTCGTCGGTGATCCTTCGCCCGAGCGCCTCGAACTGCACTGCCGACCCGTCGTCGGACCGACTCGACGTTGCGGCGAGAGCCACAACTCGAGCGGCAACGGCTTCGTCGAACTTCGATGGCAGCGCCACTTCGTCAACCAGGTTCCACTCGACCGCTTCGTTTCCCCGAACACCTTCAGACTTCGTTGCGAAGACGTCGGCGCGGTCGCGACGCACGTGTCGCTTGTCGGTCAACCGCGTCAGGCCGCCGGTGCCGGGTAGGACGCCGAGCAACGGAACTTCCGGGAGCGACACTGCGCTCGATCGGTCGTCGACGAGCAGGAGGTGGTCGCAGGCCATTGCCACCTCATAGCCACCGCCAGAACAGGCACCGTTGATCGCGGCGAGGAAGCGCAGGCCGGATTCGGCTGAAGCTTCTTCGATTTCCAGGCGAGTTTCGTTCGTGAACTTGCAGAAGTTGACTTTGTGGCTATGCGTCGCCGCAGCGAGCATCCGGATGTTCGCACCAGCACAGAAGACACCTTCCACTGCGCTGTCGAGGACGACAACCTTGACCTCGGGATGCTCGAACCGCAGACGACGAATTGCGTCGGCGAGTTCGATGTCGACACCGATGTCGTAGCTGTTGAGCTTGAGCTCGTAGTCGCCGAGCAACCCACCAGCGGGATCGACATTCATCGAGAGCCGAGCAACTTCAGACTCGACCTTGAGATTCCAATGCACGTAGGAGTCCGGGTGTCGCTCGAACGTGATGGGTGCTGCGGTTGCAGTGGTCTGCGGCGCTGCCGTGGCGTCAGTCATGTGCAGGCTTCTTTTCTCGTTGGTTCTTAACATACCTTGCTTTTCCAGTTGAACGCAAGAAGAATGTAGAATCTTGTGATGAATGACGCTGCTCCTCTCGCACCCGTCCTCGGTGTCCGTCGAGATGGCAGCACCTCAGCGTCGAGCGCATCCGACTTACTCATCACGGTCTTTGGTGAGTTGATGCTGCCCAACGGGGACAGCGCTTGGACGCAGACACTCGTTCGGACACTCGGCTTGTTCGACGTCGAAGCCAAGGCCGCTCGGCAAGCGATCAGTCGACTCTCGAACAAGGGATGGGTCACGTCCGAGCGCGTCGGCCGACGATCGAGATGGTCGCTGACGCCCTGGGCGACGTCGCTCCTCCAACGTGGCGCCGCCCGCATTTACGCCCACGGCGAAGTCGATCGCGACTGGGACGGCCAGTGGCTGGTACTCCTCGCCAGCGTGCCTGAACAGCGGCGCACGCTTCGGCCCAAGTTGAACGTCAGCCTCGGCTGGGCCGGCTTCGGTTCGCTTGGCCAAGGCGTGTGGATTTGCCCATGGACGAATCGAGAACGCGAAGCCACCGCGATCCTGAGAGATCTCGACATCGGCGACGCGACATTGTTCCGCTCCACGATGACCGATGTCGGCGACCCTCGCGCTCTCGCCGAACGAGCCTGGGAACTCGACGCTCTTGCGGTCGGCTATCGCGTCTTTCTGGAAGCCTTCGACGAGCCGAGCGCCACATGCCGGCCCGACGCCCAGTCGGCGTCACGGCTGATCGACCTCGTTGACGCCTGGCGCCGCTTCCCGCTGCAAGACCCCAGCCTGCCAGCAGCACTCCACAGCTCCGAGTGGCCCGGCGACGCTGCCGCTGACCGATTTCGAGTTCTTCGTGCGCACTGGGGCCCGGCAGCAGCTCGCTGGTGGGCGGCAGAGAACGAGTCCTACGGCGAGCCAACCTCGACGACGTTGCGACCGCCGTGCTGAGACGGTCAGCCTGATCGGGAACGGCGCCAAACCTCCGCAACCAGCCCGACGGTGATCGCCCCCAACGCAGCACGCTTCATCGCGCCCGCGCCGGGCGACCGATCACTGCGAACGTGACAGCGGCAGCGTGACCAACGTTGAGCGAGTCGACATTGGTCGAGATCGAGATCCGAACACGATGCGTCGACGCGTTCATCGTCTCGACCTCCAGGCCATGGCCTTCCGCGCCAAGCACCACGGCGAGCCGATCAGGAACATCCATGTCCCAGAGGTCGACCGCGTCGACATCGGGGGTCAGGGCCCAGGTTTCAAAGCCGGCGTCGCGGAGTGTGTGCAGAGCGCTCGGCCAATCCTCAGCGCCAGTCCGGGCCACCGGAACATGCAGGATCTCACCCATGCTCACTCTTACCGTGCGTCGCTGATATGGATCATTACAGGTTGGGCTGATGACCATGCCGTCGATCCCAAACGCACGCGAAGCCCGCGCAATCGCGCCCACATTCTGATCGTCGTTGAGCGCTTCGAGCACGACCAGACGACGGCACCTGCTCGCCAACTCGGCAACGGTCGGCATCGGAGCGCGAAATGCCGACGCAAGGCAACAACGGTACATGTTGAAGCCAACGACCTCGGTAAGGACCGCTTGCTCGGCAACAAAGACCGGCACCCCGGCCATCTCAGGCCGCGACATCGTAGGAACGAATCGGTTCAGACGTTTCGGGTGGAGCAACACCGAACGCATGCGATGCCCCGAATCGAGCATCCGGTCAATCGGGACATATCCCTCGCCCATAAAAAATTCATCGCGCTCCATCTCGACACGCACTGCGATGCTGTTCAAGTCGCGATAATCGTCGAGTCGCGGATCAGCGGGGTCAACGATGTGCGTGACACCCTCGATCCGGCCGACCTCGTTACTCAACGCCGCAGCGACTGGGTCTGTCGTCATCGGCCCATCAGTTCGCCGAATGCTACACAGTTGGGGTTCTCGCACATCGATGCCTCGCCGGACGCCTCAGGTGGCAGCGCGCTCACGCCGCACGCGGAGTTCAGGTCAGAAAAATCAGGTGATCAGTAGATTTCGATGAGGCCGGCAGCGCCCTGGCCTCCGCCGATGCACATAGTGACGACGCCCCACTTGGCGTTGCGACGCTTGCCTTCCTGCAGGATGTGGCCGGCGCAGCGTGTGCCGGTCATGCCGAAGGGATGGCCAATGGCGATCGAGCCGCCGTTGACGTTGTACTTGGCAGGGTCGATACCGAGCTTGTCGCGGCTGTAAAGGCACTGCGAGGCGAATGCTTCGTTGAGCTCCCAGATGTCGATGTCGTCGACGGTGAGACCATGGCGAGCAAGCAGCTTCGGTACGGCGTAGATCGGGCCGATACCCATCTCGTCCGGCTCGCAGCCGGCGACTGCCCAGCCCTTGAACGCACCGAGCGGCTCGATGTCGCGCTTGCTGGCTTCTTCGTCGCTCATCATCACAACGGCAGCAGCGCCGTCGGACAACTGGCTGGCGTTGCCGGCGGTGACGTAGTTGCCTTCGCCGCGAACCGGGCCGAGCTTCTGCAGGCCCTCAAGTGTGGTCTGGGGACGGTTGCACTCGTCGCGATCGACGGTGACGTCGACGATGGTCTCTTCTTTTGTCTCGCGGTCGACGAGCTTCATCTTCGTCTCCATCGGGACGATCTCGTCAGCGAACAGGTCGTTCTCCTGTGCGCGGGCCATACGCATTTGCGACTCGAACGAGTACTCGTCCTGGTAGTCGCGGCTGACGTTGTAGCGCTCGGCGACAATGTCGGCGGTTTCGATCATTGCCATGTACACGGCCGGGTACATCTCGGACAGTGCGGGGTCCATGTTGGTGCTGCCACCCATGCCCGGGTTCGGCATCGAGATCGACTCGACGCCACCGGCGACTGCGATGTCGACGCCGTCGGACTTGATGTGGTTCGCAGCGACGGCGATCGAGTTGAGACCCGACGAGCAGTGCCGCTGGATGGTGTTGCCACCGACGTTGACGGGCAAACCTGCGAGCAGGCCAGCGAGGCGACCGAGGTTGCCAGCACCGTGGGCGCCATTGCCGAGGGCGACGTCTTCGACCTGACCGGGCTCGATGCCCGACTTGTCGACAGCGCTCTTAATGGCATGTGCCGCCATTGACATTGCGGGGGTCATGTTGAAACCACCGCGGCCCGCCTTGGCGAGACCGGTACGGGCATATGAAACGAAGACTGCTTCGCGCATGAGGAGAACTCCTGGGAATCGAGCCCGACGGGCAGTCGGGGTGAGGGTGTCGGGGTGAGGGTGCAGATGTGCGGTCGCGAACTTAGTGACACGAGCACTCCGATCTTGCACTCGACTGACTCGTCGTGACCGATGCCCGCCAGTGAAACTGCCCGAGTGGGCACAGCAATGAGACGGATACAACGATGAACGCAATCGACCAGGCGGCACAGATCCTGCTCGACGCATTCAACGACCGCCAGCCGATAGAGGGCCTTCCCGACGAGGTCAAGCCAACCAATGTCGAGGAGGGCTACGCCATCCAACAGGCTGGTCATCGGCTGAGCGGCGTGCAGCTCGGTCCGTGGAAGGTCGGCGCCACCAGCGCCATGGGGCAGAAGTTCTTAGGGATCGACGCCCCCTTCGTCGGGCGGCCGCACCTCAACCGTGTACTCGCCGATGGGGCAGACATTTCGCTCAGCGAGTGGTTCGTCGGGCCAACAGGCGTTGAGGTCGAAATTGGATTCATCCCACTCTGCGACCTCACCGAGATACCGGACGACCCGCTCGAACTCGCCTCGATGGTCGACGTCGCCGGCTGCTTCGAACTCGTCAACTCGCGCTTTACCGACTTGGTTCGCCCTGGCGCTCCCAGCCTGATTGCCGACAACGCCGTGTCGTCAGTCATCGTCCAGGGACACTCACTTGGCCTCGATGAGCAGCAGACCCGGGCGCTCGATCAGCTCGTCGTGGCGCTCTCGGGCACCGAGCAGGTCGCTGCGACTGGTGCCAGCGCACTTGGGCACCCACTCAACGTGCTGCAGTTCGTTGCCCGCAAGGCAATCGAATGGGGCACACCGATCGCCCGTGGCGAGCTGGTGATCACCGGAACCTGCACCGGCCTCACACCGCCGGCCGCCGGCATGTCGATCATCGGACGCTTCGGCGATTCACAGATTGCCGCAACGTTCCGGACCTGAAACCAAGCAGACCTCGGTGTGACAGTTCGACTCATCGATGCACCGAGATGGCTCGTGCAATCAAGTCCGCCGGCCGCACGCAGGCAGAGATCGCGAACCAATTGGGTGTGCAGGCGTCGACCGTCGCGAAGTGGGAGCGCAGCAGCGACTCAACAGCATGCGGGTTCTGAGCGGTCCGAATTGGAAAGTAGGCATTGATTCTGCCCGTATAGGGGACGGTGATATCCGGAACGCGAACCAACGTTCCCGCGTCGACTCGCTGGGCCCATACCCTCAGGCGAGGTCGAAATTCTCGTCGGTGGACGCGACCCGATCGTTCGATGCGATCACTCGAATATTCACATCCGGATGCGTTCGTTGAAACTCGCCGAGGATGAGGGCAACCGTCGCAGACGGTCAACGACCGTGTGCGCCGGCGCCACGTGAAGTCAGGTCGGTTCCGCACGGCCAGCGAGTACGGCGTTGACGATCGAGTCGCAGCTCGGCAGCGTGGCGCCGGATGCTGGGCCGGTGGCGATGAACGAGTCGGTCGCGCACAACCGAGACAAGTTGGCAACGTCACGCTCAGCGAGATGAGCCATCAGGGCTTCGCTCTGTGAACCGGTTTCGCGGCATTCGTCGACAATCACTACCTGAGCGCACGGTTCGACCGACGCGACAATTGCGTCGACGGGCAAGGGTGCGAGCCAGCGCATGTCGACGACTCGGCTTGCAACGCCATGTTTGACTCGAAGAACCTGAGCAGCCTGTTCGGCGAGGAAAACCCCGTTGCCATAGGTGACGATTGCGACGTCTGTACCGGCGTCGCGCACGGCGACTCGATCCATCGTGATCGGCTCAGCAAGCATGTCGGGATACCGGCCCGCCCATCGGTCGTCGCCCTCGGCGTGGAGATCGCGGGTCATGTACCGAGCGATCGGTTCCAGGAACACGACGACGCGCTGCTCTTCTCGTGCGAGGCGTACGGCCTCGCGTAGCATCAGCACCGCGTCGACGCCGTTCGATGGGCAGGCGATCACGAGACCCGGGATGTCGCGGAGCACTGCGATCGAGTTGTCGTTGTGGAAGTGGCCACCGAAGCCGCGCTGGTAACCGAGGCTGGCGATGCGGACCACCATCGGGTTCGTAAATTGACCGTTCGAGAAGAACGGCAACGTCGCTGCCTCACCACGGAGTTGATCTTCGGCATTGTGCAAGTACGCGAGAAACTGGATCTCCACGATTGGAATGAACCCGTTGTGCGCCAGGCCGATGCCCATGCCGAGAATCGACTGCTCGTCGAGGATGGTGTCGATCACCCGATGGGCGCCGAACCGTTTCTGGAGCCGTTGGGTGACGCCATACACGCCGCCCTTGGCCCCGATATCTTCGCCTGCGAGGACGATCTCGCGGTGCCGTAATAGCTCGTCGGTCAACGCCCAGTTCAACAACTTCGCCAGGTGCTGCGGTTCATTCATCAGCCGCAACTCGTGCGCGCCGAACACGCCGGCCCGGTCCTCAACGGTCGGCACGGTGGCCGGCTCGGCGGTGCGTCGGGGCGGCACGATGCTGGCCATCACCTGGGCGGCTGTCTGCAACCGCGGCGTGTCGGCCACAGCATCCACGGCCCGATCGACCTCGGCGCCAACGCTCCGGTAGCGCTCGAGTACGTCCGTCGGCGACAGGTCGCTGAACTCGGCGAGCAACCGGGCGGTGTGGAGAAGCGGATCGTTCGCCTCGTCGGCTTCGATGCGTTCCATGGGCAGATAACTCGACGCAACATCGGCACCGGCGTGGCCATACAGGCGGACACAGGAGAGGTGGAGGAACACCGGCCGACGTTGACGTCGCGCAACGTGCGCAGCGCGTTGCGTTGCCACTGTTGCATCGAGGAGATCGAGCGCTGACCCTGCGATGTACTCGATGCCCGCACGGCCCGACATCGATGCAGCAACCCAGTTGGCAGGCGTCTTCACCGAGATGCCGAGACCATTGTCTTCGCACACGAAGATCAGCGGCAGCGGGACGCCCTGGTGAGCCGTCCAACCGGCGGTGTTGATTGCCGCTTGCGCACTCGCGTGGTTGAGCGAGGCGTCACCGAAGCTGCACATCACCACCGAGTCGTCGGGCAGAGACTGGTGCTCCGGCTTGACTCGTTTGGCGAGGCCAATCGAATACGCTGTGCCGACCGCCTTCGGAAGATGCGATGCAATCGTGCTGGTCTGCGGTGGCATCGCCAGGCTGGCCGAGCCCAACACCTTGTGCCGGCCACCCGAGATCGGGTCGTCGATCGCTGTGGTAAAGCTGAGCAGCATGTCGCGCGTCGGGTCGACACCAACCTGGCCTGCTCGCGCGATCTGAAATGCGGCGTCGCGATAGTGCACGAAGGCCATGTCAGTCGGGCGAAGTGCTCCGGCGACTGCAGCCATCCCCTCGTGCCCGGACGACCCGATTGTGTAAAAACCGAATCCGCGGGCTTGCATGTCTCGCGCGGCACGGTCGAGATGCCGGCTGAGTACCTGCGCTTCGAAGAGCGACACGAGTTCGTCAGCCGTGAGCTGTGCATCATCGAGCGTCGCTGTACCAACCCGCGCCGGGAGATCGCCCTGAGCGACTCGTCGCAAGAAGTTGTCATGGACGATCTCGACACGGTTCACGCGGCCATTTGAACACATCGCCTGACCCGACGGCGTGGGCGTCTCAAAACGGTTCAGCCCACCAGGCCAGCGCCGTTTTCGTCCCGGCAGAGATCTCGGTGTAGCCGCCGTCGTGGATCTGGACGGGAGCGCTCTCAACGAGCTCGGCCCACAGCTGTCGATTTGGATGCACCACGGTGATCGGCCGGCCAGCAGCATCCCATCGGCTCACCACCTCGCCGTCGGAGCGCATCCATGCCCACTGGCCGGCGTGAGCGCATTGCGCAGCCTGCTTGCCCCACGACATCTCAACAAGCGGCGTCACAGCAATGATCAGGCCGGTGGCGTCCGGTAGCACATCGATCGGTTCGATTTCGTCAAGTGGGGACGACTGGATCTGGAGCTGAGTGATCCCTTCTGGGGCCTCGTCCCGACGACTGGGAACGAAGGCACGCACTTCCACACCGTCTCGCTCGGCAGTCACCCCGTCAGGTTCTTGGGCTCGACGCCACCCCGATGCACGGCCACGTCGGACGATCTTGCGGATCTTGTCGCCGTTCCATGCCGAGACGGCTTCATGCCACTCCCCCTCGGGCCGGCTGCGTTGATCGTCGAGCAACTCAATGGTGGCGAGCGCCGCTACTCCGCAGACCTGCGCAGTGGTGGGCGGATCCAATTTCTCGACGCGGACTGCAAGCTGGAGTGCCCAAGGTGACACGCTCGGCTCGGCAGCTTCCATCTGGTTGTTCTACACCGTCGAGTGGACGACAACACCGGCGGATTCAGTGGCGTATCGTGATGTCATGCGGCTCGACAAGATCCCCACCGGCAACACCCCGCCCGAAGACATCAACTGCCGACCCGTCGGCGTCCTTGTCATGGAAGGCGATGCAGGCCACGACGAAAAACTCTTGGCGGTTCCAAGCAGCCATGTGAGCGGTCGGTACCACCATGTCGATGAACGCTGATGGGCAGGGCCTCGCCGGCGTCTCAGACGCATCACCGGCCGAAGTTGTCGGGGTCTATGACGGCTGGGTGTCGACGTACGACACCGACGTGCTGTCGTGGGGGTACGACGTTCCTGGCCGACTCGCCTCGGTCATCGCCGCCGCCGGCGCCACCAACGGCGACGTACTCGACGCCGGTTGCGGTACCGGCCTCGCCGGGCTCGCGCTCGATGCCGTTGGTGTTGCATCGGTCATCGGTGCCGACTTCTCGCCCGAGTCGATCAATGCCGCGCGGCAGCGCGGCGTGTACCGAGAACTGCACGTCATCGATCTGAGCCAACCACTGCCCTTTACGTCACAGCGTTTCCTCGCCGTGGTCTGCGCTGGCGTCTTCAGTTATCTCACCGACCCCGACACCGTGCTTCGAGAGTTCTTGCGTGTCGTCCGCCGTGGTGGCCCGGTCGTCTTCACGCAACGCGTCAACCTCTGGGAGCGCCGCGAAATGGACGCTGTGTTACAGCGGCTTGCTGACGAAACTCGGTGCACCGTCGACGTTTCACCGCCGCGCCCGTACCTGCCGGGCCACGGCGAGTTCGACGATGGCGTGTACGACGTGACGCTGACCGCCTCCTGACTTCTTCTTCGTCAGTCGAGCCGTCGGATCGTTGGCCTCTGACCAGTTGTGCCGTGCGCGATACCCGCGACGCGATCTAGCTTCGTGGTCCCGTGCAACCGCCCGCACAGACGAGTGCCTGCCGCGCTGATCCCGCCATCAACCGTGAGGGGGTCATCGCGAACTCTGACCGTCGTCGACCTTAATGATCGTGCCGGTCACAGCATCGGAAGCTGACGAGCAGAGGTACAGCAGGGTCGAGTCGAGCTGGTCGGGCCGACCGATCCGCTTTCGCGAGAAATGCCCACTGATGTCGCCCATGCGTTCGAGCATGCCGTCCATCATCTCCGACTCAAACGCTCCCGGGGCGATGGCATTGACGTTGATACTGAACCGCGCCCACTCGACGGCGAGCGCCTCACTCATCCGGGCGATTGCTGCTTTGGTGATCGAGTAGAGCGCTGCGCCTTCCCCGCCATAGTTGGTCGCGGAGATGCTCGAGATGTTGACCATTCGCCCCGGTGACTTCGATGCGATCAGGCGCTTGCCGACTTCACAGGAGAGGATGTACGGCCCACGCAAGTTGGTGTCGATGACCTTGTCGATCAGTTCAAGCGACATCTTGTGGGCCCGCTGAGCGTCGGGGATACCGGCGTTGTTGACCAGGATGGTCACGATGCCGAACGCAGCTTCGGCCTGATCGACAGCAGCAATGATGCTGTCGGCGTCGGTCATGTCAATCGGGACGCCCACAGCCTGGCCACCGTCAGCAACGATGTGTGCAACCAGTTCATCGAGCCGCTCTTGACGTCGGCCGGTTGCGACAACGGATGCACCGGAAGCGGCCAACACCTCGGCGAAACGCCAACCGAGGCCTGATGTTGCACCCGTGACGAGGGCGACTTGACCGGTGAGGTCAGTCGAGTTGTTGACAGTGATCATGATGCGCTCCATATAGCGAGAAGAGGTCCTGGCGGAAGACGTGTACCGGGCCGTAACGGTTCTGCTGTTCGGCTTCGCGGCGTGGTCATTGTTCGGCGGCGAGGGCAGTCGCGAACGTCGCGAGTTCGACAGGGTCAATGGCGACCAATCGTGCTGCGTCGGGGAAACCGCCGGACGCGACGTCGTCGGCGAATGCTGCGTAGGCCGCCACCCGCATTTCTTGGATTCGATCGAGCTCGGCTCGCAGGTCGGCGTACTGCTTCGCGTGTCGTGGGACATGGCCAGTGTTGGTGCCAAGCACGTCGGTGCTGAACAGGTACTGCGCATCGCAGTTCGAGCCAGAGCCCATCGAAATCATCACGAGGCTTGTCTTCGCGCTGATCGCCGTGGCGACCGGTTCCGGCACCACCTCGATCTCAGCGGCAAATGCGCCAGCATCGACCAGCGCACTTGTCTGGCGCCACACCTCCATCGCCGTGGTCGCCGTCTTACCCACCGCCTTGAATCCGCCGGTCCAGGTGCGACGCGGCGGAATCAGGCCGACGTGGCCGACGACCGGTATGCCTTCCGCGGCCAATCGCTCAATCGTTTGCAGCGACGCGGCACACCAGCACGCGTCAGCGCCGTCGTTGATCGCCGAGAACGCTGCACGCAGGTAGTCGTCGGTCGTGACGACCTGGCCGTAATCGAGACCAACCACGATGAAGGCATTGCCAGCAGCAGACCGCATCTCCGTGCTCATCTGAGCGTCCTGGATGGTGACCATGTCGATCCCACCTTCCGCTGCAGCCGCGGCTTCCTCGGCGCTCGACACATAGACGTCGGTGTACTGCCGTGTGCCTTTGCTTGCTCGAAGATCAGCGACCGTGAGACGACTGTTGGCTCCCATCCCAGCATCTTCCCACGACGACCTGATCACTGAGGCAGTCGCATGACTCAAGCCGCGCAGTGCCGAGCACGTTCAGCCGTCGACATGACGGAAAAAACCGTCAGAGCCACTCTCCCTCAATTCGGAAGAGTGGCTCTGAGCTGGTGTTTCTTTGGTATCCCGTACGGGATTCGAACCCGTGCCGCCACCTTGAGAGGGTGGAGTCCTGGGCCTCTAGACGAACGGGACCTGTTACGAACGACGACGATATCGCCCTTGCACAGTGTTTCCCTCGACCTGAAAGGCCAAGCGAAGCGTTGGGGTGAAGGGAATCGAACCCCTAATAACAGAACCAGAAACTGTCGTGTTGCCAATTACACCACACCCCAGGGTGCTGATCCGCCGAGCGTTTTTCACTCACCGGAGGATGCAGACGGGAGCATATCGGCGGTCGACTCCACCGACCACCGTCGATATCGAAGACCCCCGTCCGACACCGCTCAGTCGGTGAGTTCGCTCAGCCGGCCGAAGCCCAACAGTCGCCCTATCGCAACACCGCCAGCTTCCCAGATATGACGCTCCAACGAACGGAAGCCAGTCACGACTGACGTGTTCGTCGGCGACACATACGCCGTCATACCGACTTCCTCGGCAATGAGCCGTGAGCGGAGCGAGTGGTACGGGTCGGTGACGACCAGCACGCTGTTGTCGTCGCTCCCAGTGCCCTCCGCCACGAGTCCAGCTACCCGCTCCAGCGACTCGAACGACGTGGCGCCACGGTCTTCAAGCACAATCGATGCTTCCGGGATGCCGCGCTCGATCAGATACGTGGCAGAGGCTTCGGCTTCGGTGAACCGATCGCCCGGTCGGTTGCCGCCGGTCACGACGACGATGGTTGCCAACCCGTGCGGCCAGAGTTCGACAACGTGGTCGAGACGCGATGCCAGCTGAGGTGACGGACGACCGTCGTATTGGGCTGCGCCCATCACCACGATGGCGTCAACCGAGCGGGCCTGATCATCGGTGCCGGTCGCGTACACCTGGAAGAGCGAGACCAGGTAGTAGCCGAGCAGGAGGATGATCGCCAGGCTGCCTGCAAACAGGATCCGACGCCGCCTTGGCGTGCGACGTCGCACGAGCGGACTCGTGGGCGCGGCATCGCGCTGCTCCGTCAGCGCACCTGGCATCTTGGGCGCCTCAGCTCCCGAGCCGGCCGAGGGCAGCACGAAGCCGCCGAAGTGTTTCATCGCGACCAAGCACTTCGAACGACTCGAACAACGGGGGACCGACAGTCCGACCGGTGACTGCGACACGCGGCAGCGTCTGCGCCTTGCCGAGCTTCACTTCGAAGCGAACCATCACTTCTTCGATCGCAGCCTTCAGCGACTCGTGATCCCACGAGGCGAGGGCGTCGTACGCATCGATGACATCGCTCAAGAGCGGACCGGACCATTCTGGATCGGTCGCCTTCGTCCATGACGCCTCGTCGTAATCGATCGGGTCGGAGTCGTCGCCCTGGGGCCAAAACAGGAAGTCGACGGCGCCCGGCACATCGGTCAGCCGTTCGAGGCGCTCTTGGATGTGAGGTGCAATGGCGGCGAAGCTTTCACGGTCCCATCCGGGCGGCAGTTGCGCCGATGCGGCAGCGAGGTACTCGGCCGGATCCATGTTCTTGATGTACTGCTTGTTGAACGCCGTCAACTTCTTCACATCGAAGAAGGCAGGCGACAGGTTGACGTCTTCGAGTGCGAAGTCGGCCTCGATCTGACCCCACGTGACAATCTCGCTGCCGGCCTCCTCGGCACCTGGCGGCGTCCAACCGAGCGTCATCAGATAGTTGACCATTGCGTCGGCGAGGATGCCGTCGTCGCGGTACTGCTCGAGCGCCACCTTGTCACGGCGTTTCGACAGCTTCTTGCGCTGCTCGTTGACCAGTACAGGCACGTGAGCCCACACGGGCGGAGCATGACCGAGCGCATCCCACAGCATCTGCTGCTTCGGAGTGTTCGGCAGATGCTCCTCTGCACGAACCACGTGGCTGATCGCCATCTCGAGGTCGTCGACGACGTTGGCGAGCAGGAACATCGGGGCACCGTTGCCACGAAGTAGCACAAAGTCCTCAATCGTCCCGTTGTCGAAGTCGACGTCGCCGCGCACAAGGTCTTGGACGATCGTGCGACCTTCGGGCACGCGGAAACGCAATACCCGACCCGGCCCGGCCTCAAGCCCGCGGTCTCGCGAGTACCCGTCGTAACCGGTAATCCCCAGCTCTTTCGCTCGGTCCTGCACCTCTTGGCCGGTCAGATCGCAGTAGTACGCCGCACCCGACTCGAAGAGGCGGTGAGCTGCTGCAACGTGCGCTTCGGCGTTCGCGCTTTGGAAGTGCGGACCCTCGAAATGCGGGTCGCTCTCGTCGATGCCGATCCAGGCGAGCGCATCGATGATGCCCTGAATCCACTCAGGCTGATTACGTGCCTCGTCGGTGTCTTCGATGCGGAGGACGAACGTGCCTTCGAGGCGCCGGGCGAGCGCCCAGTTCATCAACGCCGTCCGGGCGCCTCCGACATGAAAGAAGCCGGTCGGTGAGGGTGCGAATCGAAAGCGAGGGTGAGAGGTCATTTCGTCTTCGACGCTATCCGTGGCCGCCGTCGCGGATCGACCATGTTGCACAACCTTTCGCCATCGCTGGCCAAAGATTTGGCGCTGTAAAGACTGCATCAAGATGAAGCGTCGAACCTCTCGCTTCGTGGATTTTCAGTCGATACCTGCGTGAGCCCTCCGGAAGCGCGTGACGATGTGCTCGATTGGTGCGGCTTTGTCATTCGCTCCCTTCAACGTGGACGTCACGACGGGGTTGGATCGGCCGACTACTTCCAGGGCCACGCAGACGCCGCCGGAACCAGCTGGGCACCGATCATGGGCGCCGGATACACCGCGTCACAAACCCAATGGTCCACCCGGGCGCAACACAGACCCAAGACGATCTCTCGATTCTCTTCGACCGGCTCGGCGCCCGCAACCGAAGCAACGGACCCGTGGTGGCCCTTGACAACAACGCCATCGTGGCGCTCGACTCAACCCAGTCGTTCTGCGTCTATTCCCCGACGGCAACAGACCTCGTTGTCGACTTCAGCGGTTGGTGGGTCTGATGATTCGGTCAGCCCTCAAGCGGTCTCGACCCGCGCGTTCAGCGCGTTGCGTTGACCGTGAGGTTGCGCAGTTGGCGGAGTGCGACCGACAGCGTCGTGAGATCGAATGATTCGGCCCGCCGAATCTCGGTCTCCATGTCGACCATCCGGGTGTAGGCCGAACGATTGGCCTCGATCCAGGCCGCTGGCGAGCCGTCGGCCGTACGGATCACGTGTGCTGTGAGGTCTGCAAGGACCGTCATCAGGTCGTCACGGAGCGACGAGCGGGCCTGCGTCTGCCAGCGATCAGAGCGCGGCAACGCACCAATGCCATCCCACAGCCAGCCGACGTCGAACGATTCGAAAACCGACCAGTACGCCGTCCCAGCATCGGCCACGTTGCACGACTCGGCGTGGGCGATCTCGATGACATCGAAGCTCGTGTGCAGCCACGGCCAGCGCGCCGACCGGGCTGCCAGTTCGGGTGGGACGCGTGCTGCGATCCGTTCGTCACGGACAGACCGGATCTCGTTGGCCACACGGCCACCGACCACGTCGTCGAGCGACTCGCTCAGGAAGGCGAAGCCGGCCGAAAAAGTATCGATCACTGCAGCGATGTCGATGGGTGCGTGACGCCGTCGCAGCAGCCACGTCGTGGTGCGTTCGGCCATGCGCCGGACGTCTAAGAAGAGTGCGATCTGCACGTCGAGGTCGATCGAACTTCCGAGTGAGTCGACCTCCTGCCACAGGTCGGTGAAGCCAACAGTGTTCCGGGATGCAACAAATGCTCGGGCGACATCGGCAACCGATGCGCCAGACTGCTCGGTCATTCTGTGATCGAACGAGATGCCTGCGAGATTGACCATATTGTTGACCAGGCCGGTGGCAATGATCTCCCGACGGAGCCGATGCGTCCGGATGGCCTCGGGGAACCGCTCGCCCAGCGGACGGGGAAAGTACTCGAAGAGGTCGGCTTCGAGGACCGCCTCGTCGGGGAGATCGCTCGCGACGACCTGCGCTATGTCAGCATTCTTTGTCGACGCAATCAGGACCGCGAACTCAGGAGCACGAAGCCCACTGCCTGCACCCTGACGTTCTGCCATCTGCTTGTCATTGGGAAGCGCCTCAAGTGCCCGGTTGAGGTGTCCCTCCTCCTCGAGGGCATCGAGGTAGCGGGCGTGCACGTTGACCATCGACAACGACTGTGTGCGAGCAATCATCAACGCGAGCGTTTGTGCACGGTTGTCGTCGAGCACCAATTCAGCGACCTCGTCGGTCATCTCTTCGAGTACGGCGTTCCGATCGACGTCAGAGAGCTCACCACTGGCGACGAGGCTGGCGAGTGCGATCTTGATGTTCACCTCATGGTCGCTGCAGTCGACACCAGCGGAGTTATCGATGGCATCGGTGTAGATCAAGCCGCCGGCCATTGCGTACTCGACCCGACCGAGCTGAGTGAGCCCCAGGTTGCCACCTTCACCGACGATGCTGCAGCGCAGATCCGCGCCATCAATTCGGATTGCATCGTTCGCCCGATCGCCAACCGACTCGTGCGACTCGGTGCTCGCCTTGACGTAGGTCCCGATGCCGCCGTTCCATAACAGCTCAACAGGCGCTCGGAGGATGGCGGACAGCAGCGCGTTCGGAGCCAGTTCGGTGATCCCCTCGCCCAGGCCGAGCGCTACGCGCACCTGGTTCGAAATCGGAATCGACTTGAGCGATCGGGGGTACACCCCACCGCCCTGCGAGATGAGCCCCGTGTCGTAGTCGGCCCAACTGGAGCGCGGCAGGTCGAACAGCCGCTGCCGTTCGGCGAAGGAAACCGCAGCATTCGGGGTGGGGTCAAGGAAGACGTCGCGATGGTCGAACGCCGCGACGAGTTTGAGGTGCGTCGACAACAACATGCCGTTGCCGAACACATCACCCGACATGTCGCCGATGCCGACAGCGGTGAGCGTGTCGGTCTCGACGTCTTTGCCCATCACCCGTGCATGGCGCCGCACGCTCTCCCAAGCGCCGCGCGCCGTGATGCCCATCACCTTGTGGTCGTAGCCGTTACTGCCACCGGATGCGAACGCATCACCGAGCCAGAAGCCGTAGTCATCGGCCACCTCGTTGGCGATATCGCTGAACGTCGCCGTTCCCTTGTCCGCTGCGACAACGAGGTACGGGTCATCGTCGTCGTAGATAACACAGGCCGGCGGGTGCACGACGATCGTCTTGCCGCCACCCCCTGCAACGAGGTTGTCGGTGACGTCGAGCAACGACCGGATGAAGCGTTGATACCGATCCACTCCTTCGGCACGGATTGCATCGCGGTCGGACGGCGGTGCGGTGCCCTGCTTGACAACGAAACCGCCCTTCGCCCCGACCGGAACGATCACTGCGTTCTTGACCATCTGGGCTTTCACCAGCCCGAGCACCTCGGTACGGAAATCTTCGCGACGGTCACTCCAACGGAGGCCACCTCGCGACACCGCACCGGCACGGAGATGGACACCTTCGACGCGCGGCGAACACACGAAGATTTCAAACATCGGGCGGGGCTCAGGCAGGAATCCGACCGACGCTGCATCGAGTTTGACAGCAATCTCTTCGGCGAGTGCACCTCCCGGGCGAGGGCGATAGGCATTCGTTCGCGTCGTGGCGTCGATCAGCACCAGCACGGCGCGACAAATGCGATCGTCATCGAGCGATGGGACCCGCTCGAGCCGTCCCAAGACATCCGCGCGTACGGCGTTGGTGACCACTGCCGACTCGGTCGGGCTCGGCTCACTTGCTGGGTCGAAGCGCGCGGCGAACAGGTCGAGCAGTGCGCTGGCGATTGGGGCAAGCCGAACCAGCACTTCCTCGATGTACTTCTGGCTGAAAGGAAAGCCGGCCTGCTGGAGGTAGCGGGAATAGGTTCGGAGTATCTCCACCTGTCGAATCGAGACGCCCGCAGCGAGCACCAAGCGATTCAGCCCATCGGCCTCCACGTCGCCACGGAGTAGCGCGAGGAACCCGATCTGCACCTCGGCAATCTGTCGGTCGGTCGGTTCGACATCGCTATCGAGACGAACACCGATGTCATACAGGCGCACCATGTCGTCGCCGACGACGAATTCGCTCGGGTGCTCTTCGATTGCATGGAGCCCGAGGTGGGCGAGCTGCGGGACGAGTTCGGCAATCGTCGAAGTGTGGTCGCGCTGGAACACCTTAAAACGCCAACCACCAGTCGTCACGTCGGTCGATCGGCTCATCGAGGTGGCGACTGATTCGTCTTGCCGCTCAATAAGTGAGGCGACACGCAACAGGTCCTCGACGGCACACGCCGGCTCGACCCGGGCGCGGTAATCGCGCTCGATGCCCTCACCCACGAGGTCGAGCACGTCTCGAGCGCGCTGCGCCCCTACCCGAGCCGCAAGCGCAAGACGCGCCCGATCATCCCACGATGCGGTTGCACCATCGATGATCTCGGCGAGCCGATCGAGGTCGACTGGCCCGCTCGTGCGGACCGTCATCGAGATGCGGGCGAGCGAACTCGAGCCGACCAGTGTCTCGACATCGCGCACGTCGCCGCCGTAATGCTCAGCCACAAGGTCAGCGACGTCGTTCTGCAGACCCGCAACGAAACGAGACTGCGGTAGGTACACAAACACAGTGCTGAACGAGCCCACCGGCTCGGCAACATCAAAGACGCGAACGATCGAACGTTCGTGCAGGCCAACGATGTCGATCACCAGACTCGCCAGCTGATGCTGGCCCAGCTCGAAGACAACATCGCGCGGCAACGTTTCGACCACGTTCTTGATCGCTCGGCCCGTGTGGCTGATCGCCGCCGCCCCGGACAGTTCGAGAAGTGCGGTCGCCCGGTCTTGCAGTACCGGGATCGCAAACACGCTTTCCCGATATGCGCCACTCCCGAGCAGGCCGATGAATCGCTCTTCGATCACCGTGTCGTCCGCGGTCCGACGGATCGCAAGGCTCGTCAGACGGGCCGACCGGTGGATGGTCGAGAGCGCCTCCGTCCGGGCAATGACCACGGGCTCGGCGTTGACATCGCCGGCCTTCGACGGTGGCCCGACTGCTGTTGCATCAAGCCGGGTGTCGGGGCGGTACTCACCGAGTTCGGAGCCGACCGCCAAGTGCAGGCTCACCTCGCCGACTGCGTCGACGCGCCGCTCGTACGATGCTGCACCGAGCAGCACGAAGTGCTGATTGGCCAACCAGGCAACCAGCGCATCATCTGCGCCAACACTCAAGAGCCGTTCACGCATCTCGGGGAAGTCGGCAACGATCCGGACCACGTCGGCAATGGCAGCCGTGACTTCGTCTTCGACGTCCGACAGAAGGTCGGCATGGCAGCCGTTCAGCCTGATCTGCGTCCACGCTTCCACCTGTGTCCCGAGCGGCCGAGCGGCGCCCCGCTCGATCACCTCGACCAATTCGTCATTGCGATTTCGAACGATCGACAGCATTGGGTGAACTAATAGCTCGATCCCGAGGGATCGACGATCGAGCACCATGCGGACCGTGTCGACGAGAAACGGAATGTCGTCGGTGACGAAAAGGAGTACTGCGCTTCCCGCCTCGCCGGTCTGTGTCGGCGGCAAGATCGCCTTGACCACCGTTTCGCCCGGTGCGCGGCGTCGGCCCAGTTCAAGATGGGCCGCAGCAACACTCACGACATCGCCGAGATCACGATCTTCGACGTCGTCGATCGGAACGCCACGGTGGTATTCCGCCATGAAACAACCAGCGAGCGAGTCGAGTTTGTCCGCTGATGACCCCATGCCGACGACCGTAGTTGCTCAGGTGGAACTGTGTTTCAAGATCCTCCACTCGTTTCGCGGGCGTTTGGATGCCAGACTCCAAAGATGCAGCAGATGAACGTCCTCGGTACCGATCTGATGCCGTGTTCCTACGACCCGATGACCGGCTACTACCGCAACGGCTGTTGCGAGAACCGCGGCGACGACCCTGGCATGCACACGGTGTGTTGCCGCGTCACCGCCGACTTCCTCGCCTACTCGGCGTCGCAGGGCAACGACCTCAGCACTCCGATGCCGCAATACGGCTTCGCCGGTCTGGCCCCGGGCGACCAGTGGTGCGTCTGCGCAATGCGCTGGAAGGAAGCCTTCGACGCCGGCCAGGCGTGCGACGTCGTCCTCGAGTCCACTCACGTCAGCACGCTGGAATACGTCGATCTTGCCGAGCTCAAACAGCACGCCATCATCGCCGAGCCGTGAGCCGGCAATGAACGGCACCGACGGCGGGGTCGAGTACCTCCGCAATGTGTACGACCTGGCCACCCAGGCCGACACCGACGCCTACTACACGCAGTGGGCCGCGAGCTACGACGATGAACTCACTCGCCAGGGGTACCAGACACCGAGGCGCTGCGCCGAGGCGCTCCGGCGCTTCGGTTCGCCAGACGCCGCCGTTCTCGACATCGGGTGCGGAACCGGATTGTCCGGAGCTGCACTCGCTGCAGCCGGGTTCACCGATCTCGCTGGCACGGATGTGAACACAGAGATGCTCGACGTCGCCCGAGCGGCCGGCATATATCGCCACACCTGGGTCACCGACATCGACGATCCGTTCCCATTCGCTGGCGGCACCTACGACGCCATTGCGGCGGTCGGCGTCATCGGTATCGGGGCAGCCCCCGCTTCACTGCTTCGCCTGTCGCTTGAAGCGCTCGCAACCGGGGGCCGCATGGTCTTTTCGTACAACGATCACGCGCTCGAAGTCCCCGAGTTCACCGACGCATTGACCGACGTCATTTCGTCCGGCCTCGCC
>CALCXK010000062.1 GCA_937905835.1 uncultured Ilumatobacter sp. | reverse complement strand
GGCGCTGTAGCGGCGACGCCATTCGAGGGACGCTTTGTCTGACTGGACGTCAACGAGCGCTCCACGATCGAGCGAGAGCTCTCCCGGGAACTGTTCGAGCATTCGGCGATCCTCGCAGGCCACTTCTCGCTCAAAGTCAACGATCTGCTGGCCCGTTGTTGAGACGTCGTCGTTGCGCCAGAGCACAAAGGTGAAGTAGCTGCGCTCTGCGCTGATGGGCGATGCGGTCATCAACAGTGTTTGTTCGATCCCGTTCGCGTACGACATGGTGCTGCGCACCGAGAAGGGGAGCGCAAACCCCGTCGACATGTCGAGCTCGATGACGTCGTCGCCACCCCCAGACATCGATTTTGCCTCCCCTTCGTTGTTGACGATGACTGAGTAGGTGTAGCCGTGGAACGTGTCGTCGAGTTGCTCGAGTGTGAAGTTGGGAACAGTCCGCTCTTGCTCGCGCCCGAAGGTTCCGGCGTGTGTGTAGGGGAAGTGTGCGACATCGAGCATGTTGTCGATCATCCGCGTGACCGAGCAGTTCCAGACCTCCATCGTGGTGTTGAGACGCGTGAACGAAGGGTCCTTATCGACTCCGAGGTGCGGAACTGGTTGTGTGGGCTCGGAAGGGCAGAACCAGACCAGCCCGTAGCGCTCGGTGACCGCGAGCGGTGTCAGGTGGGCTGCGGGTGCAATCGTTGCCGCTGGGCCTGACGAGGGCACGCCGACACATCGGCCTTGATCGCCGAAGGACCATCCGTGGTACGGGCAGTGCAGACAGCCATCGGTGACGGTGCCAAGCGACAGTTTGGCTTCGCGGTGCGTGCAGCGGTCGGCGGCTGCAATGAGTGTTCCGTTCGAGCCCCGCCACAGGACGTAGGCCTGATCGCGTACTTCGATGGGGTGCGGCTGGTCGCCAATGGCTGCACTGGTTGCAACGGCGTACCAGCATCCGTCAAGTGGAGAACTACTCACCGGCGGCAGCTGAATGGGGTGAGGAACAGAAGATGAAGAACATGTTGTGCGCACATTTCGTGTGTGGTGGTCTGTTGGTCTTACCATACGGTTGTGCCGTAGATGAGCGCAAGCGACAGTCAGCATGGAGATCACCGATGAAAGCAATGTTGTACACCGAAGTTGGGGGCCCCGAGGTACTTCAGTTCATCGACGTTCCCGACCCCGAACCGGGAGCCGGCGATGTCATCGTCGACGTGGCTGCCACGTCACTGAACCGACTCGACCTTGTGCAACGTGCGGGTTGGTTCCAGATGCCTGGATTCGAATTTCCGCACATTGCTGGCATGGACATCGCCGGAATTGTGTCGGCCGTCGGAACTGCCGTGACCAATGTGTCGGTCGGTGATCGTGTCGTTGTCGATCCGTCGCTCGCAGGTGTCGCAGAAAACTCGAAGCTCGCCGGCCGCGGCGATCTGTACGGAGACCTCGGCATCATCGGAGGCACCGTTGCGGGGGGCTACGCCGAAAAGTGCTTAGTTCCGGCTTCGCATGTGTACATCGTGCCGGCCGAGATGTCCCTCGAACATGCTGCGACATTCCCTACAGCGTTCCTGACCGCAGCCCATGCACTGTTCGATGTCGGCCACCTCCAGGCTGGCGAAACTGTGATGATCCACGCCGCTGGCTCAGGTGTGTCGACGGCGGGCATCCAGTTGGCCAAACAGGCTGGCGCCACTGTGCTCGCCACCGCTGGAACCGACGAAAAATGCGAACGCGCCTTGGCCCTCGGCGCCGATCACGTTGCCAACAACCGCACGACCGATGTCGCAGGTTTCGCCCGTGAGGTCACGCACGGCGCCGGGGTCAACATGGTCTTCGATCACGTCGGCACGGCGCTCTTCGGCCCGTCGCTGTTTGGACTCGGAGTGCGCGGGCGCCTCGTCAGCTGCGGCAACTCCTCGGGCGATGAGGCAACGATTCCCTCGCTCGGCTACCTCTTTCATTCGGGCATCAAAATCTTCGGTTCTGACCCGTACCGGCCTGAAGAGTTCGGCCCGGTCTGGGACATGTTCTGCAGCGCAAATTTCGAGGTCGTCATCGATTCCGAGTTCGAGCTTGCCGAAGCGGGTCAGGCGCAAGACAAGATGATGCAGAGCGACTTCTTCGGCAAGATCGTGCTCAAGCCCTAGGGGGCTCTTGATCACTATGTACGAACCTCGCGACGCTCCATATCCGGAAATCAAGAAGACCCACACGATGGCCCACGCGGGTCGTCCGTGGACCGACTACAAGCCGCCGCCCGCCGCACCGGTGTGGGCCGCGATCGAGGGCCTCGGCCGCTACTACATTTTGCTTGCAGCGCTTGAACTTGATGTCTTCGACACGTTGCAGCGGCTGGGCCCATCATCGGTGGAAGACATTGCCGTTGCGCTCGATGCATCCGTTGATCATGTTCGCGCCCTCCTCGACGGCGTCGTTGCGCTCGAACTCCTCGACCAGTTCACCGACATCTACGAACTCAATGACGCCGCGAAGCGATACCTGGTGTCTGACGGCCCCGCATCAATGGCCGACCTCATTCCGGTGGCGCCAGGGCCGCACGAGAACTGGACGCAGCTCGCCGATACGGTGCGTAAGGGTCGCCCTGCCACCCCGATTGAAAATGACGCGGCAGCCTTTTATGTTCCGCTCGTCGAAGGAACATTCACGACGATGTTCCGGTGCGCGACTCGTGCCGATCTGAAGATCCGCTACTCCGCCATGCGGGCGCCCAAGATTCTCGACCTCGGAGCTGGTGGAGCGCCATGGGCAATCGCAATGCTCAACGGATGCCCTGATGGTTCAGCAGTGATCAACGACCTTCCAGGTGTCATCGCTGTTGCCGAGGCCAAAACGTCTGAGCACGGGTTGAGCGATCGTTGTGAGTTCCGCCCGGGTGATTTCCACACGATTGACATTGAGCCGGCTCGCTACGACATCGTTGTCCTCGGCCATATCTGCCGCACCGAGGGTGCCGCTGGCGCCCAGCACATAATTGAGCGAGCGTTCGAGGCCCTCAAGCCCGAGGGCCGACTCGTACTTGCTGACTACTTCACTGATATTCAACGCAAGTCGAATCCCCACGCTGTGATCATGGGGACCACGATGATGGCGAGTACTGAGAAGGGCTTGTGCTTCACGCACCAACAGTTCTCGGAGTGGATCCGTGCTGCAGGATTCGTCGACGTCCGGCTCGTCGAGCCGATCGGCTTTCAACAGAGTTTCATTGCGAATAAGCCCCGCCAGAGTCTGGAGACTTCATGACCGAACAGATCGACACCCTCATCGTCGGAAGCCACGTCGTCACGATGAATACGACGCGTGATGTGATTCGTCACGGCGCTGTTGCGATTCGCGGGAACAAAATCGTCGACGTCGGTAAGCAGACCGACCTCGACGCGCTGTACACCGCGAAAGAGACCGTGGGCAGCGACCGCTTTGTTGTGACACCCGGGATGGTCAATACCCACATTCACATCACAGGCGAACCGTTGACGAGGGGTTACGTCCCCGATGACACTCCGTTCGAAGAGAACGTGTTCATGTGGCTGTGCCCGCTCTACGCCGTGCACACCGCTGAAGAGGAACGGCTGTCGGCGCAGCTCGCGGCCGTCGAGATGTTGAAGTCCGGCACGACAACCTTCCTCGAAGCGGGCACGATTCGGTTTCTTGACGAGGTGATCGACGGCCTCGTGGAAGTCGGCATCCGAGGGAGAGTTGGCAACTGGGTGTGGGACCTTCCCCCAGAACCTGATGTCTACAAACAGAACACTGATGCAGCAATCAACATGCTGCAGCAGCAGTTGGTCGACTATGGCTCGGTTCCCGACGCGAGGGTGGGCACGTGGTCGACCCTGGTTGGCCACACCACAGCATCTGATCCGCTGTGGAAAGCGGCGCGTGAGCTGGCTGATGAGCACGGCACCGGGATGAGCTTCCACATGTCACCGGCGAAGATGGATCCGGAAGGCTTCATTGCCGAGTTCGGTCAGCGCCCGATGATCCACCTCGCCGAGCTGGGGATCTTGCGTGATGACGTGGCGATCACCCACTGTGTTCAGATCGATGACCAAGAACTCGCCGTGATGGCCGAGATGGCTGTCAACGTCGCGCACTGCCCGACGACTGCGTTGAAGGTCAGTTACGGCGTCACTCAGGTTGGCAAGTTTCCCGAGATGGTACAGATGGGTGTCAACGTCAGCATCGGCACCGACGGCAACAACGCATCGAACTACTCCGATCTCATGCGGGCGACGTATTTGGTGGCCGGGTTGTTCAAAGATGCCCGCCAGGACCCGCAGATGTTCCCGGCCGAGATGGCCTACGAGATGGCAACGCTTGGCGGCGCCAAGACCATGCAGATGCAAGACACCATTGGCTCACTTGAGGTGGGCAAGCGCGCCGACATCGTGTTGCACGACACCGATCGACCGGAATGGCGACCGCTGCTCAACGTGGCGAACCAACTTGTGTGGTCGGCCGACGGACGCGGCGTGCACACGGTGTTTGTTGACGGTGCCAAGGTCGTCGAGAACGGTCAGATGACCACGATCGACGAAGGCACGTTCTACAACCGCTGTCAAATGGCCGGCGAAGCAATCACGGCTCGCTCCGGCTTGCCCGATAAAGCAAAGTGGCCGCTGCTCTAGACCAGGTCGATTGATAGGGATGGTATGACGTTCGAAGCTGAGATTACGCCGGGCATGGCACCGGCCGAAGCTGTCGAACTCGGCTGTCTGGTCGAGGAGGCCGGTTTCGACCGCCTGGGAATTTCGTGTGTCGCGCTCTGGCCAGATACCTATCAGTTGCAGGCACTCATCGCAGCGCGTACCGAACGGATCCACATTGGTTCCATGGTGACCAACCCGTACACGCGACACCCAGCGGCCCACGCAAGTGCACTGGCGACGCTGCAGGAGTTGTCTGGGGGCCGGGCGTTCTGCGGGATCGGTGTTGGTGCCGGGCTCGAAGAACTCGGCATCGACTACCCCCGCCCAGTTCGAACACTTCGGGAGTCGATCACGGCAGTGCGCGGACTCCTTGCTGGCGATGAGGTGACGCTCGATGGCGAGGTGGTGAAGTTAGACAAGGCGCGACTCATCCGGCCACCTACGCAGCCAGTCCCGATAGCAATCGGCACACGAAGCGAAGGCGTGATGAAACTCGCAGGCGAAGTCGCTGACATAGCGCTGGTGGGCGCACGGCACCTCACCCCTGAAATTGTGGCGCGCTATCGAGGATGGCTTGCTGAAGGGGCCGCTCAGGCCGGACGCGATGTCGACGAGATCGAAGTGCTGCCGCGTGTCACCCTCTGCGTGTCTGACGATGAGGAGTTGGCAGTGAACAGCGTCAAGCGATTTGCCGCTCACTATCTCGACATTCTTGGCGACTATGGGCCGCCCGTCGATCCAGACCGTCGGCGCAAGATCGTGGCCACCCTCGATGATGCGACAGGTTGGTACTTCGACTTGAACCGCTACGACCCGCCGGAGATGCTCGATCTCATCGATGCTGATCTGGCTCGGAAGTTCGCCATCGTTGGCACCCCTGAGCAGTGCGCTGACCAGATCCGTGATTTGCAAGCGCTGGGTTTTGCAGGTGTCAGCTGCAACTTGGCGGCGGTCAACCGAGGGACGATGTACGACGGCTTACGCGAAACCATCGAGGGCAGCAAGCGCGTGTTGGAGTTACTCGCCAATTAGCGGCGTGGCCACCTGGAAACTGATTCGACGCCGCTTCGCTTGCGAAGGGCTGCGCCAGCTGCGACGGCGTCATCGGTCAGCGCGCGAATATCGACAGCCACGAGTTCGCCCTCGGCAACAACGTGCTCGCCGGCCACGTAGACATCGCGAACCGACCGCCCGTCGGACCCCCAGATCAACTGAAGGACCGGGTCAGGGCTTGCTGGGATCCATTCGACCCGGGTCCGATCGTGGACGACCAGGTCGGCCTGCTTGCCGACCTCAATCGAGCCGACCTGATCGTCGATACCGAGCGCTTCGGCGCCGCGGATCGTCAACAGTTCCAGCCCGTCGTGGGCACCGAAGACCGTTGGGTCGAGGTCGCGTTCTTTGGCCATACCCGTGAACAGGGCCGCAGCGCGGATGCCATCGACCATGTCTCCAGCGTTTTCTGCGTCGCACCCCAGCGCAATACGACCGTTCCGTTGCCAGATGTCGAGATGCCGGAACTCGCGAGACAGCCCTTGACCCAAGCGAAGGTAGGCCCACGGGCACGACACGACGGCAGTATGTCGCTCGATGAGGAGGTCAACCTCGGCGTCATCGATGTGCACCGCGTGGCCAATTGCCAGGTGTGGCCCGAGCACGCCGAGCGAATCGAGATGAACGAGTGGGCTGAGGCCGGTTCGGGTGAGATAGCTGTCGGTGTCGCTCGTGCTGGGTGAGAGATGGAAAGTCATCCCGACATCGCGCTCGCGAGCGAGCGTGGTTGCGGCGACGACCAGTTCGTCTGACATCAGGTCGTGGCCAACAAGGGTGACCCAGCTCGACACGAGTGGCCCCGTGACGAGGTCGAGCGCGTTGGTCTGGCGTTCGATCACTTCGTCGACCGACCCGGTGAACGGCCCGTGCTCGATATCCCATCCCCACGTTCCGATGGTGAGGCGGGCGCCGACTCGTTCGGCCGCTCGTGCAATCCGGTCAGGGTGTGCAACCGTGCCGGCCTCGAACGTCGTAGTGATGCCGTTGGTCAAAGATTCGGCCAGCGTCAGCGTGGCGGACAGTTCGTCGTCGTCGCCGGTGTGCTCGGCGTGGACTGGCACGACCCAGGTAAAGATTGCTTCGCCGGGCGCGAGGTTGTCGGGAATCGACGACTGGATCAGCCGGTCGCCCGTGAGATGCTGATGCCCGTTGATGTATCCGGGGAGAACGAGATCGTTAGGCGACCCTGTCACCACCGCATCTGGGTAGGCAGTACGCACTTTGTCGAAGCTGTCGACCATGGCGATGGTGGTGCCGTCGACGACGACTGCTCCATGCGTGAGAATCTCGCGTTGCGGATTCATCGTGACAACGGTTCCGCGGATGATCTGCATCCCCCAAAGTATGGGCCAAAAATCTCGTGTCAGCGACCGGACCGACATAGCGTTCCTTGGCGATGAGCACAGCAGCCGACGTCGTCACCAGCTATTTGAATGCCTTCTCGCGAGGAGATCCGGACGAAATTGCCGGCTTCGTCGCTGAGGGGTTCCACAACGAGCACCTCAGTTCGATCGCATCGAGCTGTGTCGGTCGCGACGAGTATCGGCAGCGCCTGCCCAACTTTTTGGCGACGTTCGTCGACCGGAGCTACGCAGTGCTTGAGGTCGTTGAGCAGGGCACCGCGATGCAGTCGCAGGTCGTCGTACGAAACGACTTCACGGCCCTGTACGAGGGCATGCCGATCGACATTCCTGGGGTGATGTGGTTCACCGTCGAGGACGGCCTGATCACCAAGCGCACAGATGTGTGGGATAGCGCGATTTTCATGGCTCAAATAGCGACAACTGACTGAGCCCATACAGCGAACAACGGGTCGCCCGATGCCTTTGGGTTGCGCAGTTGCGTGGTCGGCTCATCGAAGCCGGCGGTCATGTCGAAGTAGGTCTCGACGATGCGGCAGCGACCGCGGTCGTCGGTGTGTAGCCAGCCACGGATCACCTTTGTCGGAAAGCAGCGGTTCGAGAACGTGCACACGAAGACGCCGCCTGGTCGCAGCACCCGGGCTGCCTCGGCGAAGACATCGAGCGGCTTGGTCAGATAGTCGACAGACACGCAGCACGTCACCGCGGCGAACGTTGCATCGTCGAAGGGCAGCGTTGGATCGACGTTGAGATTGCGCACGTGCCGTTCGTCGGCCATCTCATTGGCAGCGAGCTCAGCGGCGTTCATGCCAGTCACGACAAGCCGCTCAGGTTTGATCAAAAAGTGTGAAATCCATGACGAGCAGATGTCGAGCACGGGGCCCGAGCTGGGGTCCGAGAGGCCGGAGAAGTTGAGTTCGTCGTACAGGGCTCCGACGGCAGCGATCGCGCCATCGTCGATGTGGGTGACCAGCCGATCGAACGCGTAGAACTCGCCGTCGTCGGTCTCGTCGGTCCGGGAGAAGAACCCGGCTGGAAACGTTGTGTTGTGTCGCTCGTCCACGTCTCGACGCTCTCACACGGCGTCGGCGTGTGCCGGATCGAGGTCACTCCGCCTTGAATGTCATTCCACCTTGCATTTCGATGACTGCGCCCGAGAGCACTGGGCTAACTTCCTTGAGGTGACCAACGGTGTGAGCATGACCCTCGAAAGCCCTCACCGGTGGACGTCGACGATGACGATGTTGGGCCGGTCTCGCCGTGGTCGTGGTCGATGGGCTCGAGCTCGCTGAGTCGCAACTTACCGCTACCCAGGAGGCCGTCAATGCTGCTGGCGTCGCGTCGGAGACGAACCTTGCTCAGACTGCCGAAGCCGCTGCAGACGGGGCTGATCGGTTGGCCGGATTCTTGGAGTAGATCGAACGGCTGATTCCCGGCAACCGCGAAAGCGTCGCCGAAGAACTGAGGTCGTTCGCCGATGGGCTTGAGCCGGTTGCGGAACAGTCGCGCGAAGTTGACGCTGCTCTTGTCGGGACGGCAAGCGATCTGGATGACATTCAGGCTGCGCTGGCAGTCCTGGCTGGACAACTCGACGTCGTCGCCACGGACATCGTGGAACTCAAGCCAAGCTTCGAAGCGCTGGGAACCACTGCTACCGGTCTCCAAGCGAGGGCGACTGCGGCATCAGATCGGATGTATCTCGACCTGTGGCTGATGCACATTCTGATCATCGCTGGCGGTGCACTGTTCGTCGTGATCGGGGTCGTTTTGCAACGATTCGCTCATGCTCTTGCGATTTCGACGGCTGATGCTTGAGCGCCTGTCGAGCCCGATTGGGGTGTGGCAGCGGTCTGGTCACGAGTTCTGGGACGCCGGCTACCAACTCCACATCCCACGACTGCATGAGGCTGCTGACAGGTCGTCTGAGGCCGACGAGATACGCGTCCCTCGTTAG
>CALCXK010000061.1 GCA_937905835.1 uncultured Ilumatobacter sp. | reverse complement strand
CCGCAGTCGTCGACTGCGATGTGGCGGAGGAGCTCGACCTTGCCGGTTTCGGCATCAACTTCGACGACGGCGATGTGTGTGCCGAATGGGAACGTGCCGCCCTTCTGAACGAAGTCGAACTCGCCGTCGACGTGCTCGCCGATAGCCGCAGCGCGCTGGGCCAGCTCACCCCACGAGAGGGCTTGTGCGGGAACGCCAGCCACACCGATGGTTCCTGACGCAGTGTCGACCACGATGTCGGCAGCATCGGCTTCGAGCAGTTTCGCCGCGAGTTCTTTCGCCTTGGTGACCATCACTTCGGTGGCGCCGTGTACCGCCGAGCCACCGAGCTGCAGCGATCGGGAGCCGCCGGTGCCGCCACCCGTGCGAACCCGATCGGTGTCGCCGTCAACGAGCGTGATCTTGTCGACAGGGATGCCGGTCTGGTCAGAGACAAGCATCGCGTACGCCGTTTGGTGGCCCTGCCCGTGGGAGAGCGTGCCGGCGTACATGGTGGCCGTGCCGTCGTCGTGTACTTCGACCGCACCGAATTCGGTACCGCCGCGGCCCGCAGTGACCTCGACGTACGACGCGACGCCGATCCCCAGGAGCTTTTCGCTGCCCTGCTGGCGCCGCGTTGCTTGCTCGGCACGCAGGGCTGCGTAGCCGGCGACCTCAGCGGCCTTGTCGAGGGCCATCGTGTACTGGCCAGTGTCGTAGACCGGCCCGGTGATCGTCTGGAACGGGAACACGTCGTCGGCAAGGAAGTTACGGCGACGGATCTCGATCGGGTCGATCCCGAGTTCGATGGCCGCCTGATCGACCAATCGTTCGAGGAGCGCCGTCGCTTCCGGTCGGCCAGCCCCGCGGTAGGCACCCATCGGGGTGGTGTTCGTGACCGCAACCGCGATGTCGAACTCCAACTCAGGGATTGCGTAGGTGCCTTGCGCCATGTTGCGGGTCAGGCCCGGCAGCATCGCCCCGATGTTCGGGTAGGCGCCACAGTCGTTGACCAGGCGGACGCGCAGGCTGGTGAAGCGGCCGTCTTCGGTGCAACCCAGCTCGGCGTACTGCACTTGTCCGCGGCTGTGCAGGAGCGACTTCATGTCGTCGCTGCGCGGCGGTACCCAGGTGATCGGCCGTTGGAACTGGCGTGCCAGCGCACAGATCGCGACGTGCTCGGACATCAGCCCGGCTTTGCCGCCGAAGCCGCCGCCGACCTGTGGCGTGACCACGTGTACGTCGGATTCTTCGAGGCCGAGTGCTCCGGCCAACTGCTGGTGCAAGAGGTGTGGCATCTGCGTCGATGCCCACAACTTGACTCGGCCCTGCTCGTCGATTTCGGCAGCGGCACGATCAGGTTCGATCGGAACGACGGCGATGCGCTGATTGATGTAGCGGCCTCGGACGGTGCGCGCTGCGGTGGTCGGGTCGGATCGTTCCTTGCCAACGGTCCGTACGGCCTGGTTGTCACCGTGGGCGGGGAAGATCGGGAGGGCATCGGCCTCGAGTGCAGCTTCCATGTCGATGATTGGCGTGAGCGGCTCGATGTCGGCCCAAACCATCTGCGCAGCGTCGGTGCCTGTTTCGAGCGTCTCGGCGAGCACGATGGCAATCGGTTCACCGACGAACCGGACGACACCATCGGCGAGTGGTGGCCGCTTGAAGTCGTCGTGGACGGGCGCGAAACCGTGATGGGCAGGAACGCCGAGGTCGGCAAACGTCAGCACTGCGACCACGCCGGGCATCGACGCTGCCTCGTCGGTCTCGATGGAGTTGATCGCGCCGTGCGCGACATCGGACCTGACGAATACTGCGTGCAGTGAGCCTTCGATGTGGAGGTCGTCGAGGTAGATCGCAGCGCCGGTCAGCAGCCCCGGATCTTCGGTACGTGTGACGCGGGTACCAAGAATTGAGCCGGGTGTACCGGTGGGAGACATGGCGGTGTGCTCAGCAGTCATCGCGACTGAGAGTACCGGTGGGCCGGCTGGTCGCATTGCCTGAGCAACCGAACTCAGTGATCGATACGGTCGTTGGCGACCCAACGAGTGACGCTGAACGACGCTGGCGCATCGAGGTTAAGTGATACAGAGCGGCTGGTGCCGAGTGCTCGAGTCGTCGAACAACCGTCACTCAAACGCGCAGGCGAGTTGCCAAGATCACCGCAACCGTGCTGTGATCGGCGATTCCAGGTCGGCGCGGGCGTCTCACGCCTCTACGATGTGGGCGCACAACCCGGCGCAACCGATCCAACGGGGTTTTCTCCCGCGAATCGCGCCGGTCCCGCCTCTCTAGCTCAATGGTAGAGCAGTGGACTTTTAATCCATTGGTTCTGGGTTCGAGCCCCAGGGGAGGCACCATTCGCATGGCGCCATGGCCACGTCGGCCATCAAGCTGCGATGGCGATCGCCTGCTGGAGTCGAATAACCGCACGATCGCGGCGGTTCCGGATCGTCCGCGGGGTGACGCACTGTTGACGAGCCACGGCGCTCGGCGACCCGGTGCAGACCAGCGCTCGAATCAGATCGAGATCGTGGGTGGCGACGCCAGCGAGACGTGCCGTGCGGACAACGTCAGCCAGCTCGACGAGTGCAGGTAACGGCGGACAGGCAACTCGTTCACCGAGCAGCCGCGGCTCGGTCGAGGTTTCAGCCGGGAGCTGGCGTCGAGCGTCTCGTCGAAAGGCCAAGTAGATCGAATCCGAGATCACCGCGGCAGCCACATGGCGAGTGCGCCTGGCGACGTCGTAGTTCCGGATAGCGATCCAGGCAGCACCCACGGCGTCTTCGGCCGGGTCGCCGGCCTCACTCAGAAACCGGTACTTCGCCGCGGCACTGATCAACCCCGGCAAGAGTCGCTGCACCACGATCCGGCCGGCGAGCGCGTCGTGCTGAGCGAGCCCGACCAGCAGCAACAGGAGGTTGTTTCCGGTGTCGCCCTCGGCGCGTTGTGTTGCGGCGATGAGCTCCCGGGCATCGCTGAGCTGATCAAACCGCGCGGCCTCAGCCGTTGGGATGTGCTCCGCCCACGAACGGATCGTGCGGACGGTGCGTCGAGCGGTGGCGATGTGTTGCCACTCGGCATCAAGGCGGTCGGAGAAGCGGTGTGGGCGATGAATTTCGGTCATGTCTGCACGTTGCGCTCAGACCATCACCGGTGTACTCACCGGTGTACTCACGGCATGCCTCACACATGGCCTTCCCGGCTTCACAACACCTGGTCGGTGTCCATTTCGAGACCTCCGGAAATCTTTGATTCCGGTTGCTGCGCCAGCCCGCCCACTGTTGATATGTGAACCCGACCATCGACCCCAGAACCTCATTGCCACAACAGTCACCGGTGGTTCCGTCGCTCGAGATCCACGGCCCGGACGGCAACCGTTTGTCGATCGCTCCGTACACACTCGGCGACACGGTGGCCGACCTCACCGAGGCGCTTGGGCTCTCCGCTATACGGCGACTGCTCATCGATGGACGGGTCAGACCACCGGCCCAACGACTGGTCGAATCAGGGCTCCGAAGTGGATCGTCGGTCGCGGTCGCTGCGGCGTACGACCGCATGGCAGGCGGTGCTGCCAAGCTGGTGAATGAGACAGGATCTGGTCGAGATCTGCTTGTCGTGAGCATTACCGCCGGGCCGGACTGTCGTATCGTTGGCGCCGTCGAAACCGGGCGAGCGATCATCGGGCGGTCGCCGGCCGCGCACCTCCGAGTGGACGATCCGACCGTCGAACTCCATCACGTCATGATCGATGCAGACATGGACACCGTTCGTGTGACGCAGTTGGCGGGACAGGTACCGGTGCTCCTCGACGGCGTGCCGATCGCTGCGTCGACGCGCGTGCCGCTCCCGACTCGAATCACGATGGGGAGCACGGAGCTCACCATCGAACGCCCGACCGACGTCGCCCACCGCGTGCAGCAGTGTGATTTGGGAGCATTGGCCGACCGACAGGCCGACCCATGGCGGCGCGAGGTGAGGCGAGGCCCGTGCTCGGTACCGGCCCTCATGCTCCCAGCGGTGGTCCTCCCGGTGAAGTCGGTGCGGATTCCGATTCCCTCAGCGCTCGGGTTGGTCGGGGCGGCCATAGCGGTCATGGGCGCGGCGGCACTTGCCGTCATCCTCGGACAGATGATGTTCGCCCTCTTCGCACTCATCGGGGCATGCGCGTCATTTGGCACCTGGTGTGTCAGTGCCGGAGCAGCGTGGCGTCAGAACCGGCGAAGCAGAGCGGAAGGGGTTGCTGATCGAGCCCGTTTCCGCCACGATCTCGATTGGCAGCAGGCGGCGGCTCGTCGGCATCACCTCGCACTGCACTCGGACCTGCTCACCGCGTTGCGAGTGGTCGACGCGCTCGACGGGGATCGCAGTGTGGTGTGGGCGCGTCGTCTCTTCACGCAGGGTGGTGATCCGATCGACCTGCTGCGCTGCGTGCTGGGCCGCGGTGAGCAACGCTGGTCGGTGCCCTGGGACGGGAAGGCCGATGCCCACAGCCAGGCCGCGTTGCAAAATGCTGGCCTGCTCAGCGATGTTGGCGTTCCACTTCTGATCGAGCCAGGACGCGCCGTTGCCGTGCACGGCAGGTCGGCGCTCGTCGGGGCGCTGCTGCGCTCCATCGTCATCCAACTTGCGATTTCTGTCGGGCCTGCAGACTGGCAACTGGTCGTCGTCACGGTCAACGCCGATCGCTGGAAGTGGGCAGAATGGTTGCCGCAGGTGCGCGACGCCGTGAACCGTCCGATGATCGCCGACGCCGGCGATGGCGTGGCACTGGCTGCGCTCCTTGGTTCGGTCGCCGTCGACGCGCTGAGGCCGACGCTGTTGATCGTCAACGACCCCAGTCTCCTCGCTGTGCGGACCGGCCCGCTGCGCCGCTATCTCGACACCGCCCAGCCCGCAGTGCTGGTCGCCGTCGAACCCGAGCAATCGACGCCGGCGGTCTGTGATCGAACGATCATGGTCGGGCCGACCGGTCGACTTCGCATCGACGACGAGGCTGCACCCGCCCAGGTACGCGACGTTCGAATGGCCGGTATCACCGAGGCGACGGCACATGCAGCAGCGCGCAGGCTCGCGGGCCTGTCAGACCCGGAACGGGCAGGAGGCCAGGCGGGTCGATTGCCGACAGCTGTCTCGCTCGGCGATGTCGACCCGGTGCTGGTCGGTGCGACACCTGCTCGTCGGCTTGTCGAACGATGGCGGGCGGGCGGTTCGGATCCAGCACCATCGATGCCGCTGGGACATTCCGTCGATGGGTTGGTCGAGGTGGACCTCGTGCGAGACGGGCCGCATGCGCTCATTGCTGGCACGACGGGTTCGGGCAAGAGTGAGCTGTTGCGCAGCCTGGTCATTGGACTTGCGGCTCAGCTCAGCCCAGACCATGTGACGTTCGTGCTCGTCGACTACAAGGGCGGCTCGACATTCGACGCGTGTGCCGACCTCCCGCACACGGTTGGCCTCGTCACCGATCTCGACGATGGCCTCGCGGAACGTGCGCTTGTCAGCCTCGACGCTGAATTGCACCGTCGGGAGCGCCTCCTGCGGTCCGTTGGTGCGAGCGACCTTTCCGACTATCGGCTCCGCGCTGAGGCGCCGACCTTGCCGCGCTTGGTGGTCGTGATCGACGAGTTCGCTGCACTGGCGAAGGAACTTCCCGAGTTTCTGTCGGCCCTCGTCGGCATCGCGCAACGCGGCCGCAGCCTGGGGGTGCATCTGATTCTCGCGACACAGCGTCCGGCGGGAGTCGTGACCGACGAGATCCGAGCCAACACGAACTTGCGACTCGCGCTCCGCCTCAATGACGTCGCCGATGCTCACGATGTTGTCAACGACGCTGTCCCCACTGAGTTCTCCCGGGCTCTCCCGGGCCGATCAGCGCTCCGCCTGGGGCCCGACGAACTGATCGTGTTCCAGGCGGTGCGGTGCACGGGGCCCGTGGTCGCCGAGGACCGAGGCCTCGTTGTCAGGCATCCGGCCACCAACAACTGCGTCGAGTCGACTGGCCGATCCGAACTCGAACTCGCAGTGGCCACGATTCGCGATGCTGCTCGGTTAGCCCGGATCGAACCGCCCCATCGACCGTGGATCGACGTGTTGCCTGTGGACCTCCCACCGAGCGCCGTCAACGAGACGATCGGCGCGATCCCTCATGATGCCGTCGGCCTCATCGACGTCCCGAGCGAACAGGGTCGGATGCCGTTGCGTTGGGAGCGGGAACGGGGTCACCTCGCGCTGGTCGGTGCCGTGGGATCCGGAACGACGTCGACACTCATTTCCGTGATTGCGGCACGCTGTCGCATTGCGTCCCCGGCGATCGAGCACTGGTACGTGATCGATGCTCGTCGTGATCATGCGCTCGACGGCGTTGCCGGAATCGGACACTGCGGCGCGGTCGTCCGAGTGACCGAGAGTGAGCGCCTCCACCGGCTACTCGCCCGACTCGATGCGTCGATCGATCAGACAGGAAACTATGGCGGCCAGGCGCCGACGATCTCGCTCGCGATCGACGGGCTGGCCTCGTTACGTCTCGCGTTGTCGTCGATCGAGATGGCCCCGACGCTCGCACTACTCGAACGGATTCTCGCCGACGGCCCGGCGGTTGGCCTCGCGTGTTGCTGGACCGACGATGGAGGGACTTCCTCAGGTCGAGCGACCGCAGCAGACACGTGGGTGTTCCATGTCGATGACCCGGGTGTAGCCCGATCGTTCGGTGTTGTCCCGGTCGGAGCCGAGTGTCCTGGACGGCTGCGGATCGCATCGAGCAGCCTCGAAGCCCAGGTGGCAATCGGTGCCGACGGGATGGCCGAACTGCCTGGCCGACACGGCGCCGCCGGCCCGGCTCCGGTGGAGTTGCTTCCGGCTGAAGTGGCAGGTGCCGACCTCAAACGTTCGACCGGGCAGGAGGTGTCAGACAGCACCTCGCTGGCACTTGGTCTGAGCGCCGACGATCTGTTGACGTCGACACTGCTCGTGCCGAAGGGCGACCACGTATTCATCGGAGGCGCCGCAGTAACGGGTAAGTCGACGGCGCTCCGACGGATCGTTGCAGCGTGGGCTGCAGTGCACCCGGGCGGCCAGATCGTGGAGGTCGATCGCCGGACCGCGCTGACGGTCGACGACGTCGCTGGTTGGACGGCGCCGACCTTGGTGGTGATTGACGATGCCGAGCGCGTCGACGATCCGCTTGGCGTCATTGCTGGCCTCGTGAACGACCCACCCGTTGGCGTGATGGTGATCGCGGCGGCGCGGCTCGATGCCGTCCGATCTGCGTACGGCCACTGGACGCGGGAGGTCGCCCGAAGCCGGTGCGGAATCATCTTGACGTCGCCCGGTGAAGTCGATGGCGACCTGCTCGGGGTCACGCTGCCGCGTCGATCACTCATTGCCGCGCGGCCCGGCCTCGGATGGGTTATTGACGGCCGAGGACATCGCCTCGTGCAAATCGCACGCGCCTGAAACCCTTCGCGCCGCCAAGATCAAGCTCGGGGAACAGCGGTCAGTGCTACAGCATCCCGTAGGCATGGGTTGGCGTCAGCGTGAGGATCAACCGTTGGTCCTCGACCATGGCCTGGCGGTACTCGTCCCAGTTGTCGTGCTCGCCGGCCACAGCGCGGTAGTACTCGACGAGCTGGTTGACGGTGTCGTCGTCGGGGCTCGCGGCCACGGGCGTCAGCGCGACATCTGCCTCGACCACGACGTAGGCCCAGAAGTCGTCACGATTGACGTGCAGGCTGGCCCGCGGATCGCGGCGCAGGTTCTTGGTCTTGGCTCGTCCCTCGGTCACCGAGATCAGGATCTGACCTACGTCGTTCACCACGTACGCAATGTTCGACGACTGGGGTCGACCGTCGGACTTGATGGCGAGCAACATCGCGTTCTTGCGCTCGGCGACGAATTCCATTGCTTCAGAGATCTGCATGGCTACATCAACCTGCTGCGGGCTCAATCTGTTCCGAGCCCGGCATGACGCGCGATCCCGAAGCCGTGCCGGTCGTATCAGTCGATGTCTTGATTGCTGAGTCGCCAGCTGGCGACCGCGAGCGCGACGACGGCAACGACGAGCGGCACGATGATGCCGACCGGTGTCGAGAAATCAGCAAGGTCGAGGTCGACCCTGGTTCGATCGACGAGGATCGAGCGCGTGTATTTGCGGATCGCGAACCGGGCGACTCCGGCGCCACCGAGGGCAATGAATCCCTCCCAGATGAGGATGTACGCAAGCCCCCAAACGATCACCTTGCGCAGCCAGACGCCGAGCAGCGTGAAGACCGCGCAGTAGGCAACCACGGCCACGATGCCAGCGATGATCGTGCCGGGCACAATGCCACCACCAGCGCCCGTCAGCACCGCGGCGAGTACGACAGGAATGAGTGTGATGGGGGCCGTGAGCGTGACTGCGGCAAGAAATGCTCCGACCACGATTGGCCAGCGATCCATGGGCCGCAGCCACAGGTACACCAGCGTCTTGTCGTCGCGTAGATCGCCAATCGCGGCACCGCCGAACACGAGGCTGACAACGGGGATCACAACAGCAAAGCCGAGCGCCGAGATCAACCTGACTGCGGCTTCGAGGTCAGCATCAGCGCGGCCCAGCGCGAAGGCGGCGACCGTCGAGACGAGCGCGAGCAGCGTGAGCGCAATGATGCGCGCGACGCTGGTCAACTGTCGGAGGACGACGCGATACGACAGCAACAGGGCGGCCAGGGCGGGCACGCTCCGCTCAGTTGTCGGCTGATGAGGCGTTGATGAGCCGGGGGCGTGGGGCATATCGGTCATCGGCCGTCCAGGAGGTAGCGGAACACTGACTCGAGATCGTCGTCGAGCGGGGAGACTTCGGTGAGTCGGATGTCGAGTTCGGTGGCGATCGGTGCGAGCTTGCGTCCGAGCCTGTCGGCATCGAGCGTGTCGACAACGAGGTGGCCGGGGCTGTCGTGGGTGTCGAGAGAAAGCGCTGTGACGAGCCCACGTTCGACGAGTGCTGTACCGAGCCGGCGTGGTGCGCTGGCGCCGATCCGGATGCGCAGCGGCCGGTCGTCCATCAGCGTTCGCAGGTCGCGGTAGTCGCCGCTCGCGACGAGTCGGCCCTGAGCGATGACGAGGACGCGTGAGCCGAGCCGGGCGACTTCGTCGAGGACATGGCTCGACACGAGGACGCAGCGGCCGGCGTCGCCAAGTGCGTGGAAGAGGGCGATCATGTGGCGACGCTGGACAGGGTCGAGGCCCGTGAGCGGTTCGTCGAGAATGAGTACCTCCGGGTCGTTCACCAACGCGCACGCCACCTTGACGCGCTGGCGCATGCCTTTAGAGAACTGCCCGACGGGCTTGGTGCCGACGTCGGTCAGATCAACCTGCTCGAGTGCCCAGCGTGCAACGCCTTTGGGGTCGGGCATCGCGTGGCTCTCGGCGCTGACCCGGACCATTTCGATGGCGCTCAGGTAATCGAAGAGTGCGTCTTGTTGGGGGACCAGCGCGATGCGGCCGCGTACGGACCGGTCGGTTCGCGGGTCGCTGCCCAGTACGCGAATCGAACCCTTCGATGGTGCGGTCAAGCCGCACATCATGCGGAACAGCGTTGACTTGCCGGCCCCGTTCGGGCCGAGCAGCGCAGTGACGCCGCCGCCGATCGCAAAGTTGACGTCGCTGATCGCAACGATGGATCCGAAGAATTTCGAGACCTCATTGACGGTGATCATGGCGTTGGTTGCAAGCGCGTCGGGGTTCGGGGGCGCAAGCGGCGCCGCCGGGGGTGGAAGCGTGGTCATCGTGCGATCACCAATCTTGAGTAGCGCCAGACAACGACGGCCAGGCCGCCAAATGTCCATGCGGCGTTGACGGCGACGACTGCCAAGGTGGAGACCTCAGGGAAGTTGCCCGGCTCTCCAAAGATCCGGAAGACCAGCTCGAAGGGCATGGAGAACACGTCGATCAGCCGCCAATTCGGCGAAAGCTGCGCGCCGTCGACGAGCGACCCGGCGACGATTGGCGAGGCAAGGATCAGCAAGACGACGCCGATCGACGCGAAGGCACGACGGTCGGTGATTGACGATGCTGCCATCGAGATCGCGGTCAGCGCTGCCGACACCGCAGCACCGGACAAGATGATGCGGAACAGTACGATCAACCAGTTTCCGAACCCGTCGGGCCCAGAACCGTCGAACGTGTAGCCGAGTAGTACCAGGAACGGCGGGCCGAGCGTGACGAGGCCGAGCGTCAGGGAAACAGCGAGCATCTTGGCAACCAGGTAGGTCCCGCGGTGCAGCGGCGTCGACAGGTACATCGCCAGCATGCCGTTGCGTCGATCCGAGACGAGCACCTCCGGGGCGACGAGCGCTGCGAACAGCGCGATTGCCGAGGTGACGAAGCCGTAGTACTCGGGGTATGACGGACCGTCGACGATGCCCGACGGAATCAGTACGGCAAGGCCGATGAAGACAATCGCGGGGACGTAGGCGATGGCGACGGCGATGACCGGGAAGATCTTGTTTTTCGCCGGCCGACCGAGCCCAAGTGTGGCCCGCATGCTTTGCCACGTGACGCTGCGAATCGATCCGGCGACACCGGCGCGTTCGCCGTCATATCGCTGAAACCCGCGTGCCGAGATCTGGGCATCGCCCCGAGAGGATGGCCCGGCGCTGGTCATTGGGTGACCTTTTCGACGTCGTGGCGGGGCTGATCGGTGAAGATGTCGTCGAGCGTGCGCCGGCGCTGTCCGAGGCGACGTAGGCGGGCGCCAGCCTGTGCCACAGCGGCCCCGACGGCGTCGAAGAGTTCGTCGTCTGACTTGCCCGTGACAGACAGGACGGCGCCGCTGCGTTCGACCGTTGCGCCCGATGCTTGGAGCAGTTGAACGACGACGTCGACACTGTGCGGCGGTTCATCGACGTCGACCAGTTCGAGTTCGACGCCACCTGATGCGCCGGCCAGTTCGCTCATCGCGCCGTGTGCGACGAGCCGGCCCTGATCGAGTGCGACAACGTGGTCGCAAACCCGTTCTACCTCTTCGAGCACGTGCGACGAGAGCATGACGTCGATCCCGAAGTCACGGTTGACCTGGACGATGATGTTCAACATCTCGTCGCGCTGCACGGGGTCGAGGCCGTCGGTTGGTTCGTCGAGCACGATGAAACGTGGGTCGGCGGCAATCGCTTGGGCAAGCTTGACGCGTTGGCGTTGGCCGGTCGACATGGTGCCCAGCGCCCGGAACCGCTCCTCACCCAAGCCGACGAGGTAGAGCGAGTCGCTTGCTCGCGTCCGGGCCTCGTTGCGGGGGAGTCCCTTGACTTCGGCCAAATGGCGAACAAAATCGTAGGCCCGGAGGTCGTCGGGCAGCACGTTGCGCTCTGGGCCGTACCCGATCTGGGCGCGCAGTGCGGGACCGTGCACGTTCGGGTCGAGTCCGAGCACCGTGATGGATCCGGAGGTGGGCTTTAAGAGGCCGAGCGTCAGCGAGATCAGCGTGGTCTTTCCGGCGCCATTCGCTCCGACCAGCCCGGTGACGCCGGGCGGAATGCTGATGTCGAGGCCGTCGAGCGCCCGAGTGTTCGGAAACTGCATGACCAGGCCCGAGGTCTCGATGATCGCTGTCACGAGGATGATTCTCGCAGCAAAGAACGCTCCAGCGGGTCCGCTGCGAGGATGATTTCCGTCAACCGATCGGCTCGTTCGGATGCGCGAGAATCTGAACATGAGTG
>CALCXK010000060.1 GCA_937905835.1 uncultured Ilumatobacter sp. | reverse complement strand
CCCGGGACGGGATTTGAACCCGTACTCCACGTGAATGGAAGGGGGGTTTAAGCCCCCCGCGTCTGCCAGTTTCGCCACCCGGGCGGGTATGCGCTGCCCAGGTTACGGGCCAGGTCATGCCGCGCCGCGCACCGCTCCCCCATTGAGTGCTGCCAGCACGCTGGCATCGACCACACTCCAGAGTTCGCTTCGCAACCGATCAGCATCCGGTGCCACAAGCCCATTCGACACCACGATGCCCTCGATCATGTCGGCAAGCACTGCAGCCTGCGGACGGCCCTTGACCCGCACCGAGACAACGGAGCCAGTTTCGCGACGTCGAATGGTCCGATCGACCCCCACCAGGCGCGGCGGGCACCGAAACCCAGGGACAGTAAAGCTCAGACGACGAGTGGCACGCGAGAGCAGACGGGCTGCCTGTGCGAAGTCGACAGTCGAAGCGAATTCCATGACTCCATCATGACGGTGGGGTGTCACAGACAAGGCGAGCGCGCAGCCGGGCCCCGAGATGCCCGACGCCGCCGGTCGGCCACGTTGGATACAGTCAGAACTTGTGAGCGAGACCGACGCCGGCGAGCCCCCAACAGCGACCACTCCTGCACTCAACCCGACCCAGCAACGGACCCTCGACGCGCTTCGACGAACGGGCGATCCGCTCATCTTCGATCAGGACCTCGTCACCGACATTCGCAACGAGGTCCGTGCCGCACTCGATCACTTCGCCACACGACTTGATGAGGGTCACGAGCTCTTCGTCACCAAGCATCGAATCGGCTCGGCCCTCGACTGCGAAGCCCACTTCCTGGCGCCCGACGAGTTCGAATGGACACCAGCAACTGCAAAAGGCCAGGTCGCCCACCGGGCAATCCAGTTGTACCTCGGGTGGCGAGGCGAGCCGTCTCCGATGGAACTCGTCGACGAAGCCATGTCGCGACTTGCCAATGAAGACCGTGGAATCGGCATGTGGATTGCTGAACTGGGTGACGCCGACCTGGCTGACGTCAGAGGCCTGTCGTCAGAACGCGTCACCAAGTTCGTCGAGAGTTTCCCGCCGCTCGATCGGCGGGCCAACCCGGTAACCGAGGCGGCGGCACAGTGGCCGGTCTCCGGCCCAATCCTGCTCCGGGCCCGAGTCGACATGATGATCGGCAAACCCGCCGGAGTAGAAAGCCGCAAGGTGATTATCGACTTGAAGACCGGCAGAGTCAGCCCTCGACATCGCCAAGACCTCGGGTTTTATGCACTGGTCGAAACGCTCGTCAGAAGTGTTCCACCACGCAAGGTCGCCACATTCTACCTGGATGCAGCCGAAGCCCAGGTCGACGACGTGAGCGAACGACTGCTGCGGACTGCCGTTCGGCGCACACTCGACGGCATCGACACCATGGTGGCGCTAGCCGCCCATGAGCGTGAGCCAACCAAGCGCCCCGGCAGCAGCTGCCGATGGTGCCCGCTGGCTGAATCATGCGCCGAAGGACAGGCACACCTTGCTTCCTTCGATCGAACCTGAGCTGCACTGTCGACCGGAAGCCAAGCAGTCCGTTGACGAAAGCGGGCTCCGAGGCACCCGGAAGTCATCGGTTCTTCACCGAGAACGCCTACCCTCGCCACCATGAAGGGCATCATCCTCGCTGGCGGTACTGGTTCGCGTCTCCACCCGGTCACCTTGGGCACCTCGAAGCAACTGCTGCCGATCTACGACAAGCCAATGATCTACTACCCGCTGTCGGTGCACATGCTCGCCGGAATCCGCGAGGTACTGATCATCACCACGCCGGAAGACCGAGCCAGCTTCGAACGGCTACTCGGCGACGGCTCCCAGTGGGGCATCACCCTCGAGTACGCCACCCAGCCATCCCCCGACGGCCTTGCTCAGGCCTTTCTGATCGGTGCCGACTTCCTCGACGGCCAAGGCGCCTCGCTCGTCCTCGGCGACAACCTGTTCTACGGCGCCGGCTTCTCCAAACTCGTCAGTGACGCTGCTGCGCTCCCGACCGGCGCAACCGTGTTCGGCTACCACGTCAAAGACCCCCAGCGCTACGGCATCGTCGACCTCGATGCCGACGGCCGCCCCACCAAGATCGAAGAGAAGCCCGAGCACCCCAAAAGCCACTGGGCCGTTACCGGGCTCTACTACTTCGACGAACGGGTGGTCGAAGCTGCCGAACTCGTCAAGCCATCGGCGCGCGGTGAACTCGAGATCACCTCGGTCATCGACTATTACCTCGAGCGGGGCGAACTCAACGTCCAGCAGTTGAACCGCGGATTCGCTTGGCTCGACACCGGCACCTTCGACTCGATGGTCGAAGCGTCCGAATTCGTACGGGTCATCCAGCACCGCCAGAACAGCCAAATCGCCTGCCTCGAAGAGATCGCCTGGGAGAACGGCTGGATCGACGAAGCCATGCTCCGCGCCGCTGGCGAGTCGATGGCGAAAAACACGTACGGCCAATACCTCCTCGGCCTCGCCGACGGCAGCCTGCGATGACCGCCGCGCCCCTCAAGATCTTGGTCACCGGCGGTAAGGGCTTCATCGGCTCCGCCGTGGTCCGCCACCTCATCAACAACACCGACCACTCGGTCGTCAACGTCGACAAGATGACCTACGCCGCCACCGAAGGATCGACGCAATCGATCGCCGACAGCTCGCGGTACACGTTCGAGCAAGCCGACATCTGCGACATCGACCGCATCACCGAAGTGTTCGTCGAGCACTCCCCCAACGCCGTCATGCACCTCGCCGCCGAGAGCCACGTCGACCGCTCGATCGACGGCCCCGCCGCCTTCATCCACACGAACCTCATCGGTACGTTCACGATGCTCGAAGCCGCTCGGGCAGCCGGCGTGCAACGCTTCCATCACATCTCGACCGACGAGGTCTTCGGGTCGCTGGGCCCGAACGACCCTGCGTTCACCGAGACCACCCCGTACGACCCGCGCTCGCCGTACTCGGCCTCGAAAGCCGGCTCCGATCACCTCGTCCGCGCCTGGGGCGAGACCTACGACCTCCCCGTGCTCGTCACCAACTGCTCGAACAACTACGGGCCGTTCCACTTCCCCGAGAAGCTCATCCCCCTCGTCACCATCCGCGCGCTGCACGGCGAACCACTGCCGGTGTACGGCACGGGCGACAACATCCGTGACTGGCTACACGTCGACGACCACGCCGCAGCGCTCGTGGCCGTCATCGAGCGCGGCACGCCGGGCGAGACGTACAACATCGGCGGCAAAGCCGAGCACACCAACCTCGAGGTCGTTGAGACCCTCTGTGACCTCGTCGACGAGCTCGCCGGGCCACTCGATTCCGGAGCGTCCCGGCGATCGCTCATCACGTTCGTGGCCGACCGCCCGGGCCACGACCAGCGCTACGCCATCGACCAAACCAAAATCCAGCGCGATCTCGGCTGGGAGCCCAAGCACACCTTCGGCACGGGGCTCCGCAGCACCGTGCAGTGGTACCTCGATAATCAGCCCTGGTGGCAGCCGCTCCGCGACCAGCAGGCCACCGAGCGCCTCGGATTGAAGAAGTAGCCGTGGAAATCATCAAGACAGCGCTCGACGGTGTCGTCGAAATCCGCGCCAAGCGCCACGGCGACGAGCGCGGCTGGTTCAGCGAGACCTACAAACGCGATGCCTTGTACGACGCCGGCATCGACATCGATTTCGTGCAAGACAACGAATCGTTCTCGGCGCCCACCGGCACGTTGCGCGGGCTGCATTACCAAACCGCGCCACACGCCCAAGACAAGCTCATGCGAGTGATCCACGGATCGATCCTCGATATTGCGGTCGACATTCGCAGGGCCTCGCCCACCTTCGGACAGCACATCGCGGTCAGACTCACTGCTGACGACGCCAACCAGCTCCTCGTTCCCGTCGGATTCGCTCACGGCTTCTGCACGCTCGAACCCGACGTGCGGGTTGCCTACAAGGTCAGCGGCCAGTATGCGCCCGACTGCGAACGTGCAATCCGCTGGGACGACCCCGACCTCGCCATCGATTGGCGGCTCCCGTCCGGCGGCCCGACGCTGTCTGGCAAGGACGAAATCGCCCCGCTCCTGGCCGACCAGCCCGACCTCTTCTGACACCGGCGCAACTTGCGCCCAGACGCGACAAAGCGCCCGGCTCAACCCACAAAAGGGTGAACTCAGGCGCCGAGCGTGGTCGTCTGGTCAGCGGCCCATGTTGGGGCGCTTGCCATGGTTTGCCTTCGAACGACGGAGGCGGGCCTTGCGCTTGCTGGTCTTCTTCGACATAGTCCTCCCAGGCTACGGCGCGCGCGGCAATCCCCCAACCGCTCTATCCTCAAGACCTCAGGCCGACATCAAAGCAACAGCCGTGCCAAGGCCGACGCTGCTGCGAATTGTGGCGATCCGCCGACCGGTCTGTACTGCGTCTTTTGGCTCGCCGACGCGGTCAGAGCCCAGCTGCGCGCAGGCATCATCCAGGTCCTCGACGATGATCACGAGCCCCCAGAACTCTGCAGCTGACCGGTGGTCATCTTCGTGCTGGACCACTTCGACGATCAGCCCGCCCCGTCCAATGCGATGAAAACCCTGGCGAATCTTTCCGACCTCCCGGATGCGTTTCAGTTCGCATCCGGTGGCGAGCGCAATGTCGTCGGCGGTCGGCTCGAGGTCGCCAGTCATCACGACCACGTGATCGATCGACCGAGCTCCGAGCGAATGGGTTGCAAAAGTCGGTGCAAGCGGCTCCACCACAGTCGTGGTGAGGCCGGCGATCGAGGTGATCGTCTCATCGATTCCAGAGATCGCCCAGCCAACGACGCCGGCCTGAACATTTTCAGGTTCCACACCTGTCCCACCCGATATGGCCGATACGGCCGTTGTCGCCGACGCAGCTTCGGGTGAGACGATCCGCAACGCCGTCCCGAACAGCGGGATGAACCCATCGACCGTCGCTGACAATCCAAGCGAACGCCACGTGTCGATGTCGCCCACAATCGTCAGCCACTCCACTCGTGCAGACCCGATACTCATTTCCTCACTGTGACAGCGAGTTCGGCGCGCCGCCCCATCGCACCGCTGATTGGCTGCCGCATGCTGACGGGTATCGGGTCCAGCAGGTCCTCGACCGGCAGGGTGTTGATGATCCCGTCGATCGGGACCTTCCGCGCGGCCACCCAATCGAAACGGAAACGCAGTCGGCATCATCGAGCCGGAGCACCCGCACACAGAGAACTCGGGACACACGGCAGCGAAATCCGCCTCAACACGTCCCGAGATTCCAGTGATTCCCAGTCGGCCTCATCCATGCCCACTGTCATGGCATGCGACTCTCCGACTTCGATGACTGGGCGCGCCAGCATCACGGCCTGATCACCTTGTGCGCGTCCGGGCTGAGCAACGACGCCTGGCGTCGTGCGGTGCGTGCCGGTTCGTTAATCGAGGTCCACCGCTGCGTAGCCCGACTGCCCGGTGCGCCAACTGATCAACTGCAAGGGGTACATGCAGCCGTCATGGCCGCAGGCGGCCAGGCAATGGCCTCGCACCAATCAGCGGCGGTGCTCTGGAATCTGATCGAGCCGACGAATGCACTCATCCATCTCACCGTCCCGGAACGAAATCGGCGACCCCGCCTGGCCGGTGTCGTGCTGCATCGGCCGACCGACCGTCAGCGGCTCACCCCCCAGCGTCGCCACGGAATCCGCTGCACAGACCCGCTCCGCACCCTGTGTGACCTCGGGGCCGACGACCCATCACTGGTCGAGCCTGCGGTCGGTGCTGCACTCAGTCGGCGCCTCCTCAACCTCGATGCACTCACCGCTGCTGCGGCCCAACACAGCCACCGCGGCCGGCCAGGAATACCTGCGCTCCGTGCTGCCATCGATGAATGGGCGATCGATCATCGACCCGCCGACTCGGTCCTCGAAATCGTCTTTGCCGCTCTCGTTCGACGTCATCAGCTTCCACCAACCACGTTCCACGAACGAATCGCTGGATGGGAGATCGACTTCCGTTTCGCGGGGACAGCAATACTCGTCGAGTGCGACGGGTGGTCGACACACGGCCTCGACCGCAACCAGTTCGAGCGGGACCGCCGTAAGGACAATGACCTCGCCAACGCTGGTTGGCAGGTGCTTCGATTCAGCTACCGGTCGATCGTCAACGATCCAAGTGGCACAGCACTCCGCATCCGGCGGGCGCTAGCGCGCTGGGCCCAACTCGAGGTGCCGGACGCAGTCTGACGGCCGGCTGCGGCGAACTCGGGACATAAAACAGCGGAATCCGCCCCGCACAATCCCGAGAATCGACCGACGTCGACCGCCGCCCAAACCGGCCGGCGACCGTCAACTCAGACGTTGAAGCGGAACTCCATCACGTCGCCATCCTGGGCGATGTATTCCTTGCCTTCGACGCGCATCTTGCCCACATCCTTGGCTGCATTCCAGGAACCGAGTTCGAGGAGCTCGCCACACTCGATGACCTCGGCCCGGATGAAGCCGCGCTGGAAGTCGCCGTGGATCCGACCGGCACACACGGGTGCAGTTGAGCCCTCGCGGAACGTCCACGCTCGTGATTCCTGCTCGCCAGTTGTCAGAAACGTGCGGAGGCCGAGCAGGTGATAGGCGCTGCGGACCATCCGGAACAGGGCGCCCTCACCGAGGCCGAAACCTTCGAGGATTTCCTTGCGCTCGTCGGGGTCTTCGATGGCGGCGGCCTCAGCCTCCATCTGAATACACATGCCGATGACTTCGACGTTGTCGCCAACGTTGTTGAACTCGTCGGAGATCAACTTCTCCTTCTCAGGAATCGAGTCAATGTCATCTTCGCCGACGTTGACCACTGCGAGCACGCGCCGGTTCGTCAGCAGGTAATACGGGGCGAGGAGCTCTTTGACGTCGTCTTTCAGGCCGGCGCGATAGAGCGGCAGGCCTTCGGCAAGCTGGTCGTAGGCAATTTGCAGCGCTTCGGTCTCGGCGACCATCGACTTGTCGAGCTTGGCGGCGCGCTGAGTCTGCTTGAGCCGTTTCTCGACGGTCTCGAGGTCGGCGAGCGCCAGCTCGATCTCGACGACACGGAGGTGTTCGATCGGATCGGACGGCCCGACGACGTCGTCGTCCTCGAACGCCCGGAGCACGAACACGATCGCATCAACTTCGCGGATATTGGCGAGGAATTTGTTGCCCAAACCTTCGCCCGTGCTGGCGCCTTCGACCAGACCACCGATGTCGACGACCTCGACTTGGGCGTGGACAACCTTCTTCGACTTCGACATGATCGCCAGGCGATCGAGCCGGTCGTCTGGCACCTTCGCAACGCCGATGTTCGGGTCTTTCGTGGCAAACGGGTACGGCGCCGCCAGGGCACCACCACCCGTGAGGGCGTTATAGAGCGAGCTCTTGCCCGCGTTCGGAAGACCAACCAAGCCAAAACGTTCCATACGGCTCGCCACGATACCGGCAGGTCACACCGTGCTCGACACAATGTGACCCTGTCAGAGTCGGCGGAGCTGCTGGGCAGGCGTGAAGAGTTCGCGTGAGATACCGAGGCTCATCACCGTCGTCGTCGTCGCCACGCTGCCGAGTACGAGGTACATCACCGAGATCTGCACCATCACCGCATCGGCGGGATCGACGCCGGCGAGGATCAATCCGACCATCGCACCCGGCAACGCGACGATGCCGACAGCCTTGGTGGTCTCGATTTGGGGCACGAGAGCCGTCCGCAACGCACGTTGCAGATGCGGCCGAAAAGCCTCGCGCGCGGAGAGGCCGAGCGCGAGCCGCCCCTCGATCACCCCGCGCTGTTCGCTTGCAGCTTCAAGCAACTGGCGTGACACCAGCACCGTCGCCGACAGCGAATTGCCAACGACGATCCCAGCGAGCGGGACGATGGTCCGGCCCTCCAACTCGTACACCTGAAAGCCGAAGAGCACCCCCAGCGTCACGACCCCTGACAGCGCGTAGGCCAGGAGCGAGAGGGCGAAAACCTTCGGCACCCCCGCAGCCCGTTGGGCCGTCGTCCAGGCCGCAAACAGCAGCATGAACAGCAACCAGACACCCGACCAGATCAGTGGGTCGTCGGGATCGACAACCAATTGCAGCGCCCAGCCCACAATGAGGAGTTGGACGAGTGCACGCAGGGCCGCCCAGAGCAGCGAACGTTCGAGGCCGAGCCGCCGCCAGAGCGAGATACCGACGCCCACAGCAATCAGGCCACCTGACGCCGCGAGGCCCGTCAACCCGATGTCGGCGGGGCCTACCGCAAGGAGTGCAGCGGTCATGTTGGTGCCCCGATCAGGCGCCGGACGACGGGATCGGCATGCGTATCGAGTTCGGAGAGATGTCCGAACGCCGCCACTTTGCCGTCGACGATTGCCAGCACATGGTCGGCGAGCCGCCGGACCTGGTCGGTGTCGTGGCTGACCCACAGCACCGCGATTCCTTCGTCGGCGAGTTGGCGGGCGAGCCCTTCGATCGCCAGGCGGCCATCGACGTCGAGTGCCGCTGTTGGTTCATCGGCGAGCAGAACTTTAGGGCGAGTCAGCAATGCTCGAGCCACACACATCCGCTGAGCCTCACCACCGGACAGCGTTGCCGCATCACGATCGAGTAGATCTACGGAGAGCCCGACATGTTCGAGAACGTGCCCGCCTCGCTCGCTGGCAAGATCTGGATCGGCCACACGGAAGTTGTCGAGCACCGATCCTTCGAACAGCGGGGCACGTTGGAAGATTGTTCCGACCTGCCGCCGCAGCGTGTGCGGCGGCATTGCCGACAGCGCCTCGCCGCGCCACGTAATCTCACCGCCAAAAGGGTCGTCGAGGCGGTTGAGAAGACGGAGCAGCGTTGACTTTCCAGATCCGGACGGTCCGACGATTATGGTCATTCCGTCTTCGGGTAGATCGACCGTAATGTCAGTGAGAATCGGGGTCAGAGCCGGGCCCGCTGCCACCTCCCGAAGCGAGAATCCGGTTTGACGAGCCACGTCACTGACCGTAGTTCCCTTCCACGATCCGGTCCGTGTCCACATCCAAACCCGACGCCAGGCTCGACGCAACGCGATCTGGCTGTTCAGCGCTTTCAGATGACCCGTCTGCTCTGACATGATGCAAGCCATGGCTTGGCTGATGAGCGACGCCCGGGTGCTCGCGTCCGCCGAACTCGCTGAGACGCGGGCTGCCCGGCGGAAGGGCCTTCTCGGTCGCAGCGAACTCGACGGCGCACTCGTCATTCGTCCGTGTCGTGGTGTGCACACGATCGGCATGAAGTTTGCGATCGACGTGGCATTCGTCGATCAGGACGGCGTCGTCGTGAAGACGTTACAAATGGCCCGCCACCGCATCAGCATGCCGGTGTTTTCCACACGCACCGTGATCGAAGCGAACGCCGGCGCATTCGCCCGATGGGGCCTCAGGGTCGGCGACGTGATCGAAGTGCGCGAAGAGTGAGTGGCACGCTCTGGCTGGTTGCCACGCCGATCGGCAACCTCGGTGACCTGCAACCTCGGGCCATCGAGATGCTCGCGGCCGCTGAACTCGTCTGCTGCGAAGACACGCGGCGGACGGGATTGCTCCTCCATCACTCCGGAGTCAAAGCCAAGCGGATGGCGGTGTGTAACGAACACACAGAACACGACCTGATCGAGCGGGTGCTCGGTGTCCTTGGCAGCGGCGGTGATGTGGCCGTGGTCAGTGATGCCGGGACACCCGGCGTGTCTGACCCCGGCGAGCGGCTCGTCAGGGCGGCAATCGAAGCCCGCCACGACGTCAGTTCCGTCCCAGGTCCGAGCGCTGCAGTGATGGCGGTGACGATCAGCGGCCTCGACACGTCACGGTTCGTGTTTGAAGGGTTCCTCCCACGCAAGGGTCGCGAGCGGGCGGCTCGACTCGCCGAACTCGCTTCCGAGCGGCGGACATCGGTCCTCTACGAAGCGCCCCATCGAGCACTTCGCACGCTGACCGATCTCGGCGAAGTCTGCGGCCCAGACCGCGACATTGTGGTGGCCCGCGAGCTGACCAAGCTGCACGAGACCGTCGTCCGTGGCACCCTCGGATCGATCGACATCGGCGAACCTCGGGGCGAGTACGTCTTCGTCCTCGCCGGAGCGCTGGTCGACGACACCCCCGCAACTGACGAGGACGTTCAGCGTCTTCTCAACGAGGCAATCGCCACCGGCATGACAAAGCGCGACGCCGCTGCTGCGGTGGCCGAGCAGACCGGCCGAGCACGCCGCGACGTCTACCAGCTCACGATCTGAACGACGCCGTCGCCCACACCAGTTCAGCCGCGTCCGGTCAGCCACGGGGTGTCAGCGAGAGCTGACGTGACTGCGCGACAAGCTTGCCGGTGCTGTCCCACATTTCGCCTTCCTCATCGACCAGCCCGTCGTGGATAAAGCGGCTCCGGAATGCACAGCGGATCGGTCCAGGCGCCGGCGTCGCACGGATGTGAACGGTCAACTCGACGGTCGGCACCCAGGCGACCGGCATCCCCGAGTTGAAGATCGGCGGCGGGAATGCATCCGCTGCCAGCAGCAACGCAATCGCGTCGATCGGTTCGTCGGCGGCCAGAGCGAACCATCCGCGCACCGTCGGGTCGCCCGTGACCTTGCCGTTCCGAAATCCGGCGTCGGCCGGATCGATGCGCGACGCAAGGCGGTCCATCAATGCCGGGCCGGCTGCCTCCGTTGCGCTCGGCATGATCGGGCACTTCTCATACGGCGTCATGTCGACCGGCGCTGCACGCTCATAGGTCGGGCCGTCGTCTGGCTGCTGATCGCCGAACGTGCCAAGCAACTCGAGCGTTGGCTTGCCACCAATCCGAAGTGATGCCCGAGCGGTGGCGAGCCGACGACCGGAGCGCACCAGGTCGACGTCGATCGTGCACGGCCCAGCAGGCGCTGGGCGGAGGTAGTGCGCAGTGAGTGTCAGTGGCGGGCGGCCGGCTGCTGCAGCCATCGCACGGCCAGCAATCGCCATCAGGTAGCCGCCGTTGGCGTTACCGCCGATATCCCAGCCTTCGTTGATCGAGGCGCTGAACGCGGTGCGCGTCCCATCGCCTTCCGCCGCCGACACCTGCTCGATACTCGTCGCTGCTGCAAACACACCCGTACCGCTCATCCGGCCGACGGTATCGTGCAGGCGTGACTCGGTTCTATGTGACGACCCCTATCTATTACGTCAACGCCGAGCCGCACCTCGGCCACGCGTACACGACCATCATCGGCGATGCCCTGACGCGCTGGCATCGGCTGCTCGGCGACGACGTCACGTACCTCACCGGCACCGACGAACACGGCTTGAAGATCCAGCAAGCTGCCGAGGCTGCCAACGTCACCCCGCAGGAATTCACCGACTCGATCGCGCCAAAGTTTGCCGCTGCCTGGGAGAAGTTGAACATTGCGAACGACGACTTCATCCGTACAACTGAGCCCCGGCATAAGGCGGCCGTCGCCGAACTGTTGCAGCGTTGTTACGCCGCCGGCGACATCGAACTCGACACGTTTGCCGGCAAGTACTGCGTCGCGTGCGAGGAGTATTACCAGGACGACGAACTCGACAAAGACGCCGAAGGCGAAGCCAACCAGTGCCCGATCCATCATCGTGCAGTCGAGTTCTTCGAGGAGGAGAACTATTTCTTCCGATTGTCGCGTTTCGAAGATCGCCTACTCGATTGGTACGCCGCGCATCCGACAGCGATGACACCCGAGCAGCGCGGCAACGAAGCAATAGGCCTCATCAAGTCGGGCCTCCGGGACTTTTCGATCAGCCGCACCTCACTCGAGTGGGGCATCCCGCTGCCATGGGACGAGAAGCATGTCACCTACGTTTGGTTCGACGCGCTCACCAACTACTTGGCTGCCGCGGGATTCGGCGATGGCACCGACGCATACAAAGACAACTGGCCAGCCGACTTCCACCTGATCGGTAAAGACATCGTCCGCCAGCACTGTGTGTACTGGCCTGCAATGCTGATGTCGGCGGGCATCGAGCTACCCAAGGGCTGGGCCATCGGCGGCTGGCTGCTCAGCGGCGGCGAGAAGATGAGCAAGACCGCCGGGAACGTCGTCAACCCGCTCGACCTCATCGACGACATCGGCCTTGACGGGTTCCGCTACTACGTGCTCGCCGACACCACCTACGGCAACGACGGCGACTTCACCTGGGAGGGGCTGGTCGGCCGATACAACTCCGACCTGGCCAACAACCTCGGCAACCTCGCAGCACGCGTTGCCACCGTCGTTGCCAAGAAGTGCGACGGCCTCGGCACCGCTCCCGCTCCCGACAGCCCGCTCGCCGCCGTCGCCGCACAGGCGTATGCCGACACGGCAGCGAGCTGGACGTCGGTCCAACCGAGCCGGGCGCTCGATGCCACGTGGTCGCTGATCCGTGCCACGAACAGCCACCTCGAAACGAACGAGCCATGGAAGTCCGAGCCTGGAGCCGATGTCGACCGTGTGATGGGCGACGCTCTCGAAGCACTTCGTATCGTCGCTGTGCTGGTCCACCCAGCAATGCCCGACACCGCCCAAGCCTTATGGGAACGCATCGGCATGGCGGGCAACGTCGTCGACCAGCGCCTCCCCGACGCCGCAGCATGGGGCCAGTACACAGCCGGCTCCGTCGTCACCAAGGGCGACGCACTCTTCCCCCGCATCAAGCTCTGAGTAATTGCACCCGACCGAACCAGATCCAATTCCCAAAGACCAAGCGCCGCAGGGCCCGAACGACCTATCGCACACGAGCCACACCACCAACAGGTCGCCGAGCGGGCGAGGTTGGTGTGAGGGCGACCAAAATCGCGGTCGGGAAACGCTGTGACGAGCCCGAACCAGCTTGAATGGACGCCGTGATCAGCCCGAACCAACCTGCATGGATCGACAGCCACTGTCACATTCACGACGAGCGGATCCCTGACGGGCCCGACGGTGCTGTTGCGGCGGCCATGGAGATGGGTGTCCACACGCTGGTCACGGTCGGCTGCGACCGGGCCACCTCCGAGGCGGCGATCGCGGTTGCAAGTCGCCACGACAACGTGTTCGCAACGGTCGGCTTACACCCGCACGACGCGGTGCAGGGCGTCCACACGATCGTCGACCTGCTCGACACGCCCGGGATCGTCGCGATCGGCGAAGCCGGGCTCGACTACTACTACGAGCATTCCGAACGCGACATTCAGAAGGCTGCGTTTGCCGAACAGGTGCATCTCGCACACGAATACAAACTGCCGCTCGTCATCCACTGCCGTGATGCGTGGGACGACACCTTCGACATCCTCGACGCCGAGGGTGTGCCGGAACACACGATCTTCCACTGCTTCACCGGCGGCCCTGCCGAGGCTCGACGCGCGCTCGAGCGCGGCACCGTGCTCTCCTTCTCCGGCATCGTCACTTTCAAGAGTGCTCCCGAGGTGCAAGCAGCGGCGCAGCTGTGCCCACTCGATTCGCTGCTTGTAGAAACCGACAGCCCTTATCTGGCACCGCTCCCGCACCGGGGAAAGACAAATCGCCCGGCCTGGGTGCCGCATGTGGGTCAGTTCATCGCCGATCTCCGCCAGCTTCCGGTCGATGAAGTCGCTGCTCAGACCGCTGAGAACACCCGGCGCGTCATGCCCGGCATCGCCTGAACGCGTCGGTGGGATACGCTCGGCGCCCGACGCAACGCTGTCGCAGTTCACTGCGACAGACCAGCGGACAGCGTCTGACTGAAGACTGACCAGTGGCCCTCGACGACACCGACCGACGACGTTTCTACCTCGCCGCCTTACTCAGTCTGATTGCGCTGCCCGCGCTCTGGTTCGCCAGCCGCGACGACCCAGTTCCGGGGCCGAACATCGCAACGGCCGGCGTCGATGTCGGAAGCCAGACAGCCAACGCTAAAACCAAAGCCGAAACACCGATCACTGTGAAATCAACAATTGGTCAGAGCAATCTGCCGACCCTCGACACGATCCTCGACCGGGACCCGATCTTCCTCGACGGCCCAACTCCCCAACGGGGTGGCATCACGAAAATTGCTGTACCGACGACCGATGGATTCGATTCGATCTTCGCGCAGGCGACATTTCGGGGGACCGTTCCCGACGTCCGGACGTGTCTCGCGAAAAACATCGAACCAGACCAGATCGTCACCGTGATCAACCTCGACAATCTTCGGTCGACCACCTGCCTTACCTTGCTGGCTCCCCCCACCCAACAGGCCGACCTCGTCTTGCACACCAACAATTTCGTCGAGTTGGCCGACTTGACCGACGCCCCAATCTCGGTACAGGTCCGGTTGTCACGATGACGCATTCGCGCCCTCGCATCCACGACCTGCTGGAGGCAAATTCGCTCGCGCCGCGACGCGATCTCGGCCAAAATTTTGTGGCTGATCCAAACACAGTGCGCCGAATCGCCGACCTCGCTCGGGTCGGGCCAGACGACCATGTGGTTGAGGTTGGAGCCGGACTCGGCTCACTGACGCTTGCGCTCGCCGACACGGGTGCCGATGTGACGGCGATCGAGGTCGACACTGGCATGGTGCCCGTCCTGCGCGACGAGGTCGCCGATCGGCCGAACGTGCGCGTCGTCGAAGCCGACGCGATGCGTCTCGATTGGGACGAGATGCTCGATCCGTCGATCAATTGGATCCTTGTCGCCAACCTTCCGTACAACGTCGGAACCCCGCTCGTCTGTGACATCCTCGACTTCGTCCCACAGGTTCAGCGGATTCTCGTCATGGTCCAACGCGAGGTCGCCGAACGTTTCGCTGCCGCACCGCGCTCCTCGGCCTACGGCGCAATCAGCGTGAAGGCCGCCTACTGGGGCTCGGCACGCATCGTCGGCATCGTCCCATCCACCGTGTTCGTTCCCCGCCCGAACGTCGAGTCGGCACTCGTCGAGATTACTCGGCGCGTGCCACCGACAACCGATCCCGTCGAACTGTTCACCTTGGTCAAAACTGCTTTCGGGCAGCGCCGCAAGATGCTCCGCAAGTCGCTGTCGGGCGTCGTTACTACCGAGCAGTTCGAAGCTGCTGACGTTGCCGGCACGTCACGCCCTGAGGAACTCGATGTCGACGCCTGGTGCCGCCTGACCGAGATCGTCCATGGCAACTGAGCCGATCACCCTTCGCGCTCATGCCAAGCTCACACTGTCGCTGAAGATGACCGGCGTCCGCTCCGATGGATTCCATCTCATCGACGCCGAGATGGTCAGTCTCGATCTGCACGATGTCCTCGTCTTCAGCCCTGATCGCATCGGCCTCGCTGTGACCGGCAAGTTTTCCGACGGAGTACCCACAGACGGATCAAACTTGGTCGCGCGGGCCCTCGACCTCGCCGGCGGCTCGGCACATGTGACGATCAACAAGCAAATTCCGCATGGTGGCGGCCTCGGCGGTGGCTCGACCGATGCAGCGACTGCACTCGCCTGGGCGGGTTGGGCCACCGACGACGCCGGTCTCGCACGAGCCGCCGAACTCGGCGCTGACATCGCATTCTGCCTTGTTGGCGGCCGCTCACGCGTGACGGGGATCGGCGAAATTCTGGAGCCACTCCCGCACGTCGATCGCTCGGTCACGCTGATCATCCCACCACTTCGTGTCAGCACACCGGCGGCTTACCGCGCCTGGGACGACCTCGGCGGCCCCACAGCCGACGGACTAAACGACCTCGAACCGGCAGCAATCGTCGTCGAACCGCTGCTCGCACAATGGAGAGACCGCATCGGCGACCGATGTGGTCGTACCCCGACGCTCGCAGGCAGCGGTGCCACCTGGTTTGTCGAGGGTGAACACCACAACGCCCTCACCGACTTGGTCGATGAGGGCGCCCACGTGGCGTTGGCACATGTAGTGCCGTCAGATTTTGCGGCGAACCGCACGAGCTGAAAAGAGCTCGGCGACGCCGGACGAATTGGACTATTTGCGACGCTGGTGACGCGTACGACGAAGCATCTTTTTGTGCTTCTTCTTGCGCATCCGCTTGCGGCGCTTCTTGATCAACGAACCCATAAGGCGGGCCACACTATCGGCGAGGCGCCCACGCGCCACGCCCCGTGTCGTTCACATGTCCGATTCCCGTCGGGTGAGAAGTGGACACTGTGCGTCGAGCGACCTCCTGCTTCGAGCTCTCCGCCAATCGAGCAGTTGGCACGGTCGTCGCGCACGGTAGCTTGGAGGCCGATTCGATCCGGGGTCGTCTAACGGCAAGACAGCGGTTTTTGGTGCCGAGAATGGGGGTTCGATTCCTCCCCCCGGAACCATGAGCGTTTCTGCAATCGTTCTCGCGGCCGGCGAGGGCTCCCGCATGCGATCCAGCCGGCCAAAACCACTGCATTTGATTTGCGGTCGAGCGATGGTCGTGCACGTGATCCACGCACTCGAGAAGCTTCAGCCCGACCGCACCGCCGTCGTCATCGGCCACATGGGCGAACAGGTCCGGGCCAAGGTCCAGGAGCGGGCTCCGAGCTGGGCCAACGTTGCATTCGTCGAACAGACCGAGCAAAACGGCACCGGCGATGCAGCCGCGATCGGTATGACCGCATTCGATGGCGATGACTATGACGACGACGCCACGATCGTCATCTTGCCCGGCGACACACCGCTGCTTCGCGCAGACACGCTCGACGAATTCGTCGCCACGCATGTTGCGAACCAGAACGCTGCGACGCTGTTGACCAGCGTTCTCGACGATCCGACGGGCTACGGCCGCGTCGTTCGCAAGAAAGACGGCCAGGTCCTCCGGATCGTCGAGCAACGCGATGCCTCGCCTGACGAACTCGACATTAAAGAGTGGAACACCGGCATCCTGTGCTTCCGTCGGGATCTACTCGGCCCGGCGCTGCGTAATCTCACGACCGACAATGCGCAGGGCGAGTACTACCTCACCGACGTCATCGCAGGGCTTGCTGCAATGGGTCACCGTATCGGTGCGGTGCAGGCTCCACCTGAAGAAACTCAGGGCGTCAACGATCGGTGGCAGCTGGCGCTCGCCGAGCGCGAACTCCGCAGCCGCACCAACCGGCACTGGCTGCTGAACGGCGTTACGATGCTGGATCCCCGCCAGACCTTCGTCGATGTGAACGTCACAATCGGTCGCGACGTCACGCTCTACCCGGGCACGATACTGCAGGGATCGACCACGATCGGTGACAGCTGCGAGATCGGGCCCGACACTCGCCTCACCGACTGCACGGTTGCAGACGGTGCACGCGTCGAGCACAGCGTTGGCCATCAGGCAACCATCGGAGCAGACGCGACCGTCGGTCCGTACGCTCACCTGCCTGCCGGGTCCGAAGTCCTTTCGAATGCAACGACCGGTGCGTTCTACACTGCCCCGGTCAGCTGACTTGCGGCCACCGCCGCACCACCAACACACAACACAGGGACTTCCCCATGGAAAAGGTCACCACCAAGCGCCTCGCCATCTACACCGGGCGCACCCATCCTGCACTTGCTCAGGAGGTGGCTTCCCATATCGGCATCGAGGTTGGCCACGACAACCTCGTCGAATTCGCAAACGGCGAAGTCCGGTGCAGTTTCGGCGAATCGGTCCGTGGCACTGACGTGTTCATCATGCAGACCCACTATGGCGTCGACGGTCGTTCGGTCAACGATTCGATCATGGAACATCTGATTATGATCGATGCCGCATCGCGTGCGTCGGCCAAGCGGATCACTGCGGTTGTGCCGTTCTACGGATACGCGCGCCAGGACCGTAAGGCAGCCGGTCGCGAGCCGATCACCGCTCGCCTCGTGGCTGACATGTTCAAGGATGCTGGTGCGAAACGGATGATCTCGATCGACCTCCACTCCGGACAGATCCAGGGCTTCTTCGATGGCCCGGTCGACCATCTCACCGCCATGCCGGTCCTTGAGGCCTACGTCCGCCAGAACGCATCGAGGCCGGTCATTGTTTCGCCCGACGCCGGTCGCATCAAGGTCGCTGAGCGGATGGCACAGCACCTCGGGGACATCGGCGCTGACCTCGCGTTCATTTACAAGCGCCGCCCAAAGGGCACGACCAACGTGTCCGAGGCCGCTGAAGTCATGGGCGACGTCGAGGGACGCACCTGTGTGCTGACCGACGACATGATCGATACCGGCGGCACGATCGTCTCGGCTGCCGAACTGCTCATGAAGCGCGGCGCCAAGAACGTCTGGGCCATGGCCACGCACGGCGTGCTCTCCGGCCCGGCGATCGAACGCTTGAAGAACAGCCCGCTCGAGAAGATCGTGCTCACCAACACGCTGCCACTTCCCCTCGAAAAGCAACTGCCGAACATCGTGGTGCTCTCTGTCGCTCCGCTGATCGCCCAAGCCCTCGGCGCGGTCTTCGACGACACCAGCGTCAGTGACATCTTCGACGGCGAAAACCTCAGCTGACCCACGACCTTCCCGAAACTGAGACCCTTCCTCCGCACTGACGCGTCGAAACGGTCCCAACTTCAACTGCGCTCCGGCGATCGACTGAAAATGAGATTGTTGCTCCTTAGTGGCGCGTTGAATCGGTCCAGATTTCCGCTTCTGGTGGTCCGCCGCCCACTGACCGGGTGTGTTCGACAAACAACTCTTTCGCCTCGCCCGACGCCAGCACGGGGTCGTGTCGCGCCAGCAACTTCATGACGCAGGCTGCTCTCCAACCAGGTTGACACGCTCCGTTTCGACTGGGTGGCTTGTCCGTGTCCTGCCGGGCGCATACCTCATGGCGCCGTCGCCAGACACGTACGAAATGCGGTGCGCTGCGATCAACATTTGGCTCGATGGAGCCGGGTTCATCAGCGGACGAAGTGCCGGTCGATTGCTCGGTCTGGCCCGCATGCGCAAACGGCCAATCGAAGTCACCCTGGCTCGTCGACAGAAGAGAATCAGTCGAGCACCCTGGGTTGAGGTCCGACAGACAACCTGGTACGACGGCAACGACGATCGCCAGCGACACAACGGCATCACAGTGGCAACGCCGGCCCGCATGCTTTTCGGCCTCGCAGCCGACCTCAAGGATCGGTCTTTCGAGAACGCCGCCGACGACGCCTGGAACATCGGCCTGATCAATCCTGGCGAGGTTGACCTCTATCTCGATCGTCATCGGTGCCGCGGCAAGGACGGCGTTGCCCGGCTCGAACGCTGGTTGGAGAAAGCCTTCGAGATGGAACGCCCAGCGCAGAGCATGTTGGAGCGCGATCTGATCAACGCCTTATGCGATTCCGGACTCCCGGAGCCGATCCGCCAGTTCCCGCTGAGGCTCTCGCATAATGCGCTCACGGTCCACCTCGATATCGCCTGGCCGGACATTCGCCTTGCAATCGAGCCGGGGCACAATCGGTTCCACCGAGGGGTAGATGCTTCGGAGCAGGACACACTCCGCGATCTCGCATGCGGTGAGCTCGGCTGGGACATCATCCGCCTCACACAGCAGATTCAGCACGACCTGCCAGTCTTCGCTCAGCAGATTCGGAGGGTGTATCTACAACGCCGCAGAGACATTCCGCTCAGCCGTCGAGGCCCTATCTCCTCAAATTGAGACCACCACGACGCAGTAACGACGCAGTCATGGTCTACATTTCGGGCTCGAGACCGGCTTGAGCTCAAATCGGGACCATCACACAGCCTTCCCGACGCGAAACGGTCTCCATTTTGGGCGAGGGTGGCGCGGCTCGGTTGAAGATGGGTATGACAGGAGTGGGAGGGGATACAGCGCGCGGGCGGTAGCGTTGGAGCCTGCTGTATTGACGAAGGCGCCGGCTCGATTGCGGTGCCAACACTTGATTTCTAGGATCGAATCCCATGTCTGAGACCGTTCTCATTGCCGAAGCTGGCCGCACAACCGGAAGCAGCGAATCTCGCCGCCTTCGCGGTGTCGATCGCATCCCCGGCGTCGTGTACGGCCACGGCATGGACCCGGTGAGCGTCTCTGTTGCTCGTCGCGACCTGCGCGTCGCCCTGTCCGGCGAATCTGGCATGAACACCATCCTTGATCTCACGGTCAACGGCAAGGTCTACCCGACCCTGGTCAAGGACATCCAGCGCCACCCGGTCAAGCGCAACGTCCAACACATCGACTTCATTCAGGTGGACCTGAACGAAGAAGTCATCGTGCACGTACCGGTCCGCCTCGTGGGCGAGGCCAAGGCCGTTGAGGCCGAAGGTGGCCTCGTCGACCTCACGATGAACACCATCGAAGTCAAGACGACGCCACGCAACATCCCGTCCGCAGTCGTCGTTGACATCTCCGAGATGGACATGGACACCACAATCCGCCTCTCCGACATCGTGCTGCCTGCCGACGTCATTGCGACGGCCGACCCCACGGACCCGGTCGTCACCGTCCTCACGATGCGCACCCCGGTACTCGATGCCGAGGCTGACGCCGCAGCCGCCGCAGCCACCGAAGCCGCTGAAGCCGCTGAAGCCGACGCACCTGACGCTGGCGGCGACAGCGCCGAGTGACCGTCCGGGCCCACCCGGCCCGCATGACGCCACACATCGCTTGCTCAACCCTCTGACGGCATGAGTCTGTTCGGCCGCACCGGCAAAGGTGCTCCGTTCGATTGGCTCGTCGTCGGCTTGGGCAACCCCGGACCAAAGTACATTGGTACGCGGCACAACGTCGGCGAAGACGTCGTAAAGCTGCTCGCTGAACGCCACCGGGAACAGCTGAAGGGCGGGCGCGACAATGCGCTCACCGCCGAGACACGATTCGGGGCGCCCGGCAACGACGACCGCGTCGTGCTGAGCTTTCCGATCACGTACATGAACGAGTCGGGTCAAGCGGTCGGCGCCCAGGTGCGGCGCTACCGCATCCCCTCGGTCGACCGGATCATTGTCATTCACGACGAACTCGATCTCGATCCGGGCGTTCTTCGAGTGAAAGAAGGTGGCGGGCTGGCCGGCCACAACGGCCTGCGCTCGATCACCGCGCACACCAAGTCGCAGGATTATCTGCGGATACGAATCGGCGTCGGCAAGCCCCCATCGGGAGCCGGGAAAAACTACGTGCTTTCGAAGGTCCCGAATTCTGAGCGGGAACAGCTCGACATCGCCGTTGTCGACGCGGCTGATGCCGTCGAATTGATCATCTCCGACGGCGTCGATGCCGCCATGCGCCGATACAACGTCAAACAATGACGAGCGCCCCCCTCGAATCACTGCCCGGCCTGCTGCGGAGCGAGCCAGGCCTCACCCGAGCGCTTGGCCAGCCGGACGCCCGACTCGCCGTAGTTGAAGTCGCTCGGCCCATTGCCATTGCGGCGCTCGCCAACCTGTCGAACCGACGACCACTCGTTGTCGCCTGCCCGACCGGCACCATGGCAGCCCAGCTCGTCGATGACCTCATCCAATTCGTTCCCGAAGACGACGTTGTGCTCTTCCCCGGCTGGGAGACGCTCCCCTTCGAACGCGTCAGCCCGAGCGTCGAGACGATGGGGCAACGCCTCAAGGTGCTCTGGCGAATCGGCAATGCCGACCGGTCGCCCAAGATCATCGTCGCCGGCGTGCGCGCACTGTTGCAGAAGCTTGGGCCTGGAGCAACGACGGTCGAACCGATCATCATTCGGCCAGGGATTGACGTCGACCCCGATCGACTCACAGCTCGCCTTGTCGAGTTCGGCTACCGCCGAGAAGAACTGGTCGAGCATCGCGGCGAGTTCGCCCGGCGCGGGGCAATTTTCGACGTCTACCCAGCGACAGCCGACGCCCCAATTCGTATTGACCTGTGGGGCGACGAGGTCGACCGGCTCACCCGATTCGGCGTGAACGACCAGCGCTCGACCGGCGATCTGGACAGCGTCACGATCTTCCCAGCCCGCGAGCTGATGCCGACTGATGACGTCCGCGCTCGTGCCGCCGACCTCGTGGCGAAAGAGCCGTGGGGGCGCGAGCAGTGGGAACGTCTCGCCGAAGGCGCGCACTTCGACGGCATGGAGAGTTGGCTCCCCTGGCTGATCGACGGCGACCGTTTGATCACCGATGTGTTGCCAGCGAACGCCAAGGTATTACTCGTCGAGCCACGTCGGATGCGCGACCGTGCACTCGACTTGATCGCGGAAGAGGACGATCTCGCACGGACCCTCGCCAGCACATGGGCTCGAGATCCAAACAAGTCGTTCCCTCGATTGCACGCCAATCCCGATGCACTCCTTGCTGCCGACCCGGCGAGCGGCACCAACTCATTCTGGTCGATCGATTCGACGCCCGAGTCGCCCGACACCCCGGTCGTCGAAGCATCAGGCTGGGGGCCGGTCGCCGGTGACGGCTCCGGACTCACCGACCGGCTGACGCAGCTCATCGGCAACGGGTTTCGCGTGGTGGTCGCGGCCGACGGCACCGGTTCGGCTGACCGCTTGCACTCGCTCCTCCTCGACCAGGGGCTCGACTTTCCGATCCGCAAGCCAACTGCCACGAGGTCACAGAGCGGCGACATGCTCGATCGTGCCCCACTTGACCTAGGCCCGGGCGGCCACATCGTGGTTGCACCGCTTCATCGCGGTGCCACCCTGCCCAACGCGAAGGTCAGCATCGTTGCCGAAAGCGACTTGACTGGACGCCGCCGCGCCCACCGCAAAGCACGTCGCCAGCCGAAGCGCGAAGGCACCACCACCTTCCAAGACCTCAAAGCCGGCAACTACGTGGTGCACCACCAGCACGGCGTCGGGCAATACGACGGCATGGTCAAGCGGGCCATCGGTGGCGTCGAGCGCGACTACCTTCTGATCTCCTACAAGGGCGGCGACAAGCTCTACGTGCCGTCTGACCAGATCGACACACTCCGCCAGTACATCGGCGGCGAAGCCCCCACGATGCACAAGCTTGGCGGGTCCGACTTCGCCAAGGCCAAGAGCCGCGTCAAGTCAGAAGTTCGTCAAGTCGCGCAGGAGCTCGTCTTGCTGTACCAGCAGCGGATCACTGCCGTGGGCCATGCATTCGCGCAGGACACGCCCTGGCAGCAGGAGATGGAAGAGGCGTTTCCGTTCGTCGAGACGCCGGATCAGCGCACCGCGATCGCCGAGATCAAGGCCGACATGGAACGTACACATCCGATGGACCGCCTGGTCTGTGGCGACGTCGGTTTCGGCAAGACGGAGGTCGCGATCCGCGCCGCGTTCAAGGCGATCCAAGACGGCAAACAAGTCGCTGTGCTCGCACCGACCACCCTGCTCGCCACACAGCACGGAAATACGTTCGCCGACCGCTTCGCCGGCTACCCGATCCGGGTCGAAGTGCTGTCGAGATTCTTGACCGCAGCTCAGGCCAAGAAGGTGGTCGCTCAAGTGAAATCCGGTGAGGTCGACTGCGTCATCGGCACCCATCGGCTACTTGGCGCCGACATCAATTTCAAGGATCTCGGCCTCCTCGTCGTCGACGAAGAACAACGTTTCGGTGTGCAGCACAAAGAGAAAATGAAGAGGATGAAGACGAACGTCGATGTCCTCACGCTCTCGGCAACGCCGATCCCACGCACCCTCGAGATGTCTCTTGTCGGTATCCGCGACCTCTCGCTTCTCCAAACCCCACCGGCTGAACGCCAGCCCATCCTCACCTTTGTTGGCGAGTACGACGAGCGTGTCGCCATCGAGGCGATCCGCCGCGAACTCCTCCGCGAAGGCCAGGTCTTCTGGGTCCACAACCGGGTGCGCTCGATCGACGCCGCGGCTGCCCGACTGCGCCAACTCGTTCCCGACGCGCGTCTCGCCGTTGCTCATGGCCAAATGGACGAGAGCACGCTCGAAACCGTCGTGCAAGACTTCTGGGAAGGTCACTACGACGTACTCGTGTGCACCACCATCATCGAGTCGGGCATCGACATGCCCTCCGTCAACACACTCGTTGTCGAACGGTCCGACCTGCTCGGCCTCGGCCAGATGCACCAGCTTCGCGGACGCGTCGGCCGATCGGGCCAACGGGCCTACGCCTACCTCTTCTATCCGCCCGACAAGGTGCTGACGGAAGAGGCCTACGAACGGCTACGCACGATCGGCGAGTCGACCGAACTCGGATCTGGCTTCAAGATCGCGATGCGCGACCTCGAAATCCGCGGCGCCGGCAGCCTGCTCGGCGAGTCTCAATCTGGCCACATCGCGGCCGTCGGTTACGACCTGTACTGCCAGATGGTCAACGAAGCCGTCAGTGAGATGAAGGGCGAGCCACCGAAGAAGGCTCCTGCCGAGATCAAGCTCGATGTGCCGACCGATGCATTCCTCCCGACCGACTACGTCGCCAAGGAAGAGCTTCGGCTTGAGGCGTACCGTCGGCTCGCCAGCGTCCAGACCGACGCACAGGTCGACGACATCCGCGCCGAATGGGAAGACCGTTACGGTCCGCTGCCCGAGCCGGCCGAAGCGCTGCTGCAGGTCGGCTATCTGCGGGCGCAGTGCCATCGACTCGGACTGCGCGACATTCAGATCTCCACGAGCGACGCCAAGCTCGCTCCACTCGAACTCAAGCTGAGCGAAACGATGCGGCTCCGTCGACTCTCCAAGGGTGCCAAGTACAAGGAAGACCTCGGTCAGCTCGTCGTGCCACTCCCCCGCCGGAACCCCGACGGCACCAAAGCCGAACCGTCGGCCTACCTCGTCAAGTTCCTCCGCGACCTGGTCGAGGACGACACCGTGCCCGGCACGGTGTCGTCCTCGATATCGTCGTGCCGGTGAAGCGCCGACTGTTGACGATCCTGCTCCCGTTGGCTGCCGCCTCGCTTACTGCAGGTTGCACCACGTTCACTGACAACAACGTCGCCGCGCGCATCAACGACATCGAGTACTCGCACGAGGATCTGAGCAGCATCATCGATGCCATCGGCATCCCCGAAGAATCAACCACCGACCTCGGCATCATCCGATCTGTAACGAGCACGTTGATCCTCGCCGCTGCGCTCAACGATTACTTCGACGAGCAGGGTATCGAAATCACCGATGCCGATCGCGTTGCCGCCACACAGAGCCTCGCCGGCAACTTGCCGACATTCCTCGAAGCGACCGACGATGTCCGCGATCTACTGGTCGACGCACAGGCCCATTTGACGATCGTCAGCGCTCTGCCGAACGGTGCTCAGGCGCAGTTCGAGGCAATCGATGCCGCCGACCTCTACATCGATCCTCGGATCGGCACCTTCGACAGCGCAACCAGCGCCGTCGTCGCGCTCGGCTGAACCGAACTCTGCACATGCCCGGTCGCATCGTCGTCGTCGGTCTCGGGCCCGGAGGCGCCAGCCACGTCACCACCGAGACGCTCGCCACCATCGAGCGGATCAAGCACCGCCATCTCCGCACATCAATCCATCCGTCCGCACATCTCGTGCCCGACGCCGTCTCACACGACGATCTGTACGAGACAGCCGACACGTTCGACGAGGTCTACATCGAAATCGCCAACCGGCTGACAGCCGCGACGAGTGAATACGGCGAGGTGCTCTACGCCGTTCCAGGTTCGCCGCTCGTCCTCGAACGCACTGTCCGCTACCTACGTGAACAGGCCGCTGCAGGAACAATCGAACTTGACGTTCTTCCCGCCATGTCGTTCCTCGACGTGGCATGGGCCCGGCTCGGGATCGACCCAGTCGAAGCTGGCGTACGCCTCGTCGACGGCCACGAGTTCACCACTGCTGCGGCCGGCGAGCGCGGGCCGATGCTCGTCGCGCACACGCACGCCAACTGGGTCCTCAACGAGATCAAGCTGGCCGTCGAAAACGCTGAGGGCGACGAACCGGTCACGATTCTGCATGCGCTTGGCACCAACGCCGAACTCATTGTGGAGACGACCTGGGCCCAACTTGATCAGACGATCGAAGCGGACCATCTGACGTCGATCTACATACCTCAGTTGGCCGTGCCGGTCGGCCAGGGCTACGTCCGATTCCACGAGCTCACTCGCAGGTTGCGCGAGCAGTGCCCGTGGGACATCGAACAGACACACGAGACGCTCATTCCGTTTCTACTCGAGGAGACCTACGAGGTCGTCGATGCACTGCATGCCCTTGACCCCGACGAGCCGTCGAGCGACGACGACCTGATCGAAGAACTCGGCGACCTGCTGTTCCAGATCGAGTTCCACGCGACCATCGCCGAGCAGGAGGGCCGCTTCACGATCGCCGACGTGACGCAGGGGATCCATGACAAGCTGGTCCGACGCCATCCGCACGTGTTCGGCGACATCGTCGCTGACGACGCCAGCACCGTGCTCGAGAACTGGGACGAGATCAAGAAGGCCGAGAAGGGCCGGACATCGATCTTCGAAGGAATTCCACGATCGCTGCCATCGCTGGCCTATGCCCAAAAAGTCGGCCGGAAGGCCTCCAAGGTCGGGTTCGACTGGCCCGACGTCGCTGGCGCATTCCCGAAGATCATCGAAGAGACCGCTGAGCTGGCCGAAGCAATGGCCGAAACGAACGCCGCTGCAACAGAACTCGAGCTCGGTGATCTACTGTTCGCCGTCGTCAACGTGGCGCGGCACCTCAAGATCGATGCCGAGCTGGCACTCCGTGCCGCAACCGACAAGTTCCGCGCACGGTTTGAGGGCGTCGAGGCTTTGGCCGCTTCAAGATCCATTGATCTGAAGGCCGCCGACCTCGTCACGCTTGACGCGCTCTGGGACGAAGTCAAGCGCAACGCGCGCTGAAGTCAGTTCCCGAGAAGTCGGGTGTCAGATGAGCCAGTTGAGTCGGACCGACAGAGAGCTGACTGCAACCGTGGCTGCGACGATGAAGACCACCAGAACGAGATCTCACGTCCGTGCCGGGGAGGCGCCGCCAGGGGAGCGATCGGCGCGGACATTGGCACCATGACAAAGCGAATCTCTTCGCTCGCCTGTGGTTCCGTGCGGTTTCATCGACAAATTTCAGCGCCACCATGAGGATTTCTTGCCGCACGTCACGAAAAACCGGTGAGTCGCCGCCCGACCAGCCAAAATCAGCGATTGGGATCTCCTGCGCATCTTGGTCTTGCACCGCCACGTCGGGTTCTTCTGAGGCGGCTGTTCGCCCTCGACCACCTTGTTTCGGCGCGACGCAGGTGCGCTGTCCGCCTCCGTGATCGACCCTCTAAGGTGATCGACGTATGAGTGAAATTCTGAACATCGTCGGCCGTGAGATCCTCGATTCGCGTGGCAACCCCACAGTCGAGGTTGAAGTCGAATTGGACTCGGGCTCGGTGGGACGCGCTGCGGTTCCCTCCGGCGCCTCGACCGGCGAGCACGAAGCGGTCGAGCTCCGTGACGGCGGCGACCGGTACATGGGCAAGGGAGTCCTGCGGGCCGTCGGCCACGTCAACAGCGAAATTGCTGACGCCCTCGTCGGTATGGACGCAGTCGATCAGCGCTTACTCGACCGCGTCATGCTCGACCTCGACGGCACCGACAACAAGGCTCATTTCGGGGCCAACGCGATCCTCGGTGTGAGCCTCGCCATTGCGAAGGCTGTAGCGATCGAACTCGACGTGCCGCTCTACAGGTACGTCGGTGGCCCAAACGCCAATGTTCTTCCGGTTCCGATGATGAACGTCATCAACGGCGGCAGCCACGCCGACAACTCGATCGACTTCCAGGAGTTCATGGTGATGCCGGTCGGCGCACCATCGTTCTCTGAAGCGCTCCGTTGGGGCACCGAGACGTACCACGTTCTCAAGAAGGTTCTGTCCGACCGCGGTCTCTCGACGGCCGTCGGTGACGAGGGCGGCTTCGCCCCCAACCTCTCGTCCAACGAAGAGGCGATCACCACACTGATGGAAGCCATCGAGAAGGCTGGCTTTACCCCAGGCGTTGACATCGCGATCGCACTCGACCCAGCCGTATCGGAGATCTTCAAAGACGGTGCGTACCACCTCGCCCATGAGCGCAAGATCCTCTCCCCCGCCGAGATGGCTGACTACTGGACCGAGATGGTCAACAAGTACCCGATCGTGTCGCTCGAAGACGCCATGGACGAAAACGACTGGGACGGCTGGGCAAAGCTCACCGCGTCCATCGGCGACAAGACTCAGCTCGTGGGCGACGACCTGTTCGTCACGAACTCCGTTCGGCTACAGCGAGGTATCGACACCGACGTCGCGAACTCGATCCTCATCAAGGTCAATCAGATCGGCTCGCTGACCGAGACACTCGACACCGTGCAGCTCGCAACCCGCCACGGCTACACCTCGGTGATGAGCCATCGCTCCGGTGAGACCGAAGACGCCACCATCGCTGACCTTGCCGTCGCGACTAACTGTGGCCAGATCAAAACCGGCGCACCGTGCCGCTCCGACCGTGTCGCGAAGTACAACCAGCTGCTCCGCATCGAAGCCGACCTGGGCGAAGCCGCTACATACCGCGGCCTGGACGCCCTTGCTCCACTGCGCAAGTAGGCGGTCACACTGTGCCTGACACAGTGTGACCGCCTACATTCCAACCATGGCACGAGTTGAAGACATCGGTGAGCAAGACAATTGGCGTTGCTGGTTATGCGACGACTCGGTCGATCCGGGTATGTCGGTCAACGATGATCGCGGGCCGAGCGTCGATGCACGGATGACGGATCGGAAGGCAAAGAAGAAGGGGAAGTCAAAGGGCTCGACCGATCTCCACGAACGCCTCGCCCATCGTGGGTGTAACACCGGCAAGGGGAACATCGCGGCGGTCGTTGCATGGAACGAGCAGCTCTTCACGATCGACCCGGTTGCAATCATCGCGACCGTCGACAGGCTCGCTGCGAAGGGCGGGCGAGAGATCTTCTGCCGCTGCCCGACCGCAGCTGACGCCGATACAACGGCGGCATGGCTGATCGATCGAATCAGCCGTCTGGAGCCTGGCCTCACGCTGACCAGCGACATACAAGAGGGCGGCGGACAGTACCTTGTTGCCCTGCGCGCCTGATCACAACCGCGAATCAATCGGTTGCCGTCCTCCGGCCTGACGAGGCTGCGCCGACGCAGCCCTCGTAGCTGCAGCCGTGCGGCAGAACATCGTGATCCAGCAGCTCAAGCTCAACAAACTGTTCGGAGACATCGGTACGCCCGAGCTCCTGGTCGACGGCGTTTCGGGGCCGGTCACACGCCGGCGTCTCTGCGCTGCACGCTTGACCCTGAGGCTCGAAATCAATATGACCGATATGACTGCCGGGCGAAGTGAGCCTCACGCAACTGTTACAGGTTCAAACCTGCTCATGACTTCTGAAACCCTGCGCCAACGGACGCCCCCACAATCTCGACATCGACGACACGTTCGATCACATGCTCGAACTGCTCTGCGCAGGCATTCGCCACCAGCAACGCGTCTCCTGACGATCTACAGCGCGGCGGCGAGCACCTGAACCGGATGGGTCAGCGTGTGGCCGAACCGTTTCGCCTGGCTCCGGCACGAGTAGCCGCTAGCGCATCGGTACACCGGACCCCCTGATTCCAGCTTCGGCCGCCAGCCCATGTTGAACAGTGCGGTCGACATCTCTTGACTCTCGGCTTCATGCCCGAAGACGCCCGCCATTCCGCAGCACGTCGTCGCTTCGGTCTGCACGTCGAAGCCCGCTGCTTCGAGCATGGAGCGGTAGACGTCCATCCACTCCGGGGCAAGGCTGACTTCGGTGCAGTGACCGAACAGTTGCACGGCCCCCTTGTTGCCACGCCCGGCCGCGGCCGGCAACGCCGCAAGCCGAGGTGCCAGAAACTCTGCGAGTGACGTCGTCGCTCCACTCGGGAACGACGAGTCGATTGCGGCGTACTCGTGCGCACCCAGGAGCGCTACTGCCGGTTCGATGATCACGAGTGGCACATCGTGACGTGCGAGCCGTTCGATCAACTCGCGTTGCCGTACAACCGCCTGAGTGAATCTTCGGCGCCTGCCTTTGACGTGATCGAACTTGCCCGACGGCAGGAACGGAGCAAGCGCGGGCCGCTCCCCCACAGCACGAAGCACGTCGATCGTTGCGCCGAGCACATCGGGGTCGATATACGCCGTGAATACATCCGGCAGCACGATGACCGTCGCGTTGCCGGCACCATTTGAACCGTCGACAACGCGGACATCGTGATCGGCAAGCCGAGCGCGCAACGAGCCAGTCGGAATACGGGGCAGGTCAACGATGCCAAGGGCTTTTTCAAAGATCGGCCTGGCCAGTCGTTGCAGCGGACCGGCCACTTGGGCGACAGCCTGCACCATTGGCACCAATGACTCGGACCGACTCAACAATCCGTCTCGGACTCGCTCCCGCCAGCGGCCCTCCGGGTGACGTTCGAGGAAGCGCGATTTCAATTCCGGGATATCCACCTGAACCGGGCAGCGCCCCGTGCATGCTCCACACGACAGACATTGGCGCATCGAGTCGGCGACATCGTCGGCCAGGTCATGGTCATCGGGGTCCGCGAGCCAGCCGCGCACCAGATCCGCCCGGCCCTTCGGCGAAAGCCGCGGATCCAAGGTCACCTTGTACGACGGGCACATCACTTCGGCCTCGCCCCAATGATGGCAAATGCCGTTCCCGTTGCAGCCGAAGGCGCTGTCGAACTCCTGTCGATCAGCGACCGGAACGGACCGGTCGCTGTGGACCCGCAGCGGAACTTCATCGATCTTCTTGATCGGCGGTGCACCTTCCAATGGTGCATAGAGCTTTCCCGGATTCAAGATGTTGCGTGGATCGAACGCTGTCTTGATCAGCCGCATCCGCCAGACGGTGTCGTCATCGAGGTCGAGGTATTCGCCACGGAAGCCACGACCGTGCTCACCCCACAGCACCCCGCCGAAGCTTGCGACAAGCGCATGCACCTCGTCGGAGATCGTTCGCAGCAGCCGCTCGTGCGACTCGTCGTAGAGGTCGAGGGCGGGTCGGACGTGGATGCACCCGACGTCGGCATGACCGAACATGCCGTAGCTCAAGCCATGGGAGTCAAGCAGGCTGCGGTAGGCAGCAACGAACTCCTCGAGACGGTGCGGCGGCACCGCACAGTCTTCGACAAACGCGACCGAACGCCTGCCGTCGACAGCCTGACCAAGCAAACCAACAGCGTCGGCACGGACCTTCCAGACCGCCGCAATGTCAGCGGCGTCGGACGTGGTCGCCACCGCAGTCGCTGTCGAACCCGATACCGCGGCGAGTAGATACTGCAGTTCATCGATGCCGCCACGGCCGTCGAACTCCATGAGCAACAGAGATCCCGACGCGTCGAAGGACGCCCCCAGCAGCGACGCCAACCTGGGGAACGCTGGTGATGCCGTCGCCAACGAGATGGTCCGCCCGTCGAGGCACTCGATGGCGATCGGTGCGGTCACCTTCAACCGATTCGAGTCGCGGACGGCGTCCTCGAAACGTGGATAGGCGATCACCACAAGATGCGGTTGTCGAGTGAGTGGTTCGAGGTGCACGGTGATCTGACCCAGCAGCGCCAACGTGCCTTCCGAGCCGGTAAGGATCTTTGTGAAGTCGACGCCCGGCCCGGCAGTCGCGTCGACAAGGTTGTAGCCGGAGAACCCTCGCGGCACGTCGGGGAAGGCGTCGGGATTCAGGCCCGTCGTCGCCTCGAGGACCAGGCGATGCAGCTCACCGAGACGATCGGCCTGTTGCCCCAAGCGATCGACCGCGGGGTTGGTCCCCTTGCCAACACTCCAAGGTGTGCCGTCGGCCAACACCGCTTCGAGACCGACCACGTGATTGTTCGTGCGGCCATAGACGAGCGAACCCTTGCCGGCGGCATCGGTCGAAACCATGCCGCCGATAGTTGCTCGCGAGCCCGTCGAAACGTGCGGAGCAAAGAACAAGCCGTGCGGCTTGAGTGCAGCATTGAGTTGACCGAGCACGACGCCCGGCTGTACCACAGCAACTTGCGCGTCGGGATCAATCGAGATGATCCGGTTCATCATGCGCCGCGTATCAATGACCAAACCGTTGGTGAGTGACTGCCCGTTGGTTCCCGTTCCCCCACCGCGTGCGACCAGGGCGAATGGTGTCTCAAGCTCGTGGTTGACCCTGGCAATCACTGCAAGGTCGTCGATCGACGTCGGAACGACGACGCCGGCCGGCTGCAGTTGATACACAGAGTTGTCAGTCCCATAGACGACGCGAGCGGCGGCATCGTGCTCGACGCTCCCGCGGAAGCCGGCCGACCTCAGTGACATCTCCAGGGCTGCAACGTTCATCAGCGCCATGCTTTCACAGGGCCATTGGCAAGCACAGCAGCTGCGGTGGCGAATTCAGTCGAGAACGTGACGTGAATCAAGGCAGACCGTCTCACGAATTTGTTCGGCCTCTCATTTCGATCAGACACCAGAGAACGCCATGACTCGTATGACCCCGTCTGAAGCCTTCGTCGAAACCCTTCATCCCGGAAGCTTCGAGCTGTTCCTCGGCGAGTTCCGCAGAGATCGCTGCCAACTGGTGTGTGGTTAACGGACCATTCCCCTCATCCTTGCATTGCTCCGTCGTGAGGTCTTCGAGCCCGAGACGATCAGTCGTAAGTTCCGGAACTCGATCGACATCGACCTGACGTTGCATTGCTACCGGGCGCTTGAGAAGCTTTTCGGCGATCTGATGATCACCGAGTCGGCTGAGTTGTCAGGAGCGGCGGGTGTCGAGCCTGAACATCTTCGTCATCAATGATCAGGTTCGGATCGTGGAGGCAATCGCGCTCAGGCGACGCGCCACCGAGCGTGGCACGGCGCTGCTGGTCGCCACGAGACCCTTATACAACGCTCCGGGAACAATGGTCGCTCGGTTCTTGGCCACGCCATCGAGGCCGGCCGATGCAACCGATTCGACCGAGGTCCACGCGAAGGCCGGGAAGGTGGCTTCGTATCCACTGGTATTGCTGCGCTCCTGGAACTCAGTTTTCGTCAAGCCTGGGCACAGCGCACTGACATGAACCCCTGTTCCCCGCATCTCCTCGTGGAGAGCCTCGGTCAGACTTGTCACATAGGCCTTGGTCGCCGCATAGACCGCCAAACCAGGGGCCGGCTGGAAGCTAGCAACGCTCGACACGTTGAGGAGATAGCCGCTCGCCCGCTCACGCATTGCAGCGAGTGCAGCATTGCTAATCTTGGTCAATGCTTTGACGTTGAGGTCAATCTCGTCGGCGAGTCGCTCCGGGTCGAGATCTGCAAATTGTCCGCTCGTACCAAACCCGGCATTGTTCACCACGAGATCAATACGGTTGTCAGAGCTTCGGACCGCACCCATCACGGCATCGACCCCCGTGTCGGTCCCGAGGTCGGCCTCGATCACGCTGAAACCGTCATACCGATCGGCGATCTCCTGGAGACGATCGGTGCGGCGTGCCACCAGCACCGTCGGGACACCGGCTTCACCCAGCTGCTTTGCCATTTCGGCACCGATCCCGGAAGAGGCGCCAGTCACGAGGGCAGATGAAAACGGGAAGCGGGCCATATTCGAACCGTAGCCACCCCGGACAACATCGAGCCCTTGTCGAGCCAAAGACTTTGTCGTGCGGTGGTGGCGAAAACAACAAAGTGTGAGCCTCAGGTGCCGGGACAAGCACCAGGGTCTCACACTTTGTGCAGAGCTATGTCTGGAGGATCAGGCGGTGAAGCCGGTACCCGTTGCTGTGAGTCGGGCCTGAGCACGCGCCTTGCCGGCAACGGCGTCAGCAATAGCTTTGTCGACCGATTCGGCACGCAGCGTCTGCTGGTGGCGCTCGAGCGCTTCCTTGGCCCGAGCAACGTCGATGTCTTCAGACATCTCAGCTGTGTCAGACAAGATAGAGACTTTGGTCGGGTTGCCGCTGACTTCCACGAAGCCACGATGGACGGCGAGGTCGATGATCTTGCCGTCGGTCTGAAAGACCCGCGTGTGGTTCTCCACGAGCACACCGAGAAACGCCGAGTGGCCTGCCTGAAACGCGATCTCGCCGCCACCTGCCGTCCGGGTGATGACCATGTCAGCCTCGCCCGAGTAGAGAACCTTCTCGGGCGAGACGACTTCAACTTTGATCGCCTCGGCCATTACCAGGTTCCTTCGACGGGTTGCGTCGGCAACGTGGAGCAGCCGACTTTCGCGAACGACATGATTCGTCTCAGCTTTCGGCCAGTTGCTTGGCCTTGGCCTGCACCTGGTCAATGTTGCCGACGTTCAGGAACGCCTGCTCGGGAAGATCGTCGAGACCACCATCGATGATGGCTTCGAAGGACTCGACCGTTTCGGCGACCGGCACGTACTCACCGTCAAGGCCGGTGAAGACCTTGGCGACGAAGAACGGCTGCGACAAGAAGCGCTCGACCTTACGGGCACGAGACACCGTGAGCCGATCCTCTTCGGACAGTTCGTCCAAACCGAGGATGGCAATGATGTCCTGCAGCTCTTTGTAGCGCTGAAGGGTTTCCTGCACACGGCGAGCGACGCCGTAGTGGTGATCGCCAACGACCTCGGGGCTGAGGATTGTTGACGTTGAAGCCAACGGATCCACTGCCGGGTAGATGCCGAGCGAGGCAACCGTACGGCTGAGCTCGGTGGTGGCATCGAGGTGCGTGAAGGTCGTGAACGGTGCAGGGTCGGTGTAATCGTCTGCCGGGACGTAGACGGCCTGCAGCGAGGTGATCGAGCGGCCCTTCGTCGAGGTGATGCGTTCCTGCAGCTGACCCATCTCGTCAGCGAGGGTGGGCTGGTAGCCCACTGCCGACGGCATACGGCCGAGCAAGGTCGAGACTTCGGAACCCGCCTGCACGAAGCGGAAGATGTTGTCGACGAACAGGAGAACGTCCTGGCCAGCAACGTCACGGAAGTACTCCGCCATCGTCAGGGCCGACAGGGCCACGCGCAGACGCACGCCCGGCGGCTCGTCCATCTGGCCAAAGACCAACGCGGCCTTCTCGTACACGCCGGACTCCATCATCTCCAGACGGAGGTCGGTGCCTTCACGAGTGCGCTCGCCCACACCGGCGAACACAGACACACCACCGTGCTGCGATGCAACACGGTTGATCATCTCGGTGATGAGGACGGTCTTGCCCACGCCAGCACCGCCGAACAGGCCAATCTTGCCGCCTGCGACGTATGGGGTGAGGAGGTCGACGACCTTGATGCCCGTTTCGAACATGCGAGCTGACGGCTCGAGTGAATCGAAGGTCGGTGCGGGACGGTGGATGTCCCAGCGTTCCATCTCGTCGAGGCCTTCTGGCTGTGTGTCAAGCGCTTCGCCCCACACGTTCCAGACGTTGCCGAGGACGCCATCGCCCACAGGAACCTGGATGCCGTGGCCCGTGTTGCGCACGGCGGTTCCGCGGACGAGGCCGTCGGTCGGCTTCATGCAGATGGCGCGGACGCGGCTGTTGCCGAGCTGCTGAGCGACTTCGGCGAGCACAATTGTAGATTCGCCTTCCAGCTCGATGGTGAACTCGATGGCCGAGTTCAGCTCGGGCAGTGCGCCACGGGGGAACTCGACGTCGATGACGGGGCCAGCGATGGCGACGACCCTGCCGTCTTGCAGTTCATTCTCTGTCATGGTCATGACTTGGTATCTCCTGGTGTGTGGTCTTCGTCGTCATCATCAACATCGGCGGGGCGCTCGATCGTTGCGGTAGCGGTTCCGCTACCGGGGGCGGCTGCAGCCGAAGCTGCGGTTGCGGGGGTGGGCGGCGCCGATGGCGCACCGAAGATGTCGTCGCCCATGTCGACGTAACGGCCCATGTTGTCGCCGCCGTCGAGTGCCGCTGCACCGCCGACGATCTCCATGATTTCGGACGTGATCGATGCCTGGCGGGCACGGTTCATCACGATACTAAGGCTCTTGATGAGGTCCTCGGCGTTGTCGGTTGCGGACTTCATCGCCCGCTGACGGAATGCGTGCTCGGAAGCAGCGGCATTGAGCAGTGCAGCGTAGATACGAGCTTCGACGTAACGGGGAAGCAACGTGTCGAGGATCTCGGTTGGCTCCGGCTCGAACTCGTAGGAGCCACCAGATCCGTCGGTACTTCCAGCCTTGCCGTCGCCACCGGCAACCGTGGCTGCGCTGAGGGGAACGAGGGGTCGCAGGACGACTTCCTGGCTCCCCGCAGTGATGAAACGGGTGTAGACGAGTTCGACCTTGTCGACCTTGCCCGAAACGAACAGATCGACGACGTACTCGCCGATGCGGCGTGCGTCTTCGTAGCTCGGCTGATCGCTGAAGCCCATGAAGGACTGGCTCAGCTGATAGTCACGGAAGCGGAAGTAGCCCTCGGCCTTCTTGCCGACAGGAACAATGGTGTAGTCCTTGCCGGACAGAACGTCGGCCTTGACTTCACCTTCGGTCGCACGCTGCACGCCGGCGTTGTAGCCGCCGCACAGACCGCGGTCAGCGGTGATTGCTACGTAACACGTGGTCTTGATCTCGTCGCGACCTGCGAGCATCGGGGAGTCGAAGGACGCACCAGCAGCTGCAAGGTCTTTGACCACTTCGGTGATCTGCTCCGAGTAGGGCACTGCTGCCTGCACTCGTTGCTGGGCCTTGACAATGCGCGACCCAGCGATCAGTTCCATGGCGCGTGTGATCTTCTTCGTGGACTGCATCGCCTTGACGCGCCCACGCAGAACGCGTTCGGTACCACCTGCCATTACGAATTCCTCCAGTTCAGACCACGCTGCGCGACAGCGTCATCGCCGTCAGAGGCAGCCTCAGCGGCGCCCCGTGCGTTGATCGAAAGGGTCATCAGGACTGTTCCACTCACTCCGTTGCGAGGGTCTTGTTGGACTCGGCGTCGCCCATCTCGTCGGCGTCAACCGAAGTGGGGTCAGTCGGGTTACCGGCAACGTCGAGGCCCGAGACAAACTGCGCCTTGAACGTTCCGACAGCACCAGCGAGTGCGTCAGGAATCTTCTGCGTCTTCAATTCGTCCATCATGCCAGCATGGTTGGACCGCATGAACTCGAGCAGTTCGGTCTCGAAGCGAGCCACATCGGAGACCGGCAGGTCGTCGAGGTAACCCTTCGTACCAGCGAACAACGAGACGACCTGGTTTTCGACCGGCATCGGGCTGTTCAGCGGTTGCTTGAGCAGTTCAACGAGGCGGTAGCCGCGCTCGAGCTGCGCCTTGGAGATGGCGTCGAGTTCGGAACCGAACGTGGCGAAAGCTTCAAGCTCACGGAACTGTGCGAGGTCGAGCTTCAGCGTGCCGGCCACGCCCTTCATTGCCTTGGTCTGAGCGGCCGAGCCGACTCGCGACACGGAGATGCCGACGTCGACTGCGGGGCGGACACCCGACTTGAAGAGGTTGTCCTGCAAGAAGACCTGACCGTCGGTGATCGAGATCACGTTGGTCGGAATGAAGGCTGACACGTCGCCGGCCTTGGTCTCGATGATCGGCAGTGCGGTGAGCGAACCTGCGCCATTCTCGTCAGAGAGCTTGGCGCTGCGCTCGAGGAGACGGGAGTGCAAGTAGAAGACGTCGCCCGGGTAGGCCTCGCGGCCCGGCGGGCGGCGGAGCAACAGCGAGATCTGACGGTAGGCGTCGGCCTGCTTCGAAAGGTCGTCATACACGATGAGTGCATGCTCGCCGTTGTCCATCCAGTGCTGGCCAATAGCACAGCCGGCGTAGGGGGCGAGGTACTTGAACGGCGCTGGGTCGCCCGCAGGTGCGGTAACAACAACCGTGTACTCAAGGGCACCGGCCTGGCGCAGGGTGTCAACGGTCTGGGCGACAGTCGAGCCCTTCTGGCCGATGGCGACGTAGATGCACTTCACGCCCTGACCCTTTTGATTCAGGATCGTGTCGATTGCAATGGCGGTCTTGCCAGTCTTGCGGTCACCAATGATCAGCTCTCGCTGGCCACGGCCGATCGGCGTCATGGCGTCGATCGACTTGATGCCGGTCTGGAGCGGTTCGTGTACCGGCTGACGACCAAGGATGCCCGGGGCCTGGATCTCCATGCGTCGCTGCTCGACACCGGTGAGTTCGCCGTGGCCATCGACTGGCTCGCCGAGTGCGTTGACGACTCGGCCGATCATCCCGTCGCCGACGGGCATCGAGAGGATGCGACCAGTCGCTTGGACGGTCTGGCCTTCTTCGATCTTGTCGACGTTGCCCAGGACAACGGCGCCGATGGCGTCTTCGTCGAGGTTGAGCGCAAGGCCCATCGAGCCGTCTTCGAACTCAAGGAGTTCGTTCACGGCGGCGTCCGGCAGGCCGGAGACACGAGCAATACCGTCACCGACTTCGGCGACGCGGCCCACGGTGCGGGCCTCGAGCGAGGGCACGAAGCCGTCGAGGTTCTTCTTGAGTGCCGACGCGATGTCAGCAGCAGAGATGGTGAGTTCAGCCATTTTCATTGTCCCTTACGGTGGGTCACTTTGGTTCCGGTGGTCCAGGCCTGGCGGCCTTAGAGCCGGCTCTTCAGCTGGTCGATGCGAGTACGAACGGTGTCATCGATGACGGTGTCACCGATTGTGGCCACAACGCCGCCAACCACGGAGGCGTCGACGACGGTCTTGAGCGAAATGCTCTTGCCGGTGGCGTTTTCGAGTGCGGCCTTCAGACGAGCCTGTTGATCGTCGGAGAGCGCAATTGCGGTGCGCACTTCGGCAACATCGAGGTCCTTGGAGCCTGCGGCACGCCGCACGAGCTGATCGACGATGGCAAGCAGGTCGCGGCCACGGCCTGAACCGACGACCATCGACACCAACTGCGTGGTGGTACTGGTGGCCTTGCCGCCAAGCAAATCTTCCACGATGGCCTGCCGCTTTTCTGGGGGGACAAGATCATCGGTGAGTGCGTTACGCAACTCTTCGCTCGACTCGTACGAGCGAGCGAATCGGAACAACTCGTCTTCGACTTCGTCAAGAGTTCCCTCAGCGCGGGCAATCTCGAAGAGTGCTCGGGCGTAGCCCTGGATGCGTGCGTCGCTCATGATGCGGCTCCTGTGCTGCTACCAACGCGTGCGATGAAGCTTTCGATGAGGTCTTGCTGTGCGGCGTCGTCGAGCGTTCCGTTCACAACACTGTCGATGGCGCCAGCCGAGTACCGAGCGATTTCCGCACGGAGTTCGTCGCCACCGCGACCTGCAGCTGAGACGAGCTCGGCTGCGGCGCGGGTTTCGAGGTCGGCCATTTCGGCATCGATGCGGACCCGACCGTCGGCCAGGAGCGCTTCGGCCTGTGTGTCGGCATCGGCGTAGAGGCGGCTGCGCTCTGCGTCGATGTCGCCCTTGGCGGCACGGATCTTGCTGGCCTCGACCTCGGCTGCCGACGCTGCTGCGGCGGAGTCGTCGAGGTCCTTCTGGATGCGGGCCGTACGGTCCGACATACTCTTTTTGACCGTCGGGCCGGCGAGCTTGAGGATCAGACCGAAGACGATGAACGACGCAATCGAACCAATGATCAGCTCGCCAATCGGCGGCAGGATCGGATGCAACGATGTCGAGCCGACACCGTCGTTCGGAACGCTCTCGGCTGCGATCAGCGAGATGTTGGCAAGCATGCTCATGCGTTCACTCCCATCGAGTTGTTCACGGCCTCAGAGACGGCTGCGGCACTCGGTGCCTTGCCGGTAGCGAGTTCGCCAGCACGTGCGGCAACCGAAGCAACTGCTTCAGCGACCTGCGAGCTGGCCGCGGCACGAGCGGCCGCTACTTCAGCGGTCGCGACTGCACGCTTTTCAGCGATGCGGGCGTTAACAGCCGTGAGTTTCTCGGTGCGCTCACCCTCCAGGGTGGAACGAGCGGCGTCGACTCGGCCCTGGGCGTCGGCGCGAACCGACGCGACCTGAGCTTCGTACTCAGCAACTTCTGCGCGAGCCGAAGCCGTCAGCGTATCCGCCTTCTCGAAGTCACCACGAATGCTCTCGTAGCGGGCAGCCATGCCGGCCCGAACCTTCGGGAACAGCACGTAGCGCAGCACGACGGCAAGCACCACGAACGATCCGAAACCCCAGATGACCTCTTTGGCCTCCGGAAGAATCGGGATGAGTTCGGGGCAACCGGTCGACGTGGTGTCGCTCGTCGGGAAAGTAGGATTTCCGGCGAGGTCGGTGCGTTCACACGTTTTGGCAGTGACCAGGCTGACCTGGGGCTGACCGCTCGAGTGCGAAGTTGTGACGAGTGCTCTCAGCACGTCGACTCCTTGCGTTGAATGATGGACTCGGACTTACTTCTCGGGGGGTTCGCTCAGGCGAACTTGACGAGAACGAAGACCACGAAGCCGATGAGTGCGAGGGCTTCGGTGAAGGCGATGCCGAGGAACATGGTCGTACGGACCATGCCGGCTGCCTCGGGCTGACGCGCCATTGCCTCGATGGACTTGCCGACGACGTAGCCGATGCCAATGCCTGGACCGATGGCTGCGAGACCATACGCCAAACCGGCGTTGGTCGCCGCGGCGATGTTCTTGGCGTCCGGGTTGAATGAACCGGCTGCTTCCTCGGCTGCGACGAGTGCGCTGAATGCTTCCATGATGTGTTTTCTCCTGTGTGCTTTCTGAGATGAGTGGGAGATCTAAAGATCAGTGATGAGTTAAGCCAGAGCTCAGTGCTCGTCACCATGCCCGATGGTCGAGTTGTTGATGTAGACAGCGGCGAGAATCGTGAAGATGTACGCCTGCAAGAAAGCAACGAGGATCTCGAAGGCGGTCAGGAAGACCAGCATGAAGAACGGCAGGATCGCGATCGGGACCAGTGCCACCTGCTTGGTCTCGGCCATAACCAGCGCTTGGGTCAGCAGACCGAACGTGACCAGCAGGCTGTGACCGGCGAGCATGTTGGCCATGAGTCGAACAGTCAGGGAGAACGGCGTGACGAAGACGGTCGAGATGAACTCGATGGCACCCACCAGCGGCTTCAGGCCAGTGGGGACACCTGCTGGCCACAGCAGGCTGCCGAAGTACCCCATGCCCTGGTGCTTAATGCCAGTACCGATGAACACGACCCAGACGAGCAACGCCAGCGACAACGGGATAGCGATACGGGCCGTGGCGGGCATCTGGAAGAACGGGATGACGCCTGGGATGTTGCAGAGGAAGATGAAGATGAAGAGGCTGAGCAGGAACGGCGTCCAGCCGAGGCCCGACTTGCCGAGGGTCTGCATCACGATGCCCTCTTCGATGAACTCGACGGTGGTTTCGACAAGGTTGCGAGCACCCGTCGGGGCCTTCTTGGCATCCGCACGAGCAGCCAGCAAGAACAGGCCCATGCCGATCAGCGAAGCAAGAACCGCAATGAGCGCGATTTTGTTGAATGTCGGGAAGATGTCCTGCCAACGAAGGATTTCATTGATGGGGGGGAAGATGAGGCCACGTTCGGCGAGCACGTTGAATTTCCGTTTCAGTCGTGGGATTCAGCGGAGAATGCTAGGTCAGTTTGTTGCATTGCGGTCGATTCGCGGGACATCTTTTTTCAGTCCCGGTTGCGACAGCGACAGTGCGACGTACTTCATCTCCCAGAAGAGGAGACCAAGATGAGTCACGATGATGGTCGATCCGAGCGCCGGAAGTGAAATCCATCCGGCGCCTTTCACTAACCAGACGGCCAGGAAGATCAGGCCGAGGCGAATCGGATAGCCGATGAGCGTTGCGCCCATCATGAACCCGACCGAGATTTTTGCAGCGCCCGCAATGAGCGCAGCAGCGAGAGCGAAGTTCAACAGCACGATGGCGATGGAGTACGCGCTTGACCATGCGCCATCGCTGCCCCAGATGACAGCAGCAATGGCAATGAGGACGGGAGCGACCATGAGGCCACGCCGAATGATGTCCTTCGAGACGGCAACCTCGGGAGCCTGACCGTCGAAGCCCAGCGTGATCGAGTCGGCGGTGCTCATGCTTCACGCTCCGCACCGTTGCGGTCATCGGGAGCATGCTTGCCGAGGCGCTGCGCATCGTGCTCGCTCATCCGGTCTTCGTACCGGTACTTGAACTTCAGAAAGAGGCCCACAGAGCCGAGCAGCGTCATCAGGATCATGAAGAGCGGCATCGTCCCGACGATCCGATCGAGGCTGTAACCGACCCCGAGGAACAACACGAGCATAAAGGCAGCGTCCATACCATGGCCCACCGAATCTTGGGTGTCGACCCGTTTGGTCTGCTTGAGTTGGCGGAGCTTCATGGGTGCGAGACCTTCAAGGCGAAATGCTTAATCCGATGTGGAACCAGTGTGTTCGGCCAACCGGAACTGGAGCTTGTGAACGCACGCACAACCTAGTCGTTGCGCCCTGCCGACAGCAACTGTGTGCGTCAGTTCTCGCCAGTGACGTCCAATTCGAGTTACCCGCGAAGGTCACGATGCTCAGATTCTGGTTGGGCATCGCTCGACACATCGATGTACTTCCGGTCGATTCCCTGACTCGGAGTGTTGTTCTCCTTGCGACGCGCCCGCACGCTCGGATGGAGCACGGTGTACAGAACGATCCCGATCACGGCGATGCCAAACGGCAGATACGTCGGGTTCTGGTTGGTCAGGGTCGGGTACAGCACAAAGCCACTGAGCACCGCAGACCAGAGCCACAGGATCACCACACTCCGACGGTGGCCATGGCCCATCTCCATCAAACGGTGGTGGAGATGCCCTTTGTCAGCAGAGGCCAGCCCCTTGCCGCTCGTCGCACGCCGGACGATGGCGAACAGCGTGTCGAAGATCGGCACGCCCAAGATGAGGAGCGGGATGACCAGTGGAGCGAGGAAGAAATAGGTCGTTCCGATCGACTCCTGTTCGACCGAGTCAACACGGCCTCCGACCACGCTCGTCGACACTGCGAGCAGTAAGCCGAGCAACAACGCTCCCCCATCACCCATGAAGATGCGGGCAGGGTTGAAGTTGTGCGGCAAAAAGCCGACACAAAGTCCTGCAGCAATCACCGCGAAGAGCGGCCCGACATTGGCGCTGTCGAGCAAGTCGAGATCGGTCAGCCGCTCGCTGTACAGAAAGAACGAGATGGCACCGATGCCGACGATGCCTGCAGCGAGGCCATCGAGGCCATCGACCAGGTTGACAACCGTGCTCATACCGAGCAGCCACAAGATCGTGATCAGCGGACGGAGGCTCTCGTCGAGGAAGATCGAACCCTCGTAGAACGGAAGCCGGAAGGCGAACATGACCACGCCAAACTGGACGAGGGCTATGCCAGCGAGCACGATTCCGAAGACTTTCGCCGGCGCCGAAATCTCCCGAACATCGTCGAGGAGGCCAACCGCGTAAATGATTGTGACTGCCACGAAGACGCCTCGGGGCTCCGAATTGCTCCCGAACACGACGTCAAGAGCCCCTGTCAGTGACGCAGTGACGTAGGCCGCGACGAAGCCGATGTACATCGCCAACCCACCGATGTCTGGGAGCGGCGTTTCGTGCACCGTGCGATCGTTGGGGAGGTACACCCAGCCCATCCGACGCGCAAACATCCCGACCAGCGGTGTCACCGTGAAGGTCACGGCTGCCGCCACCAACCCGATCACCACGTATGACCCACTGGTTGGCACGAGGCCTGATCCTACGCGCCCGTTCTCCCCCGCTCGCGACCCCCTTCTTCCCACCCGCCCCCTTCGCCGTCTGCGTCGAAGTGTCCGTTGGACTGTCCTCGGAAACTTCGACGCAAACGCTGGGGCTTTCCTGACTGGCCGCGAATCAGTCCCACTGTGGAATATGAATCAGAAGATTGCTGCACTTGCGCGGAACCAGGACGGGTTGATCACTGACGCCCAGCTGCGCGCTCATGCGTCGACTGACTGGCAGCGCCGCCAGCTCTTTCGAGGTGGCTGGCTCGAGCGTGTGGGACCTCGCACGCATGCAGTCGCCGGTGTTCCACACTCCCATCGTTTCGAGCTCCGGCGCGGCCTGCTGATACTCGGTGAGTACTCGGTGGTCAGTTACGAGGCCGCCGCTGCACTCCATCAGCTCGACCAGCCCGTTCCCAGTGCTGTCGAATTCACCGTGCCGCGTCGAGCCCGCCCCGGCCGCACAGATCTCGTCGTCCACACCACAGCCCGTCTGCCGGCAATCGACATCGTCGTTGTCGAGGGTTTCCGCGCAACATCGGCGACCCGGACGATCATCGACCTCGCGCATGCTCAAGCGCGACGGCAACGTGTCGAGGCAGCAATCGACAGCGCGGTGCGGCTCGGCCTCTCAGCGCCTCACACGCTCGCACGACGACTGGAGACGCTGCGCGGGTCGGGCCGCTGGGGTTGCCGGCTCATCGACGACCTCGTGGTCGACTCAGGTGGCCACTCGATTCTGGAACGCAGATTCCTCGAGTTGGTTCGCCGGTACGGTTTCCCTCGTCCGCTCACCCAGGTCGTGCACCGCAAAGGTGCGCGCCATGTTGCACGCGTCGACTTCTTATTCGAAGAACAACAGATCGTGATCGAAGTCAGCGGGCACTCATCCCCGAGCGATCGAGCCAAGGACGCTCAACGTCGCAACGAACTTCAGGACCTGGGCGTGCAGGTGTTCGAGTACACCTATGCCGATGTCACCCAGCGAAGTGCGATGGTCGCCCGGACGTTGCGCGAACGGCTGCAGTGAGCTGTTTGCGTCGAGATTCCGGAGGACTGTCCAACCGGTTCTTCGACGCAAACGAGCAGGCCCGGGTCAGTAGGCGGGGAACTTGGCGCACAGGGTGGCGACGTCAGCTTTGACGGCGGCCAGCGCCTCGGCGTTGTCGATGTTGCGCAGTGAACGGGCGATGAGCTTGGCGATCTCGGCCATTTCGGGCTCCTGCATGCCCTGCGTGGTGACCGACGGGGTGCCAATGCGCACGCCACTGGTGACGAACGGGCTGCGCGGGTCATCGGGGATCGTGTTCTTGTTCAGCGTGATCCCGGCCTCGTCAAGCGTGGCCTGTGCGACCTTGCCGGTCAGCTCAGCGTCGAACGGCGTGAGGTCGACGACCATCATGTGGGTGTCAGTGCCGCCAGAGACCAGCCGGAAGCCCTCTGCCGCCAAGGCCGCCGCGAGCGCTGAAGCGTTCGTCACAATCTGTGCTGCGTACTCCTTGAACGACGGGTCCATCGCTTCACGGAACGCAATCGCCTTGCCAGCAATCGCGTGCTCAAGCGGGCCGCCCTGCCAGCCCGGGAAGACGGCCTTGTCGATCGCCTTTGCGTGCACCTCCTTCGACAGGATGCAACCGCCACGCGGACCGCGGAGCGTCTTGTGCGTCGTGAAGGTGACGACGTCGGCGAACGGCACCGGGTTCGGGTGCGAACCACCGGCGACCAAGCCTGCGAGGTGTGCGATGTCGAACATCAGCAGGGCGCCGACCTCGTCGGCAATCGCCTTAAACGGCTCCGGGTCGAGACGGCGGGGGTACGAGGTGGTGCCTGCAACGATCATCTTCGGACGATGCTCGAGTGCGAGTTCACGGACGTTGTCCATGTCGATGCGATCTTCGGCCCCAGTTCCGTAGGCGACGAAGTTGTACAGCATGCCGGACGCGTTGACGGGCGAGCCGTGAGTGAGGTGGCCGCCGTGATCGAGGCTGAGGCCGAGCACCGTGTCGCCCGGCTGCAGAAGTGCCTGGTACACGCACATGTTGGCGTTAGCGCCCGAGTGCGGCTGCACGTTGGCGTGTTCGGCGCCGAACAGTTCTTTCACACGATCGATGGCGAGCTGTTCGATCACGTCGACGATCGCGTTGCCGCCGTAGTACCGCTTGCCCGGGTATCCCTCGGCGTACTTGTTCGTCAGGACCGAGCCGGTGGCTGCCATTACTGCTGGCGACGTGAAGTTCTCCGATGCAATGAGCTGCAGGCCGGTGGTCTGGCGTTCGACTTCGCGATCGAGAAGTGCGAGTACTTCGGTGTCGGGATTGGAATCAGAAGGAAATGGCATCGGTGGTCCTTGATCGAGAGCGGTACGGAGGGAACGTGACGGAGACAGAGTTGCGAAAGGGGCCTGACCCCATACGCAACTTAGAAGTTGGATTCGAGTTCGGTGATCTGATCGACGCGGCGCTGGTGACGACCGCCTTCAAATGCTTGGGTGAGGAATATCTGGACGATCTCCTCGGCAACGCCGGTGCCGACGACGCGAGCACCCATCGACAGCACATTGGCGTCGTTGTGCTCGCGTGCCATCCGGGCCGTGTACAGACAGTTGCAGAGCGCCGCGCGAACGCCGCGCACCTTGTTCGCTGCAAGCTGTTCGCCCTGACCGCTGCCGCCGAGGACGATCCCGAAGTCAGCATTGCCATCACGCACGGTGCGGCCCACGCCGGCGCAGACCTCGGGGTAATCGACCGACTCGGTCGAGTGCGTTCCCTGGTCGTCGACGGTGTGCCCGGCCGCTTCCATGAAGCTGATCAGGTGCTGCTTGAGGTCGTAGCCCGCATGGTCGGAGCCGATCGCGATTCGTGTCATCGTCACAAAGTGTAGGAGTCCCATCGGGATGCTCTGTCATACATTGACGAATCGTTCGGATGGGGGCACCGACTGCTTCGATTCATAGAGTCGCAGCGTGACTCTCGACCCTCGTACACCTGTGATCATCGGCGTCGGCCAGTACAACCATCGAGCCAATGGCATTGATGACGCACTCGAGCCGGTTGCCCTCATGGATCAGGCAGTGCACGCTGCGGCAGCTGACGCCGGACTCGATGGCCCACCAGCGGCCGACTCGGTGCGCGTCGTCAACGTGATCGGCTGGCGCTACCGGAACGCACCCCGCTTTCTGGCCCAACGCCTCGGCCTGGACGACACAGCAATCGAGTTGGCCGAGTCAACCGCTGGCGGCAACAGCCCGCAGTCACTCGTCAATGTGACCGCAGTGGAGATTCTCGACGGTTCAGTCGATATCGCCATCCTCTCCGGTGCTGAGGCGTTCAAGACATTCATGCGAGCTCGCAAGCAAGACGTCACACTCGATTGGGCGAAAGCCGCCGACGACGACCTGCCGCGCTACATCGGCAAGAAACTCGACATGAACCTTCCGGCGGAGCGCGACCGCGGCCTGTACATGCCGGTGCAGATGTATCCAATGTTCGAAACCGCGCTGCGCGCCACATCGGGCCGCACCGTCGACGAACACCAGCGATTTCTCGGCGAGCTCTACGCTGGCCTGAGCGATGTCGCCGCCAGCAATCCACACGCATGGATCCAGGAGTCGAAGACGGCTAGCGAGATCACCACAGTCACCGATTCGAACCGGATGATCGGCTTCCCCTACCCGAAGCTGATGAACTCAAACAACGACGTCGACATGGGCGCGGCGATCATCATGTGCACCGTCGAGGCAGCCGAGCGGATGGGTGTCAGCCGTGACAAGTGGGTGTTCCCACACGCTGGCACCGACTCGCACGAGCACCCCTTTGTCTCGCACCGCGACACGTTCGCCCGCACACCCGCCGTCGAACTCGGTGGCAAGATGGCGCTCGACCTCGCCGGAATCGCCATCGATGACGTCTCGGTGCTCGACCTCTACTCGTGTTTTCCATCGGCGGTTCAGCTTGGGGCACAGTCGCTCGGCGTCGACATCACGCCTGGTACTGGTCGCCAGTGGTCGCGCACCGGCGGGCTCACCTTCTGTGGCGGGCCATGGAACAACTATGTGATGCACGCCATCGCTTCGGTCGTCGACGATCTCCGGGAACGCCCCGGCGAGTACGGCTTCACGTGGGCCAACGGCGGCTACGCGACCAAGCATGCGTTCGGCGTGTACTCGACCACTCCCCCGGCCACTGCGTTCCGGCACGACTCACCGCAAGACGCGGTCGATGCACTACCCAAACGTCAACTGGCCACTCCCGCTGACGCTGCGGGTCAAGCGACGATCGAGGCGTACTCGATCATGTTCTCCCGCGACGGCCAGCCCGAAACTGCTCAGGCCGCTTGCCTGCTCGCCGACGGCCGCCGAGCGTGGGGCACCTCGGCTGACTCGGCAGTCGCTGCAGCGATGTGCGACGGCGAGTGGGTCGGCGCTGATTGCCAACTCGAACCCGGAGGCGCTCTGCTGGTCTGATCGTGTAGGGAGGTGGACGACGTGGAACCACTCCAGGCAGATCGGCGTCGAGAAGAGCCTCAGCTGCCGGCCCAGCAACGCCCGTCAGCACATGCCGCCGGTGGGGCCGTTCGGATGCCATGCTCAGCATCATGCCTGAGACTGCCACCACCGGGAATCGCCCGACGATCCTCCTCGACTGCGATCCCGGCCACGACGACGCCATTGCCATCGTGGTCGCCGCCCGAAACACCGAACTGGTCGGGATCACCACGGTTGCGGGCAATGCCCCGCTCGGCAGCACCACGCACAACGCACTCGTCATGCGCGATCTCATCGGCGTCGATGTACCAATTCACTCCGGAGCGGCCCGACCGCTCGTCGGCGAACCCAAGTTTGCCGGACACGTCCATGGCGAAAGCGGGCTCGACGGTGCCGACCTCCCGGCTCCATCGACACCGCTCGACGGGACCGACGCGGTCAGCTTCATCATCGACATGTGCCGGACCACCGAGGACCTCTGGCTCGTCCCAATCGGGCCGTTAACCAACATCGCGCTCGCACTGCGAACGGCGCCTGACATCGCCGATCGGATCGCTGGGATCTCACTGATGGGCGGCGGCACGTTCGGCAACCGCAGCAGCACCGCCGAGTTCAACATCTGGGCCGACCCGGAAGCCGCACACGTCGTATTCTCGAGTGGCGTCCGCATCGTGATGGCAGGGCTCGACGTGACGCATCAGTTCACCGCCACACCAGATCGCATAGCCGCCATCCGTTCGACCGGCGGCCAGCTCGGCGTCACCCTCGCCGACCTCCTCACCTTCTTTTCAGCCAAGTACGGCGAACGACACGACGACGGCGCACTGATCGGTGGAGCGATTCATGACCCGCTCGCTGTCATGGCACTGTCGCACCCGCACCTGTTCGAACGCGTCGAGCGGCATGTCGTCGTGGAGACACGCGGCGAGTACACACGAGGGATGACGGTGATCGACCAGCGCAAGGTCATCGAACGACAGTCCCCCAACTGCGACGTGTTGACCTCGGTCGATGCAGCCGCCGCCTTCGACGTCACCCTCGAAGCGATCATCCACTTCACCGGCTGACCGACGCTGCGAGCCCATCGGGACGCGAGCGCCGGGCGGCTCTAGTCTCTGCGGCGTGACCGACGCCGACACGTTCCCACGCCAGCACGCTCGCACTCAACGATTCACCCTCGGCGCGCCTCGCGACATCACCGTCTCGGCCGACGGCGAGCGAGTGGTGTTTCTCCGAAGCTCCAGCGGAACCGACCCGGTCAACGCACTCTGGGTCTTCGACGTCGCCGATGGCACCGAGCGGCTCGTCGGCGATCCGCGAGCATTACTCAGCGAGGGCAGCAACGACGTTCTGCCTCCGCTGGAACGGGCCCGACGAGAACGCGCTCGGGAAGGCGCCGGTGGTATCACGAGCTACGCAACCGACGCAGCCGGCAAGGTCGCCTCCTTTGCGCTCGGCGGTCGGATGTTCGTTGCGGACCTCCTCACGGGCCTCTCACGACCACTCGACGTCGCAGGCCCCGTGTTCGACCCCCGCCCCGATCCGACCGCACGTCGTATCGCCTACGCGAGCGGCCGACTGCTCTGCATTGGTGAATTAGACGGCACGTGGCGCGTTCTCGCCGGTGGTGAACCAACGGAAGCCGACACGGTGTCGTGGGGCAGTGCTGACTTCATTGCAGCCGAAGAGATGCACCGCTTCCAGGGGTATTGGTGGAGCCCCGACGGCGACACTATTGCTGCGTGTCGCGTCGACACATCACCGGTCGATGAATGGGTCATTGCCGATCCGGCCAACCCCGACCGCCCCGCCAAGACCGTCCGCTATCCGTCGGCCGGAACGAATAACGCCACCGTGTCGCTCCACCTGCTCGGCCTGAACGGGTCACGCACCGACGTCGACTGGGACCACGAACTCTTCCCCTACATCGCGTCCGTCGAATGGACCCGAGCCGGCCTCATCATGTGCGTGCAGGCCCGCGACCAACGCGGCACCATGACCCTGAAGGTCGACAAGATCACCGGCCAGACCGAAGTGCTGGCTCACGACGACGACGACGCCTGGGTCGAGTTGGTGCCTGGAGTGCCGCGCCTCCTGCCCGACGGCACGCTCGTCTCAGCAGCTGATCGTGACGGAGCTCGACGGCTCATGGTCAACGACCAACCCGTGACGCCCGACGACCTGCAAGTCCGGGCCGTGCTCGAAGCCGATGCCGAGTCGATTCTGTTCCAGGCCAACCCGATCGATGACGCGACCTCGCTCCACGTCTGGCGGCGCAGTCACGACGGCACGCTGACAGCACTCACCGATGAGCCGGGCATCCACACGCTCGCCGAACGCGGCGGCACCTCGGCCACTCGTTCAGCAACACTCGGCGAACCGGGCGCCACACATCTGGTGACTCACTCATCCGGCGCGGCACGCACGCTCGAATCGTTCGCTGAGACGCCGCTCGTTACACCAAACGTCCAGTTCTTCCGGAGCGACGTGACCGGGCTGACGTCGGCGCTGCTGCTCCCGCACGATCACGACGGCTCGCCCCTCCCCGTCCTACTCGACCCTTACGGCGGTCCGCATGCCCTGCGCGTCCAGAATTCCTTCAACGCGTTCGTTGCGTCACAGTGGTTCGCAGATCAAGGGTTCGCTGTTCTCGTCACCGACAACCGCGGCACCCCAGGGCGAGGATCAGTGTGGGAACGAGCGGTCCACGGCGATCTCGCCACTGCACCACTCGACGATCAGATTGAGGCGTTGCAGTACGTGGCGAGGGAGACGGCTGTGCTTGACCGATGCCGTGTCGCAATCAGAGGTTGGAGCTTCGGCGGCTATCTCGCAGCGCTCGCCGTACTCCGGCGGCCCGACGTGTTCCATGCCGCGATCGCCGGAGCCCCCGTCACCGAGTGGCGACTTTACGACACCCACTACACCGAGCGCTACCTCGGCGATCCGAACGTCAGCGCAGGTCAGTACGACGCCAGCTCGCTCCTCCCCCTCGCTGGCGACCTCAAACGACCGCTCCTGCTGATCCATGGGCTGGCCGACGATAACGTCGTGGCTGCGCACACGCTTCGACTCTCATCAGCGCTCCTCACAGCAGGAAAGCCGCACGAAGTTCTGCCCCTGGTCGGCGCCACCCACATGGCTACCCAGGAGCAGGTCGCTGAGAACCTGTTGCTCCACCAGTTGGACTTCCTTCGCCGGTCGCTTCCCGAACCGATGAAGTGACATCTTCCGTGACGATTCGGATGCCTGTCGCAGTGCGCGCCGGACGTTTCATCTAACGTCGTCCGGGTATGAACAATCGCCTGATCGAGTTGTACCGCGGAGTCGCCGTGCACGCCACTGCCAACCTGGAGCACCAGGCTGCCCTCGAACTTCTGGCCCTGGTCATGCTGGCCGACCAGGACATCGCCGATGAAGAGGTCGAACTCGTCCGCGAGATCAGCACCGACTGGCACGACGACGAATTCTCCTTCGAGGACTACCTCCGGCCCGCGATCGAAGAAGCTCGTCACGCAATCGAGCACGACCGCGTCGAAGAGTTCATCGACTCGATTGACGAACGGATCAGCAGCCGAGTGCTGCGCTCGGCGCTCTTCTCCGCCTCACGTGAGGTGGCCGGAGTCGACGACGAAGTCAACCCCGAAGAAGGTTCCATCCTCGCTGCCGTGGCAGTCCGCTTCAGTTGAGGCGGGATGTAGGTCAGGCGGGACGTTTGGCGAGGACGATGCGGTCGAGATTTGCGAGATCTTGGCGGACTTCGATCTCTCGATACCTCTGCTGTTCCAACAGTGCTGAGACCGCTGGGCCTTGGTCGTAGCCGATCTCGAGAACCAGCCAGCCGTCCGGTCGCAGGTAATCGATCGCACCCGGAATGATGACTCGATAGTCGTCGAGGCCGTCGGCGCCGGCGAAGAGCGCACCCTCGGGCTCCCACTCCCCCACGTTCGCCTCGAGATCAGCCGACCCGACAGCAACGTACGGCGGGTTCGACACGATCACATCGGCCTCCAGGTCGCCGGGCAGCGCTGCAAACCAGTTGCCGAGCGCGACCCGCACGTTGCGCGCCGCGCGACCGATTCCGGACAGGTTCGCCCGTGCGACATCGAGCGCATCGCTGCTCGCATCGGTCAGCCACACCGTCGTTCCGTCGAGCGGAAGTTCGTCGGCACACGCGAGCCCGATCGCTCCTGACCCAGTGCCAAGGTCCACCACGATGCGTTCATCTTCGATCGCCCGCGCCAGGTCGAGCGCCACTTCGGCGACCATCTCGGTCTCAGGCCTCGGGATCAACACCCGCTGGTCGACGTTGAGATCGAGTCGGCGAAACGACCAGCTGCCAAGCACGTATTGCACTGGCTCGCCAGTGCGATAGCGCGCCAGCATCGCGTCGAGGTGGCTGACCATCCGAGTCATCGGTGTGTGGTGGAGACTCGCGAGAAACTCGTCCGGATCGGTCGATGATGCCGTTTCGCACATCCATCGCGCATGTTGACGATCGCCGATGACCGACGCTGTCTCGTCCCAGAGTCCCCGCCATGTCATCGTGGCGTCGGTGTGCTCAGACATCGCCTTCGGCGAGCAGCCGCGCACGCTCATCAGCAGCAAGTGCGTCGATGACCGGTTGCAGATCGCCACGCAGCACTTCGGCCAGTCGGTAAATCGTGAAACCGATGCGATGATCGGTCACCCGGTTTTCTTTGTAGTTGTACGTGCGGACTTTCTCGCTGCGTCCACCGCCGCCGGTTTGAGAACGACGGGCGTCAGACATCTCGGCGCGCCGCTCTTGCTCGGCCAGATCGAACAGCCGTGACCGCAGCACCGTCATGGCGCGCAGCCGGTTCTGGAGTTGCGACCGCTCGTCCTGCATCGAGACGACCACGCCAGTCGGGCGGTGCGTGATGCGTACGGCGGAATCGGTCGTGTTCACGCTCTGTCCACCTGGGCCGCTGGCGCGAAACACGTCAATGTCGAGATCCCTCTCATCGATTGTCACGTCGACCTCGTCGACCTCGGGCAGTGCCGTCACGGTTGCTGACGACGTGTGGATGCGACCCTGGCTTTCGGTCACGGGCACACGCTGCACCCGATGCGGACCGCCTTCAAACTTCAGGTTCCGCCATGCCGTCGGGCCACTGACCATGAGCGTCACCGCGTTGAAGCCGCCCATGTCGCTCAGCGTCGTCGACATCAGTTCGATCTTCCAACCGCAATTTGCGGCGAAGGCGGAGTACATCTCGAACAGGTCACGGGCGAACAGGTTGGCCTCTTCACCACCTTCGGCGCCACGAATCTCCATGATGACGTTCTTGCCGTCGTGCGGATCGGTGGGCAGCATCATCTCGCGCAACTCATCGATCAACTTCGGGAGTTCAGCGTTGACGTCATCGATCTCGCTCTGCAGCAATTGCCGCTCCTCACCCTGGGCCTCAGAGAGCATCTCTTGCGCAGCTTCGCGGTCGGCGGCACGGCTCTGATGGAGGCGGAACTTCTCCATGACCGGGCCGAGGTGGTTGTACCGCTTCGACAGGGTTCGCAGCTGCGCAGGGTCCGCCAGGACTTCAGGGTCGCTTAATTGGTGTTCGAGCGTGTCGAATTCGTCACCGACCTGGCTGAGTCGGGCGATCATGTCGGGTTCGGCCATGGCGCTTCGAGGCTAGTGCCACCGATCGACGTTCGACCGGGTGCGGTCAGTCTAGAGCGATGAGTTCGATTGGCTTGAGCAGCAGTTCCGCCATCTCACGCGTCACGGGGACGAGGTCACGAGTCGGGACCGCGAGACGCACGGGCGTCCCGACCATCCGTTGCACGTCGGCCACGAACGGCACTGCGTCGAGGTCGACGCCCGACGAGAACACAACGTGCACTGCCTGGTCGTCGGCCGTGGAACCTGCTGCCACGCACGGAATGGGATCCTTCAGGTTCGGGCGGGGTGCCGGTGGCTCGGCCGACCGCAGACTGGCCAAGCCGACGCGGCTCGGGTCTTGTTCGGCTTCCCAGCGGAGGTATCGCTCGACACCAAGCCGGTTGAGCGGGTGCTGTCGTGCCGAAGCGGACCGATGCGTGATGACCGTGGCAACCACCGACATGAGCGCCTCGGCGGTGGGTAGATCGCCATGCAGCATCTGAAATGCCTCGCGGTCAGCAGCGCCGACACCGACTTCGAGTCGGACGCCATCGCCGCGGTCGAGTGCTCCATTCGAGCTAGACGCTGGGACGATCCCGTTACTGAGTTCAGCAAAGAAGCCGACGGTGGGCTGATCGACGATGCGACAGATTTCCAACCCACGGACCTCGCCGGCAATGGTGCCGTGCTCGACGTTGACCACAGCACCCGAGTTCGTGATCATCTCGATCAGGTCGGGGTTGTCCATCGAGGCGCTCCGGCGTTCGGGCAACGGCTCAGCAACCGTCGGCAGTAGTGTTCGAACTTGGGGGAACCACACGTTGATCGGGAAGTCGAACATCTCGGCGCGGCGTGCGACCGTGCCGCCACCGACATCGGCCACGACGTTGAGGGCACTCGCCCCGTGTCGGATGGCCCAGGCGAGCGACGCACCGAGGAGGCGGCTTGCATCACCATCAACGAGAACCCACGCAACATCTGCATCGACAAGCGCCGACCCGCCGAGCAACGGCACCGGTTCGGCCTCGACGGCCCGACCAACATGGTCGCCCACGAGTGCACGCAGCTTGATCCCGAGGAGCTGACCTCGACGTTGCGGGTCCATCGCAGCAGTCATGGCGCGAACGATACCGGCACCCGTCTACCTGAACCCGCGTGCTCAGATCAGACGAAGTACCCGTTCAGATCAGCGACGATGTCGACGGCGTCCACCAGATCGAACAGATCGACATTGCCCCCGAGGACCACCAGGTTCTGCAAAGTCTGGCCTGCCCCGTGTTCGTCGTTGTTTCGTCGTGCCAAGTCGATGACCAGGGAGAACGAAGAACGCCGCCCCGGAGGACGGCGTTCTGTTCGATGAATATTGCCGATCTCTTCATCGGCATCTCCACACCAGGGCGGAGGCGATGCGTCACTCTTCGACGTTTGAGGGGGCACCCTTGCGAGCGCCGTAGCGCTTGTTGAAGCGCTCCACGCGGCCACCGGAGTCAACCAGCTTCTGCTTGCCGGTGAAGAACGGGTGGCACTCGTTGCACAGCTCGAGGCTGAGTTCGTCGGCACCAGTGGACTTCGTTGTGAAGACGTTCCCGCAGGAACACTTCACCGTGGTATCGGTGTAATTGGGATGAATGTCAGTCTGCATCGTCGTGTCCTTTGTTGATCTTCTGGTGCCGGCTGAAGAGACTTCGTCGGCGACAGATCGGGTGGAGAGAGTGTAACCACGCCCGATCAGGTTTTGTCCCAGCGCCGAAGGCGCTGCGGGCTCACATTCCGGGTTGCTTGCCGATTTCGTTCAAGAACTCCGCGTTGGTACGGAACGTCTTCAAACGGTCGATCAGCAGCTCGAGGCCAGGAGCCCCGCTGCCACCGTCGGCGAGGCCGCTGAGGACCCGACGGAGCTTCCACACCATTTGGAGCTGCTTGCGATCGAAGAGGAGCTCTTCGTGGCGGGTCGACGACGCATCGACGTCGATGGCCGGGTAGATGCGCCGCTCTGCGATCTTACGGTCGAGGCGGAGCTCCATGTTGCCGGTGCCCTTGAACTCTTCGAAGATCGCTTCGTCCATGCGACTGTTCGTGTCGACCAGCGCCGTGGCGAGGATGGTGAGCGAGCCGCCCTCCTCGATGTTGCGGGCCGAACCGAAGAACTTCTTCGGCGGGTACAGCGCTCCAGCGTCGATACCACCGGACAGGATCTTGCCGCTCGAGGGAGCGGCCAAGTTGTACGCCCGGCTGAGGCGGGTAATGCCGTCGAGAATGATCACGACGTCTTCACCCTGCTCGACCAGGCGACGCGCCTTGGCAATCGCCATCTCGGCGACGTGGGCATGCTCGTCGCTCGGCCGATCGAAGGTCGACGAAATGACTTCGCCGCTCACGCTGCGCTTCATGTCAGTGACTTCTTCGGGGCGCTCGTCAATGAGCAACACGATGAGCTTGCACTCGGGGTTGTTGAGCTCGATCGACTGAGCAATCGTCTTCATGACCGTGGTCTTGCCCGCCTTCGGAGGCGACACGATAATGCCGCGCTGGCCCTTGCCGATCGGTGACAGCAGGTCGATGATGCGGGCCGTCATGTTCGCCGGATCGGCTGGGTTTTCGAGACGCAACTGCGAGTCGGGAAAGAGTGCGGTGAGATCTTCGAAGCGAGGCCTCTTCTTCGCTGCTTCGGGGTCACCGCCGTTGACGGTCGTGACCTCGATCAACTGTGGGTTCTTCTCGTTCCGCTGCGCTGCACGCATCTTGCCGACGACGAGGTCGCCACGACGCAAACCGAACTGCATGGCCACCTTGACGGTGATGTACGCGTCTTGCTTGCTCGGGAGGTAGCCGTTGACGCGGAGAAAGCCGTATCCCTGGTCGTGCATGTCCAGGTAACCGGTGACCTCGGTCGGCTCGTTGCTCTGCGGCTGACCATCGAAATCAGAATCGGACTCGACGAAGTCGACATCCTCACCCTGGGGGCCATCGAAGCCCCGATTGGCGCCACCCTTGCGCCGACGACGCCGGCGTTTGTTGTTGCCTTCGCCTCCGTCGTCGTTGCGGTTCTGGCCGCCCTGATTGCGGTTGCCTTGCTGGGCGTCGCCCTGCTGGTTGCCGCCACCCTGGTTGCGGTTCCCTTCGCTGTTGCGATTCCGGTTTCCGCCTTCGCCATTGCGGCTTTCGCCTTCGACGCGATTGCCACCGTTGTTGCGATTGCGGTTGCGGTCACCACCCTCGCTGTTGTTGCGATTCCGGTTACCGTCGTTGTTCGAATTGTCTTTACCGGACGTGGTCTCGGTGTTCACTTCACTGGTCGTCGTATTGACGCCGTCAGCGAGCAGCGCGATTTCCCAGTCGGCAAGCGGGTCACCGTCCGGGCCGAGCACGACACCGCCAGCCGCGACGGAAGAGTCGCTGTGCTGCTTCGAGGTGACTTTCGGGGCGGAGGACTGCGAATCAGAACTACGTCCAGACGATCTTGTCGCTTCTGCGGGTTCATCGTCGACAGCGAGTCCGCGCTGCTCGGCGGCCGGTGAAGCCGGCGCCGTAGCCGAAGCTTGTACCGGCGCACTGGACGGGCCGGTGGTCTCGAGAATCTTGTCGATGATCTCGGACTTTTTCAGGCGGGCGGGGACCTTGACGCCGAGCGCCTTGGCCATTTCCAGAAGGGTGTCTTTGTCCTTGGATTCCAGGACGGACTGTTCGAGTGCGGCAGCGGCCACGTTGTTCCTCTCCTTCCGCGCCCTTTGGGCTCACACGGAAAGTGATCGTGCCAGAGGACTCAGGGGTCAGAACGCGCCCGACGAAAGTCCTCTGAACGGAATTCGCACCCACCGAAATTTCGGGGTGCGACTCGGCGAACCAAGTGACCATAGGTTAGCCCGTATCTGATTGGGAATGCAACGCGTGTCGTTTACCGACTTCAGAACCCCGATGTCGATTCCGATCTCACGAGCGTGGCAAACCGAACCACTGCGACAGCGCACGGTTTTTGCGACGAGGTCGCCTTTCGTCAGTGCCGAGCGATCCAACACCTTGGATCCGCTGTCAGCGTGCAGTGAGTTCTTCGACGAGCGCCTGCACGGTGGCGAGATCGTTCGCGACGGTTTGGGTGCGTTCTTCGCGGTCGAAGAGGTCGGCGAGGTGCGCCGGCAGCTCGGGGCGAAAGCCAGTGGCCTGCTCGACCGCGTCGGGGAACTTTGCCGGGTGAGCGGTCGCCAACGTGATCACCGGGCCTCCCCCATCGTTCGCCGAGAGCATCCGCGCCGCTGCTGTGGCCGTCGCCGTGTGTGGCTCGACCACGTAGCCACCAGTTGCGTCGTAGACCCGCTTGATCTCGGCCAGCGTGCGCGCGTCGTCGAAGGCTGCTGCGCGGATCGACCCGCTGAGGAAAGTGGCCCGCTGGTCGGGCTCGATTAGGAGCTTGCCCGTCGCACGGAAGCGCCGCATCTGCTCGGCCGTCATCCCACCGTCGCGGCCATTCATCTCAAACAGCAGACGCTCAAAGTTGGACGACACCTGAATGTCCATCGACGGACTCAACGACGGAATCACGGCACGTGCGCTCATGTCGTTGTCGTTAATAAAGCGGGTCAGGATGTCGTTGGTGTTCGACGAGATGATGAAGTCACGGATCGGCGCGCCCATCTTGCGGGCGATCCACCCGGCGAGCACGTTGCCGAAGTTGCCGGTGGGCACGCTGAAGGTGACCGGTTCGTCAAACATCTCGGATGCGGTGACGTAGTAGACCGTTTGCGCCATCACGCGTGCCCAGTTGATCGAGTTGACCGCCGAGAGCTGATTGCGTTGGCGGAATTCGACGTCGTTGAACATCGCCTTGACCATGTCTTGGCAGTCGTCGAACGTTCCCTCTACGGCGACGGCATGCACGTTTGGAGCGTCGACGGTCGTCATCTGCTTGCGCTGTACGTCACTTGTGCGGCCAAGCGGATACAGGATGACGATGTCGATGTTCTCGCAACCGAGCACGCCATCGATCGCGGCCGACCCGGTGTCCCCTGAGGTGGCGCCGACGATAGTGACACGTTCGCCACGTTGGGCCAGCACGTGATCAAACAGTTTGCCGACGAGCTGCAGCGCGACGTCTTTGAACGCAAGCGTCGGGCCATGGAACAGCTCTTGCACCCACTGGTTGTGATCGATCTGGACGAGTGGCACCACTGCCGGGTGTCGGAATGTCGAATACGCCTCGGTGGCGAGATGGGTGAGCGTCAGTTCATCGATATCCGGTTCGACAAAGGGCAGCATGACCTCGACGGCGCGCTCGACATAGGTCCGAGCGGTCGACGGCTGGGTGAGCGTCGGCCACTCCTCGGGCATGTACAGGCCACCATCAGCGGCGAGCCCAGCCAGCAGCACATCGCTAAAACCCAGCACGGGGGCATCACCGCGGGTGGAGACATACTTCATGTTGCTCAGTCTCCAATGACGCGCAGCAGGCCGCCGACCTTGAGCACGACGTCAAGTTCGTTGAGGTCGCGGACCGTGGCTTGGACGTCTTTCTCCAGGGCCGAGTGTGTGATGAACACGAGGCGGGCATCAGGCCCATTCCCCTCTTGCTCGGCGGCGCGGATCGAGACACCATGCTTCGCGAACACGCCCGTGACCGAATGGAGCACACCTGGCTGATCTGCGACGTCGAGCCCAAGCAAGTACTCGGCAGAGGTCTCGTCGATTGGCCTGATCATTGCCTTACCCAACTCGCCAAGCGAACCGTGCGTGCCTGCACGCAGGTTGATGGCCGCGTCGACAACATCACCAAACACGGCACTCGCCGTCGGCGCCCCACCGGCACCACGACCATAGAACATCAACGAGCCGACGAAATCACCTTCGACAAAGACCGCGTTGAAGCTGTCACGCACCGAGGCGAGCGGATGCTGAACCGGCACCATCGTCGGGTGCACACGGACGCTGATCTCGTCGGTTGCGGCATCTCGCTCGACGATGCCCAGCAGTTTGACGACGTAGCCGAGTCGGCGTGCGATCGCGATCTCCGAGGAAGTGATCTCGCTGATGCCCTGGTGGTAAACGTCACCGGCCACGACCTTCTTCCCAAAGGCAACAGTTGCGATGATCGCAGCCTTGGCTCCTGCGTCGTAGCCCTCGACATCAGCAGTGGGGTCGCGTTCGGCGTAGCCGAGACTCTGTGCATCCTTCAGCGCTGCGCCGTAATCGGCATCGCCTCCTGCGTCGACCGCGTCGGTCATCTTGGTGAGGATGTAGTTCGTGGTTCCGTTGATGATGCCGAGCACACGGGTGATCGGCTCGCCGTGCAAGCTTTCGCGCAACGCACGCATAATCGGGATGCCACCGGCAACCGCAGCCTCAAAGAGGAGGTCGCGATCGGCAGCGTCGGCTGCGGCATACAACTCGGCACCGACATTGGCGAGGAGTTCCTTGTTGGCTGTGACGACAGGTTTACCGTGTGCCAGTGCAGCCAGAATCAGTTCACGTGCCGGCTCGATGCCGCCGATCGACTCGACGATGATGTCGACGTCGGGGTCAACGACAACGCCCATGGCATCACGGGTTAAGACACCCTCGGCAAGTTCGACATCGCGAGGCGCCGACATGTTTCGGACGGCAACACGGGTGACGGTCAGATCGATCCCTGTCCGAGCAAGCACGGCGGCGCGCTGTACCTCCACGAGTTCGACGAGTGCGGCGCCCACGTTGCCGCAGCCGAGCACACCGATCTTAAGAGACGTTACGTCGCTGGTCACGCGGCCGAGGCTACTGGCTGCACCCCATCGGTTCTCAGGACATTGCCCGACAGGTACCGTCGACCCGATGACGACGACCAATCATCCATTGGTAACTTCGAGCCGATAATTTCGATCCGTGGCTGCAACAGTCGGAGCTCACCAGTGGGAATTGCCAGCGCAATACCCCAACTCAAGTTGCGTTTGGGGTCAGGCCCCAAACGCAACTGTTGCGAAAGGGGCCTGACCCCAAACGCAATGATTTAGACCGTGCGGCCGAGGAACGCGGCGAGCTGATCAGCGTTGCAAGCACCATCCGGACATTCCTGCTCAGCGCCGAACGGTGCAGAACCGTCTTCGCCACGGAACGCCGGCTGGATCATCTTGCGGCTAGATTCAAGCAACTGTGCTGCCAGCTCGGGGGCCAGGTCAGTGGACTGGCCGGTGGCCTTGGC
>CALCXK010000059.1 GCA_937905835.1 uncultured Ilumatobacter sp. | reverse complement strand
GCCAGGGTGGTCGACCAGTCGAGATCGCCGGGCGTGCCCTTTCGAATGCGAACAGATTGATCGTTGCCGGTGTCGGTCATGCGGTGCTCCCAGAGTGGTTGTGTCGGTGCGTGGACAATGTGGCGGCGATCCGATCGATCACCCTGTCGAGAATTTCGGACGATGTCGCCACGTTGATCCGGGCGCATCCCAGGCCACCAGTCCCGAACTTCGCGCCACTTGACAGCGCCACCTGCGCGTGTTCAAGCAGCCAGTCGGACGGGTCATCGCCAATGTCGTATGCGGAGAAGTCGAGCCACCCAAGGTACGTCGCTTGCGGGAGTTGAAAGCCGACGTCGGGAAGGTCTGCGGCGAGTCGGGTTGCAAGCTGATTGCGGCGGGCCTCGATGGTTCGGCTCGCCGCCGTCAGCCAGTCGTCGCAGGCTGTCCACGCAGTGATCGTGCCGGTGATCCCGAGCGTGCTTGGTGAGCCCTGCAGGTGGCCCGGCATTGTCGCCAGGGTTGCCGCGAGTGGTGCGTGGTCGATGTGCGCAACGGCGGTACGTAGCCCGGCGAGGTTGAAGGTCTTACTCGCTGAGCCAAGGGTGACCAGTCGGCCGGCGAACCGCTCGTCGGTTGCGCCCAACGGCGTAAATCCCACTTGATGGGTCAGGTCGCCCCAGATCTCGTCGGTGATCACGAGTAGGTCATGCCGCTCGGCAATCTCGGCGACGGCTGCTCTTTCGTCGGCGTCGAAGATGCGGCCGGTCGGGTTGTGGGGGTTGCAAAACAGGATGATCTTCGTCGTGTCGTCGATCGCGGCTTCGAATCGTTCGACATCGAGCTTCCAGCCGTCGGTGATCAACGGCACCTCGATCCGTCGGCGGCCGCTGTTGTCGATCGCATCGAGGAACGGGTAGTAGACCGGGGTGAAAACGACGACGCCGTCACCGGGATCGGTCGTGTTCCAAAGCGCGACTTCCAAGGCATGGAGGGCGCTCGTGAACGGGTGGATCTGCTCGATGTCGGGACGCCACCCGTGCCGACGTTCCTGCCAGTCGGCATACCCCGGAGCAAGGTCGACAGCAAATGGCCCGTACCCGAGGTCGCCGCGTTCGGTGTGGGCGCGGATTGCGTCGAGGACCGACGCCGGAGGGTCGAAGTCCATGTCGGCGACCCACGCCGCGAGCACATCAGGGCCGTGCTTCGACCACTTGGCTCCAAGTCGCCCTCTCACGCGCTCTTCGCTCACCGTGAGCAGCTCGTCGGGTGTACCCATCTCCGAACGGTAGCCAGTGGCGTCACAACAGTCGCACGCGGAACTCGGGACGGAACGGGGCCGAATCCGCCGCATTTCGTCCCGAGAATCGCCTGGCCGGATCAGGCCGAACGAATCGGGTTCTTGTACGTATCGAGGTAGGTGATCTTCGCCACATCATCGCGCCGGGCCGGCTTGAAGTCGGTGCCCTTGGTGTAGGCAACGGGCAGCAGCCCGGCCTGCGTCATGTGGTCGGGGATGCCAAGGATCTCGGCGGCTTCCTGCTCCTTGCCGAGGTGCAAGGTGGTGAGGCAGCTGCCGAGGCCGCGGCTGCGCAGCGCGAGCTGGAAGCTCCACATTGCCGGCATGATCGAGCCCATCAGCCCGGCAGCAGCGTTGGCACTGTTGTCTTTCAGGCGACCGATGATCAGCGGGATCACAAGGACCGGAACTTCGCCGAGCCTCTGAGCGAGGAAGTTAGCTGAGTCGATGACGCGGCCCTGCTGGGTTTCTGTGTCGGCCTGGTCGGCTGCTGCCGCGAGATATTCGCCTCCGGCATCGCGGTAGAGCTTCGCGAGTGCTTCCTTCTTTTCAGCATCGCGGATGACCATCCAGCGCCAGCCCTGCTGGTTGGAACCGGTGGGCGCCTGTACGGCAAGCTGGAGGCATTCGAGAAGCACATCATCCGGCACTTCCCGATCGAAGTCGAGGCGTTTGCGCACCGCACGCGTGGTCGAGAGAAGTGCGTCAGTTTGATCGAGATCGAAGTCCATGCCGCCCATGTTGGCCGAAGTCGCTAGAACGAGTTGTCACCGGCGGCTCCGCGTGAGATCGTGGCGGACGTCGTTCCACCGTGTCTCACCGAACCAGACCAGGCATGCTGGTGCTGTGACCACTCCGATCTCGATCCTCGACCTCGCGTTCATCGGTGTTGACGAAACGGCTGCCGACGCGTTCCGGACGAGTGTGGCGATCGCACAGCGCGCCGAACAGCGCGGTTATCAGCGCATCTGGTATGCCGAGCATCACAACATGGCATCGATCGCGTCGTCAGCAACCAGCGTGCTCATCGCTCACGTCGCCGCGCACACGTCATCGATCCGTCTCGGTTCTGGCGGGATCATGTTGCCGAACCATTCGCCACTCGCGATCGCCGAGCAGTTCGGGACGCTCGCCACGCTGCACCCGGGCCGGATCGACCTCGGTCTCGGTCGCGCTCCGGGCAGTGATCAGGCCACGATGCGTGCCATGCGCACCGATCTTCGTGCGTCCGATCGGTTCCCGGACGACATTCGCGAACTGCAGGGCTACCTCGGCGCCGCGTCGATTGTTCCCGGTGTCGTCGCCGTACCCGGTGCCGGCACGAACGTTCCGCTCTACATCCTCGGGTCGTCGCTCTTCGGCGCACGCCTGGCCGCGAAGTTCGGGCTGCCGTATGCATTTGCTTCGCACTTCGCTCCGACACATCTGCTCGACGCCATCGCGACGTACCGCAACGAGTTCCAACCGTCCGAGCAGCTGAGTGAGCCCTACGCCATGGCTGGCATCAACGTCATCGCATCGGATTCTGTTGAAGATGCCGAACGGCAGCGAATCGATGTGAGCCGCCGGCGGATCGCCCGCTTCGTCACCCCCAGCCGCGAGCTGAGTGCTGCCGAGGCCGACGAACTCCTGGCGTCACCGCAGGGCCAACAGATCGCCCAGATGATGCACTTCACCGCTGCCGGCACGCCCGAAACGGTGCATCGCTACCTCGAGAACTTTGCCGAAGCTGTTGGCGTCGACGAGTTGATGACGGTGCATCCGTCGCCGACCATCGGCGAGCGCCTTCGCTCTATCGACTTGCTCGCTGCCGCCCGCGACGCCACCGCCGTCGCAATCTGAACGCTGGCCCGCTTTCTCGTTTGTGCGAGCCATTCCAGCGTCGGTTCCAGCAATCGCTCACACAAAACAGGATTGTTCTTCGAGACGAGCGCCCAGGGTGGACGCCGAGGTCGAGCCGTCGATAGATCCGACTTGTTTGAACTGCACCCGGCGTAACGCTTCTGGCCTTACGCCACATCTCGCCGGCGAGGTGATCCGAACTCAGCCGTGTTCGATCGCTGGAAGCACTTCGAAGAGGTCGCCGATCACTGCGTAGTCAGCTTTGACGACCATGTTCGCGGCAGGGTCGATGTTGATGGCGAGGATCTTCTTCGCCGCCTTCGCTCCCACCCAGTGCTGGATCGCTCCGCTGATGCCGCAGGCGATGTAGAGCTGCGGCGCAATGCGGGTGCCTGTTTGGCCGACCTGATCGCTGTGCGGACGCCAACCGTTGTTCGTGACCGCACGACTACATCCGACAACGCCACCGAGGCGCTCTGCCAGTGTTTCAAGCACCTTGAAACCTTCAGCCGAGCCGACACCTCGACCGCCACCGATCACCACCGGTGCGGTTGCCAGCGTCAGGCCCTCGGACAGGACGACACGATCTTGAATCACTGAACGGCTGACCCACTCAGGCAGCTCCACGATGTGTTCCGTGATGGTCGCCGTAGCGCCGGCTGAAACCTCTTCGGCTTCAACGGCGTGATGGGCCACCGAGACGATCGGCAGACGCGACGCGAGCCGAGCCTCCTCGTTCAGCGAGCCACCCCACTGCACGCGGGTCAGGTCCCACTCATCATCGATCTTCACCGACACACAATTGGCAACAAACGGAAGGTCGAGCTCAGCAGCAGCCTGCGCGAGGACCTCGTTACCGCGGTCGGTTCCGGACGCAACGATGCCACTCGGTGACAGCAGCGCAGCGAGCGAGGCCACGACCATGCCGTACGCCTCGGGGCCGTAATCGCCCACAGAGTCGCCTGCGATTGACGCGTGATGCACAGCGTTGGCACCGTGCGCGGCGCACACGGCGGCGAGTCCGGCAGCGTCGGCACCGATCAGCAACGCGTCGACCGGCTCGCCGAGTTGCTCGGCTATCGATCGGGCAAAGGCGAAGGCTTCGAGCGACGCTTCGGCGAGAATGCCCCGGTCATGTTCGACGACGACGAGGACACTCACGCCCCCACCTCCTGCTTGCTGTTTCCTTCCGACCAGAGGCCGAGTTCCTTCAGCAGTTCGATAACTGCGGGAGCAGCAGCGGCACCTTCGCCGAGAATGATCGTTTCCGACACTTGCTCCTCGGGACGGTTGAGACGCACCATGGTTTGGCCACCAGGGGCAGCATCCGACGCGGTCACGTCGACAGCGAGCTTCTTGGAGGCCAAGCGACCGCGCATCGTCGGATAGCGCGGCCAGGTGATGCCTTCTTTCACACCAATCGCGCACGGCATCGGGAGCTTGTAGACCTCCATGCCAGAGTCGGTCTCGCGCTGCGCTTCGAGCACGGCGTCATCCCCATCGATGCCTGCAGAGATGTTGACGCCTTTGATTGCATTGACCATCGGCCGGCCGAGCGCCCGAGCGACGCGAATCCCAACTTGGAAGCCACCGGTGTCGGCCGACTCGTTGCCGAAGATCATGACGTCGAATCCGCCGTCGACCGCTTCGATTGCACGGATGGCGTCGGTCATTGCCGATGCTGTTCGCTGCGGATCCCAGCCCTGCGTTCCGACGTCGACCAGCGTGGCCTTGTTGATGCCAATCGAAGCGGCCCAACGGCACTGCTCGTCGGCTTCTGCAACACCGAGTGTCAGCACGTGCGACTCGCCGCCGTGCGCCTCGACCAGCTGCACGGCCAGCTCGAGCCCACACTCTTCGTGCGGGCTCATGGTGTGGCCAAGATTAGTGGCATCGACGGACTGGCCGTCATCGGTGATGTTGATCTTGGCGCCAGGGGCAGGCACCCGTTTCACGCAAACAAGGACTCTCATGTGACTCAGCCCTTGAGGCGCGTGTCTTCGGGGTCGAACGGGCCGTCGGTACCGACGACGGTCACTGGGAAGTACTCGTTCATGTACATGACTTGGACCTTGGTGCCGGCTGTCGCCATCTCCCTCGGGAGGTAGCCCATGAGAACCATCTTGTCGACCGACGGGCCATATCCAGCGGTTGTCACACGCGAGACCCGCTTGTGGCTGTCCATGATCGTGTTGCCGTCCATGTCGCACAACGGCTCGTTGCCACCTTGCATCCAGCGGATCCGGCCCTGCGAGTCGGTCTGATCGTCGACGGTCATCGTGCACATCAGCACTTCGGGTTCACCAGCTTCGCGAGCAGCAACGTAGGCATCCTTACCGATGAAGTCGGCCGACTTGATCTTCGGGCGGGCGAGGCCAGCTTCGAGCGGGTTGTACTCGCTCTCGAGCTCAGCACCCTGCAGGCGGTAGCCCTTTTCGATGCGGCCTGACGTGCCGTAGACGCCGCCGCCGGTGGCGCGGATGCCAAGGTCGGCGCCGGCTTCCATGAGTGCGTCCCACAGCTTGGGGGCGTTGTCCCAAGAGACGTAAATCTCCCAGCCGGTGTCGCCGACGTACGAGATGCGGAACAGCGTGGCGTCGACTTCTTCGCCACCCAGATTGAGCTTCACTCCGACGAGCGAGCCATAGGACGAGCCCTCATGCGACAGGTCGGCGTCGGTCAGCTTGGCGAGCGTCGCTGGTGCGTTCGGGCCCCAGAGCCCCAGCGTCGAGACTTCGAGCGTCCGGTCAGTCACGGTGACCGAACCGTCTTTCGGCATGTACTTCTTCATCCACGACATGTCGCGTCCACCGTCGAACACGCCGGTCACGACAACCACGACGTCCTCGGCCGTGTGGTGCATCGTGAGGTCGGAGTGGAAGCCGCCGTCGGGGGTGAGCCACGGGGTGTAGGTCGCACGGCCGACCGGGCCAATCTTGTTGACCGACAAGTAGTCGGCAAACTCGACGGCACCCGGCCCAGAGATCTCGAACTCCTGGAATGCCGAGAGGTCAACGAGGCCGACGTTCTCCCGCATGTTGAGGTGTTCGCCGACCGTGATCGGGCTCCACCAGCGGTTGTCCCATTCGACTTCGCGCTCTTCGACGTTGTAACGCTGGGCCAGGTCAGCGTTGCTGCCATACCACTGCGGACGTTCCCAGGTACGGGCCTGGAAGAAGAAGGCGTCGAGTGATTTCTGCCGATCGAAGAGCGGCGACACCTGCAGGTTGCGCCGGTTCTCCCACTGCTCGGCGGGATGCACGATGCCGTAGGTCTTGTTGAAGTGTTCTTCGGCGCGGCTCCAGATGTGCTCATCGTTGCGCTCCTGGTCGTAGAAGCGGGCGATGTCAGCACCATGTGCGTCGATGACTCGCGGGTAGCCGTAGGTCATCCACTCGGCAACGACCTGTGCCATGCCGGGGCCTTCCTTGACCCAAACAGCGGCAGCCGACCAGAGGTTACGGACTTCGATGGTCTCACCAAGGCACGGCATTGCGTCAGGTGTGAGCGAGAGTAGGCCATTGATGGCGTATTTGATCTCGGCGTCGCCGAGCATGTCCATCAGTTCGATCGCTTCTTCCATCTGCTGGTCGAAGTCGTCGGGTGTGAACGGCATCTCAGTAGGGCTGAGCGCTGCTTCTTCGTTGGACGGGATGTCGTCAGGGTGATGCAGGATCGGGCGGTGGGCATATGAACCGACTTCCATCGAGCCAGAGGATTGACGCTCGTAGCAAAACGTGTCCATGTCGCGGACGATCGGGAAGCTGATCTCGCTTTGCGTCTCGGCGAGGATGTCCATCGGCCCGACGTCGGCCATCTGGTGTACAGCCGGCACGAGCGGAATGGTTGCGCCAGCCATGTTGGCGATGCGGTTCGACCAGACCCCACAGGCGACAACGACATACTCGGCTTCGATGCGGCCCTTGTCGGTGACGACAGCGGTGACCTTCTGGAGGCCGGTACCGGGCTCATCTTCGGTCTCAACATCGAGCACTTCGGTGTTCGCGAACACTTTGAGGCCGGTCTTCTCGATTGCCTCGTTCCGGAAAAGTGTGCCGGTGTCGAGGGAGTCGACGACACTCACGCTCGGGCAACTGAAGCCACCGAGGATCACGTCTTCGTTGATGAACGGCACGAGTTCTTTGACCTGCGCCGGAGTGAGCAACTCAGCCTCGACACCCCACGCCTTGGCGGAGGTCATACGGCGCTGGAACTCGTCCATGCGCTCTGGCGTGCGCGCTACTTCGATACCACCGGAGTCAACGCTGCGCTTAGCATCGCGGTACTGGTTGGCGCTCTGCACACCGAGCAGCGCCATCTCCTTGTTGTGGTCGACCGGGAAGATGAAGTTCGACGCATGGCCGGTCGAACCGCCGGGGTTCGGGAGGGGGCCCTTGTCGATGAGCACCATGTCGGTCCAGCCGAGGCGGGCGAGATGGCCCACGAGGCAGTTGCCGACGATGCCGGCGCCAATGACGACGACCTTGGCGGTGGTGGGGAATTCTTGTTCACTCATGGAGGTGCTCGCTTCGGGGAGGCAAAGAGTTGCGAAAGGGGCCTGACCCCATGCGAAACTATTTGAACTTGACAGTGGTGATATATCAACAGAGTATGACAGGCGTGTCAACTGTTTTTTCAATCGGTCAGCCGCAACCCCTCTCACTCGCCGAGCGCGCATACGACGAGATTCGGCGGCTGATCATCCGCCTCGATCTCGCACCAGGTGACGTGGTGCGCGAGGCCGACCTCCAAGCAACGCTCGACATGAGCCGCACGCCAATCCGCGAAGCGTTGCAACGCCTGGCCCGTGACCACTTCGTCACCGTCATCCCGCGCCGCGGCATGTTCGTCAGCGCCATCGAATTCGACGAGCTCGCGATGCTGTACGAGACCCGAGCAATCATGGAGCCCTATGCGGCGCGCCTCGCAACAAAGCGCGGCACGCAAGGTGACTGGGACGAGATGGCCGATGTCCTCGCCGAGACGGCCCTCCCGGGTAAGACACCTGAAGAGCTTCTCGAACTCGATCGGCGTTGCCACGAGATCATCTGGCGCGCATCGGGTAACCGCTTCCTCACCAACACGCTCGACACGCTCTACGCACAGAGCGACCGGCTCTGGCACATGTACCTCGCCGATGTCCACGACATGGGCCATGCCGTCGACGACCACGCCGCAATCCACGAGGCACTCCAATCCAGTGACGCCGAAACAGTGGCCAACTTGATCGAAGACCACGTCAACTCCTTTGACGCGCAGGTCCGCGATGCGGTCACGACCCGCCTCGCTGCGCCGCTCGCCTGACGTCGAACTTCCGCCACAAGCGGTACGGCTGATCGATACGAACTCGGTGCGACCGGCGCACGCGTTGATCGCTGCTGGAGGTCAGAGTCGCCAAGCGTGCTGCCAGACTGCGGTCATGACGGGGTTTCACTTCACAACCGACCATTGGTACATCAACGATGTGCCCGGCGACCCGGAACAACGAAATGTGCGCCGCCAGGTCAGCGGCGCCGGGTGGTCACCGGTCGAACCCACCGCAACCGCAGGGCCGACGCTCATTGCCCACTCGCCCGAAGTCGCTGAGCAACTCGGTATCGACGAAGACACTGTGGCGTCAGATCAATTCGCACGGGTGTTCAGCGGCAACGAACTGGTCGATGGCATGCAACCCCATGCCATGAACTACGGCGGGCACCAGTTCGGCAACTGGGCCGGCCAACTCGGTGACGGACGCGCCATCGCTCTCGGCGAGATCACCACCGCCGATGGCGGCCATGCCGTACTGCAGCTCAAAGGTGCTGGGCCAACGCCGTACTCCCGCGGTGCCGACGGGCGAGCTGTTTTGCGCTCGTCGGTCCGCGAGTTCCTGTGCAGTGAGGCCATGCACCACCTCGGGGTGCCGACGACGCGCGCCCTCAGCCTCACGTTGACAGGCGACGACGTCATGCGCGACATGCTGTACGACGGCCACCCAGCCAACGAACAAGGTGCGGTGGTCTGCCGAGTCGCACCGAGTTTCGTCCGGTTCGGCCATTTCGAACTCCCCGCCTCGCGCGGTGAGGTCGACCTGCTGCGTTCGCTCGTGGAACACACGATCCGCCGCCACTTCCCGCATCTCCTGACGACTGACAGCCAGGACGTTCCTGACGATGCCATCGTTTCCTGGTTCCAGGAAGTTTCTGATCGGACCGCCGACCTGATGGTCGACTGGATGCGCGTCGGGTTTGTGCACGGCGTCATGAACACCGACAACCTTTCGATCCTCGGGCTGACCATCGACTACGGCCCATACGGATGGCTTGAAGACTTCGATCCAGGCTGGACCCCCAACACGACCGATGCCGGTGGCAAGCGTTACCGATACGGCAATCAACCACAGATCGGCCACTGGAATGTCAGCCGTCTCGGCGGCGCACTGCACTCACTGACTCACGACGCCGAGCCGTTGCAGTCAATCGTCGACAGCTACTCCGAGCGATTCGCGCACGGGTGGGATCGTGCGCTCGCCGAGAAGCTGGGCCTGGCCGATGCCGACGTCGTTCACCGCCGCGAAGTCGCCGCCGAATTGCTCGACCTGCTTCCGCTCACCGAAACCGACATGACGATCCTCTTCCGCGCGCTCGGCGATACCGACGTCAGCGAATTCGGCGAGGTCGACCTCACTGCAGACGACAGCACGTTGATCGAGCCGCTCGTCGGGGCCTACTACGCCCCCGACGAACTGACCGGCGAACTACTCCAACGGACCGCAACGTGGTTTCGGTCGTACATCGAGCTCAGCCGGACGGCAAACCAATCAGCCGACGCCCGCCGCAGCCACATGCACGCGGTCAACCCGAAGTACGTCTTGCGGAACTACCTCGCCCAACTTGCAATCGACAAGGCCGAAGCCGGCGGCTACGACATGATCAGCGAGCTGCTCGATCTGCTGCGCCGCCCGTACGACGAACAGCCGGGCCGCGAGGAACACGCAACACTCCGGCCCGATTGGGCACGGACGCGCGTCGGCTGTTCGATGCTGTCCTGCTCGTCCTGAGCCTGTTCGACGTCTGAGCCAGATCTTGAAAAAAGACCCGCTACACCGGACCCTCGAACGCGGGGCTGCATCTCGCTGCGACTGTCGCCGTTGCAAGCTCAAACAATGACCGATGACGGCAGTCGCGACGTCGGCCTCTGGGCCAACACCAGCCCGCAACCTGCAGCAACACCGGCCTCAGGTAGGTCAGACCGCAGCAGACTCGTCGACGTCACTCCTGGGAGCGAGTTCTTGAGTGAGCCACTCGATCCGCTCACGCATGACCTGTATCCCTGGGTTCGGCGGCACTGGGCCAACTGCGGACCGGGGACGATCGAACACCATGTGCTGCGGGTCGCCCGGGTCGTAAGCAGGCCAGGTGTCGCGACCTGGCGAATCCGGCACACCGGTCGCTGCGAAGGCGAACCATCGGTCACCCATCTCCCGAATCGTCAAGTGTGCGTCGTCTGCGACGGGCAGAAGCGGGAACGACGTGTCGAACACGTAGAAGATCTCCGCAGCGTGGAACGCACCTGCAGTCTGCTTCTTCGACGGCGGCTTCGCAGTGAAGTAATAGCGGTACACCGGGTGGCCGCCGGCAGCATGCTGGTGCGCGGCATGATCAACGTGCACAGCAAACATATGGTCACCGGCATGTCCGGCAACCGCTGATCGGTCAGCAGTGGCAAGGCCTGGATAGGCGGCCATCACGCGGTCGACGTGTGAGCGGCTCGGGTACGACACGTCGAACATGGCCCGCATCTCGTCGATCGGTACGGGCTGCACATTTTTCAGGTCGCTGATGTCGCGATGAAACTCGCCACCGGCCGGGTGCATGAAGTCGGCAAAGAGGGTGGCTTCGTCCGAGTTGTAGCCGATCATCAGCGGGACCGACGCCTGCTGCTGGGCGCTGAAGGCCGACATCGGCGTCGCTGGCAAGACGACGTCATCGACGGCCGGGTAAAAGTGGCGGCCGATCAACGGCAGCTTCTGGTAGTGCTCGGTCAGGTCTTCGGGCATCATTGATCGCATTCGGTTGATCTGGCCTGGACCCGAGCCGACCACAGCCTTTGCAAACTCGACACCAGCATCTTCGGCAGGCAGGAAGTCGAGCGCTGGCCGCCGGAGCTGCAACCACCGGCCGCTATCGCTTGGGCTCTGCGCGATCGCTCGGTGAAACAGGCCACGCGCTCGTGGAGTGGTCATCAGGTTAAGTACGGCTTCGCCTCCCGCCGATTCACCGAAGATCGTGACGCAGTCGGGGTCGCCGCCGAACCTGGCGATGTTGTCGCGCACCCATTCGAGCGCAGCGACCTGGTCGAGTAAGCCGTAGTTGCCGGACACCCGATCAGGTGATTCTTCGGCGAGTTCTGGGTGAGCCAGAAAGCCGAACATGCCGAGGCGATAGTTGATCGTCACGAGCACACACCCGCGTTCGGGGAGCGCGTCGCTGTTGTATTGCGGCTCGGTGCCGCTGCCGTCGGTGTGATCGCCACCGTGGATCCACACCATGACCGGCAGCTTCTCGGCGTGCGACGGCACATGAATATTCAGTTGCAAGCAGTCTTCGCTCTGCTTCACGTTGATGATTTTGAGGCCGGCAGCCAACGCCTTCTTGCGTGCCCGACCCAGGCCCAGCCCGTCGATGAGGCTGTTGAAAAACAATTCGAAGCCAGCTGCACGTTGGTACGCCTGCGGCCCAAACTTCGTGCAATTCAACGCGCCCCTCCATGGCGCGACCGGCTGCGGCGGCCGCCAACGCAGCGGGCCGACCGGTGGCGCAGCGAAGGGAATGCCGCGGAAGTGCAGCATCCGGCCCTTCGGCCCGACGGCACCCTTCACCCTGCCGGTTCGTGTCGTTACAGTCGTCCTACGTGAAGCCATACACCATTGTCGCGCGTCGAGGACCCACGCTCTCATCCGCAACGGACTGACTCAGCAGCACCTCTCCATCTTGGTGGACGGAGAAGGCAGAAAGGGGCGTGACGTTCCTTCACCTTGGCGAGGCCACCAAACATGGCCATTGACACATTCATTGTTTGTTCTGTATCGTGGAACCGTTCCACCATGCGGAATCCTGCTGAGTCGGTGGTGGCCAGATCAATCGAAACACTGCGCGGACTTCGATCCGGGCAGCGACTCGCATCAACCCAGGTCGGTGCAGAACGGACGCAACATGGGCTTCCCCTCGGACCTCGACATCGCCAGTCAGGCGACCCTCAAACCGCTCACCGAGGTGGCTGCTGAATCCGGCATCCCGCTCGAGCACCTCGAGCCCTACGGTTTTGGCGCTGCAAAGATCCAGCTCGAAGCCATCGAGAAGATGCGAGACCGGCCAAAGGCGAAGTACGTCGTGGTGTCCGCAATCACACCGACGCCGCTCGGTGAAGGCAAGACCACCACGACCGTCGGTCTGGGGATGGGCTTCAGCCACATCGGCAAGCGCGGTGTCATCGCCATCCGTCAGCCGTCGATGGGCCCGACGTTCGGCATCAAGGGCGGCGCCGCCGGCGGCGGCTACAGCCAGGTCGTGCCGATGGAGCTGCTCAACCTGCACCTCACAGGCGACATGCACGCCGTCACAGCGGCGCACAACATGTGCTCGGCTGCGCTCGACGCCCACCTCTTCCACGGCAACGAACTTGCTCTCGACATGTACAACATTACGTGGCGTCGAGTGATCGACGTCAACGACCGTGCGCTTCGCAACGGAATCATCGGCCTCGGCGGTCGACTCGACGGCGTGCCGCGTGAAACTGGCTTCGACATCACCGCCGCCTCCGAAGTGATGGCAACCCTGGCCCTCTGCACCTCGCTGCAAGACCTCCGCGAACGGCTCGGCCGCATCGTGGTCGGCTACACCAAGGCCGGCACGCCGGTCACGGCCGAAGAGTTGAAGGTCGCCGGATCGATGGCGGTCATCCTGCGTGAGGCCGTCAAGCCCAACTTGATGCAAACCCTCGAGAACACGCCAGCACTCGTCCACACCGGTCCGTTCGGCAACATCGCCACAGGCAACAGCTCAATTGTCGCCGATCGCATCGGCATCCACATGGGTGACTTCCTGATCACCGAGGCCGGATTCGGCGCCGACATGGGTGCCGAGCGCTTCTTCAACATCAAGTGCCGCGCCTCAGGCCTCGCTCCCGATGCTGCCGTTCTCGTCGCCACGGTTCGCGGACTCAAGGCGCACTCTGGCAAGCACACGATCGTCGCCGGCAGGCCGCTGCCCGAGGACCTGCTCAAGGAGAACCCGGACGAGGTGCATGAGGGCGGCGACAATCTCCGCAAACAACTCGAGAACATGCGTATCCACGGCTGCACACCAGTCGTCGCGATCAACGTATTCCCTGGCGACCACGACGCAGACATCAACGCGATCAAGGAGATCGCCGAGGAGTTCAACGCTCGCTCGGCGGTCTCGATGCACTTCACCGAAGGCGGAGCTGGGGCAACCCAGCTGGCGCACGCCGTAGCCGAAGCCGCCGAAGAAGAGTCAAATTTCCAGGTGCTCTACCCCGACGAGATGAGCCTGCGCGACAAGATCACCACCGTTGCCCAGAAGGTCTACGGCGCTGACGGGGCCGACTTCTCAGCTGCCGCCAACAAGCAGATCGACAACTACGAAGCAAACGGCTTCGGCAACCTGCCCGTGTGCATCGCCAAATCTCATCTGTCGCTCTCCCACGATCCCAACCTCAAGGGTGCGCCCACCGGGTGGACCCTGCCGGTACGCGAAGTTCGCGCCTCGGTCGGTGCCGGTTTTATCTACCCGATCTGCGGCGACATGCGCACCATGCCCGGCCTCGGCAAGACGCCAGCACTGCAAAACATTGACATCGACGCCAACGGCGACATCGTCGGGCTCAGCTAGCCGCATCGTTGCAGTTGGGGTCTGACCCCAACTGAAACTCCAACTGAAACTCTTCAACACCAAAGGGGAGACGAAGATGTCTGCCGAAGCAAAAGTACTGCCCGCCACAACCGCCACCCGGCTGAGCCGCAGGCTTCGCCGCCCCCTGCTCCTGCCAGGCCCGTCAGTGCTCCGATCGATGATCGAGACCGCCAAGGTCGAGCTCATCCCGATGAAGAGCCTCGACCGCGCGATCTCTGAACTCGCACCGGCATCGCACATCTCGATGACCTGCTCCCCTGCGAAAACCATCGAGACGACCCTCGACGAAACAGCAGCGCTCGTGGCAGTTGGCCATGTGGTCACGCCGCACATTGCGGCGCGCATGGTGCAGAGCCATGGCCACCTCATGCAGATCCTGAACCGACTCGCGGAGATCGGCACTCGCGAGATCTTCGTGGTCGGCGGCGACGCCGACCCGCCCGGCTGCTTCTTCGATGCCATCGAATTCATCGAAGCGCTCATCGCACTCGATGACTCGAATGAACACCGCGTCATCGACCACATCGGCTACACGTCGTACCCCGACACGCATCCGTTCATCACCGACGAGCAACTCCACGATGCCCTGCACGTCAAGCAGCAGATGATCCTGAAGTCCGGCCGTACTGCACACGTGTCGACCCAGATGTGTTTCTCGTCCGATCAGATCCGCGACTGGCTCCGACGGGAGCGAGCAGCCGGCCTGACCATCCCGGTTCACCTCGGGATTCCGGGCGTCATCGACAAGACGAAGCTGATGACCATGGGCGTCCGCCTGGGCGTCGGTACATCGCTGCGCTACCTGTCCAAGAACAAGAAGGCGCTGGGCAAAATGATGACGCAGCGCTCGTTCGAACCCGATCAACTGCTCAGGCCACTGGCACCGCACCTTGACGAACTCGGCATTGGTGGCATCCACCTGTACACGTTCAACCAGGTCGCAACAACCGAAGCCTGGCGCCAGAAAACTCTCGCCTGACCCGTCCGCTTCGCAATTGCGCGATCGGTACGGGTCGTGGTGTTTGTAGCAGCGCTGGACCGCGGCCATCGTGTCCACTTTTGACCCGAGGCGAAGTGGACTTTCCGGCGGACGGTTAGTGCCGGTCCTCATGTTCGTGGCGCCGAGACACCACGGATCGGCCGACAATCTTGGTGGCCTTGACCGGCAAATTGACGAGGCGGATCGCGACATTCGAGGCCCGCGCCGGGAACGGCACGAACTTGGTTTGACGCTCCCTCGGCAGCGCGTCATTGAAGGCAATCCGATACGCCGCGAAGACAATGATCACCAAGAACCACCCGCTCATCGTGAAAAAGAACGCGTCATCGCCAAACCACGACATGAGTGGGGCTGCGACGAGTGGACCGAGCAGGGCACCCGATCCATTGATTCTCACCAGCGTGCCAGCTGCACCCACGGTCTTTTCGGCCGGTGTCCAGTCGAGTGTGTATGAAACGACCAGTGAGTAGAGCGGGAACATGGTGCCGCCGATCCCGAACATGAGGAGCAGCATGAGCGCACTGTCTGGCGGCACTACCGACGCGGTCACCGACAAGGCCGCCGCCGCAATGACGACACCGAAGATCACTGCGCGCCGCGAGACCCGATCGGACAGGCGGCCAATCGGCCACTGCAGGACAATGGCACCGATCGTCGGGGCGAGGAGGAACGCCGCTGTCCGGTCGACGGACAGGCCGCTTCTTGTGGCATAGACCGCTGCCAGGCTGAGCAGCACACCAGCCGAAGCACCACTCATGAACGACCCGATCACGCCCGTCGGGACGTAGCCGATCAGTTCGCGGATAGAGACCTTGTCGACCGGGCGGCTCGGCGGCACCTTCGCTGCAGCAGCAAGCGTCACGGGTACGAGCGCGAGCGAGACCAGGACCGATGAAACGATGAAGAGGTGAAAACCATTCGGGTCAGCAACAGCAATGAGGTACTGCCCGATGCCGAGACCGGCCATCGACACGATCATGTAGACGGCCAGTGTCCGTCCGCGATTTTTTGGCGTCGAGAGTTCGGCCAACCACGACTCGATCACGATGTACAGCCCGGCGAAGCAGAAGCCGAACACGAAGCGCATTGCAGTCCACGTGACCGGCACAACCGACAGAGCATGAATCAGCACCGCGCTCGAAGCCAACGACGCCAGTCCAGCAAACACACGGATGTGGCCGACGGACGCGATCATCTTGACGACGAGACTTGGCGCAATCAGGAACCCGGCAAAGTAGCCCGCCATGATCACACCGGTGACCACAACGCTGAAGCCCTCGCTGCCCGAGCGAACGCCGATCACCGCACCATTGAGCCCGTTGCCGACCATCAGCAAGCCGAGACCGAGGAACAGCGCCCAGAGGCCCGCCGCCGAATTTCCTTCTGGCTCAGCCGCCAGATCCTTGTCTTTGCTCGTCTGGTAGTCGCCGTGTCCCCTCGCACGATCGTGAGGCGCGTCCATACCGACGTTCGCCGGTGGGATCTCTCCATCCTCCGCAGTGGTGGACTGTTGCGTCGTGGACAAGAGAAGTAAACCTACCCCCTCGTCGGCCCCTCGAAATTCAGGTCAACGCGTTTCTGGGCGATGACCCAAGCTCAGCGGTGACGGCCGCGAAGTTTGTCGAGTTGGCGGCGGTCGCGCTTGGTGGGCCGACCAGCACCGCGCTCTCGTTCGAAGATCGGCGGGGGCGACAGCGGGTCGCGCTCGGGCGGGGGCGGACTGCGATCGACGAAGCAGGTGACCGCGACTGGAGCACCCACTCGTTTGGCAACGAGAGCGACCACATCGGCGATTCGTTCCCGCTGGTTCAGGCGCGCCTCGATCCGATCGCCCACCTTGACCGCAGACGACGGCTTCGCGGCCTTGCCGTTGATCTTGACGTGCCCCGCCCGGCACGCTCCGGCTGCGTCGGCGCGCGTCTTGGTGAGTCGAACCGACCACAGCCACTGATCAACTCGAGCACTCTCCACGCCCCCATCTTGCATCAAAAATTGCCCATTTATCGTTCCTGACTCGCATGGCTACCTACTGGTCGGTAGGCTGTCACTTGTGAACGAGCAGGAAATCCTCCACGCGATCACTCCCGACGTCGAGCAGCTACTCGAACGGCATCTGGAGACCACCAAAGAGTGGTTCCCGCACGAGTATGTGCCGTACAGTCGCGGTCGGGATCACATGGAGGGGCACCAGTGGACCCCTGAAGACGCCGATCTCGCCGGCGCACAGCTTTCTGAAGAGGTGCGCAGTGCACTGTTGGTCAACCTGCTGACCGAAGACAACCTGCCGTACTACTTCCGAACGGTCGAGCGAATGTTTGGCAAAGACGGCGCCTGGGGCGAATGGGCTCGTCGCTGGACTGCCGAAGAAGGCCGCCACTCGATGGCGATCTACGGTTATATCACGGTGACGCGAGCGATCGACCCGGTCGAACTCGAGCGGAGCCGAATGGTGCAGGTCAGCAAGGGCGAAGCGCCTGACCCAGAGACCACCCACGAGGGTTTCATCTACCTCGCTCTGCAGGAACTCGCCACGCGGATCTCCCATCGCAATACCGGTGCACAACTCGGTGACGTTGTTGGCTTCAACATGCTCAAGCGGGTGTGCAGCGACGAAAATCTGCACCAGCTCTTCTACCGTGACCTCGCAGCAGCTGCCATCAAGGCCGACCCGAACACAATGATGATCGCGATGGAGAAGCAGGTCCGCTCATTCGCGATGCCTGGCACCGGTATTCCTGACTTTGAGCGGCATGCCAAGGCCATTGCACGCGCTGGCATCTACGACCTACAGATCCATCACGAGCAGATCCTCGCCCCCGTCGTCCTGCGGCAGTGGGACGCTGCCAACATCGCAGGCCTCTCTGGCGAAGGCGCTGCAGCGCAGGAACGCTTGATGAAGCGGATAGCGACAAGCGAACGTGTTGCCAAGCGGTACGCCGAAAAGCGCGCCGCCGAAATGCAACCGGCCTGACGTAGAACGAGTGCCCTGACAGGTCGGTTCGACCATCACTGGGGCCTCAGCGCCACTTCGGCCGCCCTCGATCAGATCGATGACGCGGCGGCGACGCTCGGGGGCGTATCCACGTGGCACTTCGATGTCTCTTTCATCTCAGGAGCATGACCGGATCCAACAAACCAAGCCGGGGCACAGCAAAGCAGTCAGCGCTTCAGTCAGCAAAACTATGCACTGCGTTGTGTAACGTTCCATAATGACATCCGACACACTCGTGTCGATTCCATTCAGAAAGAAGGATCATGAACGAAGTCGTGCTCTCTGGAGACAATTATCAACTCGTTTATAACGTACTGTCATTCGGCACTGCCGTAATGCTCGGTGCGTTCGTCTATTTCCTCACACAGATCAACTCCGTTTCCAAGGCGTACCGAGCCGGTGTCGCTGTCTCGGCCGTTGTCGTCGGCATTGCCGGTTACCACTACTTCCGGATCTTCTCCGGCTTCGCCGATGGCGAGATGAACGAGGGCTACCGATACGCCGATTGGCTTATCACGGTTCCACTACTCGTCATCGAGTTGCTGATCGTGCTCGGCGTCGCGAACGAAATCCGCAAGGGCCTGATGTGGAAGCTCGTTCCGGCCACGGTGCTGATGATCGCACTCGGCTATCCGGGTGAAACGTCTGCAGATAACGGCACGAAGTGGCTCTGGTGGGCGCTCGCAATGGTGCCCTTCATCTACATCCTGTACGTGCTGTACGGACAGTTGCAGGCTGCTGCTCAGCGAGAGTCCGGGCCAATCGCCAAGGCGATCAAGAATGCGACCTATGTGCTCCTCGCCACGTGGTGCGTCTACCCGATCGCCTACCTCTTCCCAGTATTCGACTCATCGTCGGAGGGTCTCGAGGTCCTGCGTCAGGTCGGATACACCTTTGCAGACATCACCGCCAAGGCGCTCTTCGGGTTGATGATCCTCGCGATCGCCAAGGCCCGCACCGCCGAAGAGAGCTGAACTCCGCTCGCTCGAACAAGGGGCACCCTCTCCCGCGTCATCGCGGGAGAGGGTGCCCCTTTTCGTGGCGGCCCCACCGCACTCAGATGCACCGCGATTCGCGTGCACAGGTCGACCCGAGACGCCACCGACACCACGTACCGAGCAGGTTCCTTGAGCGTCCAAACCGCCAGACCATTCTCGATACGCAAAGCCGAGAGATCAGCTCCTGCGAGATGACCCGAGGAACGCGTCGTGTCGAGAATCCGACGCGACTGATGTCTGAACGAGCCATCTCGGTAGCAGGATCGTGAGAAGGTGCCTGTGGATAACGAAAGAGGCCCTGGCAGATCATGTGATCTACCAGGGCTTTCGTTGGTGGCGGGGGTAGGATTTGAACCTACGACCTTCGGGTTATGAGCCCGACGAGCTACCGAACTGCTCCACCCCGCGGCGAT
>CALCXK010000058.1 GCA_937905835.1 uncultured Ilumatobacter sp. | reverse complement strand
CCTTTTTCGTTGCGGCCTTCTTCGGCGGCGCCGCAGGAGCGGGAGGTGGCTCCACACGCGGTGCTTGCCGACCGCCACCGCCCATCCCAGGGAACTTCAGCCCGCCAAACAGTCCGCTTGCTGAGTCAGCAAGATGTGTGACCGAACCGAGGCGGCTCTGCAGATCGCCGAGGATGTCGCTGAATTGTCCAAGCTGATTCGGTAGTTGAGCGAACGCCGGGGTCGACAAAGTCTGTGCGAGTCGCTCGATCGCCGGGGCGGCGGCCATTGCCGGCCCACTGACCACCTTCATCATGTCATCGGCGGTTTTGATCGTCCGGGTCATCTGCGGGATGGCAGCTCGGATCGGCGCCTCGAGTTCGCTCACGATGGAGTTAATCCGCTGAGTGATCTCGTTCAGATTCTCCATCGTGCGGTTGAAGTTTTCGACGCCCTGAAGAAACTCGTCGACCCCTTTGCGGAACTGCTCGAACGACTGGATTGTTCCTGCGAGCGGCGCTGCGAAGAGGTTGAACATCTGCGACAGGGGATCAGTCTCGGCCATACCGGCAACCTAGCTGCGCCCGCTCAGGTGGCATACGCCTCGAGTGGCTCACACGAGCAGACGAGGTGACGGTCGCCGTACGCACCGTCGATTCTCGACACCGGCGGAAAGTACTTCGACACACGCAGCGAATCGAGGGGGAACGCGCCCAGGTCACGGGGATACGGGCGGTCCCAGTCGCCGAGTAATTCCTCCGACGTATGCGGAGCGTGCCGCAACGGGCTCTGCTCGATCGACCATTCTCCGGCAGCGACTCGGTCGATCTCGGCCCTGATCGAGATCATCGCGGTGCAGAAACGGTCGATCTCACGCAATGTTTCACTTTCGGTCGGCTCAATCATCAAGGTGCCGGCGACGGGGAAGCTCATCGTGGGGGCGTGGAACCCGTAGTCCATCAGGCGCTTGGCGATGTCGTCGACGGTGACACCAGTTTCTTTCGTGATGTCACGGACATCGATGATGCACTCGTGCGCCACTCGCCCCTGTTCGCCTCGGTACAGCACCGGGAAGTGCTCATCGAGTCGTTCGGCAATGTAATTGGCAGCAACGATCGCCACGGATGTGGCGTCGGTGAGGCCTTGACCACCCATCATCTCGAGATACATCCACGGAATCGGCAGGATGCCAGCCGAGCCGAAGTTGGCCGCCGACACGGCACCGACCGGCGACGATCCATCGAGCGGATTGCCCGGGAGGAACGGTTCGAGGTGTGCCCGAACGCCGATCGGGCCGATGCCGGGGCCGCCACCGCCGTGCGGGATACAGAACGTCTTGTGCAAGTTGAGATGGCTGACGTCTGCGCCGAATTTACCCGGTCGAGCATGGCCGACCAATGCGTTCAGGTTGGCGCCATCGACGTACACCTGACCGCCAGCATCGTGGACGAGTCCACAGAGTTCGCCGACCGACACTTCGAACACGCCGTGCGTCGACGGGTAGGTGATCATGATGGCTGCGAGCCGATCGCCGACCTCAGCGATTTTCAGCCGCACGTCATCGAGGTCAACATTGCCCCGAAGGTCACATGCAACGACCTTGACGTCGAGGCCGGCCATCACTGCGCTTGCGGCATTGGTGCCGTGGGCACTGGAGGGGATGAGGCAGACCGTGCGCTGCTCATCACCGTTGGCCCGGTGGAAGGCGCGGATCGCAAGCAGCCCAGCGAATTCGCCTTGGCTTCCTGCGTTCGGTTGCAGGCTGACCGCGTCGTAGCCGGTGATCGTTGCAAGCCGACCAGCGAGGTCGTCGATCATCTCGTGGTACCCGGCAACCTGCGCGGCGGGAGCGAACGGATGAATCTCGGCGAATTCGGGCCACGTGATCGGCAGCATCTCCGATGTGGCGTTCAACTTCATGGTGCACGAGCCCAGCGGGATCATCGTGCGGTCGAGCGCGAGGTCGCGATCGCTGAGGCGGCGCAGGTATCGGAGCATCTCATGCTCAGAGTGATACCGCTCGAACACCGACTGCGTCAGGAACGCATCGGTGCGACGCAATGCAGTGGGGAGCCCATCGGGAGCCTTGTCGATGGCAGCGTCGACCAGTGGTTGGCCCCCGAGCGCTGCGACGACCATCGAGACATCATCGAGAGTCGATGTCTCGTCAAAGGTCAGGCCAATGGTGGCGTCGCTCGCCCGTCGAACATTGAAACCTGCTTCGAGTGCTGACGCCATCGATGCGTCGACGTCGGGAGAGAGCAGGGTTAACGTGTCGAACCACGATTCGTTGACCACTTCGACGCCACCGGCACGCAAGCCGGCTGCGGCGATCGAGGTGAGCCGCTGCACCCGCTCGGCAATGCGGATCAGGCCGCTTTTGCCGTGCCAGGCGGCGTACAGACCAGCGATGTTGGCAAGCAGGACCTGTGCGGTGCAGATATTTGATGTGGCCTTCTCGCGTCGAATGTGCTGTTCTCGTGTCTGGAGCGCGAGGCGCAGCGCTGGGCGGCCAGCCGTGTCGGTGCTGACACCAACGATGCGGCCCGGCATCGAACGCGCTGAGTTCTCGCGGGCAGCAACGAACGCAGCGTGCGGGCCGCCGAATCCCATGGGCACGCCGAAACGCTGCGCGGAACCGATGGCAATGTCGGCGCCCATTTCGCCAGGCGACGTGAGGAGAACCGACGCCAGCGGATCGGTAATGACTGCCGCCACGCCACCGTAGGCATGCACGACAGCAATGGCCTCGGTCCAATCCATGACGCGACCGTGCGAGCCCGGGTTGCTGAACACTGCACCGAATAGGCCAGCTTCGTTGTCAAGCAGGTCAACGTCGCCGACGATCAGGTCGATGCCGACCGGCTCAGCTCGTGTGCGCAACACAGCAAGCGACTGAGGGTGGATATCTTCGTGGACGAAGAAGCGCTGCGACTTCGACTTCGACTGTCGGCGGGCCATCGTCATGGCCTCAGCTGCTGCTGTCCCTTCGTCGAGGAGCGAGGCGTTGGCGACGTCGAGGCCGGTGAGCTCGGTGACGAGGGTCTGGAAGTTGAGGATGGCTTCGAGGCGGCCCTGGCTGATTTCTGGCTGATACGGCGTGTACGCCGTGTACCAAGCAGGGTTTTCGAGCACGTTGCGGGCAATGACCGGGGGAGTGATCGTGCCGTTGTAACCCATGCCGATCAAGCTGGTCACCACCTGATTTTTGCTGGCAATCGCCCGCAACCGACCGATTGCCTCGGCCTCGGGCACCGCAGCGGCCAGGCCGAGCGGTGCCCGAAAGCGGATGGAGTCGGGCATCGTCATGTCAAGCAGTGCGGCCACTGACTCGACGCCGATTACTTCGAGCATCTGCGCCATATCAGCGCCCGACGGGCCAATGTGGCGACGGACGAATTCGTCGGGTTCAAACAGTTCGGCGATCGGTGTTGGCACAGTTCTCTCCAGGGTCGGTGTTAGCCCCCGCTGTCATCGATGCCTGAGAGTTTTGATCCCCGTGGGCGAGCCGTCCACATGTCAGACGACTGCTTTCCAGCGTGCCTCACTCGAACGGTCCTGGTGCTTGAGCGATTGCCGGGGTGGGTTGCGCCTTCAGCGCCGGAATGAACCGGCTCTCCCGATCGAGTGGATCGGCGTTTCAGTTGTGCGCTGCACGTTAGCAACGTGGCGCCGTCGAGAGATGAACCACGGCACGACAGTCCTTGAAGCGTCCCGGGTTCGCTGACTGCTTGACGTGCTCTGCATCGTTTCAGCCGTGGCGAGTTGGTCAGACTCGCGACATGGCGACTCTCTCCTTTCCTGCGCGACTCCGCTCGCTCGCCGCGGAACAACCCGACGCCGCTGCGGTGACTTGCGCAGGCACAACGCTGACTCGCTCCGAATTGCAGTCAGCGGCGACCCGCTTAGCCCGGGAACTTCAGGGTCACGGTGTCACAACAGGGAACTATGTCACTGTCGCACTCCCGAACTCGACGGATTGGTTCGTGGCCTACGTGGCGTGTTGGATGCTCGGCGCGGTGCCGCAGCCGACGTCAGCAAAGCTGCCCGCCCGCGAGTTGGCAGCGCTCGTCCAGCTTGCCGAATCGAAGGTGGTCATCGGCGCTCCGGCGTCAGCCGTTGCGCTGCTGCCAGACGAGATCGTGCACCTTCCGCTTGGCCATGTCCCCGACTCCTCGTGGTCTGACAACCCGTTGCCCGACGCCGTATCGCCCGCATGGAAGGCCCCGACATCTGGAGGGTCGACCGGTCGGCCAAAGCTGATCGTGTCGGGTGATCCCGCCATGTACGACCTGGACGCACTGATGCCGCTCGGCCTCGAACCCGACGGCTGCCTCGTGATGCCTGGCCCCCTCTATCACAACGGCCCGGGGGTCTGGGCATGCCAGGCGCTCCTTGCTGGCAACCACGTCGTGCTCCTGCCAAAATTCGACGCAGCGGCCACACTCGCTGCGATTGAGACGCATCGTGGGGACGTCGTGTACATGGTCCCCACCATGATGAAGCGAATACTGCGACTGGAACCCGACGTCCGGTTCGGCTTCGATATGTCGTCGCTGCGGATCGTCTGGCACCTCGCTGAGCCATGTCCGGCATGGTTGAAGCAAGAGTGGATTGACTGGCTCGGCGCCGAGCGAATCTACGAGTTGTATGCCGGCACAGAAGCTCAGGCCGTCACCATCATTACCGGCACCGAATGGCTCGAACACCGAGGTTCGGTCGGCCGAGTGACCACCGGCGAAATGAAGATCTGCGACGAAAACGGAACCGATCTGCCCGTGGGTGAACAGGGAGAAGTGTGGATGCGATCGAACCGAGACACCCCGACCTACAAATACGTGGGTGCCGAAGCGAAAGTACTCGAGGGCGGATGGGAGTCGCTCGGAGACATCGGCTGGTTCGATACCGACGGCTATCTGTATCTGGGCGACCGTGTCGCTGACATGATTTTGAGCGGGGGAGCGAACATCTATCCCGCCGAGGTCGAAGCAGCACTCAACGAACATCCACTGGTCGAATCATGCGCCGTCATCGGGCTCCCGAACGACGATCGCGGCAACGACGTGCATGCGATTGTGCAGGCCAACGATGTCACCAACGGCGATCTGCTCGAATTTCTGGCCGAGCGGCTCGCAACCTACAAGCTGCCCCGATCATTCGAATACGTGACTCAGCCGCTACGTGATGACGCCGGCAAGGTTCGCCGCTCAGCGCTGCGCGCCGAGCGCATTCAGTCGTAGGGGTTCACTGGGGCGAGGCGAAGGAGCTCTGGTACTGCGGCGTGGTGTTCTGGCAATCGTCGATCGCCTTGAGGTAGGGATACGGATTGACCGCAGCCCCGCCGACTGGGTGGATCTCGAAGTGCAGGTGTGGGGTAGCGCTGCTGCCTGTGTTGCCGACGAATCCAATCACATCGCCAGCTATGACCTTCGTGCCAACCTCGATACCGGGAGCAAAGCCACTCATATGCAGATACGTGAAGTACGTGCCGTCATCTTGTGCGACGCGAATGCCGTTACCAGCTCTCAAACCGGGCAGATCCCAGTACTGCTTGGTGATGGTGCCATCGACGACGGCATAGAGCAGATTTCCTTCGCTGGCAATCAGGTCAGTACCTTCGTGGAGTCGTCCTTCCCCACGAGCGGCGTGCCAGGTGTTCCCGAAGAAACACCGGCCCTGGACGGGAAATCTGTCGAGCTTGATCGAGGGCGCAGTCGGTGGGGCAGAGGGGTCCGACGCTACGAGGCCCAACTTGTCCGCCGTCTCCTGTGTCACCGTGCCAGTGACCGTCAGACCATTGTTCTGCTGGAACTTTTTGATGGCGGATGCGGTGGCGTTGCCGAACGATCCGTCGGCGCCTCCGAAGACGTTGATTCCATAATCAATCAGCAGTTGCTGGAAGACCCGAACTCGTTCGCTCGACTCGCCCTTCTGGGGGAAGCCGACAGGACTCGGGGCGAAACCACTCGGCTCCGGTGTCGGGTCGGGCGTGGGTGTGCCCAGGTTCAAGATCTGAGCGCCCTGCTCGGTGACGACTCCGGTCTGCGGAAGAGCATTCACCTTCTGGAAGGCGATCAATGCGGATTTCGTTGCGTTGCCAAATGATCCGTCGGCGCCGCCGCGTACGACGAGGCCCTTCCCCATCAGTGCAGTCTGGAGATCTTTCACCAATGGTCCCTGATTGCCGACAGTCATGCCCACGTACGGGTTGGAGTTCGCGGGAGCTACCGGGGGAGTTGTCGGCTCGACCGCCGGAGGAGCGGTGATCCCCAGACCGAGTTTGATTGCGGTCGCCACATAGATCGCGCCGCTCACACCAAGGTTATTTTCTTTCTGGAATTTGGAAACCGCAGACTGAGTAGCGTTTCCAAACACCCCATCGGCACCGCCACGAACGATGATGCCTGCATCTATCAGTGCCAACTGCACTTCCTTGACCAACTGACCGCTCGAACCCACCGCCAGGCCCACGTACGGGTTGCCCGGGGCCACCACTGCCGGCTCATCCGCCGTCGCCGGTGTGACGACAGAAGGCGTCGTTGTGCCGAGGTGCAAGAAATCGACTTCTTGTTGGGACACCACGCCTGTGTCGGGGAGGGAGCTACGTCGCTGGAATGCGATCATCGCTGATTTCGTGGCCTCACCGAAGACGCCGTCAGCGCCACCGCGTACCGTGGTTCCGCTCGCAATCAACTTCTCTTGGAGTACTTTGACCAACGCGCCACGTGCGCCGATTTTGAGGCCAACGTATTCGTTCACCGGCGACGGAGTCACTGGTGCTGGGGGATTGACCGGCGCGGAGCCGCCCGTGATCCCGAGGGCGTCGGCCGTGGCTGCATCGATTTCGCCGGATTGCGCGAGGCCCTTCTTCAACTGAAAGCCGACGACTGCGGCACGTGTCGCAGGCCCGTATTGACCGTCAGCGCCACCGCGTACGGAGATACCCGCCGCAATCAGCGCTCGCTGCACGGTGACCACGTCGGCGCCGCTCGAACCCTGCCGGAGACCGACAAGGCTCGGAGCTACGTTCGCCAGGAGCGGTGCTGCGGACGCCACGGTGGGCATTGCTGACAACCCGCCACTCACGACCAGCGCACCACACGCACCCTGCACGAACAAACGACGAATGCGACTCTGGGGGGACACCTGCGTAATGATCGAACCTGCTCCGTACATGTATGAGGTATCGGTGTCAGAGCGTTGAACATCAACCTTGAAGCACAGCTCGAGGGTCTCATAGTGCGGTATTCGACACCTCGACGCTGCTGTATGTCGGCTTCGTGAGGATAAAACCCCTGTTCAGGGGCCAAAGTGGAGACGTAGAGGCCATTCTGGAACTTTCCAGCGATTCCTGCGATCGCGTGACATCTGATTGACATAACGAAAATTATCGGCGTTCTTGTTCAGAAACGGCGGGGTTGAGGGGCGGACATTTCACGGTCACGCAGGGGCCTCGCCGCATCCAGTAGCCAATTGAGCATCTCGGTAAGTTCGAGCACCGTCCGCTTGCCGCTAGCGGCCATGTCTCGATCGGTGTCCTCGACAGCGCACGCCATCGAGTACAGATCGTCGTGGAGTCGGTCGAGTTCGTCTCGGGCGATGATGAGTTCATTTTCGCTCAGGTCAAGTTCGTTGGCCCGTTGACGCGATACCCAGTCCCATTGTCGACATCGTTGAGTGCAAAACCGCCGCGGACGCCCACGGCCAAGTTGCACCGGCAAGACACGGCGGCACCATCCACAATGCCGAGCCGCGTGCTTCTCCCCGGTCTTGTTCCCTGCGTTTTCATCGACGGTGTCCCCGGCTATTTCTGTCATGACGTAAACGGTACGGGATCATGTCCGTTGGACCGCGAACCTTCTCTGCGAGACTCCGGGAATGACCCCCCTCGATCTTCCTGCCGCACCGGGCCGCTCGTTCGCAAGCGACAACGCCGCCGGAGCACATCCGACCATCTTGCAGTCCATCGTCGACGCCAACGAAGGACATGCGCTCGCCTACGGTCAAGACGAGCACACACAACGGTGCGAGACGGCCTTCAGCGAACTCTTCGGCACCGACGTCACGACTCGGCTGGCATTCAATGGCACGGGAGCCAACATCGTGGCCCTCGCCAACATGCTCGGCTCACTCCGGGGACCGCATCACGCGATCGTCTGTACGGACTGGGCCCACATTGCAGTCGATGAGACAGGGGCGCCGGAGCGCACCCTCGGGACCAAGCTTCTCGCGATCCCCTCCCCCGATGCCAAACTCACCCCGGAGTCGTTGCAGTCGGTGGCTCACCTCCAAGGCGTTCAACACTATGTCCAGCCTGGTGTCGTCTCCATCACGCAAGCAACCGAACTCGGCACCCTGTACACAGCTGCCGAAATCACTGACTTATGCACGGCGGCACATGAGATGGGCATGTTGGTCCACCTCGACGGCGCGCGGATCGCGAATGCGACTGCTGCGCTCGGCAGTGCCCGAGAAACACTTCGTGCGTTCACCGTCGATGCCGGCGTTGACGTTGTTAGCTTCGGCGGCACCAAGAACGGCATGCTCGGCGCTGAGGCCGTCGTGTTTCTGAACCATGATGTGGCCGCTGGCTCCGAGTACACCCGCAAGCAGGTCACTCAACTGCCGTCGAAAATGCGATACCTAGCGGCCCAGTTCAATGCAGCACTCAACGACGATCTCTGGATCGACCTAGCTGTCCATGCAAATGCAATGGCCTCACGCCTCTACGACCTCGCGTCGGCGATCGACGGAGTCGAAGTTGGCGCTGCTCCCCAGGTCAACAGCCTGTTTCCCCGCCTCGCGCCCGAGGTGATCGAGCCGCTCCGCGACTGGAGCTTCTTCTGGGATTGGGATCCGACAGTGCACCAGGTGCGCTGGATGACGGCCTGGGACACGACGGAGAACGACGTCGAAGTGTTCGCTGCCGGTGTTCGGGCCCTCGTCACCGCAAATACTTGCTGACTACAATTGACTCCCGAGTTGATTAGGTTTATTGTCTCGCTCCGACGGTCCGAAACATGGTGCCGGCACGGGGGAAATCCGGAACGACTCAAGGGGCACTGCTATGGCAGTCATCGACTTCAACGAACAACTCGAGGCGGCAAATCACTGGATGCGCGATGGGGCCTGTAAAGGCTTGACGCATCTGTTTTTCCCGTCAGCGGCGGAACGGCCACAGGCGCGAGAGCGCCGCGAAACCGCAGCGAAAGACGTGTGCGCGAGTTGCACCGTCCGCGTTGACTGCATGGTTTTCGCTCGCGAGCAGCACGAATACGGCTTTTGGGGCGGAGAATCCGAAGACGAGCGCCACGCCGCTGGCTTCCGGCTCATCGCGCCCATTGGCGTGCGCGCCCGATCTGCTTCCTGACCTCGACACTGGTTCGGGGCACGCAGCCCGACCCCGTACGCTGAGTATCGTGTTCGATGTCACCGTCTTCGGCTCCTCCAACCTCGACCTCGTCGTCACCGTCGAACGCCATCCACACCCCGGCGAGACGCTGCTCGGCAACTCCTACGCCGAGTTTCCTGGAGGCAAGGGCCTCAACCAAGCCGTTGCTGCCGCCCGTGCTGGCGTGTCCACGTCGTTCCACAGCGCCGTCGGCGACGATGCCGCCGGCGATCGGCTTCGCTCGATTGTTCTCGACGAGAAAATCGACGACGCCCATCTGCTGACGTCGGTCGAACAACCCACTGGGCGGGCGGCAATTACCGTGAATGCGTCCGGAGAGAACTCCATCGTTGTCGTGCCGGGCGCCAACGCCGCCGTCGTCGCTCCGGGCGCCCTGCCACCGTGCCGAGTGCTCCTGACCCAGCTCGAAGTGCCGCTCGACCAGGTCCAGGCGACACTGACACTGGCTCGATCGGCTGGCACGCTCACGCTGTTGAATCCAGCACCTGCACAGCCGCTCGGCGATTCGTTGCTGTCGCTGTGCGACGTGGTGATTCCGAATCAGCACGAGGCTGAACTTCTCGGTGGTATCGATGCGTTGCACGCAGCTGGAGTCGGAACCGTCATCGTGACCTGCGGCCGCGATGGCGTGACCATCAGCAGCAACGGCACAATCGAACACCGGAGGGCGCTCGCTGTCGACGTCGTAGATACGACCGGTGCGGGTGATGCCTTCTGCGGCAACCTCGCGGCTCGGCTGTCTCTGGGAGACGCACTCTCCGACGCCATCGATTGGGCGCTTGCTGCTGGCGCACTGGCTGTCACCGTCCCGGGTGCTGTTCCCTCACTCCCCTACGCAGAGCAGACGGCGCAACTCGTTGGCTGACCACTCAGAGCAGTTCACGGAGTTTTTCAGCGCGAGTGGGTGAGCTGAATGCTCGCCCAACCGGCATCGATCGTGGTGCGATCGACCCACATCGGAGCCAGGGCGTCGAGGACGTGCTGATGGTCGTCGCCCAGAATGCCACTGATGATCAGCACCCCATCAGCTGCGGTCAGCCGACGCAGATCGGCCGCCATCGAAACGAGCACCGGTGCGAGGATGTTGGCCACGACAACGTCGTAGGGCCCTGAGATTGCGGCCAGCTCAGCCATGTCGACCTCGATGTTGTCGATCACCCCGTTGAGCTGTGCATTTGCAACCGTGGCCTCGACGGCGCCGGCGGAGATATCGGTGGCGCGAATCGTTGTGACGCCGCGCTGTGCCGCAACGATCCCGAGCACACCTGAGCCACATCCGACGTCGAGCACGCTGGACGGATTGTGTTGTTCGAGAACGTCGGTCAGCATGCCCAGTGACAGCCGTGTGGTCGGGTGGTTACCCAAGCCGAACGAGCTGGCTGGCTCGATGAACGTGACGAGGACATCAGCCCCTGCATCGAGTTCATCGGCCTGCCACTGCGGCACGACAACGCCGGTTTTGCCGTACCAGGTCGGTCCCACGTGCTCGCGCCAGGTTTCGACCGGAGTGACGACATCGGCGGTGCGCCAGGCCCAGCTCGGGTCGAGCCGGTCGACTGCTCGTTGAATCGATTCCTCGGCTGCACCAACCGACGTCCACAGTTCGACTTGCCCGTCGACGACTTGCCCGATCCCGACAGCCTCGACGCCGAGTTGCCACAGCCGATCTGCTGCAAGCTCCTCGTCGATCTCGGGAACGGTCACATGGAATGTTTTGTTCGCCACGGTGCCAGTCTCGCTGGGGAAAGCAGCCGACCGGACGCTCCGAGTCAATCGAGACGGCGCAGGCCGGTCTTGTAGACAGCGATCCGTTCCTTGTAGGAGGACGACGCAAGTTTGATGTCTTCGATCCGTGCACGATCAAGCTTGATCTGCGCAGGTGACCCGACAGCCATACCTCCAGACGGTACTTCGATGTCCTGCAACACCACCGAGTTCGCCGCCACAATCGAGCCGGATCGGATGATCGAGCGATGTAATACCTGGGCGTGATTGCCGATCAAGACGTCGTTCTCGACGGTGCACCCCTCAAGATGGATGCCGTGGCCGAGAACGCAGTCGTCGCCGACAATTGTCGGCCAGAACGGCGTCGTGTGGATCACCGATGTGTCTTGAACGCTGGTCCCGGAGCCAATTTCGATGTAGCCGCCATCGCCGCGCAGTACGGCACATGGCCATACTGATGAGTGCGGGCCAATCCTGACGTCACCGATGACGACAGCGTCAGGATGAATGAACGCATCGCTGCTGATTGTCGGTACGAGGTCACCAAGTGCGTAGATCGCCATGCGCGGCACCGTAGGCCAATCGACGTCTGTGCACCGAAGCGGATCCGGTTGCCGGTATCTTGGCGCTCCTATGCCCCGCAGGATTGACATCGAACTGACAAGCGCGAGCTCAGACGGTTCTTGGACATGGCGCGCAGCCGGAGCCCTCAAGCCGAAAGGCACGGTGGATGGTTCGATCCTTCCCGACGACGCATCTGTCGGCGACGTCGTCAAGGTTGAAGCCGAACAGATGCTCGATGGGATAGAAATCTTGTCGGTCGTCAAGGGACGCGAGAAGAACGAAGGTCGTGGCCTCATCGAGATGCTGCCCGACGACAAGCCATTCGAGGCCGTTATCGAAACAAAAGCCAAGCGCGGCCGAGGCGAGCGAAGCAGCGGCGACCGTGAAGGACGCGGCCGTGGCCGCAAACGTGAGGGCGACGACCGTGAAGGACGTGGCCGCGGACGTGACGGCAACAATCGCGGCAGTGGCCGCGACACTCCCGATGGTGGCCGTGACGGTGACAAGCGTGAGCGGTCCAACCGCCCCAAAAAGCCGCATTTCGAGGCACCTCCCGAGGTTCCTCAGCGGCCAAAGCCGAAGCGTCTCCGCCCCGGCAAGGCACGTACCCAGGAAGTCTTGGCGTCGGTACCAGAAGAACAGCGTCCGATCGCCGAGCTCGCCCTGCAGGGTATGGGAGCTGTCCGCACCCGCGTCAAGGAAGAGAACACCAAGCTGAAGGCCGACGGGAAACCGGAAATGCCCGAGTCCAGCGTCACCAAAATGGCGGAGGATATGTTGCCGAAGCTGCGGGTCGCCGATTGGCTCGACCGTGCCGAGGCCGCTCAGCGCCAGATGCAGCACCTCGATCTACGTGATCTCCGCAGCGTCGTTGCCGCAAGCGCCGATCCAATGGTTGCTCGTGACGAGTCAACACGGGTCATCGCCGACGAGCTCAAAGCATCCCTGGTCATCAAGCAGTCCGAAGAAATGGTCAACTGGCTCGAAGACGTCGACGCAGCGCTCGCTGTCGGCCGAGTCATTCGGGCATTGCGACTCTCCTCGCAGCCTCCGAAGGCTGGCGTCATGTTCCCGCCACAGCTCGCCAAGCGTCTCGGTGAAGCCGCAACCAATTCGTTGCTTCCTGAGGATTTAGGCGATCGCTGGTCTGCAGTCCTCGAAGCCGCTGCCTTCTCCCCCGTTCGCGCTCTCGTCACACCGACGGTTGCGCCGACCACTATCGACGACGAACTGAGAAAGACAACACTGCGCCTTGGCCCGCTGTTGCCGCAGATCGCCGCATTGCTGGGAATCGAAGTGCCCGCTGGAACCAAGCGGCCCAAGCCGCTTCGTCCCACCAGCCGCAAGGAACAGAAGAAGGTTCGTGACGACAAGCGCGGCGAGTCCGGTCCAGGCGAACGCGGCAGCCGTGATGGC
>CALCXK010000057.1 GCA_937905835.1 uncultured Ilumatobacter sp. | reverse complement strand
TTGTGCGCGAGGGGGGACTTGAACCCCCACGCCCTTACGGACACCAGCACCTGAAGCTGGCGCGTCTGCCATTCCGCCACTCGCGCAAGTGGAGGCTGAACGATAACCGGGCGCGCCCAGGAACTCCACGCGCGATACGACCGCTTTTGCCCCAGCTCAAACGGAACAGGGTCTGGAACACATGCGATGGCCGAGCGGGGCGCGGGCCAAGTATCCTCGCAACCCTCATGGGATTGCAGTCAATGGAGAGGCGCTTGGAGCGTATGGTCGAGGGTGTGTTCACTCGTCGTAACCGCGGATCCATCCGTCCAATCGAACTCGGCCGCCGCCTCGTACGCGAGATGGACGACAATCGCAACGTCGATGTCAAGGGCCGCCGCATCGTCCCCAACGACTTCACCGTCCTGCTGAGCGCCACCGATCACAACGGTTTCAGCGACATCGAAGAGGCCCTCACCACCGAGCTCGCTGAAGCCGCACGCGAGTACGCCCGCGAAGAGAGCTACCACTTTATGGGCCCGGTCGTCGTCAGGTTGATGGTCGACAACGACTTGAAGACTGGCCGGTTCGGCATCATTGCCCAGCTCAAGCAAGCCGCTGGCGGCCTCGGCGCCGGCTCCCTCGTCCTGCCATCCGGCGAACGTGTGATTCTCGGCGAACACGTCTGCACAGTCGGCCGGTTGCCCGATTGCACCATCTTGATCAACGACACGAACGTCAGCCGCAACCACGCAGAAATCCGCACCGGCACCAACGCCTACGTTGCCGTCGACCTCGGATCGACCAACGGCACGATGATCAACGGCACGCGCATCGTCGGCGAGCAGCGCCTCAACGACGGCGACATCGTCAGCTTCGGCTCAACGCACGTCCGTTTCGAGGCATCTTGAACACGAGCGTTCCGGTGCTCGCTCAGGGAACGCAACCGCGATGACCGACCAGATCCTCACCTTCTTGAAGTTCGCCCTCCTCGGGCTGCTCTACCTTTTCTTCGCTCGGGTGCTCTGGGCGGTCTGGAGTGAAGTTCGCACACCGCAGCAGCGGCCGATTCAGGCCGGGCCAGCACAGCAGCACCGAGATGCCGCATCAGCCGGGCAACAACGACAAGCCCCCCAGCGCCCGGCGCAGCAGTCACGTAAGGCGCAGAAGGGCCGTTCTGGCCGCGTGAGCCGCCTGGTGATCCTCGAACCGCGCGCACGGCGTGGTACCACCGTGGCAATGGCTGGCGAGATCACGCTCGGCCGCGACCCGAACTGCTCGTTCACGATCGATGACGACTCGTTCGTCTCTCAATTACACTTTCGCATCTACGACTACGAAGGCCAGCCAATGCTCGAAGACCTCGGGTCGACCAACGGCACGTTTCACAACGGCAACAAGATCGTGGGCGTCAAGCTCCTCCATACCGGCGATCGCATCCAGGTCGGCACCACCGTAATTGAGGCTCAATAGTGGCCTCACTCAACTGGGGATCAGCGACACACGCTGGCCAGATTCGCGCGCAGAACGAAGACAACTTCGTCGCGGTCGACGGTGTCTACGTCGTCGCCGATGGCATGGGCGGCCACGAAGCCGGTGAGGTCGCAAGTCAGATCGCGGTGGAGCGAATCCGTGCCGACCTCGATACCGACGGCCTGCCCGACGCCAGCGCCGTGGTCGACTCAATCTCGAATGCGAACGGCGATATTTTCCGTGCGGCGATCGCGAACCCAGGCCAGGCCGGCATGGGCACCACCGTCACTGTAATTGCGGTGATCGGCGACAAGCTCGCTGGCCGCGGCGCACCAAACCTCGACATCAACGACGACGGCAAGATGACACCGATCATTGCATCCGAGCCGTCGGAAGCTCTCGTCCTCGCCAACGTCGGCGACTCACGCACCTACCTGCTCCGCCACGGCCGTCTGCGGCGCGTCACAATCGATCACAGCTACGTGCAGGAATTGGTGTCGACCGGCCACATCTCCGAAGACGAGGCCCGCACCCACCCGCGCCGCAACATCATCACGCGCGCACTCGGCATCGAGCCCGACGTCAAGGTCGACTGGTGGACGCTGCCTCTGATCCGTGGCGACCGCTTCCTACTCTGCAGCGACGGCCTCGTCGATGAAGTGGCCGACCCCGACATCCTCGAGACGATCACCACCCTGAAGGACCCGCAAGAGGCGGCCGAGCGTCTGGTCGACCAAGCCAACGCAGCCGGTGGCCGCGACAACATCACCGTGATCATTGTCGACGTCCTCGAAGGCGACGACCCGCCGGACCCGACGCTGGAGATTGACGTCGTTCCCCTGTGGGCCGATGACGTCGACCCAACACCGGCAGGCAGCCTCTCGATCGACGCCGACCGAGACACGAATGCGCAGGAGGCCTCGACCGACGAACCTGTTGGGGGCAAAAAGAAGTCCGATCGCGGCCCGAAGCGGTTCATTCTTGCGATGGTGCTCGCTGCAGCGATCGTCGTCGGTTTCGCGTTCTTCGCATCCTGGGCACGCCGCGGCTACTACATCCAGTTCAACGACGATGACATCGCCATCATCTACAAGGGCCAGACCGACGGCGTGCTGTGGTTTGACCCAACAGTCGATTCACCAGGCCCAGCCCGTGCCATTCTCGACAGCGACACGATCGAGGCAATCGAGGCCCGCCCTCGCTTTGACACGCGCGGCGACGCCGTCAATTTCATCACGACAATCCCCACGACCACCACAACGGTGCCACCCACCACGGTCAAGGTCGTTGCGCCAACGAGCGTCGTCACCTCCATCGTGGCGACAACCACACCTCGGACAACCACACCTCGGACAACCACGGCAGCCGCGACCACAACGGTGCCCTGATCACAATGGCTGACGGACTGATCGACAATCACCCAGTCCACCGGACGCGCTCGCCCATCGCCGCACGGCGACGCACCACCGAACTGACGCTGATTATCATGGCGGCGCTCATCACCGCCGCTGCCTACGCCGTCGCTGCACTCGGCACGAACGCCGAAATCCCTCCGGAGATCGTTGTCTTCGTCGGCGTCTTGCTCGGCCTGCTGGTCTGCGCTCACATCGTGGTGCGTCTGGTTGCACGGGGCGCCGACGGCACACTCCTGCCCCTCGCCGCACTCCTCCACGGCATCGGCTTCGTGATGATCACGCGGCTCGACGACCGCCTCGCCGGCCTCCAAGCCACGTGGAGCCTGATGGCCATCGGGATTTTCGTCGGCACCCTGCTGTTCGTTCAACGCACCACCGACCTGGCCAACAAAAAATGGCTGTTCTTTGTTGCCGGAGCGTTCCTGCTGCTGCTGCCCATGGTGCCCGGCGTCGGCCAAACCTTCAACGGGGCACGTATCTGGGTGAGTATCGGCCCGATCAACTTCCAGCCCGGCGAGTTCGCCAAGATCGCGCTCGCTATTTTCTTCGCCGCCTACCTCGCCGAGCGCCGTGAGTTGATCGCTGCCAAGACATGGAAGGTCGGCCCGTTCCACCTCCCCGAGCCGCGTTACATCCTGCCGATCATCGTGGCATGGGGGTTCGCCGTTGTCGTCATGGTCGGCGAACGCGACCTCGGCTCATCACTCCTCTTCTTCACGCTGTTCGTGGTGATGATGTGGGTTGCCACCGAGAACGCTGGCTACCTCCTCGTTGGCGCAATCCTGTTCGGCGTAGCGGCCTGGTTCTCGTGGTTGAACTTCACCCACGTCCAGACTCGCATCAGCAACTGGATCAACCCGTGGGGCGACCCGCTCGATGGGGGGTACCAGACCATCCAGGCGCTGTACGGCCTCGCCGATGGCGGCTTACTCGGCACCGGGCTCGGGCGAGGCAACCCCAACCAGGTCCCCGAGGCACAGAACGACTTCATCTTCGCTTCGATCGGTGAAGAATTTGGGCTCATCGGCGCAACAGCGATCCTGATGTCGTTCGTCCTCATCGTCGGTGCCGGGCTACGCACTGCATTGCGTACCGATCGCACCTTCGAAAAGTTGCTCGCCACTGGCCTCACGACGATCGTCGGCGTCCAGGCATTCATCATCATCGGCGGCGTCCTCAAAGTGATCCCGCTCACCGGCATCACCCTCCCGTTCGTCAGCTACGGCGGCTCGTCGCTCCTCTCCAACTACATCCTCCTCGCACTCCTGATCCGCGTCAGCGACTCGGCCGCGCGCCGGCTTGGCGAACTGCCCGACGACCCAACCACCGGCGAGCGCTGGAAGGCGTGGAGGCTGTCACGTCGAATCCGCAAGGCAATCAAACGCGGCGAAACCCCAGCCGACTTCGTCAAGGTCGCCTCGTGAGCGACACGCAACCCACAACCGCGCCCAGCCGCCTTCGGGCGGTGCGCCGCTATCTCGGCCTCGATCGGTCGTATCACCGACCCACCGGCCCGTCGAACGAAGACATCGCCCGTGAGCGTGGGTATCTCCAAGACCGAGGCATCGCGATCGGGCCCGACGATGATCCGTTCGACGAACGTTTCCAAACGTCGGCCAAACCCGGACAGAGCGACCCCGATCAGAGCGACCCCGAACCCGGCGATTCCGACGCAGCGGAGCAACTGGAGTCGGAGTCGTGAATCAGAAGATTCGACAGCTCGCCCTCGGCCTGATGGCCTGTTACCTCGTGTTGTTCGTTGCGCTCAACTATTGGCAGGTCGGCCAGAAGGAAGAACTTGACGCGAAGTTCGACAACACGCGGCAGGTCCTACGCGAGTTCAACCGGCCGCGCGGCGAAATCATCTCGGCCGACGGTGTGATCGTTGCGCGGTCCGTCCCGGACACCACCCACGAGAACCGCGACTTCGTGCGTGACTACCCGACCGGCGATGTGATGTCAAACGTCACCGGCTACTTCACGAAGAACTTCGGGTCGACCCAGATTGAGCGACAGTTCGGCGATGTGCTGGTCGGCTCGACCGCTGCCCAGCAGGTGCGCGGCCTCGGTGACCTCCTCGAAGGCAACGTGGACAACTCAGGCACCGTGCAGCTCACGCTTCGCCATGACGCACAACTCGCTGCGAAGTTCGCCCTCGGTTCGCGTGAGGGGTCGGTCACCGTGATCGATCCGAGCACCGGCGCGATCATCGCCATGTACTCGAACCCCGCCTACGACCCCAACGACTTCGTCGGCGTGCCGTTCGAGGAGGCCCAAGATGCAATCACCGAGCTACAGAACGCCGACGGCAACCCGCTACTCGCAAACGCCTACCAAGAGCGCTACATGCCAGGGTCGACGTTCAAGGTGATCACCACCGGCATCGGTCTCGAAGCAGGTGTACTCACGCGTGAGACGAACTTCCCAAGCGAACGGCAGTACATACCACCACAAACCAACGACCCCATCAACAACTACAACGGCAGCGAATGCGGCGGCGACCTAGCCGAAGTGTTCCGACGGAGCTGCAACATCCCGTTCGCCAAGACCGCGATCGAACTGGGCGTCGACCGATTCGTCACCGGTACGCAGGATTGGGGCATCGGTCAACAACTACCGATCGACCTGCCACGCGCCGCAACCTCGACCATCGGCAACACCGAGAACCTCGACCAGACGTTGCCGCTCCTGGCAATCCGCGGCTTCGGGCAAAGCGAAGCCCAAATGGTGCCGCTGCACATGGCGATGGTCGCCGGCGCGGTCGCGAACGGCGGCCAGATGATGACCCCCTACGTCGTCGGTACCACGTTCGATCGGGCCGGTCGGGTACTCACCCGCACCTCCCCGAGCGTGTGGAAGACCCCAATCTCACGCGAGACGGCAGCGCTCGAAACCGAGTTCATGATCAGCGTGGTCCAGTCCGGTACGGCAAGCTGCTGCATGACTCTCGACGGCGGCATCCAGGCAGCAGCAAAGACCGGCACCGCCGAACTCGGCCTCGAAAGCAACCCCGACCTCTCCCACGCCTGGATTATTGCGTTCGCTCCTGCAGAAAATCCGCGATTCGCAATCTCGGTCGTGCTCACCAATGTCCAGTCGACACAGGACGTGTCAGCAACCGGCGGTCGACTCGCCGGCCCCATCGCCAAGGGCATGCTCGATTTCCTCCTCACCGGCCAAGGAGCCCCATGATGCTCGAGAACTGTGTTGCGCTCCGGTCCTCGATAACGTGGCGCCTCGCCTTCGGGCGGGCTACCTGACATGAGCAACAACGGCGAAGCAACGGTCATCAACGACCGATACGAAATCCACAAGCGGATCGGACGCGGCGGTATGGCCGACGTCTTCTCCGCGCGCGACTTGTTGCTCGATCGCCAGGTCGCCATGAAGGTGCTCTTCCCCCAGTTCGCCACCGACGAAAACTTCGTCGAGCGATTCCGTCGAGAAGCGCAGTCAGCGGCCAACCTGTCACACCCGAACATCGTCAGCGTCTACGACTGGGGCAAGTTCGAGGGCACGTACTTCATTGCGATGGAAGAAGTGCAGGGCCGCACTCTCGCCGACATCTTGAAGACGAACAAGCAGCTCACCGCCAAGCAGGCGGCTGAAATCGCGAGCGAGGTGGCCGCCGCGCTCGGCTTCGCGCACGACGGCGCCGTGGCGCACCGAGACATCAAGCCAGCCAATATCTTGATCGGGTCCAACGGGCAGGTGAAAGTCGCCGACTTTGGCATCGCCCGCGCGATGAACGCGCCGACCGAAGCCAACCTCACACAAGTTGGTTCGGTGATGGGCACGGCCACCTACTTCTCCCCTGAGCAAGCTCAGGGGGCGCAGCCCGACCCGCGCAGCGATCTGTATTCACTCGGCATCGTCATGTACGAGATGGTCAGTGGCCGGCCGCCATTTACCGGTGAAAACCCGGTCAGCATCGCCTACAAGCAGGTGCACGACGCACCGCAGCCGCTCGTGCAGTTGGTCGCCGACGTGCCGCGGGCGTTCGAGGCGATCGTCGCCAAGCTCCTCGCTAAAGATCCCCAGCTGCGCTACCCCAGCGCGGGCGCATTGCGTGACGACCTCCGCCATTTCCGCAACGACGAGCCGGTCCAAGCACTGTCGGCGGCAGCGTCCGCCCAGGGCGTTGCTCCACCCAGTGCCACGGGCGCAGTCGCCACCGCTGTCGAAGCAACCGCAATCAACCCCATCGTTGCGCCGATCCAACCGCGAGCGAGCGGCGTCCCACAGGCCGGAATGTACGAGGCCGGCTACCCACCGGGCGCCTCGCCTGACGCCGCCTATTACGACTCTGACAGCACTCGAACAGGCTGGTATGCACTGGCCGCATTCGTCGCGCTGATCGCCCTGGTCGTCGGCGGTGTCTTGCTCTTCCAATCGTTGAACACCGAAGAGCCGACCACCGCCGAGCCGCAGCAAGTCACGCTGGCCGATTACACCAATCGGCCCAGACCCGACGTCGTGGCCGAACTCGATGGGCTTCGCCTCGCGTACCGAACACAGGCCGAAGAGAACGGCAACTTCGCTATCGACTTCGTGATTCGCACTGAACCAGCAGCTGGCACTGTGATGATCGAAGGCCAGGAAGTCGTGGTGTTCTTCAACCCCAATCCCCAGGTCAGCCCGATCCCCAACGTCGTCGGCATCTCGCTCGAAGACGCCCGTCTCACCCTCGAGGCCGCCGGATTCGGCATCGGCATCATCACCGTCGAGCAGACCGATCAGGTCGGCGAAAGCACCGTGCTCAGCATGACCCCGCCAGCCCAGACACAGGCCAAGACCGCCACCGTCGTCGACCTTGTGGTGGCCGGGCCGCCCGAGGGCGTGTCGGTCCCCGGGTTCCTCGTCGGTCAGACCGAGCAGGCCGCGCTTGACGTATTGCAGGGCGAGCCGTACGGCTTCGTGGTCGAGGTCATCCGTCAGTCGAACGCATCGATCGGTGCGGGCACCGTCATCGAGTTGTCGCCTGGCGCCGGTTCGCTGATTCCTCGCGGCGGCAACATTACGCTGATCGTGTCGGCTGGACCTGAACAGATCATCGTGCCTCCTGTGGTCGGCCAGACCGAAGGTCGGGCACGTAACGAGCTAACGGATCGCGGCCTGAGCGTCACGGTCGAATACGCCGATGTGGCTGCCGGTAGCCCTGACGACGGGCGTGTGCAATCCCAGAACCTCGAGTCTGGCAGCCTGGCCGATCCCGGCACTCAGATCACTCTCGTCGTTGGCCGCTCACTCGAACCCGTGCCGACCACCCCACCGACCACCCAGCCGCCGGAAACAACGGTTCCGCCAGCCACGACCGTCGCTCCGACAACTACTGCAGCACCGGTCACGACCCCA
>CALCXK010000056.1 GCA_937905835.1 uncultured Ilumatobacter sp. | reverse complement strand
CCACTTCCCCTCGGGTCAAAAGTGGACACTTGCCGGCATGGATCGGACCAGTTCAGTGGTGGCGCGCGGGCTGTTCTAGGGCCGTCAGCGGCATGTTTGTGGTCATGTCGTGCTCCATATTGTTGGAGTGAACACCTACGTGAGGTTCAGCCACCTCCGGCAAGCTCGACGGTCAACTCGGCGCGCACATCGGTTGCCGATGCGGCGACGATCAGCCGGTAGGGGCAGGGGCAAAGGTCGAACGCTGGCGGTGCCCGCTTCTACGTGCGAGCGGACACCGAAGTCCGTCACCGCCCCTCCGACGATCACATCGAGATGCGATCCTGTATTGTTGGCGCTGGCGGTGCCCCCGGGGGTGCCGACATCTGATGGGAGTATTGATGCCATTCGTCATACTTGTTGTGTCCGTCTCAGCAGTCGTGGTCCTCGGCAGCATCGGGAGGCGCTCGGCGACGCGTGAGTTCCCGATGACCTGGCCGGCAACAGAGGCATTGTGCGAACCCGCGGCCCGACGGCGACCGGCGATCGTGGTGGTGATCGCCGCACTCCTCGTCGGAGTGGCCCTCGGTGTCGTTGCCCGGATCTGGATGCGACTGATCGCCCCCGAACCAGAATTCACCGTCGGGGGCACGCTCGGAATCCTTGCGGGGTTCGGTCTGTTGTTCACCGGCGCTGGACTGTCGCTGGCAGCGCATCGCAATGGTTGGCGGCGCGTCCCGCTCGGAGCTGCACGCACTATCGGCTGCATCCTGATCCTCCCAGCGTTCGGCGCGGCGGGCGGGCTGGCATTGCCTTCTGTCGTGCTGGGCGCACTTGCCGTCGCCAGATGGGATCTACGGATCCCGCTGCGCGTCTTGTTCGGGTTGGCCGCCGTCGCGGTGACGGTGCTCGTCGCGTTGACCCAGATCCCCGACGACGATCTTTCGGCATTGCGAACCGTGGTCGGCATCGTGCTCTACCCGCTCCTACTTTGGCCGATGCTGCTCGCAGCGCGACTCTCGTTGATTCGTACGGCACCGCTTGACATCCGTAGCGATCGTCGCCGCTTTCGTCAGTCTCCCGCGCCACCGCCGAGCAACCTGAGCGGTTCGACGGTGTCTTGATCGACGAGCAACCATGCGGTCCCGTGAACGGAGCTGGGCGAACGGTTACTCGTCTACGCCGACGGCCTGATCGCTACTTGTAGCCCGGGTCGGTGGCGGGTCGGGGAGGGCTAGTTCTCGGTGATCGTGATGCGGTCGTAGTTTCCGCTTTCGGTGACCGAAATCGTGATTCCGTCGACCGTGACCGTGTCACCGGGCGTGAGGATGGCGTCTAGCTGTGGTGGCACCCCGCAGTTTGGTACGGAGTGGAGGGTTCGGTCTTCGGGAACGACCAGTTGTTGGAAGGCGTTGCCGTGCCCGATGGTCATATCGGCGGTGAAGACCAAAACTCCGGTCATTACCCGCCAGCCTGGCCACGGGGAAAGCGACGCGGGGCAGTCGAACTTGTCGTTGGGTCGGCGTGACTCGATCACAACGACCCGTTTCGAGTCGAGCGGGATCATGACGGACTTGATTCCGGGGTCAAGCGTGTCGGTGTGGACGAGTGTCACCTCGCCGTTGAGCGAGTTGTCCCGGTCGAGGCATAGGACTTGGGTTTCGTCGAGCCACCCCATCATAAATCTCAGCCAGGTACTCAGTGTTCGTGACGGTCCGTCCTGGCTGGCCATCATGTCGAACGTGCTGAACGGGCCGCCTGGGATCTCGAGATCGACGCCGTTCCACCACTGGCCTCTCACATCGTAGAGGTCGGGTAGCGGGAACATGTGGCCCATTTCGTGTGCCCAGTAGCTCCAGATCTCTTTGGAGGGCCTCTCCCAGTAGGCGCCACCAATCGCGTAGTTGTAGACCGGTCCTTCCTCGGACCTGAAGCCGCCCTCATAGCCGAAACTTGAGTGCAGGAACCCTTGAACACCTTCGGCCATCGATTCCTGTACCCGCGGAAGGAGGAAAATCGCGGCGCGTACCTCAGTGAAGTCGATGAATGGGTCGGCGGCTTCAAACGCGACTCGGGCGAGACGATCGTCGTCGCTCCGGGAGCGGTCTAGGGCGAAGTCTCTGAGGTTGTACGGGACCCTTATCAACGAGTCATGGATCTCCCAGTCGATGGTCACCCGTCCGTCGGACATCATGGCGTACCAGTCGGACACCATTTCGCTGTGACGTGCCGCATCATCGATGTCGGCGGTGTTGCCCTCGAAGTCGTCGAAGTCAATAGGAATGAGCGCGATCTTGAACGTGCCTTTGGATTCGAAGTTCGCGGTCTCAACGGGGAACCCGGTCGAAAGGTGGTACTTCCGTTGGGTGTCGGCGGCCTGATCCAGCAGTTGACAGGACTCAACGCCGACGCCAGCAAGTGTTGGGTCAAGGTAAACGTCGGCCGGTCCCGGATCTGTCGTCGGCGTCGGTGCTGTCGTTGTTGTCGGTGCTGTCGTTGTTGTCGGTGCTGCCGTTGTTGTCGGTGCCGCCGTTGTTGTCGGTGCGCCAGTCTCGACGGGTACGGAATCTGAGCCGCCTGCTGAGTTTGGCGTGCTTGAGACACAAGCGGCCAGAAACACGGTCGCGAGAATAACGCTGAGAAGTTTGCGCATGGGTCGAACTTAACCCACCCTCCGCGAGTAGTTCTACGCCGTGCCTGGCGCCACTCATCGATAGTGACGATCCGGATATGAACTGCTACCGGACTGCTACCGAATGACCGAGCCAAGCATCTACCAGGGACAAAATCCCTGGTAGATCGGTGGGCGCAGAGGGACTCGAACCCCCGACATCTGCCATGTAAAGGCAGCGCTCTAGCCAACTGAGCTATGCGCCCGACAAGTGCGACAGCCTATCGGTCGGTCCGGGGAGTCAAATCCGCAACGCGACCTACACAGAACTGGCCCTTGCGATGTGCCCGGGGTGGCGCGACGATGAAGACGGCTCGTGAGCGCGTCAATCAGGGATCCAGCGCCGAACTTCGGTTCGGTCGACTGATTCAAGCCCATCCCCGCAACGGGATCCGACGCTCCCTCACGGGCCACTTCGCGATCGCCGGTCAGCCGAAGATGACGTTCGATTCGACGTAGCCGATCTCGCGCAACTCGGTACCGGGCACTGCCCCTCGATCTCGGCCTGGATGAGCTCAATATTGGTCGGCACGTCGGGACGCAGGTCGCTCAGCACACCTGACCAGTGTCCTGGTAAAAGAGTCGGCTGTCAGGCAGGTCGAACAGGAAGACCACTATCGCCGCGGTCCCTGTGTTCAGCCATCGTCGACATCATGTGCCCAACAGTCAGTGGATCAAGGGCGGTGCCGAGATGTTCAATGAGCTTGGCAAACCGTTCCCGGTGCGATCAGGAGTTGGACGAGTAGCGGGCCTGGACAGGGCTCAGCGGCTGCGTGCGGCGAGCAGCACGTCGAGTAGCGCCCGGTTTGACGCAACAATCGGCGTCCGCCGAGCGTCGTGTTCGAGCACCGTCAAATCGCGGCCCGCAGCGTCAATGGCCGCACCGCCAGCTTCTTCGAGGATGAGCACCGATGCGAGGTAGTCCCACACGCCGTGCGAATCAGTGGTGGTGTCGACGTAACCGTCGAATCCACCGCGTGCGACCGCCGCGATGTCGAGCGCTGCGGCACCCATCGCTCGGAACTGTCGCCAACCCCAATTCGCAGCAGGGAGGCCGTTCATGGCCACAATCGCGTCTTCGAGCGGCGTCGAGGCACCGACCAAAATCGGCTGGCCGTTGCGATTCGCTCCGCGATCCTTCACGGCGCTGTACCGGTCGCCGGTAGCCAGGTTGCTCACCATCGCCACAGTCGGCACACCGTTGCTCACCAAACACAGCGCCGTTGCACACCACGGCAGGCCCAAGCTGGCGTTCGTCGAGCCGTCGAGAGGATCACACACGACAATGCTCCGCCCATCTGACCCCTGAGCGTGCTGCACACCCGATTCCTCGGACAGCACGTCGTATCCGGCAGCCAGCAGCGGGCCGACACAGACTGCGTCGACCTCGAGGTCCACGTTGTACTGCCCATCACGTAGGCCCGACGCACCCCAGTCCGCGTTTGCCCCCACCACCTCGGCGGTGCGGTCACAGATCGATGCGAACAGATCAAGAGTTGCTTGGTCAGCAGTGCTGATCAGAGAAGCGGTGCTGGCGTTGGTCGAGTCCACGCTCAGTGACGGTAGTGTCCGGAGCGATGGCAGTCATCGACGTAGCAGGATTCATTGCCGATGTGAAGAGTCAGGCCATTGACCATGGCTTTCACGTCCACGACGAACGCCACTTCGTCGAGACCTACTCGCTTCGCCAACTCTGGGAAGTCGACCTCCATCCGGAAGAGGCCTGTTCGGGCCCGATCGACCTCCACCTTTCGCTCGATGTCGACCCGCGAGCGATGCTCGGATTCGAAGACGAAGTGATGAAGCTCGACGAGATTGAAGACCCACCGCCACACGGTTTCACCTTCCCGTTGCTGTTCACCTGGACACTGCCGCCGCTCCCCGAGCCGCCGGATTTGCTGGTCCTCGCCACCGACCTCGCTGGCGTCGGCGGGATGGACCTCCCGCTGGAAGTGTCGGCAATCGACTCGTTCCCGAGCGTCACCGATGCTCCTGAGCGCAGCCTGTCGATTGTCGCCAAGATGACCATCGACCTGGCCGACGTCTATATGAACCACGACGACGCTGTCACCACCGCCCTCGATCGATGCAAGCACGTCAGCCTCTATCTCCTCGAGCATGCCCCGGTGTGGCTCGGCGACTACCTCAACTAGCACCCAGCACGCCAGTCACTGGCAGGAAGCAGCCATGCGAGTTCACGAACTGATCGACATTCTCAGTGACCAACCGCCAGACACCGAAGTCGAGATAGCGATCGTGGCCCCGGTCGATGCCGACAAGGACGACATCACCGTCGATCGCTATTTTGTCGACGGAGTGCTCCCGTGGCAAGACGCCGAAGACAGCGACCTCCCGGGTGAACTCACCATCTGGCTCGTCGGCGGCGAAGAGCCCGACGTCAACGCCTTCCTCGACGCCATCGAACAACCCGACGCATAGGCGCAAATGGGGCGATAGCTCAGTTGGTTAGAGCACGGTACTCATAATGCCTCGGTCCCGGGTTCGAGCCCCGGTCGCCCCACACAGAGAAAACGAGAAAGGCCCACCGTTTGCTCGGTGGGCCTTCTTCGTTGCTCCGGGGGTGGGGCTCGAACCCACGACAAGCGGATTAACAGTCCGCTGCTCTGCCAGCTGAGCTACCCCGGAAGGCAGAAGCCGTCAGCGAGGTTATCGGCGCGTGGGGCGTGGCCCCAACGCCGATTTTCGAGAGATCTACTCGACTTCGAGAAACTCGCGAAGTCGCTGGCTGCGCTGAGGGTGGCGAAGCTTGGCCAGAGTCTTCGCTTCGATTTGCCGAATCCGCTCACGCGTGACGCCAAATGCCTTGCCGACTTCTTCCAGTGTCTTCGCCTGGCCGCCTTCGAGACCGAAACGCAGCCGAACAATTTCCTGCTCGCGTTCGGACAGTTCGCCGAGCACCTCGCCGACTGCATCAGACAGCATCATCTTGGTCGCAGCGTCGGCAGGGCTTTCGACCGACTCGTCCTGGATGAAGTCACCGAGGTTCGACTCGTCTTCTTCGCCAACTGGCGAGTCCAGTGAGAGCGGGTCTTGCGAGATGCGCAGGAGTTCCCGCACGCGGTTGGGTTCGAGCTGGACCCGCACAGCAATCTCTTCGATCGAGGGCTCGCGTTCGAGCTCTTGATGCATCGTGCGCTTGGCCCGAGTGACCCGGTTCATGTGCTCGACCATGTGCACCGGTATGCGGATCGTGCGGGCCTGATCGGCGATGGAACGGGTGATCGCCTGGCGAATCCACCATGTGGCGTAGGTCGAAAACTTGAAGCCCTTCGTGTAGTCAAACTTCTCGACGGCACGCATGAGGCCGAGGTTGCCTTCTTGGATCAGGTCGAGCAGTTGCATGCCCCGGCCCGAGTACCGCTTGGCGATATTCACAACAAGACGCAGGTTGGCCTGGGTCAGTTCGCTCTTGGCTCGCTCACCGCGGCTCACCGCTCGTAACAGCATGCGCCCTTCGACTCCCTCGATTGGCGAGCCGCCTTCGGCCGCTTCGTCGATCTTGCCCGCAGCAACAAGGCCTTCTTCGATGAGTTGGGCGAGCCTTCGTTCGTCATCAGTGGTAAGCAGGTCAACCTGACCAATCTCACGCAGATACATCCGAACAGCGTCGGGCGTGCCGCCCTCGCCTTTTGGTTGGGACTTCTTCGTCCGGAGCCCACGGCGGCGGCTGAGTAACTGCTCGTCAGCGTCTTCAGGCTCGAAGGCGACTTCTTCGACAACGACCTCGCGGACGATCCGTGTCAAGGTGTCGTGATCGTCGGTGTCGACCGCGTCATCGATGGTGATGCCCTGCTCGGCCATCACTGACTGGACCTGATCGAGGACATCGCCGGTCAGTTCGACGTGTCGCAGCACGTGGGCAATTTTTTCGGCATGCACCTCACCCGTTGCTCGCCCCTGTTTGACGAGCTTGCCCCATTCGTCAGTGTCGACGCCGCTGAATGGCACGCCAGCGGGCACCGTTACAGCGGCATTGGATTCAGTCGTCCCCATCGGTGCGTTCCCCTGTTCGTCGATCCAGCCAACCTAGCAACGACTCAGCCGCCACCAGAGCACGCTCCTTGTCGGTATTTTCCAGGGCTTCGATGTCGATCTTGGCTTGACGATCCTCCGCGATTGCTTCGGGATCAGTCACTTTGTTTCGGTGCTGTAGCTCCCGCCGGCACGCTGCTCGGATCAGATTTCGAGCCTCGACATCGGCCACCAGATTCAAATCCGCAACTGCGGCTCGTTCGAGCACATCGACAGCGTCGGGCGGCGCAGCCGCGATCGCCTTGTTCAGATCACCGACGGACTCGGCGAGCGCGAGGAACGCCATCCGGTTGATGTCGTTGTCGAACAGTTCCTCCGTCAGCCACGGAGCGATGGAATCCCACTCCTGCACAAGGAGAACAAGTGCGGCGAACTCGGCGTTCTGCACCGGCCCCTTGGACCGTTTGGCTTGTATCTGGATCGCCGGCCGACGAACGCCGCGCTCAGCGAGACGGACCATGTCGCTGACCGGCATCGACAGTTCAGCTGCGACCTCGCCGGCATAGAGCATGCGAATCGACTTGTTCGGGTGTTCGTTCACCACTGCCATAGCGTCTTCGGCCAGCCGAACTCGATGTTCGGGCGAGTCTTTCTGCCGACCACGCATCGTGCGGTCGAGCCGGAACTTGAGGAACGGCACCGGCCTCTCGATAGCAGCAACGAGCGCCTCTGGCTGCGATAAGGCAAGGTCGCCTGGGTCTTTTCCGTCGGGCAGACGGGCAACGAGCACTTCGACCTTGTGCTTCTCTTCCCATTCATAAAAGCGTTCGGCTGCACCCTGGCCAGCAGCGTCAGCATCGAAGGACAGCACAACCTTGCTGGCGTATCGCTTGAGCAAGCGGACGTGCTCCTCCGTGAGCGCCGTGCCACAGGTCGCCACCGCACGAGGAATGCCAGCGCGATGAAACCCGATCACGTCGGTGTATCCCTCGCAGACGATGACCTGATCGTGCTTCGCAACATCGGCCTTCGCCCAGTTGAGCCCGTACAGCGTCTTGGACTTCATATAGATCGGCGTTTCGGAGCTGTTCTTGTACTTCGCCGGGTCTTCGGAGCCAGGCAGAATCCGGCCACCGAACGCCAGCGCCTCGCCTGATTCGGACAGGATCGGGAACATCACTCGGGCTCGAAACGAGTCCTGCATTTTGTTGCGGCGATTTCGGAACGACAGCCCGACGTCTTGCATCATGTCGGGCGGCGCACCGAGCGACATCGACAGCTGGTCCCAGTCGTCGGGCGCCCAGCCGATCTTGAACTGTCGAGCAATGTCTCCTGACAGGCCGCGGCGACGAAGATAGTCACGAGCTGGCCGTGCGTCAGGCGAATTGAGGAGCCGATCGTGGTACCACTCGACCGCCTCATTCATGAGTTCGGTGAGTTTCTTGCGCCGCGACCGCTCTTGGCTCTGGCCAGCAGACGTGTAGTTGAGCTGGATGCCGGCCTTCGCCGCGATGTGTTCGACAGCGCCAGGGAAGTCGAGGTGCTCGATCTCTTGGATGAACGTGAAGACGTCACCCCCCTTGTCGCAGCCGAAGCACTTGTATCGGCCACGCTCTTCGGTGACGTTGAACGAGCCAGACTTCTCGGCGTGGAACGGGCACAGGCCAACCCAGTTGCGGCCTGTGCGTTTCAGAGCCACGTACTGCTGAACGGTGTCGACGATCGACACGGTGCTTCGCAGCCGCTCGATGTCGTCGTCCTCAATCCCCATCCGCTCAGACTACGGCCCAGCGCGATCCGCGGCGTCCTCGTCGAGAGGCGCACTCTGAATCAGATACCTGGCGACTCGCGGTCGGAGTGATCTTCGAAGGCATCTTCGACCAGCGCGGCGTCAGCGTCAGTCCGGGTGAGCTTCAGCGAAAAGCCAATTGAAGCAGTCAACACGATGGCGATAACCGCGAGCGAAAGCGCCGTCGGAATATGGTACCAATCGGCAATGATCATCTTGACGCCAACGAAGGCGAGGATGATTGCGAGGCCCTGCTGGAGGAACGCGAAGCGGTTGTGCATGTCGGCCAGCAAGAAATACAGGGCACGCAAACCGAGGATGGCGAAGGCGTTCGATGCGAACACGATGAACTGCTCGTTCGACACTGCCAACACAGCCGGGACCGAGTCCACCGCAAAGATCACATCGGTCGCCTCGATCAGCATCAACACGGCAAAAAGCGGCGTGGCGAGCCACTTGCCATTCACCTTCGTGAAGAGTTTCTGACCGTCGAAGTCATCAGTCGATGGGACGCACCGATTGAGCACCTTGAGGAACTTCGACTCGCCAGGATCAACATGGTCGTTGTCGGTGAAGACCAGCTTGGCCGCCGTGTACAGCAGGAATGCTCCGAACAGGTACAGGATCCAGTCGAACCGTTCGATCAACGCCACACCGGCAAAGATGAAGACGGCCCGGAGAGCGAGCGCACCAAAAATTCCCCAGAACAACACTCGATGCTGGTACTTCATCGGCACCTTGAAGTAACCCAAAATCAGGGCCCAGACGAAGACGTTGTCGATGCTCAGGGACTTCTCAATCAGGAAGCCAGAGATGTACTCGCCACTCGCGGCACCGCCGAACCACCACCACATGACTCCGGTGAACGCCAGGCCGCAGCTGATCCAAACAACCGACTCGATCGCCGCTTCCTTCGTGTCAACCTCGTGGGCTTCCTTGTGCACCACCAGCAGGTCGACAAGGAGCATGACGGTGATAATTGCCAGCAACGCACCCCACTGCCAGGCCGCAACATCAATGTCGACGAGCTTGCCGCGACCGCTCGCCTCGGCAGCGACGAACGACTGTTTGATGAGTAACTGCGTCAGCACGAAATCATTGTGCCTCGACGTTCAGGGTTCCAACCGCGCTCCGTCAGGATTGCTGAGCGTCAAGCACTGCGTGTGCTGCGGCGAGCCGAGCAATCGGCACCCGGTATGGCGAACACGACACGTAGTCGAGCCCAACCTGGTGGAAGAACCGGATCGACTCGGGGTCTCCCCCATGTTCGCCACACACACCCATCTTCATCCCAGGCACCGTTGCCCTGCCGTGCTCAACGGCGTGCCGCACCAGTTCGCCGACACCGGACTGGTCGATCGTCTCAAACGGATTCGCGGCCAGGAGTCCGTAATCAAGGTATGCCGGCATCATCCGGCTCTCGACGTCGTCTCGGCTGAAACCGAATGTCAGCTGCGTGAGGTCGTTGGTACCGAACGAGAAGAAGTCGGCAGCTTTGGCCAACTCGCTGGCGCAAACGGCGGCTCGCGGTGTCTCAACCATCGTGCCGATGGTGATGTCGCTGTGGTCCGACGCGGTGGCATTGATCTCAGCCTCGATCCACTGCCGAGCGAGCGCCAATTCGGCGCGACTCACCGTGAGCGGCACCATCACCTCAACGATCGGGTGCAGCCCTTCGACCCGCATCGTCTTAACCGCGGCGAGGAGCGCCCTCACCTGCATCGCGTACAGACCGGGCTTCAGAACTCCAAGCCGAACGCCGCGGGTGCCGATCATCGGATTGTGCTCGCCCCACGACTCGGCGGCCCGCAGCTCACGCTGCTCGAGGTCGGTGAGCCCTTCGGTTGCCTCCTTCAAGGTCAGCTCTGCGACCGACGGCAGGAACTCGTGGAGCGGCGGGTCGAGGAGGCGCACCGTCACCGGCAAGCCATCCATCACTCGAAGAATTTCTTCGAAGTCGACCTGCTGAACGCGACCCAACTCTTCGAGTGCTTCGCTCTCCTCGTCGGCGTCTCGGGCCAAAATCATCCGGCGGACGACCGGCAACCTGTCAGCTGCCAGGAACATGTGCTCGGTTCGACACAGCCCAATGCCTTCAGCCCCCAGCTCACGAGCCTTGGCGGCATCACGGCCGGTGTCGGCATTGGCACGCACGCCGAGGTGGCCTACACGGATTGCGTCAGCCCAGCCCAGGATCGTAAAAAACTCTTCGGGCGGTCCAGCCGCTGCCGTCAACACTGCACCAACAACAACATTGCCGCTAGCTCCGTCGATCGAGATGATGTCCCCTTCAGCCACGACGACCTCGCCAACCGAGAACGAACCGTCGGCGATCTTGATCGCGTCCGCACCGACAACGGCAGGCGTACCCCAACCGCGCGCGACCACTGCAGCGTGGCTGACAAGCCCGCCTTTCGTCGTCAAAAGACCTGCGGAGACCATCATGCCGTGCACATCTGCTGGCGTCGTCTCATTGCGGACCAAGATCACTGCTTCGCCACGGTCAGCTGCGTCTGCGGCATCGTCCGAGGAGAAGTAGACCTTGCCGACCGCCGCCCCCGGTGATGCACCGAGGCCTGACGTCAAGACCGAGCCGACCGCGTCGAATTGGGCGTGGATCACGGCATCAAGGTCGGCTGGCGTGATCGAACGAACCGCTGCAGCTCGACTCTCTGGCGTGTCACCAGCGGCGATCGCCGCAACCACCGCCTGCTGCAACACTCCGCCATCTTGTGCTGCGGTATTCGTCTGGGTGTCACTCATCGATCACCATCTTGCCATCTGGGTGTAACCGCCATCTCACCGGCCTGTGGTCTCCTCACCTGCGGCTCGGGCAACGCGCCGTGGCCGTAGGCTGACAAGAATGTTGAACCTGCTGGGCTTCAAGGTGCATGTGCAGCCCGGTTTCGTCATGTTCATGCTGCTCATCATTGTGATCTACGGCAGCGAGTTCGGGTTATGGCTGGCTGGAGCGATCGCCGTCTTCACGCTGATCCACGAACTCGGCCATGCCGTGTCCGCCAGGCGTTACGGTGCGCATGCCGAAATCTCGCTCGGCTTTCTCGCCGGATACGCCTCGTATGTGCCCACACGCCCGATCTCCCGCTCCGGGCACGCGATCATTTCCTTCGCCGGCCCGGGTATTCACATCGCCACAAGCGTCGCCGTGCTGCTCGCACTCGGAGTCAACCCACTCGATCAAAACTCCATCGACGGCTCAGTGGCGACGTACGCCATCTGGTGGGCCGGTCCGGCGATCGGCATGCTCAACCTCATCCCGATCCTGCCGCTCGACGGCGGCAATATCGTGATGCAGGGCCTCGATCGCTTGCTGCCCGGTCGGGCACAGCGGTTGATGCTGCTCTTTTCGATCGCTCTGACCGGCAGCGCCGCCTTGCTGATGTTCTTCTCCGAGCGGTTCCGTGGCTTCGCCATCTTCATCGCCTTCTTGATGATCACCCAGCTCCAGATGCTCGGATCGTCCAAAGAGCCGGTCTCTCCGTGGACCGCCGCTCACACCGCACTCCAAGCTGGCAAGCAGACGAAGGCACGACGATTACTGATCGCTGCGCTCAGCCACTCCCAGCAAAATGCAATCCTTACAACGCTCTCGATACCTGCCGACAACCTCGCATTGCTCGTTGACCTACTTCCCGAGCCCAAGCCATTCGGCGATCCGACCAACGAGTACCTGCTCGCCAACGTGCTGATCTCACTCGGCAGGTTCGAAGACGCAGCCCACTACGCAGCAGGCAGCTTCGAACGAAACCCGAACACGTTGAGCGCCTCAGCTGTTGCTCGCGCCTCCGGCGCCCTCGGCGACCAGGGAACGGCAATCGGCTGGCTTCGCGCCGCTGCCGAGGCCGGCACCTCGCCCATCGGCTTGGCTTCCGTCATCGACGGTTCACCCGAACTCGTCGGGCTCCGCCAGCACCCTGACGTGCAGGCAATCCGACAATCGCTCGCCACCGCCTGATGCAGGCTTAAACCGCGTGAACAGGGACGCGGCCGAGATCGCTCTTGCGCTTCACGTACGCCAATGCAGTGGTCCCGCTGATGCTGGTGACCTCGGCGACATCGTCGATCACATCGCCGACCGACGTGTCCGCTGCTACCTCGAGGATGCGCAGCATCTTCGGCGCATCGGCTCCGCGGCTGTCCATCCGCTCGACCAGTTCCTGGCCCGGATAGCAGCCCTTTGTGAAGTTCACGGCAAGCAGCACGACCCCAGTGGTCGCCGGGATGGTTTCACCGGGGACAATCTCGGCACCCATGCGCGGCCAGCCAGCTGCGACTCGGGCGGCCTCATGGGCTGCTGACGGCACGTCACACTCGGCGAATGCAAGCTCGGTATCGGCCTTGACGCGGATCTTGAACCGGTTGAGGCGAGCGAGAAGGTAGTCACCAAAGCCGGCGTCGGTGTCAAGAACAAACGTCGTCTCAGCGGTACGAGCAATACGCGCCAGCGAATCAACCTTGCCGGTTGGTGCGAGCACGAAAGTCCAACGGGTTTCGCCAACTGCAATGTCTCGGATCTCCTGGGTGATCTGCGACTGGAGGTAGGTGAGCGCGTCGTCGCCGCTCACCGTGATGCGGTCACGTGCGGTGTCATCGATGAACGCCAGATCGGCAAGGTTCTCCATGCCTCCAGTCTGCCGTATTCCGGTTGGAATCGCTGGGAGTCGCACTCGCTACGATCACGCCTGGGTGCCGGCCTCGGTTCGCGCTTTGGTCATACGGCGTGCCCCGGGGATCGCTGCGAGCAGTGCTGCAGCCTTATTACGGCATTCAAGGTCTTCGTCTTCCGGCACTGAGTCGGCAACGACGCCCGCACCTGCTTGCAGACTTGCAGTCTTGCCATCGCCGGTGATGAACATGGTGCGAATAGCGATCGCCGTGTCGAGGTTGCCCGACCAGTCGATGTAGCCGACCACTCCCCCGTACGGGCCACGCTTCACCGGTTCGAGTTCGTCAATAATCTCCATCGCTCGAACCTTTGGCGCTCCAGACAGCGTGCCAGCGGGCAGCGTGGCGCGCAGGACGTCGATCGGGCCGAGGTCGTCACGCAGTTCGCCTGACACCTGCGAAGTCATGTGCATGACGTGGCTGTAACGCTCAAGGGTCATCAGTTCGTCGACCTGCACGGTTCCGTACTTGGCGACGCGGCCGACATCGTTGCGGGCGAGGTCGACAAGCATGACGTGCTCTGCGCGTTCCTTCGGGTGTTCGATCAGTTCGGCAGCCATGAGTCGATCGTGCTCATCGTTCTTGCCACGACGGCGCGTCCCGGCAATCGGACGCGAGACAACCTTACGATCGAGTAGCTGCACCATTGGTTCGGGTGACGAGCCGACAATCGTCAACTCGTCGTGCTTGACGTAATACATGTACGGCGACGGGTTGACCTGGCGCAGCACACGGTAAAAGTCGAACGGGTCAGCTTCGAGTTCGATGTCGTACCGCTGAGCGAGCACAACCTGGAAGATGTCGCCTGCCACAATGTATTCCTTGGCCACTTCAACAGCCCGTTGATACGTGCCATCAGGCATGGTTGATACGAGGGTCGGCAGTTCGTCGTCGAGCGTTGGCGGCGCAACCGGTGTGTATGGCAGCGGCTGGGCTAAGTCGCGAACAGCCTGGCTGACGCGCTCGACTGCTGCGTCGTATGCCGCATCGAGCTGATCTGTGCGTAAGCCGAGGGTCGCGACGCTCTCAATGAGGTAGACCCGCTGACGCCAGTGATCGAAGGCTGCGAGTGACCCAATGACCGACATCACCGCATCGGGATAATCGCGGTCGTCGGTCGGCGTGTCGGGGAGGTGCTCGACCTCGCGGATCACGTCGTAGCCGAGGAATCCCATGATGCCGCCGTGCAACGGAGGCAGGTCGGGGAACGACGGGCTCGAGTACTCGGCGAGCATCGCTTCGAGCGCCACCAAGATCCCCTCGCCGGTCGGGATCCCGTCAGGTACTGGGCCATCAATTTCCACCTGACCATTACGCAGAATCAGCGTGGCCGACGGGTTGCGTCCGACGAACGAGAACCTCGCCCACCGCTCGGCACCCTCAACCGATTCGAGGAGGAAGCCAGGCTTGTCACCGACAAGCTTGGTATAGGCAGCGACTGGTGTTTCCAGATCGGCCAGTAGCTCGGTCCAGACCGGCACGACGGTGTGATCTGCGGCGTAGGCGTGGAACTCCTCTCGAGAAGGTTGGAACTGCATCGTCAAGAGTCAGCGCCGAAGCTACGGAAGAAGCAGCTGCGCGCACCGGTGTGGCAGGCGCCTGCTCCCTCTTGCTCAACTTTGAAAAGCAGTGCGTCGGCGTCGCAGTCGTAGTACGCCTCTCGGACGAATTGACGGTCACCGCTGGTGTCGCCCTTGCGCCACAACTCCTGGCGGCTACGCGACCAGTACACCATTCGGCCTTCGGCGAACGTCATCTTGAGCGACTCTTCGTTCATCCATGCGAGCATCAAGATGTCGCCGTTCTCAATGTCTTGGGCGATTGCTGTGATCAACCCGTCGCTGTTGTATGTCAGGCCGGCCAGCTGCTCGTCCGTTACGTCGATCGTGATTCCCTCAGGCATTCCAACATTCTACGGACCAGGCAGCCGGAGCGATCGCCCGGTTTCAGGCCTCGACGATTTGGGAGACCTGGACAACTGACTCGGTGTTGGTGAAATTCGGGATGTCAGCGAGCGCCTCGCCTGCCCCGCCCATGCCCGCTTGCATGGCCTCGGTCGACTCAAAGTAGAGGTTGCCAATCGCAATGTACGGTCCGTCCACGCCGGACTCGATCTCCCACCTGCTGGGCTTCATCGTCCGATCGACGATCTCCATGTGAGCCGTCTTGTAGTACTCCATGTCGAACGTGGCGGCGTCGCCGCTCGGATACATGACGCTGACTTTGATCATCGGGATCTCCTTTGTAAAAACGGAAATCACAATGTAGGCCAGATCGCCGAGCGACGAAGGATGCGGGTCAGAGGTAGAGGCCGGTGGACGCTTCGATACGTTCGGCGGCGACGGCGTGAAGCTCGCGTTCGCGAAGCATGACGTAGTCCTCGCCCTGCACTTCGACCTCGTAGCGATCGTCAGGGCTGAACAGCACTTTGTCGCCGATCTCGCAGCTCCGAACGTTTTGCCCTTGCGCGACAACGGTTGCCCACACGAGCCGTTTCTGCACCTGCGCCGTGGCCGGAATCAGGATGCCCCCGGATGACTTCCGGTCGGAGCCTCTGTCGGAGACGCTCACCAGCACGCGGTCGTTCAGCATCTTGATCGGTAGCTTTTCGTCAGGCCCGGTCATAGGCCTGACGATACCGTCGAGGCCCTTGACCGAGGCCGTTGTCGAACACCTGCAACTCTTGACCAGTGACGGTGTCAACCTGGCTTCGCTCGACGCTCCGCACTCGTCCAGACCCGGTTTGCGTGACGATTTTGGTGCGCTGGGGAACCAAAATTGTCACGCAAACGAGGATCGAGTGGTCCGTTCTCAACCTTTGACGATGGCGCGCATCTCTTCGTCGACCTCGTCGGTGATCAACGGGATGACACCGAGAGCTTCGAAGTTCTGGACGACCTGGCTGACGCGTGATGCGCCGGTGATGACGCTCGACACCATCGGGTGCTTCGTCGCCCAGGCGAGTGCGAGCTGTGCGAGCGTGCAACCGAAGCGGTCGGCGATCGGACGCAGGTTCTCGACCTTGGCGACCTCGGCCTGGTTGGTGAAGCGGTCCTGCAACCACTCGTAGCCCTTGAGCGCACCACGCGAATCGTCCGGGATGCCGTCTTTGTACTTTCCGGTCAGCAGACCCGATGCGAGCGGGCTCCAGATGGTGTTGCCGTAGCGGTAGTCGGCCCACAGGCGGCTGTACTCACGCTCGACCTTCTTGCGTTCGAACAAGTTGTATTGGCTCTGCTCCGTGACCGGCTTATGGAGGTGATGCTTCTCGGCGATTTCAATGGCGCCGCGGATCTCCTCGGCGTTCCACTCGCTCGTCCCCCAGTAGGTGGCCTTACCAGACGACACAATGTCACTCATTGCGAAAACGGTCTCTTCGAGCGGCGTGTTCGGGTCAGAACGGTGGCAGTAGAGCACGTCGACGAAGTCGTGTTCGAGGCGCTCGAGTGAGCCGTCGATCGCCTGCATGAGGTATTTGCGGTTGAGCGTGTTCTTCATGTTCGGGACTTCGCCGTTGATGCCCCAGTAGACCTTGGTGGTGAGCACGTACGACCAGCGCTCCCAACCGAGGTCGCGGAATGCTTGACCCATGATTGTTTCGGCTTTGCCACCGTCGTAGGCCTCGGCGTTGTCGAAGAAGTTGCAGCCTGCTTCGCCAGCGGCGGCAATGCACTCGGTAGCGAGCTGGTTGTCGAGCTGGGTGTTGAACGTGACCCAACTGCCAAACGACAGGATGCTCACCTGCAGGCCAGTGTTGCCGAGGCGGCGGTATTCCATGTTGGGATTGACTTTGGGGTTTGCCATGGGCCAGACAATACCGAACGGTTGCGCGCTCAACAGGCTCAGGCCGAGAAGATTCAGACGCGCGTCACTCTCCCGGAGTCGCGGTCAGAGTGGTGCGCCGACACCACCCGCACGGTCAGCCGCGATCTGTTCGGACATCGTCGCAACGGTGTTTCCGCGCATCTTGCGAATCGTGACTGCGTACGCCTGTGGACTGAGCGCTGCAAACTCCACTGCCTGGGCAACAGCAACCTCAAGAACCGCATCGTCCGCGACAATCTCGTCGAGGTAGCCAGCGTCAACTGCGCCGGCGCCATCGGTGATTCGCGCGGTCGGAATCGCTCGCTGCAAATGACGAGTGCTCAGCCGATCGGAGGCGATCGTCAGCGCCCAATCGGGCAATGTCATTCCAATGGCTACCTCATTCAGCCCAATTTTGCACGGCCGATCGGACCCGATACGCACGTCGCAGGCAAGAAGTATGAGGGCGCCAGCGGCAAGTGCATGTCCAGTGCACGCAGCAATCACAGGCACTGGTGCGGCGTAGATCCTCCGAACAAGCTCGCCCCCGTTGGCGACCAGGTCGACCATTGCTGCGACGTCGTCGCCGCGCATCACATTCAAGTCGAAGCCGGCAGAGAACTTGCCCTCTCGACCGTGCAGTACGACAGCATGAACGCTGTCATCAGACTCCGCCTCACCCAACGCGTCGGTAATCGCCGTGATCATCGCCTGCGCCAGCGCATTGGCTTTGCCGTCGTCGATGTGGCAGATCAGGACGCCATCGCGCCGTTCCGTCGTGACCAGAGAATCGTTCATACGACGAAACTTACGCAACTCCTCGTTTGCGTGACGATTTTGGTGCGGATGCCAGCCAATTTCGTGACGCAAACATGGAATATCAGACTGCCGGGCGGACGGTGATGCCTGCGGCGGTCATTGCAGCTTTGGCTTCGGCGACGGTGTGTTCGCGGAAGTGAAAAATCGACGCTGCGAGGACCGCATCGGCGCCGCCCTTGATGACCCCGTCGGCGAGATGTTCGAGCGCGCCGACACCGCCACTGGCGATGATCGGCACGTTGACAGCATCGGAAATCGCTCGGGTTAGTTCGACGTCGAACCCCTCGCGTGTGCCATCACGATCCATCGAGGTCAGCAGAAGTTCGCCAGCTCCGAGGCGGACTGCTTCAATTGCCCACTCGACGGCGTCGAGGCCCGTCGGGGTACGGCCACCATGGAGGTACACCTCCCACGTACCAGGCTGTCGACGCCGCGCATCGATTGCGCACACCACACACTGGACGCCAAACTCGGCAGCGATCTCGGAAATCAAGTCTGGTCGCTCAACTGCTGCAGTGTTCACGCTGACCTTGTCGGCGCCGGCACGCAGCATCCGACGTGCATCTTCAAGCGTCCGGATCCCACCACCCACGGTGAACGGAATGTAGACCTGCTCGGCGATGCGGTGCACCATGTCGATCGTGGTATCACGATGGTCACTCGACGCTGTGATGTCAAGAAATACCAGTTCATCGGCACCTTCGAGGTCGTACCGAGCGGCCAATTCGATCGGGTCGCCAGCATCTCGGAGGTCAACAAAATTGGTGCCCTTGACCACGCGCCCTTCAGCCACGTCAAGACAAGGAATGACTCGAGCGACCTTCATGACTGCGCCTCTTGCGCTGCAGCCAATGCGGCCAGGCCCTCGGAGACCGTGAACCGGCCTTCGTAGACGGCCTTCCCGGTGATGACGCCACCCAGGCCTGGAATCTTCGCCAACGCCTCAATGTCACCGATGCTCGACACGCCGCCCGAGGCAATAATCGGGGCACCGGCAGACGCAGCTGACCGTGTCAGCCCCTCGATGTCAGGCCCTTCAAGCATGCCATCACGGCCGATGTTGGTGATCACGAAGACGGCTGCGGTCGGAAACAGTTCGTACGCGTCGTCAAGCATCAATCCACTTCCCTGCGTCCACCCGTGGATCGAGATCTCGCCGCTGCGGTGATCTAAGCCAACCGCAACCGGCACCACTTCAGATGCCTCGGCGACGAGCGACGGTTCGCGGACGGCGGCCGATCCCATCACGACGCGAGCCACGCCCGCGTTCGCCAGTTCTTCGGCATCGGCAACGCTGCGGACGCCGCCGCCCGTTTGAACCTTGCTGACACCTGCGACTGCCTGCACGATCGCCGCCACGACCGGCCGGTTGATCGGATCGCCTGATTTGGCGGCGTCGAGATCAACGACGTGGACCCACAGCGAACCCGCCTCGGCGAAGCTGCGTGCCATGGCGATCGGGTCGTTGCCGTAGACGGTCTCGTCGGCGTAGTCACCTTGGCGGAGCCGCACGACGCGGCCACCCAGTAGGTCGATGGCGGGATACAACTCGATCATCGTTCGGCTCTCGTCGTAACCGGCAGCGCTGCAACGGCATCAACCCGGGAACACACGCCGACGAAGTTCGACAGCAGAGCCAATCCTGGTGTGCTCGATTTTTCAGGGTGGAACTGGGCAGCGAAAACATTGTCGAGCCGAAACGCTGCATTCAACGTGGTGCCGTATTCGACCGTCGCGGCAACCACGGCAGGGTCGTCAGGAACGCCGTGTAGGGAATGCACGAAGTACACCCACGGGTCGGCCCCGAGATCAGCAAGCATCGGATCGCGAGGCAGCACGAGCTGGAGACGGTTCCACTGCATCTGGGGAATCTTGGGCCCGACACCTGGTTCAGTCGGGATTTTGCGAACGGTGCCGGGGATGATCCCAAGCCCAGTGGCATCCGGGTTCTCCTCGGAGCGAGTGAACAGCATCTGCATGCCGACGCAGATCCCGAGAAACGGACGCCCGGAGGCGACTGCGTCGAGGGCGGGCTGTTCAAGGCCACCGTTACGCAACGCAGCCATGCATGCGCCAAACGCCCCGACCCCTGGCAGAACGACGCCGTCAGCTGCGGCGATCAATTCGGGGTCGGCGGTCAGGCGAGCGTCAGCACCGCAAACTTCCAAAGCCTTCTGCGCCGAGTGCGAATTGCCGATGCCGTAGTCGATCACGGCCACCACGGGTCTGGTCACAGAACGCCTTTCGTCGACGGCACGCCCCCAGGTCCTTCGATGCGAACAGCGTCGCGCAGGGCGCGAGCGATGCCCTTAAACGTTGCTTCGATCACGTGATGCGTGTTGCGGCCGCGCACCATTTCGACGTGCAGCGTGATGCCGGCCGCCGTAGCGAACGATGACACGACGTGCTCGGCCAGCTGCGGGTCAAAAGCTGGGTTGCCGAGCGGAAGGCTCTCGGGCATCTCGACGTGCCACTCGACGTGCGGACGACCAGACAGGTCGAGTGCCACATCGATCAGTGCTTCGTCGAGCGGATACTTGCCGCTGGCGAATCGACGCACGCCTGCTTTGTCTCCGAGGGCTTCGGCGAAGCACTCGCCGAGCGTGATGGCGACGTCTTCGACAGTGTGGTGCGTGTCGATCTCGATGTCACCAATGGCTTTGATCTTTAGATCGAAGGCCCCGTGGCGACCAATCTGATCGAGCATGTGGTCATAGAACGGGATGCCGGTCGAGATGTCGGTGACACCCGTTCCATCGAGGTCGATCCAAATCTCAATCGACGTTTCTTTGGTGGTGCGGATGCGGCTTGCGGTACGACTCATCGGTCGGCTCCGTTCTGGCTGGTTTCGAAAGTGGTGAACCCGCCGGCGAGAACTTCGCCGAGCGCATCGAGGAAGGCGGTGTTCTCGTCGGGCGTGCCGACGGTGACCCGCAGACAGTTGGCGAGGCGAGGCCAATCCGAGCAGTCACGGATCAGGATGCTGCGATCGACGAGGCCCTGCCAGACGGCACGCCCCTCATGGCCGTCTGGCCGGAAAAGCAGGAAGTTGGCGCCGCTCGGAAAGACCGTGGTGCCAAGGTCGGCGAGCGCCGACGAGATGCGCGTGCGTTCGGCGACGATCTGGCTGACCCGGTCGTCCATGTCGCTGACGAAGCGAAGGGCGAGCCGGCCAGCGATCTGCTTGACGGCATCGAGGTGATAGGGCAGCACCACTTTGTCGAGTTCGGCGACCAGCCACGACGGGCCGATCAGGTAACCAAGGCGAGCGCCAGCCATCGACCAGGTCTTCGAAAAAGTACGCGTGACCACCATCGGCGTGTCTTCGTCGATCAATTCGAGAGCGCTCCAGTCGGAGAACTGGGCATACGCCTCATCGACCACGACGAGGCCGGGCGCAATGTCGAGCATTTGACGAACGCGCTCGACAGGCTCGACGAGCCCGGTCGGGTTATTCGGGGACGTGAGGAAAACGACATGCGGCTGCGATTCGGTGATCACACGCTCGACTTCGACAGGGTCGAGCGTGAAGTCGTCGGCGCGCTCGCCCTCGACCACAGTGGCGCCAGTCACTCGGGCGATCTGCGCATGCATTTGGTAGGTGGGCTCGAAGGTTGCGACGGTGCGACCCGGCCCGGCGTAGGCCAGCAGCACGGTCTGTAACACCTCGTTGGAGCCGTTGGCGACGAACACTTGCGTCACGTCGACGTCGTGACTCTCGGCAATCGCCTCACGCAACGCCAATGCGGCACGGTCGGGATAACGATGCCAGTCGATCTTGGACACCTCAGCGGCCACCGCATCACGGAAAGCAGCGGGTGGCGGCTCCGGCGATTCGTTCGTGTTCAGCCGGATGCGAACATCAACCTGGGCAGAGTGGTACCCCTTGAGGGCACGCAGGTCGTCACGAACGCTGATCACGCAAGCGTATTGTACCGACGAGAACGCCCAGCTCTCGGCAACGTTTCGCTATCCGCCCGACCGGTCACACTGTGCCTGGCACGGTGTGACCGGTCGATAGCCTGCCGGTGTGGCCGAATCCCTCGAACGCACCGCTGCCGAACTCTCGTCGATCGCCGACAGTGTCGCTCGCTATCGAGAGCGCGTCGGCGGGCTCGCCGAGCCGTTCCGTGGTGGCGATCGAGACGATGTGGTCGTGGCGATTCATGAAGCCGAGCGGCAGCTCCGGAGCGCCGAGCGCAGCCTCAGCCGAGCACTTCGCGCCGTTCGTTGAGCACAACCGACCCGGCCCGCGCAGGCTCAAGTTGAGTGACCAAGCGACACCCATTCGGATGAATGACCCGAAAAAAACGGCGACGACCCCTCGAGAGGGGCCGTCGCACGGCGAGGTCAGGAGGCGGGTCCCGACACTCGCAGCAAACAGGTAGCGGGAACCTGATTTGCGGAATGAACGATACCTGCCTGTTGTCACGTCACGCAAGGCCGCCGCCCGAGATCCCGACAGCCCGAACTCGCTGGGATACCCTCGACACATGCGGCGTCTTGAGATCAAGCGACAGATGGAGAGCGACGACATCGCTGCGGTCAACGAGCTTCTCGATGCGGTAACACGTGCTGATGGACGGCGGCCGCTTTCCGACCACCTCTACCTCGATCTCGTGAATGGCGGGCACAACGGCTTCGCTGCGCTCGTCGCGTGGGAACAGGGCCACGACCATCCCGTCGCATACGCCCAAGTCTCCCGCGGCAACGACTCCTACGCCTTCGAGCTCGTGGTGCATCCACATCATCGTTACGAGATGGCCACGATCGGCCCCGAGCTGATGGAGGCGGCCATCGACGTCGTCGCATGCGACGGAGGTGGACGCGTCAACTGGTGGGTTTTCGAGCCGACCACGGCACACCAAACCCTCGCTGCCGATGCCGGGATGCACGCCGATCGGACGCTCTTCCAGATGCGCCGTTCGCTTCCAACCAGCTTCGATGTCACCGTTGAAACACGCGACTTCCGTCCGGGCACCGACGACGAGAGCTGGTTGTCGGTCAACAACCGAGCCTTCGCCAATCACGGCGAACAGGGTGGCTGGACCCTCGACACGTTCTGCCAGCGTCGGGGTGAAGATTGGTTCGATCCGACCGGGTTCCGTGTTCATGAACGCGATGGCCGAATGGCCGCGTTCTGCTGGACCAAGGTCCACGAGCCCGGCGATGAACGAGTCGGTGAGATCTATGTGATCGCCGTCGACCCCGACTTTCTCGGGCTCGGCCTCGGCAAGCAGCTCACACTGGCCGGGCTCGAGCATCTCGCCGGTCAGGGGATCACCACCGCACTGCTCTACGTCGACGCCGACAACGCTGCAGCTGTCTCGATGTACGAACGTCTCGGCTTCACCGTTTCTGCCACGAACGGGGCCTTCGTCGCCGACGTCGCCCCGTCGTCGACACCCGTCCCCGACAGCCGCAGTGCCTGCTAATGGCCCACTCCGACAACACGATGCGGGGCTCGCTCTGCAGACCTCTGGAAAAGCACTCGTGACGATCACCGAACCAGCCAATCCGCTCCCACGTTGGAGTGTTGCCGATATTCACGAGTCGTTCGACTCCCGCTCGTTCAGCGACGCGAAGGAACGATCGACCGCTGACGTCGAGCGGCTGATCGCCCTGTTCGACGAACTCAACATCCGCGCGACTGAACAGCGCTCGCTCACCGGCGCTGACGGGACGGCTGCCGATCGGGCGATCAGCGAATTCAACCGCGTCAGTGACGACCTCGACCTGCTCCACGCCTACGTCTACGCCACGGTGTCGACCGACTCACGCAACACACAGGCCCAGTCATTGATGAGCGAGATCAACATGGTCGGCGCATCGATGCGTCCGCTGCTCGCTCGGCTTGCCGAGTGGGTCAAGTCGCTCGGTGCCGACGAACTCGCTGCCGTGTCCGTCGAGGCACGCGATCACATCGGCCCGCTCAGCCGCTTCGCCGAACGCGCGACCCATCAGATGTCCGAGGTCGAAGAGCATCTCTACGCCGAGCTGTCGACGACCGGGTCGGGTGCGTGGGGGCGTCTGCAGAGCGACGTCACGTCGCAGCTGACCACCGAGGTCGATCTGCCGGATGGCCCCGCAACATTACCGATGCCCGCCGTTCGCGGTCTCGCTACCGATCCCGATCCTGCAGTCCGTCAGGCTTCCTACAACGCGGAAATTGCTGCATGGCCGACCATCGAAGTCCCCGTCGCCGCGGCAATGAACGCAATCAAGGGCGAGGCCAACGTGGTCAACCGCCGCCGGAACTGGACGTCGCCGCTCGATGCGTCGTGCTTCGCCAACAGCGTCAGCACCGCCACGTTCGAAGCCATGCAGTCAGCAGTGTCGGCGTCGCTCCCCGACTTTCGTCGGTGGATGCAAGTCAAGGCGCAGCTTCACGGCCACGCCCCCGACCGGGGGCTCCCCTGGTGGGATCTCGTCGCACCGCTGCCGATGGCCGCAGGCGACGTCTCATGGGACCAAGGCCTCACCATCGTCCGTAAAGCTTTTAGCGAATTCAGCCCCGGTCTCGCTGGCCTCGTCGACCGGGCCGTCAACGAGCAGTGGATCGACGCCGAGCCACGCGATGGCAAACAGGGTGGAGCATTCTGTATGCCATTCGGAGGCGATCGCTCACTTGTGATGTTGAACTGGTCAGGGTCCGCTGAGTCAGCCCAGACCACCGCCCATGAACTCGGGCACGCGTATCACAACACCACGTTGGCCGGCCGAACGGCATTGCAGCGACGCCTGCCGATGGCGCTGGCTGAGACGGCCAGCATCTTCTGCGAAACGCTCGTCATCGAGGCCGGGCTCGCGCACCTCGATGGAGACGAACGGCTCGCCCTGCTCGACATTGACCTGCAGGGCACCAACCAGGTCGTGGTCGACATCCATTCGCGTTTCCTTTTCGAGACAGAGGTCTTCGCCCGCCGCCAGCGACGCACGTTGAGCGCCCGCGAACTCTCCGAGATGATGACCGATGCGCAGCTCGCGGCCTACGGCAATGGCATCGACCAGTCGACGGCACATCCCTATATGTGGTTACTCAAGCCGCACTACTACGGCTCGCACTTCTACAACTGGCCCTACACGTACGGCCTCCTCTTTGGCCTTGGGCTCTTCGCTCGCTACCAGGACGATCCCGAGCGCTTCCGCTCCGGGTATGACACGCTGCTGTCGCGTGCCGGCATGGACACTGCCGAAGAACTCGGCCAGACGTTTGGCCTCGACGTGACCGACGAAGCGTTCTGGACTGCCAGCCTCGACGTCGTCCGCACCCGCATTGCCGACTACGAACGGCTTGCCGCTCCGCACATCAACTGATCTCGCGGCGGCGATCCAGTCCCGTCAGAGAGAACGGGACCCTGTGCGTCAGGTAGCGTGACGGAGTGGACGGGCCGACTCGATACGACGTGACCCGTGACGAACTCGCTGACCTTCTCGACAGCGAGCCTCGGTACCGCCTCGACCAACTGTGGGAGGGGCTGTACACGCAGCTGGCTGACCCGGTCGACATTACGAACCTGCCGAAGAAGCTGCGCGAACGTCTCGATCGAGAGCTCCCGACTGCGCTGACGCCGGTGACCGAATCGGTCGACGAAACCGGCGACACGGTGAAGTTTCTCTGGGAACTCGAGGGGGGCAGCCGAATTGAGACCGTGTTGATGCTTTACGCCGACCGGGCCACCGTCTGCGTCAGTAGCCAGGCCGGATGCGCCATGGCGTGCGGATTCTGCGCCACCGGTCAGGCCGGGTTCACTCGGCATCTCACCGTCGGCGAGATCGTCGAGCAAGTGGTGCGGGCAGCGCAGCGAGCCAGGCAGGTCGACCGGCGAGTGAGCAACATCGTGTTCATGGGTATGGGCGAGCCAATGGCCAACCTCGGGCCTGTGTGGAAGTCAGTCGAGCGCATCCACGGCGACATTGGTCTCTCTGCCCGCCACATCACGATTTCAACGGTCGGCCTCGTTCCGGGCATCCGTGCGCTGAAAGACCTTCCCCTCCCAGTCAACCTCGCCGTCTCACTACATGCCGCGAACGACGAACTGCGGACCGAGATGGTGCCGATCAACAAGCGTTACCCAATCAACGATCTGATCAGCGCCTGTAACGACTACCTGCAGGTGAAGAACCGTCGCGTCAGCTTCGAGTGGGCGATGATCGATGGGGTCAATGATCGGACGAGCGACGCTCGCGAGCTGGCCGCCCTGTGTCGTCGGATGCAGCCGAACGCTCACGTAAATCTGATCCCGTTGAATCCGACCCCTGGCTACCCCACGAAGGGGACACCGCTGAAAAAGGTCTACGCCTTCCGCGATGCACTCGAAGATTTCGGCGCCAACGCAACGGTTCGACAGAACCGCGGCACCGACATTGATGCAGCCTGCGGTCAGTTGGCGGCCGGCCAGCCCGTCGTCGACAAGCCGGTCCGCATCACCGCCAAACTCTGAGCTGGCTCAGCTCTCGAGGTACTTCGGGTTCGCGACCTGCAGCTTGTCGACAACCGAGTCAAGGAGGGCTGCACGCAGCACATCCAGCTCGACGGCAACCGATTCGGCCCTGATCGCGGCCGCCAGTTCGGCATCAGATTCGACACCGAGCGACGCGAGTCGAGCCACGTGATCCGCGACATGTTGGCCACCTATGCTGAGCTCGCGTTCGACCATTGCCAAGACGTTTACAGCGACGCGGGTATGGAACTTCAGGCGTCCGTCGGTCGACGTCAGGACGTCGCGTTCAAGCCACTCACGAACTGCCTCGACCAGCTCGGCTGCACTCGGTGCGTCATGCGGGGTGGCGCTCACCAACGGCCCTCCAGCATCGTGAGCAGGTCGAACTCGTTCTCGCAGACTCGTCGTCCGATCGCAGCGAGCTCATGGCTCCTGACTTCGCCCGACAGGTGGGCGTTGGCTTGCAGGATGCACATGATCCCCCACTTCCACGTGCCGAGGACTTCCCACCAGAACACCGCGTCCGAATCAACAGCACCGCCGCCTGCGGCTTCATAGGCGGCAAACAGATCAGATTGTGCGCCGATGCCCGCAACGGGTGGTCCGCCACCGAAGCGCCAGGCTTTCACGCACAGCCAGCCGAGGTCTTCGTGCGGGTCGCCGAGGTGAGCGAGTTCCCAGTCGATCACCGCACGCATCCCGCCGTCGTCGACAATGAGGTTGCCCAGGCGGAAGTCGCCGTGCACGATCGTCGTACGGCTCCGGTCCGGGCGGTTCGCGATCAGCCAGTTACGGACAAGTTCAAAGGTCGGGTGTGGCTGGCCGAGGCTGTCGAGTACTTCGGTGTAGAACTCGATTTGATCGGTGTCGGTGAGGCCGTCGACTGTCGACGGATCAACCTGGTGAACCCTGGCAAGCGCCGTGCCACAGTCGACAGAAAACCGTGCTCGGGCACCCGCGAACTGATCATCGCGTTGGATTTTACGGGCGATCGTTTCACCCTCGATCGCCTCCACGATCATGAATGCGCTGCCATCAGGCCGCCGTTGCGCCACGTGGACTTCAGGTACCGGGACGCCACCTCTGTGCGCTGCTCTCACCACCGCCGCTTCGACGAGCATGTCGCGAATATCGCCCGTGCGTTGCAGTTGCGTCACCCGGGGTATTCCGTCGGCAGCAAATCGCCACGTCTCCCGTGATGCTCCTCCGGAGAGCCGAGTCAGGTCGGTGACGGTCGCACCATCGAGTGCGGAGCTGAGGAGTGAGGCCAACGCCTGAACTTCCGGACTCGCCATGGCAACGACACTGTCAGATCAACAGCCGGCGACGCGTACCGAAGGGTACGGGTTCACCGCGAGGCCACCTCCGGAGTGGATCTCGAAGTGGAGGTGGGGCGTGCTGAGCTGCGCGTTGCCGCCTCGGTTTCGCGACGGGGAGATGACGCTACGCACAAGCGATCCTCATACTTTTGTTAAGTATGGTTGACATTGAAGTGTTGGTTACAGCCATCTCAAGCGGCTAACGATGAGCGTCATGGGAACATCTTCGGCCACGCTGGAACTCAAGGACATTCATGTCCGTCGTGACGACACCAGCGTCATCGGCAGCATCAGCTGCCAGGTTGAGGACGATCAGCACTGGGTGATCCTCGGGGCCAACGGTTCGGGCAAGACCACGTTGATGAGGATTATGGCCCTGTACGACCATCCGACATCGGGCACGGTCGACGTCCTCGGAGAACGACTCGGGCAGGTCGACATTCGTGTGCTCCGCCAGCGGGTCGGATATGCCGCAGCGGCACTCGCCGATCAGCTCCGGCGAGAATTGACAGCACGAGATGTCGTGATGACGGCTCGATACGCCGCACTCGAACCCTGGTGGCACCAGTACACCGACGAGGACCAGTCGCGGGCCCAGTTCTGCCTCGGCGAACTCGGCGTCGGACACCTTGCGGATCGCTCGTTCGGGACGCTGTCGTCGGGCGAGCAACAGCGCGTACTCCTTGCACGCACCACGATGAACGACCCGGCACTCATTCTGCTCGACGAACCTTCGGCGCGACTCGATCTCGGTGGCCGGGAAGAGTTGCTCGCCACCCTTGCCGAGATCATCCGACGACCGACCGGCCCACCGATTGTTATGGTCACGCATCACGTTGCCGAGATTCCGCAAGGCATCACGCACGCCATGCTGCTGCAACGCGGGGACGTTCTCACTGGCGGCCCGATCGACGAGACCCTTACCGCAGCATCACTCAGCGAGTGTTTCGGCTTGTCCCTCGAACTTGAACGTCGGCACAATGGCCGGTTCAACGCGTGGGCGAGTCAGTGACCAGCTGAGTGAGGGTTTCGCTTCCCCGCCTCACTTCGTCATCGAGTACCCGGCCGAGCACCCCTCCGCTCCAGAGCCCGCCGCCATAGTTCAGCTCCATCGTGAGACCGGTCTGACCCTCGGGTGCCGGATCGATCGTGGCGCGCAGCACCCAGACCGAATGTGAGCGCTCGTCCAGTTCCGAGCGCTCAAAGCTGACGCGATTCGGAACATCGTGTTCGGTGCGCACCATCCGGAGTCGCTTTGAGCGAGAAAACGGCCCGACCTGGGCACGTAGCTCAACGTTCCATGCAAACGCCTCATCGGACCCGCGGCTGGTGTCAGGCGTGACGCCATGAACCATTCGCATCCACTCCGGATAACGAGCGAGGTCCTCGACCCACGAAAAAATCTCGTCGGGGGTACACGCCGCGACGAGGCTGCGACGGATCTCCATTAGCTGGCGCCCGGAGACTCCCGTGGCCGTTCTGCTCCGCGGAACGCACGTGCGAGCAATGGGCTGCTCGCCGACAGCAGACCACCGAGGTCATCATCGGTGTCGAAGTTGGGCGTCCACACCTCGTCCTGCTCTGCAGTGTTCGGGTCAGCAAGGTCGGCTGGCGCGATGACATCGGCGATCGGCTCGGCAACCAGACCGTCTTCCGTGCTCAGATCGTCGGCGGGGGGTTTGGCACCGACTGCCGGCTCGACGCCGAGCGCGAGCTGTTCGGCCTCCCGGGCGTCGTTGCTGTGTACGCGACGGCTCCGTGAACGCGGCCGCTCCACTGCGGCTGGCGGTCGGAACAGGTGGAGGTCAGGGTCGCGCAGATCGTCGAGAATCCAATTCCGCGGAACAACCATCGAGTCGGCATGACGTCGACAAAGTACGCCCCCCTCAGAGGATGCAGCGTCATTGAGCCGGTCGAGCCAGAACACCAAGTCCTCGGCACGCATCCCGTAGGCAACCGACGCGCGATCGGAACACCCGGGGCGTTCGCACAGTCGTTCCATCCAGGGTGACCATAGTCCCGAGCAGCCGCACGCCGCTGGTTATACGACCGGGTTCTGCCCAACACGCGCCCGGTCGTTTCCCAACTGTCGCTTCCTCGTCATTTGGCAGCAGAAGCACCGGATCGCACCTGCATCCGAGGCGACGATCGGTTGCGAGGATCTCGGAAGAAAAACCACGTCACCGGAACGAGGTAGGCCAGGTAGCTCGCAACACGGATCCGCTCCGGATTCGGACTCCAGCCGAAGAGGCCCTTGAGGAAGTCGTGCATCGTCCAGCCCTCGGAGAACGGTCCCGACGTGACGTTCCAGACTGTGTCGGAGACGAGCGACCACTCGATGCCGAGCAACTCGTGGAGTCCTTTGGCGAAAAGGCCAGCTGCGAAAAGGATGAGGAGGAATCCGGTGTACTGAAAGAAACGACGAAGATCGATGCGGGCGCTTCCGGCATAAAACGCCACGCCGATGATGATCGACACGACGAGCCCGATGAATCCGCCAAGGACCACCGCTACACCGGACGACGCGGAAGTCTCGGCGCCGATGAGAAACAGAGCGGTCTCGAAGCCTTCGCGGGCAACTGCAACGAAGGAGATCGCCGCCAGCGCGAGCGGGGATCGGTTGAGTGCTGCATCAATCTTGGCGTGAAGATCGCTGGAGATGTTCCGTGAGTTGCGACGCATCCAGAAGATCATCCAGGTGAGAACCGCAACGGCAAGGAATGCGAGGGTGCCCTCGATGGCTTGTTCCCAACGCCAACCCACATTGCCGGGAGGTGCCGCCGGCTGTCCGTCTTGACGAGGAAAGTCCTGGTCCAAGCATGTGCTCTGACCAGGTTTTCTACGGGTGGGCGATACAGGCATCGATCCTGTGACCTCCTCGGTGTGAACGAGGCGCTCTACCATCTGAGCTAATCGCCCGTGCGGGCCACAAAGCTAGCAGCGCTCAGAGCTTGCAACACCACTTTTTCGGTCAGTCCTGACTCACCCGATCAGGAAGTTCCACACACGCCACGCCCATTCCGAGGCGGTCGCGATGTCCCACGGTACGACCAGGACAGGCTGCGTCAAAGGTCGGGTTGAACGCACGCACGACCATGTCGTCAAGACCGGTACACGCAATCTCGCGGGCATCGCCGTTGTCCAGGATCTGCACGCAATCGCCGTTGCGCAGAATTCCGTCGGGAGGTTGCGGCCCGGTCGGCTGGACGAACTGAGCCAGGACAACGATCGCGAAGATCGCGATCGCGCTACACAGAAGCAGAGAACGCCACGGGATACGGGCTGGCCGGGTATACACGTCGCCGGCGACGTTCCTTCGTTCGGGTGACTCGGGGTCGTGAGCCGACGTCAGCGGATGCTTGCTGTCTTGCCTGCCGCTGAGCGACCGGTCGTACATGGCACGACGGCCAGCGTCGTTGAGTATCCGGTAGGCCTCATTGATCGCCGACATGTTGGTCGAACCAGCAGCAGAACTGTGCGCCACGCGGTCGGGGTGGTGGTCGCGAGCAAGGCTGCGATACGCAGTTCGGATCGTTGCGGCGTCTGCCGTTGAGCGAACCCCCAGCACGTCGTAGTGAGTTCTGCCTGCCACCGACGGCGACGCTAACGGCGAAAATGGACTGCTCGGTTGCTGGTTGGTTGAGTTCGGTCAGTCGAGGATCGTGCGCAGGATCAACTGTGATTCGGTGCGCGCCACGACTTCATCGGCTCGAACCCACCTGACGAATGCGTCGAGCCCGGGCGCTCCGGCACATTCGACGATGATTTTATAGTCGGCAGAGCCGGTCACGTAGGCCGCAAACACCACTTCTTCACGAGCGGCGATGCGCTGCTCGAAGGCGTCGGCACCATCACCAGGAACCAGGCTGACGTCGACGATCGCCTGGACTGTGCGACCGAGCGCTGCTGCGTCGATCCGGGCCTCGTAGCCCGTGATCACGCCTTGCTGCTCGAGCCGCTTGACCCGATCGGCCACCGACGTTGGCGCCAGGTGCACGCGATCCCCGAGTTCGCGCCAGCTGATTCGTGCGTCGTGACGCATCTCGCCAAGGATTCGAGTGTCAATAGCATCGAGAGCTGCGGATTGCATGTCCATTCCGACATTCTTCCAGAGAAACGCGCCGCAATCGAGTGTGACAATTGGCGCACCATGAAGCCCATGACTGCACCAGTGATCAAGACCGTCGGTGTGCCGACCGAAGTGAAGACCGCCGAACACCGTGTGGCCCTCACACCCGACGGTGTCCGCGAGCTCGATGCTCGCGGTATTCAGGTGCGCATCCAAGCTGGAGCGGGTGTCGGCGCATCGATTATGGACGAGGACTACATCGCTGCTGGCGCCACCATCGTGCCGACTGCTGCCGATGCCTGGGCCCAAGAAATGGTGCTCAAGGTCAAAGAGCCCAAGGCCGAAGAGTTCCAGTATCTGCGTGAAGATCTGACGCTCTTCACCTACCTGCACCTCGCTGCGTACCCTGCCGTCGCCGCGGCACTGCTTGCAGCCAAGACCACCAGCATTGCGTATGAGACCGTGCAACTGGCCGACGGTTCACTCCCCCTTCTCGCTCCAATGAGTGAGGTCGCCGGCCGCCTCGCACCGCAAATGGGCGCTCACTTCCTCGAACGCCACAAGGGCGGGCGCGGCGTCCTGATGGGTGGCGTTCCCGGCGTCAGCCCGGCCAAAGTCGTCGTGCTCGGCGCCGGCAACGTCGGCTGGAGCTCGGCGGTGATCGCAGCTGGCATGGAAGCCGAAGTCACCGTGCTCGACAAGAATCTCGAACGCCTGCGCTACGTCGACCAGATCCACAAGGGTCGCATCTCAACGCTGGCGTCAAACCAGGGATCGATTGAGCGAACGGTCATGGAGGCCGACCTCGTCATCGGTGCCGTACTGGTTGCAGGCGGCCGTGCCCCCATCGTCGTGAGCGAGGACCTCGTCAGGCAGATGAAGCCGCGTGCAGTCATCGTCGACGTTGCCGTCGACCAGGGTGGTTGCATTGCCACCACCCGCGAAACCACGCACGACGAGCCGGTCTTCGAACTGCACGGTGTCGTGCACTACGCCGTCGGCAACATGCCGGGTGCCGTGCCGCACACAAGCACCTACGCGCTCACCAACGCAACGCTCCCCTTCCAGCTGCAGGTTGCACTCGGCGGGGCCGTCGGCGCCGCACGGATGAACCCGGCTCTGACACACGGACTGAACACCGTTAACGGTGTCTACACCAACGAGATCGTGGCGGCGTCCCTCGACGCCACTGCCGTCAGCCCATTCGAAGCCTGAGGCCGACCCCAACATCGGTAGTGCTCATTCTCTAGTCTGGCCAGATGGGCACTGCCACATCACCGACGCTGGTCACCGAGATGGATCTCCCGGTTATCGATCCGGGTCTCTTCGAGATGCCACACGAAGAAGTGTTGGCCGCGATGACCAAACTCGCCGACGACACGTGGATCGCACGCAGCCTGTTTGGCTACTCGATTCTCAGCTACGCCGACGTCACCGCGGTCCTGCGCGACAAGCGTTGGCACAACGCCGCTTCGAAGATCCCCGAGATGCGCGGTATCACCGACCCAGAACTCATCGGCAACCGCGACAAGCCGTCGATCCTCGCCGCCGAAGGTGAAGTACACACTCGCCTTCGTCGCCTGGTCGCCAAGGCATTCTCACCGCGCTCTGCTGATCGGCTTCGGCCGTTCATGCGCGAGGTGATGAACGGGTTAATCGACCCCGTGGCAGCGTCTGGCACGGCCGACATCGTTGCCGACATCACCGAGCCATATCCCATTCCGATTATCTGCGAACTGCTCGGTGCGCCAAAAGAAGACTGGCAACTGTTCTCTCGCTGGGCCGAAGACGTGCTGCGCGTGTTCAACGCCAACGTGCTTGACGAACTCGACATCATCAAGGCCGCTCGTAACGAACTCAACGAATACACCCTGCAGATGATTTCCGAGCGTCGCAACGACCCGCGCGAAGACCTGCTGACCGACCTGATCGCGGCCGAAGAAGATGGCGACAAACTCGATGCCGAAGAACTGCTGATGATGGTCAACGCGGTGATCATTGGCGGCACCGACACCACTCGCAATCAGCTCGGCTGCTCGGTCGCCCTCTTCGCTGAGCATCCTGATCAGTGGAAGCTGCTGGCCGACGATCCCGATATCGCACCACGCGCCGTCGAGGAGTCGATGCGCTATTTCGGTGCAATCCGTGGCACCGGCCGATTCGCAAGTGAAGACATCGTTTACCGCGACATTCTTTTTCCTGCAGGCACATTCATTTTTCCGTCAACCGCAACCGGCAACCGGGATCAGGGCACGTTCCCAGGCGCCGAGACCTTCGACATCCGCAAAGAGCCAGCCGGTTCACCGCATCTCACGCTCGGCTCAGGTATCCACTACTGCCTCGGTGCGTGGCTCGCACGGGCCGAACTGCAAGAAGCACTACCGATCCTCGCTCGCCGCATGCCTGACTTGAAACTGGCCGGCGGCGTGCAGTGGAAGCCCCCTGGCACCGCGATCTTCGGCCCAGACAAGCTTCCAGTCACCTTCACCGCATAGTTACTTATGGGGTCAGGCCCCTTTCGCAACTATTCGTCGCGGGCCGGTCGACGGCGCTGCTGTTTGACTTCTGATCGCTCCGACTTCGCTTGGAGTCGACGACGCTGCGAACCACGCGTCGGCTTCGTTGCTCGACGCCGCCGTTGTACGTGCAGCGCACCGCGTAACTTCGCGGCCATTCGTTCAGCTGCGAGCGTTCGGTTGCGGAGCTGCGAGCGTTCGTCGTCTACGACGACGCGAACGACCTCTCCGAGCTTGTCGATGACGCGTTGGCGTTCCGACTCGTTGAAAGCTGACGATGTGGTGACGTCGAGTGTCAACTCGACACGTGTCGCCGCCTTGTTCGCATGCTGACCTCCCGGGCCGCCCGACGCTGAGAAGGTCTCCTGTAATTCGTACTGCGGAATGCGGACAGAGTTCGTCACCGCCAGCCGATCGTCGTTCTCGCCCCCCATCCACACATCATGGCCTGTGAGATAGTCTTCAGGCAGGACTGATTCTGGCGGGCCTGGTTCACCTACGGTCTGAACATGGCAGATCTCAAACTCGGATACAACACCGGATACTGGTCGGCAGGCCCACCGAAGGGTGCACTCGAAGCAGTGCAGGAAGCCGAGAAACTTGGTTTCAATTCAGTATGGACCGCCGAGGCATACGGCTCTGATGCGCTGACGCCGCTCGCCTGGTGGGGCGCCCAAACCAAGACGCTCCAGCTGGGCACGGCAATCGCTCAGATGGCTGCGCGCACTCCGACTGCTATGGCAATGGCCGCAATCACGATGGACCACCTCTCTGACGGCCGCTTCATCCTCGGGCTCGGTGCGTCTGGCCCGCAAGTCGTTGAAGGCTGGTACGGCCAGCCGTATCCGCGCCCGCTCGAACGCACACGTGAGTACATCGACATCGTGCGCCAGGTATTTGCCCGCGAGGCTCCCGTCGAGTACAGCGGCAAGCATTACCAGCTGCCGTTCGACGGCGGCGCCAACCTCGGCAAGGCCCTCAAGCCAACTGTGCATCCACTGCGCAACGACATCCCGATCTACCTCGCCGCCGAGGGACCAAAGAATGTTGCTCTGTCGGCAGAGATCGCAGACGGCTGGCTCCCCCTGTTCTTCTCGCCGAAAGAAGACCGTTGGTACCGCGATCAGCTCGACGAAGGCTTCGCCGCATCGGGCGACCCGACCAAGAAGGATCGCTTCGAAGTGACAGCGACCGTGTCAATCGTGCCGGGCGACAACGTCCAGGAATGTGCCGACATGATCCGCCCCTTCCTTGCGCTGTACGCAGGCGGCATGGGCGCAAAGGGCGCGAACTTCCACTACGAGGTGTTCGAACGCATGGGCTACGGCGACGTCGCCGACAAGGTGCAGAACCTCTACCTCGAAGGCAAGAAGGCCGAAGCAGCTGCGTCGATCCCGCTCGAAATGGTCGAAGATGTCGCACTCGTCGGCCCGGCCGGAAAGATCAAAGAAGAGCTGAGCAAGTGGGAAGACAGCTGCATCACCGAACTGCTGCTCAGCGGCCCCGCGATGATGCTCCCCCACTACGCCGAACTGATCCTCGGCTAATGGTTGACCGGTCACACTGCGCCAGGCACAGTGTGACCGCCGTAGCCTGAGGCCGATGGCTCGCCACGACGTTCTCAATATCGAAGTCGACCGAGCGTCGCACGTCGAGATCGAGTTCGAAGACGGTGTCATTGCCCGCTTCGAACTGGCACCACTTCGCCTCGCCTGCCCATGCGCCGAGTGCAACTCGCGGCGCCAGAAGGGCCAACCCGTGAGCCAGTCGGTCATGGAAGGCGGCCCGATCTCAATCACCGACGCCGAACTCGCCGGCGCATGGGGGCTCAGCCTCGATTGGTCCGATGGCCACTCGACTGGCATCTACGCGTGGACCGTGATGCGCCAGTGGATGGACGAACGCGACGACGATGTCGACGATCCGGCCAACCGCAAGGTGTTCGGGAAACCCGTCGACGGCCCCATCCGCCGCGCCGACTGACTGGCAACCCTTGGATCCGAAGCCACTTTCCGCCACGTGCCCCGATCCAATCAAGCGCGGCTGGTTGCGGAACGACTGGCACGACCTGACCTTCCTGCATTGGCCGTACGAGCCCGACGCCGTCCAAGCACTGCTTCCTGACGGGCTGACCGTCGACACCTTCGACGGGAAGGCGTGGGTGTCGCTTGTCCCGTTCATGATGCGGCGGGCCGGCCCGACGTGCCTCCCGAAGCTGCCGTACGTGTCCGACTTCGAAGAAACCAACGTGCGGACCTATGTGGTTGACTCGCTCGGCAACCGGGCGGTGTGGTTCCTGTCGCTCGACTGCGTGCGACTCCCAGTTGTCTCATTCGCGAAAGTGCTGATCGGGTTTCCGTACTTCTGGGCCGACATGACGCTCGACATCGACGGCTCGAAAATCACGTACGCGACTCGACGTCGACGCTGGCCACGATCACCTGCCGCGCTCACCAACGTGAGCATCGACGTCGGCAAGCCAATCGAGCCGACCGAACTCGACGTCTTCCTCACCGCTCGTTGGGGAACGGTGGCGAAATCATTCGGTCGGCTGTGGTTCCACGCCGTCGATCACGAACCATGGACCTTCCACGACGCGACACTCATTGCACTCGATGATTCAGCGATGACCGCCCCCGGCCTGCCAACGCCGATTGGTGGACCGATCGTCCGCTGGGCTCAGCCGGTGCACGCCCGTTTCGCTCGCCCGGTCCGCGTCTGATTCAGAGCAGCGAGATGGGGAGATCGACGTGGCGAGCCCGCAGCCATTCGCCCAGCGCCTTCGCCTGCGCGTCTTGACGCGTTGACGCTGCGACGCCTTCGTCGAGGAGGTCGTGAATCACAAAGTTGAGTGAGCGAACGTTGGCCAAACGATGTCGGTCCACCTGTAAGTCTGCGGTTTCGGGCAGGAGCTCCTGGAGCATCTCGGTCGTCAGCTCGCTGTCGAGCCACTCCCATGCCTCATCGGAACGGGCGAACACGCCAAGGTTCGCATTGCCACCCTTGTCGCCCGACCGCGTACCGAAGACGGTGCCCAGCGGAACGTGTTCTGTCACACCGAGGTCTGACCTCGGCGTGACACGGGTGTCGACTGGCGGGACTGTCACACTTTGGTCTGACCGGAGTGTGACAGTGGATTCGATCTCGACCGTGTCGCCGCCGAGGATCGTGACGTACTGCGGGACAGCGTCGGCGGGGACGGTCGCCGGGCGGTAGACGCCGAAGGGCGACGCCGCGCCAGGCCCACCGCCGAGGCCGTAGTGACCAGGGATAGCAGCCAGTGCGGTGTGCACCATGGCGTCGGAGAATGCTCGGCCGACTTTGCGCTCGTCGGGATCTTTGACGGTGAGACGCCAGATTGCTGTTGCCTCTTCCTGAGTTGCAGGGTCAGGCTTATTCGTCGGAATCACACGGCTAGTGACCGACTCGAAATCTTCGGGCCGATACGGGCAGGCGTCCCAGAATGCGGCCTTCGCCAGCTCAGCCTTCTCCGCGATGTCGAGGCCGGTGAGAGCGACGGTGAACGAGTTGCGAAAGCCGCCGAGCTCGTTCATCGCGACCTTGAGTGTCGACGGTGGCGCTTCGCCACGGGTCCCCGACACCTTCACTCGGTCAGGCGCGATCTGTTCGAGTTCGACGGTGTCGAAACGCGCGGTGACGTCGGGGCCAAGGTAGGCGGGGCTCCCGATCTCGTACAGCAACTGCGACGTCACCGTGCCGACCGAGACCTCGCCGCCGGTGCCGTCGTGCTTGCCGATAACCGATGATCCGTCAGCGGCGACATCGGCCCACGGGAAGCCGAAGCGGGCGCGGCCGCCGATCTCTTGGCGACCTTCGATCTCGGTAAAGAACGAGTAGTTGCCCCCTGTGACCTGCGCGCTGCACTCGATGAGATGACCGGCGACAACGCCACCGGCGAGCTGATCGAGGTCGGTCCGTTTCCACCCGTGGTGCCAGGCGGCAGGGCCGCACACAACTGCTGCATCAGTGACGCGACCGGTGATGACGATGTCGGCACCGCGCGTCAGCGCGTCGACGATGCCAAAGCAACCGAGATAGGCGTTGGCGCTGACATACGCATCGAGATTGCCTAATCGCGCCACGTCGGACGTTCCATCGAACGGTGTAAGCGCTCCGCTCGCGGCCAGCTTGTGGATGCGCGGCAGGAGGTCGTCGCCATTCACATAGGCGATCGTCGGCTTGAGGCCGAGATTGTCGGCCACATCTTTGACCGCTTCGGCACAGCCGTCAGGGTCGAGGCCGCCAGCGTTGGACACCACCTTGATGCCCTTCTCCATGCAGGTGCCCATGATCTGTTCCATCTGTCCGACGAAGGTTCGTGCGTAACCCTGCCCCGGGCGCTTTGCCCGAATTCGGCTGAGGATCAGCATCGTCAGCTCGGCAAGCCAGTCGCCGGTGAGGACGTCAATCGGCCCACCCTCGACCATCTCGAGCGCGCCGCTCGGCCGGTCGCCGAAGAAGCCTGAGCAGTTGGCGATGCGGATCGGGTCAGCCATCGTGAACGCTCCCGAGGCACAGAGTTGCGAAAGGGGCCTGACCCCATGCGTAATTGTTCATTCGACTGGCTCGAGCGCGACGAGTAGATCGCCCTGGTCGACTCGATCGCCGACAGCGAAACGGACTTCGCCGACGGTGGCAGCTGCTGATGCAATGATCTTGTGTTCCATCTTCATCGCCTCGACCACCATCAGAACGTCGCCCTCGCCCACGGTTTGACCCACTGCAACATGGACAGCAATGACGGTGCCGGGAAGCGGGCAAACTGGGCCACCGCCGGCGATGTCCAGCTCGTGTTCGACGAATCGGGGCAACTGCGAGAAGACAACCGAGCCCGCTGCACTACGTGTGCGAACTGTCTCACCCTCGATGGCCACATCGACGGCATGTCGGACACCATCAACCTCGATGACTTCACGCTCGTCGGTACGGGCCAGCAGACGGACCGCAATTCGGCGGCGTTCATCAGTAGTGAGCGTTCCGTCATCGATCGGCGTCGGCCAGGCTCCGATTGACACCGACGCTGCCGATCGCGAGTCGACGACAAACTCGACCTGATGCTCCGTCGCACCGTCGGTCCACGTTTGACGTTGGCCTTGGGTTCGGAGAGTGCGAAATCCGGATGGTGCGAAACCGTGATGTTTGTCATCGCCACGCGTTCGCCGTTCCTCGGCGAACACCGCAGCCAGCAGAAGAGCCACCCTGTCGTCGCCGACGGGACCCGTCGGAGTAAGAACATCGGGATGCTCACCAAGGTATGCCGTCGGCGTGTTCGCTGCAAGGAAGTCCCGTTCGCCGAGCGTTGCGACGAGCATGTCGATGTTCGTGTCGACTCCCTTCACCTGCGATGTACGAAGTGCTCTCGCGAGCGAACGAGCCGCGTCCTGGCGGGTCGGTGCGTATGCAATGACCTTTGCCAGGAGTGAGTCGTAGTTTGGAGAGATCACCGCACCGGCGCGGATGCCAGTGTCGGTACGGACATTGTCGCTGACATCGAACGCGGTGATCTCGCCGGTTGACGGCATCCAATTCGTCGCTGGGTTTTCTGCGACCACGCGCACCTCGATGGCATAGCCGGTGATCGTGACGTCGTCTTGGGAGATCGCGAGTGGTTCGCCCGAGGCGACACGCAGTTGCATTTCGACGAGGTCGAAGCCGGTCACTTCTTCGGTCACCGGGTGCTCGACCTGGAGCCGTGTATTGACCTCCAGGAAGTTGATGACCTGACCGTCGTCAGACTCGCCGACAAGAAACTCGACAGTGCCTGCGCCGACGTACCGAACAGCCCGGGCGAGGGCGAGGGCCCCCTCGCAGACTGCGGCTCGCGTCGCCTCAGAAATTCCAGATGACGGTGACTCTTCGATCACCTTCTGGTTACGGCGCTGAATCGAACACTCGCGCTCACCAAGATGGATGACGTGGCCATGCTGGTCGCCCATAATCTGCACTTCGATGTGCCGGCCGCGTTCGATGTACGGCTCGATGAACACCGCACCGTCACCGAACGCAGCCTTTGCTTCGCGGCTCGCCGAGAGGATCGATTCGGCCAGAAGCTCCGGCTTCGTCACGATGCGCATCCCACGTCCGCCGCCTCCGGCTGCGGCCTTCACGAGTGCCGGCATGGGCACGCCGTCAGGCACTGCGCCATCATCGCCGATCTCCCAGATCGGGGTGGTTGGCACGCCAGCTTCTACGGCGGCGCGCTTGGCAGCGACCTTGTCACCGAGCAGTGTGATCTGTTCGGGCGTTGGCCCGACCCAGATCAACCCAGCATCTTCGACGGCTTGAGCAAAGGCAGCGTTTTCGGCGAGAAAGCCATAGCCCGGATGGATCGCATCGGCGCCAGTTGCTTTGGCTGCAGCGATGATCGCATCGCCGCGCAAGTACGACTCAGCCGCGGTCTCCCCACCCAGTGCCACGGCAATGTCAACACTGTCGACGTGAAGTGCGTTGGCATCGGGCTCGGAATACACCCCGACAGTTCCCATGCCGAGCCGGTGCGCGGTGCGCGCGATCCGGACGGCGATCTCACCGCGGTTGGCGATGAGCAATTTGTTGATTGGCCGCAGCGGCACGGGCTGAGAGCCCTCGGGCGGGGCCCACTGGTCACTTGATCCGGTCAAGTCATTTGATGCAGTCATCTCAGTGCCTCCACACGCCGTAGCTCGTGGCCCCGACAACTTCGTTGCTGTGCGCCGCCGACAGGGCTATGCCCAAAACGGTTCTCGAATCAGCCGGGTGGATGATTCCGTCGTCCCACAATCGGCCGGTCGAATAGAGCGCTGTCGACTCATGTTCGATCTGGGCTTCGAGTGCTGCAGTTTGTGCTTGCAACGCCTCTTCGTCGACGTCGACCCCACGACCGGCAGCGCTGTTGCGAGCAACGATGTCCATCACGCCGGCGAGCTGTTTCGGGCCCATCACGGCGATGCGATGGTTGGGCCACGTAAAGATGAAGCGCGGGTTGTAGGCCTTGCCAGCCATGCCATAGTTGCCCGCGCCATAGCTGGCCCCGACCATCAGGTTGAAGTGCGGCACGGTCGAGTTCGACACGGCGTTGATCAGCTTGGCACCGTTGCGGATGATGCCGCCCTGCTCGGCCTTCGAGCCGACCATGAAGCCCGTGATGTTGTGCAAAAACACGAGCGGCGTGTTGGTCTTGTTGCACAGTTGGATGAACTGCGCACCTTTTTTGGCCTCCTCCGAAAAGAGGATGCCGTTGTTGCCGAGCACGCCAACGGGGAAGCCCTGGATCGACGCCCAGCCGCACACGAGCTTGTCGCCGTACAGCGGCTTGAACTCTTCGAAGCGGCTGCCGTCGAGGAGCCGGGCGTAGACCTCGCGCATATCGAAGGGGATGCGAACATCGGCCGAAGCACAGCCCATCAATTCGCCAGGATCGTAGATCGGTTCGTCGGCGGGTTCGGTCGGACCCGGGCCGAGCTTTTTCCACTGGAGATGCTTCACGATTTGGCGGGTGATGCGGAGCGCATCCATCTCGTCTTGGGCCAGGAAATCGGAGAGACCCGACGTCCGGGAGTGCATGTCAGCGCCACCGAGCGATTCTTCGTCGACGACTTCGTCGATCGCCATCTTCACCAGCGGCGGGCCACCCAGATAGGCGGTTGCCCTGTCTTTAACGAAGACCGTGTAGTCGCTCGTACCAGGGGTGTACGCGCCGCCAGCCGTGTTGGGGCCGAACGCCATCGTGATGGTCGGGATGCCCATCTGCGACAACTGCGTGAGATCACGGAAGCTCGCACCGCCCTGAATAAACAGGTCTGCTTGGCGCGGTAGATCGGCTCCGGCTGACTCGTTCAGGTTGATCACCGGCAGCCGGTTTTCCTTGGCGATCTCCGTGAAGCGCTGACCCTTCTTCCACGTCGTGGGGTTGGCCGAACCTCCGCGCACGGTCATGTCCGTACCGGTAATCAGGCACTCGACGCCTTCGATCGTGCCGATACCCGACGCGATGCCGACACCAATGGGGTCTTCTGTTCCCCATGCAGCCAGCGGACTAAGTTCGAGGAACGGCGTGTTCGGATCGATCAGGTTCTCGATGCGTTCGCGTACGAGCATTTTGCCGCGCTGGCGATGGCGGTCGACGTAGCGCTGGCCGCCGATGCCAGGCACCTTCGCCATCTCGGCAGCAACCACGTCCCAGAGCTTTTGCATCTCTGCAAGGTTCGCCTTGTAGTCGTCTGACTTTGTGTCCAGACGGCTCTTGATCACACTGCCGATTGCCATGTGTTCCCCTGTTCTGATCGACTGCTTTGCGTGCTTGTTGCTGGAAACTCGATAGTTCGCGAGGTGACCCAACAGATGTTACGGTACCAGATGATGGCTTTTGGTACCGCGCCGCAACCGTTGCTACCGCGACGGGCTGAAGAACGGTTAGGAGCGCGGCACCGCCAGATACTCGATCAACTCGAGACACAGTTTTTGGAACGTGGTTTTTCCGCGGCAACGGTCGCCGCGCTCGCGCGCGCTGTCGGCTGTTCACGCCGAACGCTGTACGAACTGGCACCGTCAAAAGACGCCCTGGTCCTCATGGTGCTTGACCGGTTCCTGCACCGAGTGGGACGCAGTGCCCTCGACTCGGTCGATCATGACGCCCCGATCGCCGACCAGGTCCGCTCGTACATCAATGGCGCCCTCGAACTGCAACGCCTGACCGCAGCGTTCGCGGACGACCTCGACGACGATCCTGCGGCCCGCCGACTTCTCGACCGCCATTTCCGATACGTAATGTCAGTGAGCGAAGGACTCATCAAAATGGGGATCGAAGCGGGCGAATTTCGCGACGTCTCACCCGCTGTCGCTGCCGGCATGCTCGCCGGGAGCGGTCTCTACTTCAGCCAACCCGGCATCCTTTCCGACATGCACATGACCCGCGATGAAGCGAGCGCTGAGATGACCGACATCGTGCTCCGCTCGCTTCGCAACGACAAGAACTGAGAGCCTGACGAATGAACGACGAAACCCCCACAGTCGAGACCGTTCGTGCCGATCTGATCGCCGAACAGGACGCACTCGACTCGATCATCACTGACCTCGAGCCCGAGGCTTGGGCGCTCGCCACCCCCAGCCCGCGTTGGTCCATCGCCGACCAGATCGGCCACCTCACCTACTTCGACTGGACCGCGGCGCTGGCCATCAGCGACCCCGATCGGTTCACTTCGATCACCGGTGAACTGATGTCGACGATGAGCCCCGATGCTGCTGACGACGCAATGGATCTCGCCACCCTTGGCGACTACCGAGCGATGTCTCCAGAGGACTTGCTTCACGCGTGGCGCACCAACCGAGGCGTGCTGTCCGAGGCATCGGCATCGCTCGGCGAACAGGATCGCGTGATCTGGTACGGCCCATCGATGGGATCGAAATCCTTTCTCACCGCGCGCCTGATGGAAGCGTGGGCACACGGCCAAGACATCGTCGACACATTGCAACAGAACGACGTCAACGCACCCGAACGTCCACACACCGACCGCATCCGCCACATTGCGCAACTCGGTTTCATCACACACAAGTGGAGCTACATCAATCGCCAGCTCGAGGTGCCGTCAGCTCCGGTCCACGTGTCGCTGACCTCACCGTCCGGCGCCACGTGGGACTTCGGCCCCGACGACGCAGCGGACACGATCACCGGCGCAGCAGTCGACTTCTGTCTCGTCACTACGCAGCGTCGACACGTCGACGACACCAACCTTGCAGTCATCGGCGATGTCGCGACCGCCTGGATGAACATCGCTCAAGCTTTCGCTGGCGGCGCCACCGATGGCCCCGCAGCCGGCACCTTCTGATCAGGAGATCACCATGACCACCCTCACCCCCGGCGCCTTCGAACTGAACGATGTTCAACAACAGATCCTTGACGAAGCCGAGCGCTTCAGCCGCGAGCAACTGCTCCCGCTCGCAGCGGAGATGGACAACACCGAGGAGTGCCCGGACGATCTCTTTCAATTGTTTGCCAAGCATGGCTACCTCGGCATCACCATGCCGGAAGAGTACGGGGGCCAGGGGCTCGGCCTGTTCGAGCAGGGCCTCATCTGCCAGGCAATGGGCAAGTACAACGCGTCGGCAATGCTCACCTGGGGTGCTCACGACAACCTGTGCGGCAACAACATCCTGCGCAACGCGAACGACGACATCAAGCAGCGGTATCTGCCCGGCATGTGCGACGGCTCGATTATCGGGGCACTCGGCCTGACCGAGCCCGGTGCCGGCTCCGACGCCCTCGGCTCGATGGCCACAACTGCAGTGAAGGACGGCGACGAATACATCCTCAATGGCTCCAAGACGTATATCACCAATGGGCCGATCGCCGACATCGTCCTCGTTTACGCCAAGACCAATCTCGCTGCCGGTCATCGCGGCATCACTGCGTTCGTACTCGAGACCAAGACCCCCGGATTTGCAGTCGCCCAGAAGCTCAGCAAGATGGGCTACCGCGGGAGCCCGACCGCCGAACTGGTGTTTAACGACTGCCGTGTTCCCGCGGCGAACATCGTCGGCGAACTGAACGGCGGCGTCGGTGTTGTGATGAGTGGGCTCGATGTCGAGCGGATCTTCCTTGCGCCGGCCGCCGTCGGCATGGCTGAACGATGCCTTGAATTGAGCTTGGATTACGCCCTCACCCGCAAGCAGTTCGACAAGCCGATCATCGACTTCCAGGCAATCGAGTTCAAGCTCGCCGACATGTGGGTCGGCGTGCAGATCGCCAAGGCCTACGTCTACCGGGTGCTCGCAATGTGCGCCGAAGCTGACGAGTCAGAAGCCGGCCGCGGCGCCGTCCATGCCCACTCCGCCGCCGCCGTTCTCTACGCCGCAAAAATGATGCGCGAGGCAGCCGACGAGGCAGTCCAGATCCACGGCGGCGCCGGCTACATGTGGGAGATGGAAGTCAACCGCCTGTACCGCGACGCCAAGCTGCTCGAGATCGGCGCTGGCACCCAAGAAGTCCGTCGCGGCATCGTCGGCAAATACCTCCGCGGCACGCAAAAGTAACCACCAGCCGGCACCCTTTGGGCTCGCTCTCGGGGGCTGGCAATTGCGGGCGCTTGTGGTTCTTCGGGCGCGTCAAGAACCAAACGATCGACACGACGAAGAAGCCCATGATTCCCGGACGTTGAGGATTGCAATCCCAAAATCCGATTCGAAGTCGACTCGCCGGCGCGGCCAGTCACCGGACGCAACATTGCACGGCTCGATCTCGTGCCGTGTCAGACGACGTTCAGGGTGTCCTCGACCGGCACATCGGTGACGCGATTCACAAGCTGTTGCCTGCGCGTTATGGGACGGGTGGTCGTGCTCAGAATGCCGGATCCCGAGTGGGGCCGAAAGCATCGGCGGCTGTCAATATCGTGCGCTTCGGAGAGGCCGAGCGCGGGTTCTGCGATGGCCGGGTTACGCCCCCGGCGACACACTGGGGCTGCCGGGTTGAGAGAGTTTCATCCCTGTCGCAATGGCAGCCCCCTGATGTTTCGGCTATTGAGGACTGATGTTCATGTAGAGGCCGGTACGGACGACGTCAGCGGTTGGGTCTGTCATTGTGCCCGCCCAAAACTCCTGGAAGCCGGCGTCGGTAGCCACGGCATCTTGGTACGCGCCATACGCCCCCAAATCCGCGAACGTGGTCGACACCATGACCGTCATCGGGTGTGACCCCATCACGCATTGCAGTGTTCGCACAGCGCCGCCGAGGCGTTCGATGTGGGGAACCGCGGCCGCTACTTGGGCAGCGAACTCCATCGTCCGCCCCGGCTTTGCACGCCACTGAATGCCTGAAATCACCCCAAGCGGGCGGTCCGCTGAAGGTTGCCAATCGGGATCCATGTCTTGGAAGATCGAGGACTCCACCGGAACTGCCGCGCCTTGCGCGCCGACGCGTAGCCAGTACTCGCCCCACGCTTCGTCCGCGCCGATGGTCTCGATAGCGGCTGCGTGAGCTGCGTTGCTCGCATAGTTCACGATGGTGGCAATAGTGCCAGTATCAGATCCAGCCACTGATTGAAGCGTTGCGGCTTGAATTCCTAGCCGTGTCAAGTGCCCGTGTGCCTCAGCCGACGCAACCATGTGATTAGCCAACTGGCCAGGCACGGTTTCGAACCCGTGAAGTGTGACAACTGCCATTTTCTTCTCCCATGTGTAGATGCTCTCAACGACGGTAGCAGCTCGCAACGATGTGCTTGAACAGCGGTGGACAGTCGGTTTCTAGGTGGCATTGGAAATGGAGGTTGTCGAGGTCGGTGGCGACGTGCCGGGCACGTCACCCAGCGCGTGGCGATCTTTTTCATGGGCTACTCGTCGCGGCCGCTCATATCCCCGCCGCCGTGAAGGCGCCCATAACGCTCGACCGGCTGAGTGTCGACGGGTGCCCCGAAACGCCGGTTCGTGGACGGCCACCCAACAAGGCAATCGTTCCTCGACACGGCACTGGTGTGAGTCGATGGTTGCCGCCGACTCGTATCGTCTCGGTTACCACGACGTCGATGGCGATCGACACGCTGCGGTACTGGTTGCCAACATGGACGCGACGGCAGATTGGTGAGCGACGCAACGATTGCGGTCATGGGAACAGCAGCAGCACGGGCTCGCCGAAGGAGAACGACTTCTTGACGTCGGTTGCGGGTGCGGCGATGCCGCCATGTCACTCGGATTCGATCTGGGTGCCACGGGTGGAACGGTCGGGGTTGACGCAAGCTCCACCATGCTGGATGTGGCGCGTCGACGAAGCAGCGAGGTGCCGTGTGCCGTCCGGTTCTCGGTCGGCGACGCACGTTCGCTCGCCGAGGCCGACCAGTCCTTCGATGTGGTCCGCTCGGAGCGCACCCTGCAGTGGTTGTCCGAACCTGCAAGCGTCGTTGCAGAATTCGTTCGCGTGTTGCGTTCCGGAGGGCGGCTCTCACTCATCGATACCGACTGGTCGACGCTGCACCTCGACGTCGGCGACGCCCAGATCACGAGCATGGTTCGTGATGGGCTGCGCGTCGATCGAAGCCGTCCGTCCAACGTCGGGCGGCGACTCGCCGAACTCGCAACCGGCGCGGCTGTGCGGTGACGATGGAAACGACTGACACTCAGATCTGGACTCAATGGAACCCAGATGAGTCACCGGCACCCGACGGCTGCTTCTCGATGACGAGTCTCGCCGCAGACCTCGTGGAGAAGTGCCAGCTCGAAGCCGGCGATGTAACCCACTTTGTCGGCAAGATTCACGAGGCGGCGCGACGCCAACGCTTCAAAATGTCGCTCACGATGCACGCCGTCATCGCAGTGCGACCGTGAGCCGTTTGCCCACCCATATTGACAGCTCACACCGGCTCGGCAAGCCGAGGGAACTCGTGCAGCATGCCGACCTCAGTTGGTGCGCGTGGATAGAGGTATCGCATCTCGCTTCGAGCCGCTCCTCGTACTTCGAGGTTGCACCGAACGGCGCAGTCGTCGAGACCGAGAGTTGCTGACGGTTATCAGCAGCTTGGCTCTCCCTTCCGGAGTCGACTCAACCGGTGGAGAGCAACACTGAGCGCCGTGAGGGGCAAGAAATACCTGGCCAGAATGGCCTAATAGAACATATGTTCGATATACTGTTGTCATGTTCTCGTCCCTCGTTGCAGAGCTGATCGTCACCGACGATCCAGCACTCCTCGAACGACTACGAACCAACGAACTCGAGAACCGCCGGATCTCAGCCGAACAAGCAGCAATCACACGCGAAGTCGAACGACGCGGCCTGTTCCGCGACGACGGCCACCGCTCAGTCAAAGCATTCCTGCGCGCCAACCTCAACTGGTCAAACAGCCAAGCCGCCAGCACCATCAAAGTCGCAGCACTCCTCGACACCGTCACCGGTGCCGGCAACGCACTCCTCAACGGCCACATCGGCACCGCCCAAGCCAACGAACTCGCCCGACTTCGCGCCAACCCGCGAGTCGGCGACCAACTCACCAACACCGACACGAACACCACCGACACCACCGGCACGGCCGACACCGTCAACACGCTGCTCGACGCCGCTGAACAACTGAAATACGAAGACTTCCGCATCGTCGGGCTGCGCTGGGAAACACTTGCTGACACCAACGGCGCCGAACAACGCGCAGCCAACAACGTCGAACACCGCGACGCCACCGTCATCGACGCCGGCGGCGAACTGTTCATGCGCGCCTGCGGCGGCACCGCACTCAACACCGCCGAAATGGTTGCCATCTTCGACTCATTCGTCGACCACGAATTCCGCCTCGACTGCCAAACCCGCAACGCCACCCACGGCCCAAACGCCCCGACCTCACTCCTTGCACGCACCGACAAACAACGCCGCCGCGACGCACTCCAAAACATTTTCCGCGCCGCACAAACAGCCACCGACGCCAACCTCACCATCGGCCCAATCCCCACCATTGTCAACATCATCGCATCGCGCTACGACACCGAACACGCCCTCGCCGCAGCCGGACTCACACCAACACCCACCGACCTCGCTCCCCCGCCACTCACCCACCGCCGCAAAGAAACCACCTCCGGTTCACCCATCAACAACGACGAACTCGTCCGCTCACTCATCCACGGCCGAATCCGCTCCATCATCACCGACAACACCGGCATGCCCATCAGCTACGGCCGCACCCGACGACTCTTCACCGGCCCCATCAAAGCCATGGCCAAACTCCTCGGACACCGATGCTCCCACCCCGGCTGCAACATTCCCGCCGAACACTGCCAAATCGACCACCTCAACGAATACGCCAACGGAACCGGCCACACCTCACTCACCAACGCCGGCCTCGAATGCTCCAGCCACAACCGATACAAACACCGCTCAAAACTCACACGAACCCGAATCACCACCGACCACATCACCACCACACGCGCCAACGGCACACACATGCACCCCACCGGACAACGCACCCAAACCGACATCATCCGCGCTCGACTCCCCAAACGATCAGTCCACCCCGACGCACGCACCGCCGTCGAAGCAGCAATGATCAAACAATCAACCTGGAACGTCGTGCACCTCCAAGTCGTCGACGGCGAATACCAACTCGCCACCTGACGTGACCGACGGCAAAGCGCCCGGCCCTTCGGTGTTCAGCCAGGCAGTTAGCCTTTACGGTATGAGTCCTGCCCGGCGCGCTGACCCGTTTGGGGTCGCCGCGCTTGCAGCAGCGGGAGCGATGACGGCGCACGAAATCGGCTACCTCGCCGAAACCGGCGAGAGCGTCGTGTCACACGAATACTTCGGCGTCCTCGGCCCGATTGTCATCCTCACTGTGTGCATCGCAGCCTGGTTTGGAGCCGTCCGAGTTCTTCGACGCGACCCTGGCCGCGCACCGTCGCTCGCGCTGCTGGCTGGCGTACAGGTCGGCTTGTTCGCAGCCATGGAAATCGGCGAACGCATCAGCACCGGTTCGACCAGTTCGCTGCTATCAAGTCCCGTTCTCCTCGGTCTCGCACTCCAACCGCTCGTCGCATGGGCTGCCCTTCGGCTCCTCAGCGCCAGTCGCCGAATCATCGAAGCGTTCTTCGTTCCCGAAGCGCCGGACTTCTCCCCCGCTGCTCTGCAGTTGCCGCACTGGCGCGTCGACGTTCTCGTCGACGCAATGCTCGGCGCACAGCTCCGTGTTCGTGGACCACCGATGGCCTGAGTTTGCCTCAGCCATCCATTCACGAACAACACACAGGAGACCTCCAATGAAGACTTCAATCGCGCGGCGCCTTGCCGTGCCCGCACTGCTCGCACTCGGACTCGCCGCATGCGGTTCCGATACCGATTCATCCAGCGCCGACATGGCTGACATGGACATGGACACAGCTGACATGGCTGACATGGACATGGGCGACACTGACGCCACCCCGGCAGACGACGTTGCCGGAGCATCACTCGCACGCGGCGAGTTTGTCCTGATGGACACGCGGCCCGCCGGCTACGACGCCGTCGCAGGCACTGCGGTGATCGCTCGCCACACCGCTGGCACCACCGTGACCACCGAACTGACCGGCCTCGAACCCAACGTCGACTACATCAGCCACGTACACGCTCAGGCTTGCGCCGACGGGAACGCCGGCGACCACTACCAGTTCGAGATCGGCGGCGCCACCACACCCCCGAACGAGATCCACCTTGCCTTCACGAGCGACAACGACGGCAACGGCTTCATGACCGCCGAGAATGCTCAAATTGCCGGTGTCGAGGCCGTGGCCTTCGTGGTCCACCCCGCCGAGTTCATGGACAACAAGGTCGCCTGCGTCGATTTCATTGAAGACGAAGCCGGTTCGACCGAAGCCGCGCTCGCCGCAGGCCTCGACCACTCCGCCATGAGCGACATGGACGACATGAGCGACATGGACGACATGGACGACTCCGAGAACAGCGACGGCTGATCCCGGGTCGACTCTGCTGAACACAACCTGAAACGCGACGGAGCCGGCGCGACCAATGGTCACGCCGGCTCAGTCGCGTTTGGAGGAGCTCCGGTCAGGCTGAAATCAGCGACACCGTCAGGCTCAACTTGTTGCCATCCATCGCGCCGAGCGCAACGGCGTCAGCACCCTCGCCGATGCGGGCACGAATGTCGAGCGCCTGCACGCCGGCGGCACCAATGCGCACAATGTCGACGCCGGAAACCTTGCGCTCGCCTTCCCAGTGGCTCGACGTCGCCGTGCCCTCGAAGGGAATATCGACACGGAAGCCCGTGCCGGTCCCGCCGATGGGTGTGAACTTGAGCTTGGCTTCGATATCTCCTGAGTGCTGATTGGGCTACCAAACAGCAATTGGGTCGAGTTCGATGACCTTGATCAGATCGGCCTGAAAGGCGTCGAAGCCGTCACTTCTCACGGTGCGGCGCTGATCGTTGAACTGGCCGGGCCCAGCAACGATGTCGACATCGAGGTCCCACCGTTTCAGGTCGTCAAGGATTGCCTCGATCCAGAGGGCCTCCAGGTCAGCCGTCGACTGTGTGACGAAGCCCTCCGCAAGGAGTTCGGGTTCCGACGCGACCGAATCGAACAAGCCGAACGCAATCGGCATCAGCCGTTCGATTGATGCGACTACGCGCGCCGACTGATCGGTGGAAGCAAGGCGACTGAGGAACTGTTCGGCGTGCGCAAGATGGAACGACTCTTCGCGTTGCGCCCGCAGCGAGAGTGCTGCAACCACAGGATCGGTACACGACTCCAGCGCCTTCCAGCGCAGGTCTTCGGCCCGGTCGTACAACCAGTGCCGCACCAGCGAATCGCTCCAGTCAGAACACTCGATCTCGGCCAGCCAGCAGCTTCGATAGTCACCCGGCGCACGCTGCAACGCGAATGCGTCAAGCTGCGATCGGCCGGTTCCGGCATCGTCGAGCAGCAGTTCGTACAAGCCGATCGCATGACCGAGTTCGTCCTGGGCAATCGAGCAGAACGCCAGATCTTCTTCGAGGAACGGGCCGAGGCCAATCCAGTTCGTGTGGCGCGCACCAATCATGTGCTCGTCGTCGGCGAGAGCGAGCAAGTGCTCGCGAGCCGCTGGTGTGAGGCTCATACTTCGGACTCCCGGTTCTCTCTACGACGTGCGGCGACGATCGAGCCGTCGTTGTGGCGGTGCGGTTTGTGGTCGTTGACAGCCAACGAATCTGGGTCAGCGACCAGCACATGTCGGCGATCGACCAACCACATCTCGGACCCTTCGGCCCGGCGGTTGTGCGTCTCGCGGGCGTACATCACGGCCATCTCAGGGTCAGCTGCGTCGAGTGTCCCGGCATGGCGGAACTCGTCGCGCCCCGGCTTCTTCAGAAAGACCTCATACGTGTTCATGATCCAACCCTTCCGGCTCCAACCCTTCTCATACCAACCCTTCTGGCTCCAACCCTTCTGGCTCCAACTCTCATCGCATTACTGGTCATCGCATCACCTCGACCGGATTTCGGCAGCTGTCGCACCAGGCGACCGAGCGACATCGGGTGGGGCCAGCGAGGCTCTGATCGACAACAGCGTCACTGCCACAGATCGGGCAGCGCAGGCCACCGTCTTTGCGTCGCAGGACCACCGTGAATTCGTCGGCCAGTGTCGTCCGGGCACGATCGGTCAGCCGCTCGTTGGTCCACACCGGACCGGGCAACCATTCCACATTGCACTGCTGCACTTCAGTGAGCGCAAGCACAGCAGCCTCGACGTCGGTGGCGATCATGTCGAGTGCCGGGCAGCCGCTAAACGTCGGAATGAGGCCGATCGTTGCGACGTCGCCCGACTCCGAGACGGTGACCGACTCGACCAGGCCGAGGTCGGCAATCGACACGTCCGGATACTCCGGGTCGTGCACACTCGCGACAGCGTCAGCAACTGACTGGACAAGCGACTCAACCGAAACGGAAGAAAGAATGCTCATTGCTCGAGCGCCTCTCGGACCCATGCCGTGTCACCCCAGTTGGCGGCGGCCGTTGCGATCCGTCGCGCCGAGTCAGGCCCACCGTTGCGCATCGTGGCCTTGAGCGGCTCCCAGTCGATCGAGCCCGCCTTCCATTGACCGTCAGCATCCTGATGCAGTTCGTTGTCGGGAATCTCGAAGCCGTACCCGTGCAGCAGCGGCACGTACTTCTGGACGTAGGCCTGCCGCAGCACTTCGTTGCGCTCCGACTTGATCTTCCAACGGATCAGCGGATCGGCGTCACCGGCGGGCGAGTCAGGCCCGAAGAGTTGTACAGCAGGCCACCACCATCGGGTGAGTGCGTCCTGGAACATTTTTCGCTGGGTGTCTGTGCCCGTGGCAAGACGCAGCAGCATCTCTTCGCCGTGGCGCATATGGAATCCCTCTTCGGCAACGATCCGCTTGAGCACCCGCTTGTACGGCCCGTAGGTGCACTCGGCAAACACCGCACGCTGGCTCGCGAAAGCTGCCGCGTCGACGAGGAACGCAATGGCGACCTGGTCGGCCCACGTGACTGCTTTGTAGTGGAACACGTTGTGGAATCGTGATCGGCCATCGAAGAGTTGCTCGAGCATTTCGGTGCGTGTCTTGACGCCCATGTCGGCCGCGACCATGTACAGGAGGTGGGCGTGACCGATTTCGTCCTGCGTCTTCGCGAGGAAGATCTGCTTGAGCCGGAGTCCGGGTGCATGTGGGATCCAGTCGCGCTCAGTCAGCCCACCCATCAGTTCGGAGTTGGCGTGGAACTCGATGAACCTGAAGACCTCGCTCCGGAACTCCTCGGGCATATCGTCGCCCGGCTCGACCATTCCGCCGGCATCGATGAACGCCTGGAAGTCATCGAGGCCGGACCAAGTCCGCCCGACTGTCAGTGCGTCAGCAAGAGTGTGCATCAGAGAGTCCTCTTGTCGAGGGTTCGGCTGAGCTTGCCGCCCTCGGATCGCGGCACGGATCCGGGCGGTTCGACCGACACCGTCACACCGAGGAGCAGTGACGTGCGCATCTCGGACTTGATCTCGCTGGCGAGATCGTTGTTCGATCGTGCGCTCTCCGAATCGTCTCGCTCAACGCGGAGAAGGAGCGTGTCGAGCGTGCCGTCACGGTCGACAACGAGCTGGAAGTGTGGGCTGACACCGTCGATGGCGAGAAGTGTGTGCTCAACCTGGCTCGGGTAGACGTTCACGCCACGAATAACGAGCATGTCGTCGGCGCGGCCGAGAACGAACGACATGCGCGCGTGTGTCCGACCACAGACTGCAGGCTCGCGGGTGATCGAGCAGAGGTCACCCGTCCAGTACCGCAGTACCGGAAACGCCTGCTTCGTGAGGCTCGTCAGCACCAAGACCCCAACTTCGCCGTCAGGCAATCGCTCGCCGGTGTCTGGGTCGACGATTTCGGGCAGGAAGTGATCTTCCATGATCACGAGGCCGTCTCGGTCTGCCGTCTCGCACGACACGCCCGGCCCGATCACTTCGGACAAGCCGTAGATATTGACCGCAATGATGCCGAGACCGGCTTCGATTGCTTCGCGTGTCGCATTCGACCACGGCTCAGCACCGAGGATCCCGACCTGCAGCGAACAGTCGGGTCCGGCGTCGCCGAGTAGTTCGGCCAAGGTCAGTGCATACGACGGCGTGCAGCAGATTGCCTCGGGAGCGAAGTCTTTGAGCAGCATCAACTGCCGTTCGGTATTCCCTCCGGAGACAGGGATGACATTGATGCCTGCCTCGGTCGCACCGTCGTGCAACCCGAGCCCACCGGTAAATAGGCCGTAACCGTATGCGTTGTGCAGCATCTGGCCGGGTTCGACCCCGGCGCCGCGCAGGCAGCGAGCAACACAGTCGGCCCACACCTGGAGATCGTCAGAGGTGTAGCCGACGACGGTCGGTTTACCCGTGGTCCCCGAGCTGGCATGCACACGAGCGAGCTCATCGCGCGGGACTGCGAAAAGGCCAAAGGGATAATTCTCACGCAGGTCGGTCTTCCGAAGGAACGGGAACTTGACCAGATCGTCGAGCGACGTCGGGTCGGCGACGTCAGCGATGCGCTCGGCCATGACGGGCACGTTGGCTCGCAGACTTGCGATCGTTGATTGCAAGCGTTCGAGCTGCAGTGCTTCAAGCTGCGGCCGCGGCATCGTCTCGATTTCGCGCTGATGAAATCCGGTCGTTGGCATGTTTTCCCCTCGTTCAGGCTCAATTCTGACAGCTCGATCACAGATCGTCAAGGCCTTAATGATCTCCTGGGCAAGCAGCTCCGGGTCACTCAGCGTTGAGAATTTTTCGAAGCAGACCAGTGAACTGATCGAGCTCGCCAGACGACAGCGCCGCGAACAGTTCGCCCTCTCGCAGGTTCTGTGCCCGATAGGCCGTCGCCAACACCTCGACACCGGCAGGCGTAGCGCACACAGAGACGAGGCGACCGTCGTCGTGATCACGCTGACGACTGGCCAGCCCCTCCCTCTCCAGCGTGGTAACGACGCCGGACACTGCGGCTCGGGAGACGCCCGACAGCCGTGCGATCTCTCGGACTTCCAAGGAGTCAAAGACCCAGACCGTGAACAGCACTCGGAATCCGGCGATCGACAATCCGAGTGGGCGATGCACTTCAGATTCGAGGTCGCCGACCACTCGCGCCGAGACACGGAACAGATCAAACATTGCGGCAAACGTGCCGAGATCGATGGCGTGGCCGTCGTTGCCGAGTTCGACCACTCGTTCAGCGGCGCGGCGCTCGAAATCGTCGGGCTCAGTCATTGGGCTTCGTTCCGAGTGCTTCGACGACCGAGCCGCCGAGCGTCAACGTCTGACCCCGGAAGATCGCAATGGTCTCCCCCGCCTCGTTGAACACATCGACGTCGTGCACAGTGTTGCGCCCACGAGTCGCAACAGTCCGACTGGTCGCAATAAGCCGGTCGCCTGCGTATGCCGCCTTGACCCATTCGATCGACGCCGTCGTGGCGAGTGACTTCTCGTCACCAGCGTTCGAAGCGTGACCCATCACTGTGTCCGCGAGCGAGAAGATGATGCCGCCATGGCACGTGCCCAACCCGTTCGTCATCGCGTCGGTCACTGTCATCGACGCGCTCGCAGCACCGAGTTCGGCACCATCGATGACGATGCCGAGCCCCTGCGCCACATCGTCTCGCTCGTGCATTGCGGCTGACGCGACAGTCACCTCACTCATCTTGCGCACCATAGTTTCTCTTGCCAGCGCCGAGGTGAGACCGTGTGCGACTGAGCCCATGGGTTTGCTGCTCATCGTCACCCGGCTGCGATTCCCCTCCGCTGTGAACTCTCCGATGCGTCACAGTGAAACGTCGGCTCCTACCGTCATGAGATGACTCCGGAGATCCGCCCGTTCACCATCGCTGTTCCTGACGCCATCATCAACGACCTGCACACCCGGCTCGGCAACACTCGGTGGCCCGAAGCCGAGTTGGTTGATGACTGGAGCCAGGGCACGCCACTGGCGTACGTCCAAGAAGTTTGCGAGTACTGGGCCAACGGGTACGACTGGCGCACGCGAGAAGCAGCGTTAAACCGGTTCGATCAGTTCACCACCGAGATCGACGGCCTCGATCTGCACTTCATCCACCAACGATCGCCGCATGCCAACGCCACTCCCTTACTTCTGACTCACGGATGGCCCGGTTCCATCGTCGAGTTCCACAAGGTGATCGAGCCGCTCACCGACCCGACCCGGTTCGGCGGCGACGCGGCCGATGCGTTCCATGTCGTCGCGCCGTCGCTGCCCGGCTATGGGTTTTCGGCCAAGCCGACCGAGACTGGGTGGGGCATCGACCGTATCGCTGGCGCCTTCGTGGCGTTGATGGGTCGGCTCGGGTACGACAAGTACGTCGCGCAGGGTGGCGACTGGGGAGCCGGCATCACCACTGCGATCGGGGCGCTCGACCCAACGCACTGCCAAGCGATCCACGTGACGCTCGCCATGGGCGCTCGGCCCAAACTCGACGGCGAACTGACCCCCGAAATGCACCGCGCGCTCGAGCGGTTGCAGTTCTACCGCGACTGGGATTCGGGCTATTCGAAGCAGCAGGCAACCCGTCCGCAAACGGTGGGGTACGGCCTCGTCGACTCACCCTCGGCACAAGCCGCCTGGATCATCGAGAAGTTCTGGGCCTGGACCGACAATGACGGCCATCCCGAAGACGTGCTCGACCGCGACGAAATGCTCGACAACATCATGCTCTACTGGATCAACGGCAACGGTGCGTCGTCAGCACGGCTGTACTGGGAGAGCTTCGGAAAGGGCACACGACACGTCGTCACGATTCCCTCGGGCTTCGCCGTGTTCCCGAAGGAGGTCTCGCTACCCATCAGAGAATGGGTTGAAGACAGCTACACCGACATCGTCCATTGGGAGCGCTACGACAAGGGCGGACACTTCGCAGCGTTCGAGGTTCCCGACGTCTTCGTTGCCGAGATCAGGTCAATGTTCCGCCGATATCGTCCGGGATTCTGAGTTCCTTCGACCACACATCGCCTGTGCCCCCGACGCACGGGCAAGATCCCGGCAGCGCCAAGGCGGCGATGTCGTACCGATCGTTCCGCATCATCTTCATCGGGCTGGCGCTGTCCCAAGTCGGCACCTGGATGCAAAACTTCACACTGCCCGCCTACATCCAGGACCGGACCGATCGCCCTGCGCTGGTGGGCGTCACGATCTTCATGCAACTCGGGCCACTCCTGTTGCTGTCGATTCCCGCTGGCGTGCTCGCCGACAAGATCTCGAAGCAGAAACTGCAGCTCACAATGCAGACCGCTTCGGCAATCCTCACGCTGTTTCTTGCCTTCTTCGTGGCTCGCGACGCCGCACTGGTCGCGATCTTCGGAACGCAGTTCATGATCGGTGTCGCCAACGCACTCAACGCTCCGGCGTTCCAGGCGAGCATGCCGTTGCTCGTGCATCGCCAGGACCTGCCGGGTGCAATCAGCTTGAACTCGGCAATGATCAACGGCAGCCGCGTGATGGGGCCCGTCCTTGCTGCAGTGCTCGCATCAGCTGGGATGAGTACCGCACAGATTTTCGTCGTCAACGCCGGGACCTATGTCTTCTTCATCGTGGCACTGCTGGTCGTCCGCATGCCCGACGTCCGTGGCACGTTCCCAGAAGTCGGTTGGCGCCGCTTGCTGACCGGTACGAACATCGTCCGCAACCGTGCCGCGCTCTCGCGGCTTCTCGTCGGCATGTTCTTGTTCTCGCTGTTCAGCCTCCCGTTTGTCGGCTTGTTCCCGTCGATTGCCCAACTCAACTTCGGTTTCAACCCGCTCGGCAACGCCTATCGAGCGCTCTATGCCACGTGGGGCTTCGGTGCGTTCTTCGGTGCTATCTCGGTGGGCACCTGGCTGTCTGATATCCGTCGACACACGTTGATCGTCCGTGGCTTTACTGCGTTCGCGATCGCCCTTGGCGTCTTCAGTCAGCTTCGTGACGGCTTTTCGCCGTATCCAGTCGGGTTCGTCCTTGGCTTTGCCTACTTCATGACTGCCACGGCGATCACCACCGAACTCCAGCTGAACCTCAAAGACACCGAACGTGCATCGGTGATGCCGCTGTGGTTTATGGCGTTCGGCGGCACCGTGCCCATCGGCAACCTCGTGTTCGGCGTCGTAATCGAATGGGTCGGTGCACGCACCGTGCTCATTTTCGGCGCGGCGTTCGCGCTCTTCCTCGCCTATTGGGTCGACCTCCGCCAGTTCACCCGCGGCGCCTTCCTTGCCGAACATGACGGCGGCGAGAAGTACACCCCGGTGAACGCCAGCCGCTTCATCTAAACAATTGCGTATGGGGTCAGGCCCCTTTCGCAACTCTGCGAGCAGTTCCAGCAGAGGACTACCCGAGAAGTTGGGCAACAAACCTTTCGAGGCCCGCTGATCGGCTCGCCTTGACCAGCACAACATCGCCAGCGCCCAGCGCTCCGATGAGGCCGACCGGATCGTCGGTTGAACGTACGCCATACAGGTCGGTGCCGGTGGCGACCAACTGGATGCCGAGCGTTTCTGCGATCCGTGAGACCTCACGGTGTCCTTCGACTTCGTCCTCAAGTTCACCCATCGGACCGAGGATCGCAATCCGTCGATCAGCACGCATCGCGGCCACTGCTTCGAGCGCCGCAGTCATCGACGTCGGGTTCGCGTTGTATGCATCGTTGATCACCGTTGCACCGCTCGGGGCAGACAACACTTCCATCCTCATCGCAGACATGTGAGCGTTCGCCAACGCTGCGATCGCGGCGTCGAGTGACACGCCAACCGAACCAGCTACAGCAATCGCAGCAGCCGCGTTCATCGCCATGTGCACGCCGCTGATCGCCAACTGCACATCGCCACTCCCCCACGGTGTGTCGACTCGGAAGCTAGGTCGAGCCAGTTCGTCCAGCACAAGGTTGCTGATGCAGATGTCGCCCCCCGCTGTGCCGTAGGTGAGCACCGATGCACCCGTGTGCTTCGCCATTGCAGCGACACGCTCGTCGTCGGCGTTGAGGATTGCTGTGCCCGACTTCGGGAGTGCGGCGACCAGTTCCTGCTTCGCCTTCGCCACGCCGTCGATCCCGCCGACGCGTTCGGTATGCGAGTAGCCAACGGCCGTCACCACGCCGATGTTGGGTCGGGCCACTTCACACAGGGAGGTGATCTCACCGAACCCGCGCATCCCCATCTCGAGAATGAGCACCTCGGTGTCATCAGGTGCATTGAGGATCGTGATCGGCAAGCCCTGCTCGTTGTTGAAGCTGCGCTCGTTCGCTGTGGTCTTCCGCTCAGCCGAGCACGCCGCCGAGATCAGGTCCTTCGTTGACGTCTTGCCGACGCTGCCGGTGACGCCGACCACCGTCGTGTCGAGTTGCTGTCGAGCCCAGCCTCCGAGGCGCATCAAAGCGTCCGCTGTATCGGCCACTTCGATTGACGTGCCGGTTCTGCGCCACGGGTCGGCTTCTGACGTCAGGTACGCAACAGCACCCGCCTCACGGGCGACGCCGATGAACTCGTGGCCGTTGCGTTCGGCCACGATCGGCACGAACAACTGCCCTGGAATCAACGACCGGGTGTCGAACGATGCCCCATCGAATGCGACATCGGGCCCCAGTAGACGTCCAGAGATACCCGCTGCTGCTGATGATGCCTGAATCCTCACGGTTCGGAACGGTACCGTCACGACCATGCTCGGTGATGGAACAGAACGCATCAATCTGATCGTGTTGTTTGGCGGCCAAAGCGCTGAACACGACGTGTCGTGCACGACGGCTGCGCATGTCTTGGCCGCTGCGGACCCAGAAAAGTACGACATTACGCCGATCGGCATCTCGACAGACGGCCAGTGGGCACTTGCTGACGGTGCACTTGCTGCACTTCGCGAGGGCCCCGACGCGCTCCCGTCTCAGCTCGACCCGTCAGGTTCAGATGTTTCGCCGACACCGATGCTGGCGAGCGCCTCCGCTGCTCAGGGACAGACGGTTGTCATGCCGCTTCTGCACGGCCCGATGGGCGAAGACGGCACGGTGCAGGGCCTACTCGAACTCGCTGGCCTCGCGTACGTCGGGGCTGGTGTACTCGGCTCGGCAGTTGCAATGGACAAGGCGATGGCTAAGCAGGTCTGCGCCGCTGCCGGCATTCCGCAGGCCCGCTATCGGGCCTTCGCTGAACACGAGTTGACGCCAGGCCTCGCCCAAGATATTGCTGATGACCTCGGCTTGCCCGCATTCGTGAAGCCCGCGAACATGGGTTCGTCAATTGGTGTGTCCAAAGTGAGCACCATCGAAGAACTTCGCGACGCCATCGACCTGGCGCTCAGCTACGACGAGACGATCGTGGTCGAAGAGGCTGTGGTCGGCAAGGAGATCGAGGTCGCCGTTCTCGGCAACACCGATCCGCAGGCCGCGACGCCCGGTGAAATCGTGCCAGGCGACGACTTCTACAGCTACGAAGATAAGTACGTCAGCGACCGCTCGTACGCGGTGATCCCTGCACCCATCCCCGAGGCCGCACGCGCCGAAGCAAAAGAACTGGCGCTTGCGACGTTCCGCACACTGCGGTGCGACGGGCTGGCACGCGTCGACTTCTTCTGGGAAGACCCGAGTACCGAAATCAACGGCAGGCCAGGTCGCGGATTTTTACTGAACGAGGTGAACACGATGCCCGGCTTCACGCCCATCTCGATGTTCCCGAAGATGTGGATCGCCGATGGTGTCAGCTACCCAGAGATCATCGATCGGCTCGTCGACCTCGCCATCGAGCGACACGGTCGCCGCCGGCGCAACACTGCTCACTGACTCGCCGGTCGATAACGCAGCCGGCCAGCAACGCGCCGGTCAGGCTTGCAGTGCGGCGCGCAGAAACGCTCGTAGCTCATCACGCAGCGATCGCAACCCGGCTGCATCAGCGGTCCAGCCGACAGCGCGTAGCACCTCGGGCTCGGTGGCGATACCCGTAATCGTTGCGTACCCGAGCGCCGCAATCAGCCGCGGGTCACCCGACCTGAGTCGCCCTGCTGCCATCTCGTCGCCGAGGTAGGCAACAGCCCGGTCGATGAGCGGAGCGATGCGTTCGGCAAGCCGATCAGCCTGCCCCTGACTCAATCTGCTGACCTCCCGTACCAGTCCGAGAAGCCCAGGTCGGCGAACGGCGGGGCGGAACACGGCTCGAACAACCGCGTCGATCCGATCAAGTGGATCGTCGGGCGCCGATCTGACTGCGGCGTCGATCACAATGACCAACTCGGCAGCAACCTTGTCGAGGACCCCGTCGACCAGGGCTTCCTTCGAGTCGAACCAGTACAGCACCGTCTGCTTGCGCACCCCGACGTCGCGCGCTATCTCGTCGAGCGACACGGCGACAACGCCCCGTACGCCGAACAAGTCGAGTGCCGCATCGAGGATCCGCTCACGGGTCGTTCGATCGGTCACTACCTACCTCCATCGCAACATCATGACATCTCTCTCTACCAATTGGTAGACAATCGTGATAGAACGTGAGACGTGATCGCCGAATCCCTTGCGGGCAAACGTATTGCCATCACCGGCTCGACTGGTTTTGTTGGCACGGCACTCGTTGAGCGCATGCTGCGCTCGGTCCCTGACTGCGAACTCGTCCTCCTCGTCCGCGATGGCAAACGGACTCCTGCGGCCAAGCGGACGCAGAAGGAGATCCTCAAGAACAACGCATTTGACCGGCTCCGCGAGAAATTCGGTGCCCCTGATTCGAGCGAAACCTTCGCCGAGATGACCGATCGTCGAATCACCACGATCGCCGGTGACGTCAGCCGTGACGGCCTCGACCTCAACGACACCGATCGGGCGACGTTCGCCAGCTGCAACACCATCATCCACTCGGCCGCCGCCGTCTCGTTCGACTCGCCACTCAACTCGGCCGTCGAAATCAACCTGCTCGGCCCTGTACGCATCGCCGAGCTCTGCAACGAGATCGGCATCACCCCCCACATCGTCGCGGTCTCCACCTGCTACGTCGCCGGCAACCGCCGTGGCCGAGCGCCAGAAGAACTCGTCAGTGAAGGCCCATGGGACATCGGCCTCGACTGGCGCAGCGAAGTCGCATCGGCCCGCCGCCTCAAGGGCGACACCGAAGCAATCAGCCGGACACGTGAGAACCTCGAACGATTCCGCAAGGATGCCCGCACCGAACTCGGTGCCGCCGGCGCACCCGCACTCGCTGCAAAAACCGAGCAGCTCCGAGAGCGCTGGGTCCGTGCCGAACTGGTCGACGCCGGCCGGTCGCGGGCCGCAAGCCTCGGCTGGCCCGATGCGTACGCCTACACGAAAGCACTCGGCGAGCAGGCGCTCACCGAAGTGAAGGGCAATGTGCCCGTCTCGATCGTCCGACCGTCGATCATCGAGTCGGCATGGGCAGAACCCAATCCCGGCTGGATCCGCGGCTTCCGCATGGCCGAACCGGTCATCATCTCCTTCGCTGGCGGCCTGCTCAAGGAGTTCCCCGGCGTCCCCGAGGGCACGGTCGATGTCATCCCCGTCGACATCGTCGTTGCCGCGATCATCGGCGTCGCTGGCGCAGGGCCCGACAAGGCCCCCAGAATCAGCCAGGTCGCATCAGGTGGGGTCAACCCGCTGCGCTACCGCGCCATGGTCGACTGGACCACCAAGTTCTTCACCGACAATCCGCTGTATGACAAAGACGGCCAGCCGATCATTGTGCCGGAGTGGAAGTTCCCTGGCCGCGGCCGAGTGCAGAAGCAGCTCACCCGAGCCCAGAAGGTGCTGACCACCGCCGAGAAGGCACTTCAGACACTCCCCCTCCGTGGCAAGCAAGCCGACTTCGCCGCCGAACTCGAATCAAAGCGGCAAGACATCGAGCGGGCGCTCGAATACGTCGAGCTGTACGGCCTCTACACCGAGTGCGAGGCGATCTATCAGATCGACAACCTGCTCGGCCTGTGGGACACACTTGATGCTGACGACCAGCGCGACTTCAACTTCGATCCGCGAGTCATCGATTGGGATCACTACGTCAACAACATCCATTTGCCGTCGATTGTCCAGCACGCCCGCGTCAAGTCCACGCCGGGCAAGTCAAAGACGACCGACCGCATGGGCCGGATGCGCGAGCAGGTCCTCGACCCGAAGCGCCATGTCGCTGCCTTCGACCTTGAGAACACACTGATTGCATCAAACGTCGTCGAGAGCTACTCGTGGCTGGCCACCCGCCGCCTCGATACGCCCGAGCGCCTCCGCTACGTGTTCCGCACGTTGCTCCAAGCCCCCGGCCTCCTCAAAATCGATCGTCAAGACCGCACCGACTTCCTGCGCCATTTCTACCGTCGCTACGAGAACGCGCCGGTCGCTCAGGTCGAAGCCGACGCCCGAGAAATGATGACGCAGCTCATCATGGCCAAGAGCTTCCCCGAAGGCCTCCGCCGTGTACGCGAGCATCGCGCTGCGGGCCACCGGACGATCTTGATCACCGGTGCACTGAGCTTCAACGTCGAGGGTCTGCGGCCACTGTTCGACGAGATCTTTGCTGCCGAGATGACCGTCAAGCCCAACGGCACCTACACCGGCGAAATGCCGCTCGTGCCGCCAACCGGCGAGGCCCGAGCACAGTTGCTCACCGACTACTGTGTTCGCGAAGGCCTCGACATCAGCGAGTGCGTGGCCTACGCCGACTCGTCGTCCGACCTTCCGCTGTTTGAAGCCGTTGGTTTCCCCGTTGCGGTCAACCCGGAAACTCGGCTTGCCACGATTGCTCGCAAGCGCGGCTGGCTCGTTGAGAACTGGAGTAAGGCATCTGGCTCTTCACAGCCAATTCTGCCAATTGGCAAGTTGATGAGCGAGCGTGAACGAAAGGCATTCGTTTCATGAGGGCACTGCAGGTCCGCCGCAACGTCGCCAAGCTCGGCATCGCCCGGATTGCGTCGGCTGTGTCACCCACGATGGCGGCCAAAATGGGCCCGCTTGACCTTCGCACGATCGACGACCCATCCTGCCCTGGCGGCGTAAACGCCATGGGCTGGCATCAAGTGAAAACCCGCCTCGCGGGCATCTGCGGCTCAGACATCTCGCTCGTCGAGGGGCACGCATCGACCTACTTCGAGGACTGGGTCAGCTTCCCGTTCGTCCCCGGCCACGAAGTCGTCGGCGAACTCGAGTCTGGCCAACGCGTGATTCTCGAACCAGTCCTTGGCCATGCAGCCCGCGGGCTGCCACTCCCCTTCGAGGGTGCCTCGCCAGCAGACGGCGACGACTACGCCCATCTCGCCAAGAGTTCCAACGGTGGAGCACTTGAAGTAGGTATCCAAACCGGCTTCTGCTGTTCAACCGGTGGCGGCTGGGCCCCCTGGTTCTGGGCACATGAGTCGCAGCTCCATCACATCGACGACTCGATGCCTGACGAACGAGCTGTTCTTGTTGAACCGCTCGCTGGCGGTATTCACGCTGCTCTCCTCAGCCGGCCGAGCTTGGCCGGCATTGAAAATCCCGTTGTCGCTGTCCTCGGCGCTGGCACCATGGGCCTGGCCGCGATTGCAGGCCTCAAGCGCTACGTCCCCGAGGCCCGGATCGTCGTCGGGGCTCGCTACCCGCACCAGCAGGCCTTCGCCAAGGCGCTCGGAGCCGACGTTGTTGTTCCCGACAGCCAGCTGCAGAGCGCCGTCCGTCGCCAAGTCGGCGGCATGGTCGTCGGCGGCCAACTCACCTCTGGCGCGCACGTCACGATCGACGCCGTCGGGTCGAACTCGTCGGTCGTCGATGCGCTCGCAATGACCAAGCCTCGTGGTCGAGTCGTGCTGCTTGGCATGCCGGCCGACATCACGCTCGACCTCACCGGGCTGTGGCACCGTGAGACCGAGTTGAAGGGTGCCTACACCTACGGCACTGAGACCCTCGCCGACGGCCGCGTCGCGAAGACCTTTGATCTCGCCGTCGACACCGCCAACCACTTCCAGGCCGAGCGCTTACTCTCGGCCACCTACCCACTCGCCGATCACGTCGACGCCATCGCCCATGCGGCAACCGCCGGCCGACGCGGCGCGGTAAAAATCGCATTTGACCTGCGCACTGGAGATAGCTGATGCCACGCCCCGGATTTGTTCTCGACGTCGATCGCTCGACACCACCCATGCTCTTTTGGCGCGGCGAGAACTTCAGCCTCGAACGCCTGCCCGCCGGTCGCAGCCGAGTGATCTATCCGCCCGAGCCACTGCCGGGCATCGAAGATCCGGAAGGTGCAATCCGCAACGCGCTGCTCCACCCGATGGACGCCGATCCGTTGCCGACGCTGCTCAAGCCCGGCATGAAGCTCACCATCTGCTTCGACGACGCCTCGCTGTCGCTCCCGAAGATGCGCCGACCTGACACCCGCCAGCGGATTATCGAGGCCGTGCTTGAAATGGCCGCCGAGGCCGGGGTCGACGACGTCCACCTGATCGCGGCACTTGGCCTACACCGTCGGATGCACGATTACGAACTTAAGCACGTGCTCGGCGATCGCATCTTCGATGCGTTCCACCCGCGTGGCACGCTCTATCAGCACGACGCTGAGGACTACGACAACCTCACCGTGATTGGTGAGACTGAAGAGGGCGAAGTCCTCGAGATCAACAAACGCGTCGCCGAGTCGGACCTCGTCGTCTACGCCAACGTCAACCAAGTCGCCATGGACGGCGGTTGGAAGTCAATCACCACCGGCGTCGCCTCGTACCGCTGCCTCAGCTTCCACCACAACCCGAAGACGCTGCAGAACACCCGCAGCCTGATGGACCGCCACCACAGCGCCCTGCACCAGAGCCTGTGGCGGATGGGCGAGGTCCTGCGCGAAAGTGGTCCGCAGATCTTTACCGTCGAGACCACACTCAACACAAACACGTTCCCGAAACCGTTCGACTTCCTCGCCAAACGCGAGTGGGAATGGAACGCCAAGGACCGCGCCACCTACCTCGCCACCCAAAAGTCGTTGAGTGCAATGCCGGTGAAGGCGCGTCGCAAAATCATGCACTCGATTGAGTCGCCATACGAGATGACCTCGGTCCAGGCCGGGTTCACTCCGACCGTGCACGAAGAGACGCTGAAGCACGTGTATGCCCAGCACCTCGTCGAAGTCGAGGGTCAGACCGACATTTTGACGATGGGTATCCCGTACATCTGCCCGTACAACCCCGAGGGCGTCATGAACCCGATCCTCGTGATGTGCATGGGCCTCGGCTACCTGTTCAACATGTACCGGGGCAAGCCGCTCGTACGTGAGGGCGGCGTCATCATCATGACGCACCCGACGTATCGCGACTTCAACCCCGTCCATCACCCGAGTTACATCGACTTCTTCGAAGAAGTGCTTACCGACACGACCGACCCGGCCGTGATGAGCGAAAAGTGGGAGAAGAAGTACGCCGAAGACGAGTGGTATCGCCATCTGTATCGCACCGGCAACGCCTACCACGGCGTCCACCCGTTCTATGCCTGGTACTGGGGTGCACACGGTCAGCAGCACGCCGGCAAGGTCATCATTGTCGGCGGCGACGCCCCGACGGTTCGTCGTCTCGGCTTTACGCCGGCCTCGACGATGAACGATGCCTTCGAGATCGCCAGCGACGTCGTTGGTCGTGCTCCGACGATAACCCACCTCCACGTTCCGTCTGTCCTCGTCGCCGACGTCAAGTAAGGCGCGACGGTCTTCGACATGGCGAATCCCTACATGAAGCGGGCGCAGAAGCTCGCCGGCAAGGCGGAAAGCGCCGTTCGCCAAGCGACGACGCCCTTGCGTAACTTCGGGTTTCCGTTCCGGGCGCCCACGGTGCCGCGCGGGGTGGAGGTACCTGCCGAGGCGTCCGGTCTGGGTGCGCACTACGACACCGACTGGGCCCGTCGTCCGCTGGCTTCCAGCATTCGCGGCGTGATCACTAGGGGGCCGATTCGCCTCGCTGCACGCATCCTGACCAACCCTGAGGTCACCGGCGTCGACCGGCTCGCATCGCTGCAGCGGCTCGAAAATCCGCCGCCTGTGATCTTCGCCCCGACGCACCACAGCCACTTAGACACCGGGTTGATGATTCGGTCGATTCCATTCACTTGGCGACGTGACCTCGTGGTCGCTGCCGCAGCCGACTACTTCTTCGACAAAAAGTGGAAGTCGGCAGTCTCGGCACTCGCGCTCAACGCTGTGCCGATCGATCGTGAGGTCACGGGTCGCAAGTCGAGCGACATGCTTGTGACACTCATGACGAAGGGCAACAGCCTCCTCATCTACCCGGAAGGCGGGCGCTCCCCCGACGGCTGGGGCCAAGAATTCAAGGGCGGCGCTGCCTACCTGGCGGCAAAGACCGGTGCACCAGTGATACCCGTGTTCATCGATGGCACCGGCTCGATCTTCGGCAAGGGCATGAAACGTCCGAAGCCGGGCCGCACCAAGGTCGTCTTCGGCGCCCCAATGTGGCCCGAAGCAGGTGAATCTACTCGCCGTTTCAACGCCCGCATCGAAGCCGAAGCAACGGTGCTCGGCGACGAAGCCCTCACCGACTACTGGTCAGCCCGAAGCCGGGCGGCGCTCGGCGAAAGCCCGTCGCTCATGGGCCCCGAGCACACCAGTTGGCGCCGTGATTGGGATCTTGCCGACCGTCGCAAATTGGGCGCCGCCGGCAAACGCCGCAGGGCCAAACGCTCCTGGCCCGACCTGGGTTAACGCCACGGCGGGATCGTGTGCGCACCGTTTTCCCGATGCTGAAGTCACGCTGCAACTCGCTCTCGATATCGAGGCCATCGCCGCCGGTGTCATGTAGGACTTGCCAACAGCGGCCGGGCTGGGCGAAATGCAACGGACGGGACGGGCTGGCAGGCGATGGAGAATGTGATCTTCCGGACGGCACGGCCCACATCGTCTCTACAGTGATTGAGCATGTTGTTTGACCTCATCGTTATCGGCGGAGGTGCAGCAGGATTCTTCTCTGCGATCACCTGCGCAGAGAACTCCGGGAAATCAGTACTGATTCTCGAGAAGACGTCGCAGCTGCTGCAGAAAGTAAAAATCTCGGGCGGCGGTCGCTGCAACGTCACGCACCAATGTTTCGAGCCGCGTGAGTTGAGTCGGAATTATCCCCGCGGCGAGAAATCGTTGATTGGCTCGTTCAATCGATTCGGTGCCGCTGACACCGTTGATTGGTTCGCCAAACGCGGTGTCACCCTGAAAACCGAGGCCGATGGCCGGATGTTCCCAGATACCGACAGCTCGCAAACGATCGTTGACACCCTGCTCGGTGCCGCTGACGCCGCCAGGGTCAGTATCCACACCGGAGAAGGAGTGATCTCCGTTGTCAAGAACGGGGACAACTTCGAACTCGTGACGGATACCGGAAATTCTTACACGACAGCAAATGTTCTCATCGCTACGGGCGGAACTCGGTACGCCGCAGGAGCCAAACTCGCTGCGAGTCTTGGTCACGAACTTCAGCCACCAACACCTTCACTCTTCACCTTCAAGATCAAGGATCCCCGCATTGACGGGCTGCTCGGCCTCTCGGTGAGTCCTGCTGAAGTCCGCATCCAGCAGAGCAAACTCAGAAGCCGGGGACCCGTCCTCATCACCCATTGGGGCCTGAGCGGGCCAGGAATTCTGAAAATCTCTGCATGGGGTGCTCGCGAACTGGCTGAGCGCGGTTATCGGTTTACTCTCTCCGTGAACTGGCTACCAGACGCCGACCCCGCGACAGTTGTCGCCGAGAAGCGGCTCAGCGAAGCAAAGCGCCAACTTTCCAGCCGAAGTCCATTTACTGCTATCCCGAAGCGACTCTGGCTGCGTTTACTCGCAGCCGCAGACGTCCCGGTCACTACGACGTGGTCGCAGCTCAGCAAGACACAAGCAACCCAACTACTCAACCAGCTCACATCCTCGACATTCACGGTCAGCGGCAAAAGTACGAACAAGGATGAATTCGTCACGTGCGGCGGCATATCTCTCAACGAGATCAACTTCCAAACGATGGAGAGCAAACTCGAACAGGGCCTCTACTTCGCCGGAGAAGTCATCGACGTCGACGGCGTCACGGGCGGCTTCAACTTCCAGAATGCATGGACGAACGGCTACCACGCCGGGTCAGCCATTGCTGCTCGATGAGCTGACAGTCCACCGCAGCAGCCCCACAGTTGACTGCTCGCTTTTCACTCGTATCCAAGGTTGGCAGGCCCTCGGCCGAGCAGCGGTGCACGGCGCAGGGGTCGACACGCCGTCGTCCGCTGGGCGACCACTTACCACGTATCGATGTTGGGGCGATCCCCGCGCGCTGGCGGTGCTGCAGCAAGCAACGTTGAGAGCCAGCGGCGCGAATCGGCTGGGTCGATGACATCGTCGATCTCGAAGTGCGTCGCCACGCTCAGCGCCTTGCCATGCTCATACATCCGGTCGACCATCTCGATGAACAACGCGTCGCGCTCGGCATCAGATGCAACCGCCGCCAGTTCCTTGCTGTAGCCGAGCCGGACGGCACCTTCGAGGCCCATGCCGCCGAACTCGCCGGTCGGCCACGACAGGCAGGCGAGCGGCGCCTTAGTTGAACCGCCCATCATTGCCTGCGCCCCGAGCCCGTACGCCTTACGCGTGACGATCGTGATCATCGGGACCGAGACGTTGGCACCAGTGACGAACAATCGTGAACAGTGCCGCACCAGTGCGCTGGCCTCGATATCGGGACCAACCATCATCCCGGGCGTGTCGCACAGGGTGATGATTGGAAGGCCGTGCGCATCGCAGAGCTGCATGAACCGCGCTGCCTTATCGGCCCCGTCAGAATCGATCGCACCCGCCAGATGGTGGGGATTGTTCGCCACGACGCCCACAGGTCGGCCTTCGAGCCGGGCGAAGGCCGTCACCATGCCCAACCCAAAGTCGCGCCGAAGTTCAGTCATCGAGCCGATGTCGAAGAGCCCGTTGATCACCGTGCGGATGTCGTAGGCGCGCAGCCGATCGAGCGGCACCACGTCGCGCAGCGCCGTCTGATCAGGTGCTTCCCACTCAGCGGTCGTGCCCTGAAAGTAACCGACGCAACGCTTCGCGAACATCGTGGCTTCCGCTTCGTCGACCGCCACAATGTCGACGACACCGTTGGCGCGCTGCACTTCGATCGGGCCGATTTCGGTCGGCTCGAACACGCCGAGCCCGCCACCTTCGATCATCGCCGGGCCCCCCATGCCGATGTTCGAGTCTTCGGTAGCGATGACGATGTCGCAGCAACCAAGAATGGCAGCATTGCCAGCGAAGCAGTACCCGGCGTTGACGCCGATGAGCGGCACGGTGCCCGAGAGTTGTGCGAACCACAGAAACGCGAGGCAGTCGAGGCCGCTCACTCCGATCCCATCGGTGTCGCCCGGCCGACCGCCGCCACCTTCGGTGAAGAAGACCAGCGGAATGCGCAGTTGCTCAGCAAGTTCGAACAGCCGGTCCTTCTTGCGGTGGTTCTGAGTGCCCTGCGTGCCAGCCAGAACGGTGTAGTCGTACGACACAGCGATCGCCTTGCGCGTCCGTGCATCAGCGAAGAGATGTCCGTTGATGTCGCCGATCCCACCAACCAGCCCGTCAGCGGGTGTCTTGGCGATCAGGTCGGCGACGTCGCGCCGCCGCCGCTGTGCAGCAATCACCAGCGGGCCGTACTCGATAAACGAGCCCTCGTCGACGAGGTCAGCGACGTTCTCACGTGCTGTTCTCCGGTTGCGTCGGCGACGCTTCTCAACTGCGTCGGGCCGAGCTGCGTCGAGTCCGCTCTCGTGCCGGTCAATCACTTCGGCCAGATCTGGCCGGTCGAGCCCCTTCGGTAGCGACGACGCAGAGGAGACGTCGACAGGCGGCAGTGCATCACCCGCAGCGGCAGCAATCGGGGGGCCCAGCGTCACCACCACATCGCCGGGCGACAACATCGACCCTTCAACCGCGACCACAGCATCGACGACACCGTCGACCGGAGCCAGAACCTCGTGGTGCATCTTCATCGACTCGACGAGCGCTACCACTCCCCCGGCTCGCACCGGATCACCTGCTCCGACGAGCAACGCCACCAATGTTCCTTGCAACTCCGTCGACACTTCAACACTCATGCAGAGTGTCTAACCGAGACCACCGACCCCGATCGAAGCAGCCGGTCCGGCGGTCGTCGAGTCAGATCGAGGGACTGCGCTGGAACGAGGTGATCGATTTATCGCCCATCACGAGTTCGGCTGCGACCGCAGCGAACAGGGACGGCACGATGAAACCCGGCTGCCCTGTCGTTTCGGCAACGAACATCACGGCTGCAAGCGGAACTCGATATCCAGCGCCGAGGAAAGCTGCCACACCGAGCAGCACGTAGAGCGTCGGATCAAGCGGGTTGACGATGTCGCCAACGCCACGACCGACGATGGCACCACCGACGACGAGCGGGACGAACACACCACCGACACCGCCACCGGCCAACGTTGTAGCAGTCGCCATACATCGAATGAAGAAGATGGCGACGAGCAGCCAGATGGAGTGCGATTCAGCCAGCCAGCCGAAGACTTCGTAGCCAGAGCCGAGCGTGAGGCTCTCGCCGGTGAGCACCCGAGTGACGACGAACAGTACGATCAACGTGGTGCTGGTCACCAGGAGACGGGTGACGATCGGCCGCAGCGTAAACGCTTTGGCCAGCCGAACCAGCCGGGAGAACGCTCGGGCACCCAGTGCGCAGCCGATCCCGATGAGCACAGCACCAGCGAGGTCTTTGTATTGGAACGCAACAGCACGGTCAGCGTCGAATGAGAAGATCGGGCTCGTGCTACTCAACGCCACGAACACGAGGTATCCGGACGCTGATGCCACGAGGGCGGGCAGCAGCATACGGCGCGCCATCTGGTCACGGAACGGAACTTCGAGGGCGAAGATCGCTCCGGTTGCCGGCGCCTTGAAGATCGCTGCCACACCGGCCGCAGCACCGGCAACCAACAGGGTCCGATAGTCGGCGCCGCGAAAAGCTGCCGGAACGCGTCGCTGGATGAATGCGCCCATGGCGGAGCCGCCGTACATCGATGGGCCTTCCAGTCCCAATGCGCCACCCATTCCGAGTGTCGTGAATGCCGCGGCAATACGGCCAATAAACGCTCTCGGGCGAAGCGGATACTCGGGGTCGTGGAATGCACGGAGATATTCGTCAGACGTGGCAGGCGTTGCGCCCTTGCCGACCGTCCTCAAAATGACCGCCGATGCCACGAGGCCGAGGCCCGGTGCGATCGCGGCGAACCACAGCGGGCCGTACAGCACACGATCGAAGGCGACCTCGGTGACGAAGAACTCGAAAAACCGAACACCCAGCCCGGTGATCGCTCCGGTGATCGCGGCGAGCAACACGACTTCTCGGGAACGGCGAACAAGGTCGCGGAACTCACCGGAGGCGATGTCGAAGGTGGCGGGACGAAGACTCTTCATCACTCTCTGGCCCCACACGATGGCAGAGCCTACGCCAGCAGGTCATCGATCAGATCGTCGAGGGAGATCTGATGACCGTCGACGCCCATCGGGGCAACATGCGCCCGGCGTCGACCGGTTGAGAATCGCCTCGAGCCGGCGACGTTACGGGCTCAACCCAGCGCGAGAAGTTCGACGAAGTACGGGATCGTCTTCTCGAGGCCCTCACGGAGCTGAATCGTGGGCTCCCAGCCGAGGTACTGCTTGGCCAACGTGATGTCGGGTTGACGCTGCTTCGGGTCGTCGCTGGGCAACGGCTCATAGACGAGTCCGCCGGGCGAATCCGTCAGTTCCACGATCATCTCGGCCAATTCGAGCATGGAGAACTCGTTGGGGTTGCCAATGTTGATCGGGCCGGTTTGATCACTGTCGAGCAGTGCGAGAAAGCCGCGAATTTCATCAGCGACGTAGCAGAAGCTCCGTGTCTGCTTACCGTCGCCGTAGATGGTCAACGCCTGGCCGCGTAGCGCCTGCACGATGAAGTTCGACACAACGCGCCCGTCATCAGGCTGCATACGCGGACCGTAGGTGTTGAAGATGCGGACGATCTTGACGTCGACGCCTTTCGAACGGTGATACGCCATGGTCAGCGCCTCGGAGAACCGCTTCGCTTCGTCGTACATCGATCGCTCCCCGATCGAGTTGACGTGGCCCCAGTAGGTCTCCGGCTGCGGGTGGACCAACGGGTCGCCGTAGACCTCGCTCGTCGACGCCATGAAAAACTTGGCGTCGTTGCGATGTGCGAGTTCGAGAAGGTTGCGCGTCCCGATGCTGCCAACATCGAGGGTCTCGATCGGCAGTGCGTAATAGTCTTTTGGCGAGGCAGGGCTCGCGAAGTTCATCACGGCGTCGACAGGTCCGTCGACATCGCACGACGCGATGATGTCACCCTCCACGAGGGTGAACGCGGGATTGTCGACGAGGTGCGCCACGTTGGCGGGTTGGCTCGTCACGTAGTTGTCGAGACAGACGACCTCATCGCCACGGGCGAGTAGTGCGTCGATGAGATGCGAACCCAGGAATCCGGCGCCACCGGCGACAACGACGCGCATCAGCGACGGCCGACGCCGTCGTAGCCGAGGCCAGTATTCTTGACGTCAGCAGGGTCAAACAGGTTGCGCATGTCGACCATTGTGGTCCCGGCCCCTGCTCGCTGTGCGACCTGCTCGAGATCGACCTCCGCGAATTCTGGCCACTCGGTGAACACGCAGATCACGTCGGCCCCGTCAGTGACGTCGATCAGTGCTGATGTCAGTTCAATGCCGGCCAGTGCAAGCTCCTGGTGAGGAGACAGCTCGCCGCACGTGGTCGGGTCGAATGCCCGTACTACCGCACCGGCGCGGCGAAGTTCGGCGATGATTGCCATTGCTGGCGATTCGCGGAGGTCGTCAGTTCCGGCCTTGAACGTCAGTCCCATCGCCCCGACCGTCACTCCGGTCAGGTTCGAATGGTGGCGACCGACGGCCCTTGCGACCTTGTCGATCATGCGGGCACGCTGTTCGTCGTTGACTTCGACTACGCCCTTCATCATCGAGAAGTTGTAGCCGTGGTCTTCGGCGATCTTGACCAACGCACGTGAGTCCTTCGGGAAGCAGGAACCACCCCAGCCGGGACCAGGATTGAGGAACTGACGGCCGATGCGCTTGTCCGAACCAATCCCCTCAACGACAGCGGTGACGTCGGCACCGACGGCTTCGCACATGGCCGCGATGGCGTTGACGAAGGAGACTTTCATTGCCAGGAAACCATTGGCGGCATACTTGATCGTTTCGGCAGATGCCGGATCGGTGATGATGATCAGGGTGTCGATGCTGTCGTAGAGCCCTGCGACTTTCTCGGCTGCGGCGCGGTTCGCTGATCCAATGACGACACGGTCGGGTTGCAAGAAATCGCCGACGGCGGTGCCTTCACGCAGGAACTCTGGGTTCGACACAACGAAGACGTCGTCACGCTGGAGCACCGCTTCGACCGCGAGGGTCGAGCCCACGGGGACAGTCGACTTGTTGACGACGACAGCGCCAGGCTTCAAGATCGGCGCGATTTGAGCAGCAGCTTTTTCGATGTACGACAGGTCGGCGCTGCCATCTTCGCTCTGCGGCGTCGGGACGCACAGAAACACGATGTCGGCGTCCGCTGCTGCGGCAGCTGCACCCAGGACGAACTCAAGCCGCCCTGCTGACCGGGCATCGCGAACGATCTGCTCGAGGCCGTCTTCGACGATGGGGATCTGTCCGTCATTCAGGAGGTCGACCTTGCGTTGGTCGATGTCACCACACACGACATGGTGCCCGATGTGGGCAAAGCACGCCCCTGTCGTTAATCCGACGTAGCCGGTACCAACGACACCGAGGCGGATTGCTGAGGCTGAGGCTGACATAGGTGTGAACTTTAGTGGGAGTGTCAGACGCGTTAACGCCGAGGAATACATCGGCGGTTCTTCACGTCTCTTGATCGATTCGAGAACTCAGTTGCGGGGGACCTCATTCCACGGACCGGACTTGTCGACGCGGGGTTCACCCGGCAGGCCCAGAACCTGTTCTCCCAAGATGTTTCGCATGATCTCCGAAGTGCCGCCCTCGATCGAGTTCGCCCGAACGCGAAGAAAGGCGTAGCGCAGGCCGTGCGCGGTGCCACTCACGTCGAGATCCTCCGGACGACGGAACGAGTAGTCGTACCCAATGAGCGCGTCGGCGCCAAGCAGGTTCATGCAGAACTCGTACAGCGCCTTATTCAGTTCGGAGTATGCGAGTTTCGCAATCGACATTTCCGGACCGGGGTTGCCCGAACGAGCGTTTTGGCTCGCACGCATATTGGTGAGGCGCCCGACCTCTGCCTGGACCCAGAAGTGCATGAGGCGATCCTTGGTGGCTGCGTCCTTGCGCGACTCGTCCATGGCCTCCCAGACCTGTACGGCGTCGTTGGCTGCACCACCGCGCCTGGGCGCACCGCCGCCGCCACCACCGATCGCGCTGCGCTCGTTCATGAGCGTGGTCAAACTGGCCCGCCAACCTTCACCGACAGCACCCACGCGACACGCGTCCGGCACACGCACGTCGGTTAAGTAGACCTCGTTGAACTCGGCCTCACCAGTGATCTGGCGGAGCGGTCGGACTTCGACACCTTCGGCACGCATGTCGAGGGCGAAATACGTCATCCCCTTGTGCTTCGGGGCTTCGGGATCGGTTCGGGTGACGAGCATCCCGAAGTCGGCGATGTGGGCAAGCGTGTTCCACACCTTTTGCCCGTTGACGATCCACTCGTCGCCGTCGCGCTCAGCTCGACAGCCGAGCCCAGCGAAATCGGAACCGGCACCGGGCTCAGAGAATAGCTGACACCATCGCTCTTCGCCGGTGAACATCGGACGCAAGAAGCGTTCCTTCACTGAGTCATCGCCGTGCGTGGCAATCGTGGGGCCGGCGAGCGCCATGAAGAAGCTGCTCGGATCGGTCGGCTTCGCACCCGCTGCCTTGACGCGCCGGTCGACGACACGGTTCAGCTCCGGGCGGAGGCCCATTCCGCCGTCGCCCTTGGCGAAATGGACCCAGGCAAGGCCAGCATCGAAGCGTGCTCCGCGGAACGCTACGTCGTCCATCTGCTTCGGATCGTGAGCCGCGAGCAGCGCGTCGAGCGCGTCGTTGACCAGTTGCGTCTCGGGATCGGTCGAGATCGAACTCGGGGCGGTGTCAGTGACAGTCATGTTTTGATTGTCGCAGACAGCCATTCGCGCAAAGAAGTCCGAGCGCTCGACGTTCGTCACGTTGACGGTCCCAGCCAGCCGAGCATCCACGTTTCCCGGTGCCATCGCTGAGTACGTTCGGGGCTGTGTTGCACCTCACCGTTTCCCCGAAACTCGCCGACGACAGCGCCTCGACGCTGACCGGAGCCTGCGGCTCCGAGCCGACGTTCATCTGCAAGCGGGTGTTCGAAGCCACGGACGGGAACGAAACGTTGACTCAGGTCGCCGACTGGCTCATCGGACGGCCGCTCTCGGTTCTCGCCATCGTCCTCGTCGCGTGGATCGCCACACGGGTTGCCCAGCGCTACGTTCGCCACCTCGTCAAGCGCATCGTGGCACCCGATCGCGACGCGACAGCGCGACGGCTGGCCAAAATCGGCATCGATGATCCATCGTCGTTCATTGGTACCAAGCCAGTTCCGCGGCGTGATGCTCGGGCAACGTCGATATCAGATGTGGTGGGAAGCACGATCACGGTGATGATCTGGGTCGTTGCTTTCATCTTGGTCATCGGCGAGTTCGGCTTCGATCTGGGACCGTTCATCGCCGGCGCCGGAATCGCCGGCGTGGCGCTCGGCTTCGGCGCGCAGAGCTTGGTGAAAGACTGCATTTCCGGGTTGTTCATGCTGGTCGAAGATCAGTATGGCATTGGCGACATCGTCGACCTCGGCGGGGTCATCGGTGAGGTTGAACAGGTGACGCTGAGGACGACCGTGTTGCGCAGCCTCGACGGAACGGTCTGGCACGTGCCGAACGGTGAGGTGCAGCGCGTGGGTAACAAGTCGCAACTCTGGTCGGTTGCGCTCGTCGACGTCGATGTCGCCTACGACAGCGACCTCGACGCGGCGAAGAATCTCATGCTCTCAACTGCTCTCGAGGTCTGCGCCTCCGAGAAATGGTCACCGGATGTCCTCGAGGACCCCATCGTCCTCGGTGTAGAGACCCTCGGCGCCGACGGCATCACACTCCGCATGATCGTCAAGACTTCGCCCGGCTCACAATGGGCGCTACAGCGCGAACTCCGCGAGGCCCTGAAGGCCAGCTATGACAACGCTGGAATCGAAATCCCATTCCAGCAACGTACGGTCTGGTTCCGGGGCGACACCACAGAACTCGGTCGATCTGCACCAACTGGACGCTGATGAATTGCGACGAGTGCTCGACCTGAGAGTCAACACAGCGTCAGCGGATGCCACAATGTCGCCATGTTGATCGGCATGATGGGCCTGGGCTGGGACGAGTTCGCTGCCGCACCCACTACATCGGGACTCGTCATCAGCGCTCTACTGCTTGCGGTCGACGCTGGAGCACTCTGGTATGCCGAGCTTCACCTCGCCCCGAAGCGCCCGAAACCTGTTGAAACATCCGGCGCACTGCGCCACGAGTCCCCCGCCGTTGTCAACATGCTGACGAATGACGCCGTCCTGACTGCGTCGGGCTTCCGAGCCACGGTCATCGACCTCGCAGCGCGCGGCTGGCTCCGTCTCCTTCCGCCGCTCGACGATGACGACGATCTTGGCCGCGTACGTCCCGCTGCAACGGCGTACGAGGGTGATGCATTGCTCCCGCACGAACGCCTGGTGCTCCAACATGTGATGGCACGATTCACCACCGATCGAGCGATCCCCGCACGGTTCCTGGCGGTCGACATCAAGGGTTCCTGGTGGCGTCGTTTCCGATCCTTGGTCACCGACGACGCACAACGCGCCGGCCTCGTCACTCGACGCTGGCCCATCTGGCTGCTGGCTACCCCGGGTGCCATCGTCATGCTCAGCGCATTCGTGTGGTGGGGTGCGCGCAACGGCGATGCCGAGATCGCTGTCGTTGACTCGGTCGAACGACGGGTGTGGGCAGCTGTGATCCTGGTCGGGATCGTCGCCCTCTGCTACCGGATCGTTCGGCACACCATCGACCGTCCGCTGACGCACACTGAAGCCGGCCTTGTTGCAACGCAACAGTGGTTATCTGTTCGGCAGCGACTCATTGCGGGCGACTTCGGACAGATGGCTGCAAGCTCGCTCGAAGTCGGCGACCGTCGCCTGGCCTATGCATCCGCTACCTGCCTGGCCGATGGTGCAGCCGTCGAGTTCCCGCTCGCGCGCGAAGACCACCACCGCGCATGGAGCAGTGTTGGTGCCGAGCCACGTCTTGTGCGCGTCAAGTATCCGATTCGGCTCGGCTACGGCCTCCACCCTGTGGTCGCACTCGTTGGTGGCGTCATCACGGCGTTCGTCGGCCTCAACCTCCGCCGGTTTTTTAGCGACACGGCTCGTGGTGATGCTCTCGATTCACTCTACGAGAGGTTCCCTGAGCAAGGCTGGCTGGTTGCTGATGTGGCGACCGGCCTCACGGTGCTCACCGTCATTCCGATCGTTATCGGCCTCATCGTGGCCATCTTCGGAGCAGCCGACGTGTTCAGCACAGTCGAACGTACCGGGATCGTCCTTCGAGCTCGCCGCCCCGCCGAGGTGGCACCACTCCCGCGATTCGTTCGCAAGCGGATCGAACGTGACCGCTACTCGTTGTTCGTCGCTGTTGACGACGGAAAGCAGCGCACCGTCTACGCGTGGCGTTCCGGGGAACGAAACGCCATCCCGCAGGGGGCGAACGCCACCGTTCGTGCCTCTCCGATCTTGGGCTACGTCCGGCGGGCCACGCCAGTCGGGCACCTCTTCGGCGACTGACTCAGGCGTTCTGCGATGCGCTCACCAGCTCGGTGTTGCGCTTGATCGCTGCGATGATCTCCGTGTGCCGGGGCGCCGGGAAATCGTGCCCCATGTCTGGGAACATCAGCAGCCGAGAATCTGGCACCGCACGAGCCGTTGCAACGCCGCCGCTGGGGAGAACGAGCTTGTCCATCAGCCCGTGGACGATCAATGTCGGAACGGTAACTCCGCGCAGGCCAGCGGTCCGGTCAGGGCTTGCCATGATGGCGGCTGTCTGGCGGGCTGTGCCCTTCGGTCGGAACGATCGCTCGACGCTCATTTGGGTGCGAAGAGTGTGTTCGGCGGGGTCGTAGTGCGGGCCGCTGAACAGCTTGAACATCTTGGTCGATTGCTCGGCGGCGGTCGCTTTCGTCGGCGGCTTCATCCGAACGATATTTGACAAGACCTTCGGTGCGATCCGGCCCGACTTCCGATCGCCGGGGTTCGACATAATCGAGGTTAGCGAGCGGACTCGCTGAGGGTGCTCGATGGTCAGCGTTTGGGCGATCATGCCGCCCATCGACATGCCCACGACGTGTGCTGATTCGATGCCGAGGGCATCGAGGAGGCCTGCGGCATCATTCGCCATATCGCTCAGCAGGTAACCGGTCTTCGGCGGGCGCTTGGCGAGCATGCCCATCACGGACTTCGCCTGGGACGGCGGTTCCCAGTCGAATTCAGTCGATAAGCCGATGTCGCGGTTGTCGAACGTGATGACTTGAAATCCCTGGGCCGCGAGCTGCTCTGGGAAGCCTTCCGGCCAGTCGGTAAGTTGGCCACCGAGACCCATCACAAGGAGCAGCGGATCGCCCTCACCGGTCAGTTCGTATTCGATAGTGATCCCGTTTGCTTGAACCGATGCCATCCCGGCAGGCTACGTGCAGGTGAGACCCACGCACTACAGCGCGTTGAAGAACCCGGCCTTGAGGTAGGCGCCCTCGGGGTAGGTGACAGGATGATCGATGTCGTGGCCGGTCCGCACCATCTGCCGGAGCTCGCGACCGGCTGCATCGGCGGCGTCGAGCAGCGTGGCGAAGAAGAGGTCAGATGTGACCCGACTGGAGCACGATGCCTGGACGAAGACACCGCCGGGGCGCACGAGCCGGAGCCCGATGTGCGTCAGCCGCGTGTAGGCGCGGACGGCGACGTCGATGCTCGACTGCCTCTGCGCGAACGACGGCGGGTCGATCACGACGACGTCGTAGGTCGATCCGGCGCGAGCGAGAGCAATCATGACGTCGAAGGCGTCCCCGACCTCGGTCGTGTGCTCGCAGGCCTGCACTTCGGCTCGATCGGCATTCAGGGCCATGTTCCGTTCGGCCGCTGCCAACGTTGGAGCCGAGATGTCGACGCTGTGGACCGAGCGGGCTCCGCCAGCGGCAGCATGCACGCTGAAGCCGCCGGTCGAGGCGAACACGTCGAGCACGTCGCGGCCAGCAACCAACCGGCCGAGGCGGATCCGGTTGTGGCGCTGATCGAGGAAATGACCCGTCTTTTGGCCTCTGCGCACGTCGGCTTCGAACCTGAGCCCGCCTTCCGTGAAGAGCACCGGGCTCTCGATAATCTCACCAGCGATGACATCACCGTCGTCGAATCCGTAGGTTTCGCCGCCGGCGACGTTGCGACCGAGCCTGAGCACGACCGACGAGGGCCGCATCGTGGTCTCGAGTGCAGCGAGGACCGTCCGGAGGTGCGGGAACCAGACGCTCGAGTACAACTTGACGACCAGGGCCGTGTCGTAGGCGTCGACAATCAGCCCTGGGAGACCATCGTTCTCGCCGTTGACGACGCGGTAAGCCGGCTGGCCACCGAACTCGGCATCGAGCAGTGGTTGCCTGATGGCCCGAGCTGCCTTGATCTTCGATTCCCAGAACGCCTGGTCAATGCTTGCTGTCTTGCCGGTGTGGACCATGCGCAAGGCAATGGGTCCAGCCGGGTCGTACAGGCCGATGCCGACGAATTTGCGGTCGTTGTTGAAGACGATGGCCAGGTCGCCGGTTTCGCCCTCGTGACTTGCAGAAACGATCGAATCGTCGAACACCCAGGGGTGGCCTGCGCGAACGTGGCGCAGCGCATCAGCGGTCAGTCGAACGGCAATTCGGCGCCCGCTCAGGGTGGGAAGTTGTTCGAACACACCCCCAGCGTAGGGGTGGAACGGGCTCCGTGCCCCGAACGGCCTGTCCCATTCCCCTCGGGTCAAAAGTGGGCACGGCGCTGTCGACTCGATCGTGCAGTTGGTCTTTGATCGCACCGACTTGCTACAACCAGGGGCATGACCGACTCTTCGAACTACCGCAACGCCGACCACCCCGCACTCGACGTGACAAGCCTCTTCGGGCTGTCCGGCAAGGTCGCCATCGTCACGGGCGGGTCGCGCGGCATCGGTTACATGATCGCTGCCGGCCTGGTGGCCAACGGCGTGAAGGTATACATCACGGCTCGGAAGGCCGCTGCATGCGATGCTGCAGCGGCTGAACTGAGCGAGCACGGCGAGTGCATCTCGATCCCCGGCGACATGTCGACTACCGAGGGCGTCAACGCCTTCGTCGAAGCTGTGACCGAGCAGGAACACCAGATCGACATCCTCGTCAACAATGCTGGCGCCGCATGGGGTGCCCCGCTCGGTGAGTTCCCCGATGTCGGGTTCGACAAGGTGATGGACATCAACGTCAAGGCACCGTTCATGCTGACCCAGGCCCTTCTCCCCCAACTGAAGGCCAGCGGAACGACAGAAGACCCCGCACGCGTGGTCATGATCGGCTCCATCGACGGAATCCGAGTGCCGCACGGCGACAACTACTCGTACTCGGCGTCGAAAGCCGCCATCCACATGATGACGCGCCACATGGCCGCGCATCTCGTTGGTGAGCACATCTTGCTGAACTCGATTGCACCGGGCCCGTTCCCGTCGAAGATGATGGCGTACATGCTCGAAGACGAAGAGCGCTCCGAGTTCGTCCGTAGTTCGAACCCGCGCAAACGAATCGGCACGGCACAAGACATCGCCGGTGCAGTGATCTTCCTGTCAAGCCGTGCCGGCGCCTACACGACTGGCACCGTCATCCCTGTCGACGGCGGCATCTCCACCCTGTAGAGCAGAGGTCTGCGACTGCATGATTGGTGTGACCTGGGTGATGCGGCCGCGTCGGCCCCGAGTTTGAACCTGTCGAAACCTGAGTGTGACGGCGAGACCGGTCCACAACAACGCCTGCGGCCACAGGAACTTCGTGATCAACCACGCCGACATCGCCGCAGGAAAGGCCCTCCCGCATCAGCAAGTGCTCGAAGCTCACGCCACACTCGGATGACTTTCCTCAGAAACAGGTGACATTGATCGAGGGTGTCGGCTGCACGCCAACTCAGGCAAGCTCCCGCTGTGGCAAAGCAATGGACTACCTGTCCATCGGTCCAAGATGCGCCCCCACGATCGACGGTTCACCCCCGGTCAGCCGAAGGCGTTGACGCCGGTCAGTTCGACCGAGAGGTTCCAGAGCCGCGCGGCGTTGTCGGCGTCGACTGCGTAGGGCTTGACGCCGACGAACCGCGCGTACGGGCTGTCGGGGTCTTCGATCGGGGCGATGTCGCAGTTATCGCAGTAGACCCCGCCGAGGCCATCGAGCTGCGATGACACCGCTGCCCAGGTGGACGTCGAGGCGCCCTGCTCGGGCGTCTTGAAGAGCTCGTTGAGGTTGCCCTCAGCGTCCATCCAACCCATGGCGATCATCTCTTCGTGGGGAAGGTGGCGCTGCAGCTCGGTCATGATCCCGCCGGGGTGTACAGCAAACGTACGGACGCCCGCAGCCTTGCCAAGTGCGTCGAGTTGCACGGCAAACAGTGCGTTGGCAGTCTTTGCCTGCCCGTAGGCCTGCCACTTGTCGTAGCCAGCGCTGAACTGTAGGTCGTCGTAGCGGATGTCGGACAGCTTGTGCCCGGTCGATGAGAGCACCACGACCCGGGCACCACCATCGACGAGCACCGGCCACATGCTGTTTGTCATCACGAAGTGGCCGAGGTGGTTGGTGGCGAACTGTGCTTCCCAGCCGTCGCCGACCCGCGTCTCGGGGCAGGCCATGATCGCTGCGTTGTTGATCAAGATGTCGACGGGCCGACCCGCTGCAGCCATCCGCTCACCGAAACCAGCGGCGCTTGCAAGATCGCCAAGGTCCATCTCGTCGACAGTCACCGTTCCCTTGGTGTCGCCGAGGCCGGCCAGCACTTCGCGAGCATGGTCGGGGCGTCGGGCCGGAACGATCACGTCGGCACCAGCCTCGGCGAGGCCCTTGGTGGTTTCGAAACCGAGGCCCGAGTAGCCCCCGGTGACGACAGCGAGCTTGCCTGAGAGGTCGGCATCAGCAATGACCTCGCTCGGTGTCGAACGCATTCCAAAGCCGGAGTTGAGTGGGTTCTGCAGATCTGCGGGCACCACCGGACCGTACCGCAACGCCGCAACCTGCCAAGATTCAGGAATGTCAACTCGAACATCGCACCCGGCGAGCTTTCATCCTGATGGATCCGAAACGGTGCCCGCACCGAACGGCGGACTCGCGCACCGTGCGAGTGTCGCCCACGGCGAACGGTTCGAGCGGAAGCTCTGGAAGGTGCGCGACGACGTCTGGTGCATGGTCGGAAACGGACTGTCGAATCAGACGTTCATCGAAGGCCCGGACGGACTGATCGCGATCGACACTGGCGAGTGCGTCGAGGAGATGCAGTACGCGCTGAACGCTGTCGCGAAGGAAACCGACGCCCCGGTTGTCGCGGTCATCTATACCCACTTCCACTATGTCGGGGGAACAGCTGCCGTGCGTGGAGCGGGCGACAGCGTGCCAATCTGGAGCCATGCCGGGGTTGTCGGCAACCGCGAACGAAACGGTTCAGAAGTCGGCCCTGTCGCGCGATCTGGACTCATCTATCAGTTCGGGATCACGCTGCCAGACAGCGGCCCGGACGCACTCGTCAATGTCGGCCTCGGTACAGCATTCCGCAACGCCGAACATCGACCGTTCACCGCGGGGTTCATTGAACCGACCAACACCTTCACCGAGCTGACGACCGCCACCATCGCTGGCCTGCGCGTCGAGTTCACACCGGCGCCGTCCGACGCTGACGATTCCGTCAACATCTGGTTCCCTGACCTCCAAGTCTGCGTGAACAACATCGTGTGGCCGGTGCTGTTCAACGTGTTCGCGATCCGGGGCGAGGAGTACCGAGATCCGCGAGTGTTACTGCGCGGGCTTGACCACGTCGCCTCGCTCGGCGCCGAGCACCTTGTCGGCGCACACGGCCCACCGCTGTCTGGCCGCGACCAGGTCGCTGAACAGGTCGAACGCAGCAGCGATGCGGTCCGGTTCATGTGGGATCAGACTGTGCGGGGAATCAACAAAGGCCTTGTCTCGGGCGAACTGACCGAGTTCGTGCAACTGCCTGTCGAATACTCGGCGTCGTATCTCCAAACACAGTTCTACGGTGTCGTCGAACATCACGTCCGTCAGATCCACGCTGGCCTGCGCGGCTTTTTTGACGGCGATGAGGCCAACCTCTTTCCGGTACCGCCACGAGATCGTGCCGAGAAGATGATCGCCGGGTTCGGTGGCGTCGATGCAGTTCGAGCGCAAATCAAGGTTGCGGCGGCGGCGGACGATCTGCGCTGGGCGATCGACATGGCCACATGGTTGGCACGCGTTGCCGACGACGAATCAGGCGCTGCAGACCGGCAGCGCTTGGCCGACTTGCTTCGCACGGTTGCGCACCGGACGACGGCGGCGAACATCAGGAACTGGTGCCTCACGCGTGCCCGCCACCTCGACGGCACCATGAGCACCGACCGCTTCCACGCTCACAGATTTGATCGCGAGGCAGTTCGCCAAGGCAACCCGGGCGATGCGCTTTCCACGCTGCGGGTCATGCTCGATCCGCTGCGATGTACGGGCCAAACGATGCACGTTGCCGTCGAATTACCCGACGCGCGCGCTGGCCTCCTCGTACGGCGCGGTGTCGCGGTGCTGACCGACGGCTCAGATGCTGATGCCACCGTCAGCATGGATCGAGACACCTGGGCAGAGATCGTGACGGGGAAGATCTCGATCGCCGACGCGTTCGAGGCGGGGACGGCGACCGTTACCCCTACCTCTCCCGACCAGGTCACGACGTTCTTCAGCTGGTTTGAGCATCCTGCGTTCGAGAACGCCTGAGGGCCCAATCACCTGGGATCAGTGGTCAGGCTCGCCTGACCACGACCTCGGCGCCACGCTCCTCTGGTTCGTCGTCAAGCAGTACGTCGGGGAACCCGGGTGCGACAACAGACAAACCGGTCGCGTCTTCGAGCCGGCGGATGACGTTGTCCGACCACTCCCGCTCGCCGTAGCGCTCGGCAGCGTCGCGGAAAATATCGATCATCAGCGGGTTCATCTCCAACGGCACGCCGACCTCATCGGCGATGCTCTGGAACAGCCCGATGTCTTTCAACACAAGGTCCATCGTAAAGCTGATGTCGCGAGAGCCGTTCAGAATCATCTGACTCTCTGTCTCGTGAACGAATGAGTTGCCGCTGGAGATCTTGAACGCTTCGAACGTGGTCGCCAGGTCGATGCCTGCGGCCGCCATCGTTGTCAGCGCTTCGGTGACAGCGATGAGATTTGCGGTGGCGAGGTAGTTCGTGGCCACCTTGAGGATCGACGCTGACCCGAGGTCACCGGTGTGCAACACCCGACGACCGAGAACGGTCAGCAGTGGTAACACGCGCTCGAACGTTGCCCGATCGGTGCCCGCGAAGATCGAAATATTGCCTGTTGCAGCGCGATGGCAGCCGCCCGACACCGGACAGTCAACGGCGGCACCGCCGGCTGCAGCAACCAGCGCCCCGAGCCGTGTGATCTCGGCCGAGTCGGTGGTCGACATCTCCATCCACACCGTGCCGGCCCGCCATGCTGCGAGGAGGCCATCGTCGGCCTCCAACACCGCAGCCGATGCCGCAGGCGAGGGAAGGCAGGTGATCACCACATCGCAGGTCGCCGCCAAGTCAGCGGGCGTCGCTGCTGAGCGTGCTCCACGATCGACGAAGTCGGCAACGAGCTCATCGTCGAGATCGCGTACCGTCAGGTCGACGCCATTGCGGAGCAGCGAGCCAGCGAGCTTGCCGCCGACGTTGCCGAGGCCGACGAAGCCGACGGCAAGCGATGTGAGATCAAGGGTGTCGTTGTTCATGCGACGAGCACGATAGGACCTGCGGCGACCACCTCGGCGTCCCACGCCTCGCGAGCGAACACGGTTCGCACGTCATCGACGAACGAGTCCAACGGGTGAATCGGAAAGTCGGGATCGAACGAGTTCTGGTCCCATCGAGAGCAGAACTCGACACATAGGTCGAACCACGGGTGATCACGAAATTCTTCGCGCCCGTTTCGGTCACCATTGAGGTGGTGGGCGTAGTAATAGCTCTGGAAGACACCGTGTTGTTCGATCACCCAGGCGACTTCCTCGCGCACGTAGGGCCGCAGCACGCTCGCGGCGTACGCCGAGTGGTTGTAAGGGGCAAGCTCATCGCCAATGTCGTGGAGCAGCGCAGCGACAACCCAGTCGATATCGGCACCGTCGAGGCGTGCGCGAGTCGCCGCCTGCAGCGAGTGTTCGAGCCGAGTGATCTGGTAGCCGCCGAGCGAGTCGTCGAGCCGTTCCAGTACGCCGATCAGGCGATCGGCTAGGCCGCGCGCATGGGTCCGTTCAAATCCGTCGAGCAACGAGTAGTCGGCCGCCGTTCCGTGCTGCATCTCCGTAAATGAGACGACGCGTTCTTCGGTCGTTGACGGTTCGTTCATTCGTGTCGCTTCCGTTCGTTGAGCCGGCGCCAGGCGAGCGTCCAAGCGGTCAGCGGACCGTCGTGGTCGATGTAACACCCTTGCAGGTGGCGGGCGCCACGAGTCGGATCGAATGCCGTCCGGCCGTGCAGTACTCGATGGTTGTCGACAACGACAACATCGCCAGAACGCATCCGGTAGTTCAGTTGACGGGTGGGATCGTTCAGTGCCGCAGCAAGCCAGCGACGCCCGCGGTAGTACACGTCAAGGAGGTCAGCGTCGACATACGGTGCGAAGTCAAGCCGGGGTGAGAACCGCATCTGCCGAAACGTCCCATCGGCAGCTCGTTCGATCAGCGGACCGTCAGCGCGCTTCATGTCCGACCCGATGTCATAGCGAAACTCGATCGGCAAGGTCGTGAGCACTGCGTGGGCTTCGGGATCAGCTTCGGCGAGAGCATCTGCAGCTGCCAAACCATCGACCATCGTTGAAGCCCCGCCGGGGGCATCGTTGAGAATCGCGTGAAGGAATTGCAGGCCAGGTACCGGCGCCCGGTAGGGCTGATCGGTGTGGGCCGACAACGCCACCGGGGTGTATGCCAGATCGACGGGTCGTGGTTCGGTGCGCACGTCGAAGAGCTCGCCGAAGTTGGTTGCAGAGATCCTTCCGAACGGGCGAGTGATCTCCCGGAGTGCACCCACCTCTGCAGGCGTGTTGGTCAAGACGAAGCAGCCGAGTTCGAAGAACGTGCTGAGTGCTGCAATGAGCGCCTCCTCCGAGGTCGAAGGGTCACAGAGTTCCCGGTAGTCGACCAGTGGCACCGCCGTGTCGCAGGAGGTCCAAGGGCGTGGAGCCGGACGAGGAACGTCGGCGTGGGCCGAGCCTTCCACACCAATGAGTTGCAAGATCGATGACAACTCAAACTCGACCCGCTCGCCGTTACTGAAGTCAACCAGTACTGCAGGTCCGAGCTGCTCGACGCCAACCACTTCCAGGTCGACCGGCACATCGAGCGGCTCCCACAGTCGCTGTCTGTTGGTCGCGTCGACATGAGCGCTGAGGCGTTCGAGTAGCTGCAAGGGGTGGATCAAATGTCCACCTACCTGCAACCGCCCGCGCTCGGCGGAACACATGATGGCTCGTTTGGTTGCGGCACACACAGCTCCATTGTCCACGTCCGCTACCGATCGTGACAGACGTTTATTCGGCAGAGTGCCATACTCTGTTGTTATGACTCGCAAGAATCTGCAGGTTGGGGCGACGGCATGAGGCAGCTCGTTCGTCAGGTCGATCGCCTGCAACGGCTGGCTGTGTTCGAAGCGGCAGCGCGACTCGGTTCTCTGTCTGCGGCCGGTCGCGAGTTAGGCATCGCTCAGCCGGCGGTGACCCGTCAGATCAAACAGCTCGAGACTGCACTCGATACTGCTCTGTTCGATCGGCAGTCGAACCGCGTGGCCCTCACTGCTGCCGGGCGGGCCCTCGCCGACAGCCTTGACGTCAGCTTTGCTGCCATCGAGCACACCCTGTCTGAGGTCACTGACACCGACGACACCTTTGTTCTGGCTATGCCGCCCGGTTTCGCTCAGCAACTTGTGCTTCCCGCACTCGATTCGCTTCAGCAGGCGCTCGGCGATCGCGACCTCCGCCTGTGGCTCTACGACCGCGAATCAGAACTGGCGAACGGCTCGTTCGACGCCGCTGTTCGCGTCTCAACCGAGTCATGGCCGGGCCACGAAGAAGTTGCACTGTTTGGCGAGTCGGTGTTCCCGATTGCGACACCGAGCCTGGCTGCAGCACACGGCTTGCACTCGGCGAGCCCTGCCGCTGATGTTCTCGCGGCGCCATTGCTGCACATGGACTCGGCCGACCGGCCCTGGATGTCGTGGGCTGATTGGCTCGAACGCTTCGACCTTCGCCTCACACCAAGCCGTGGGCGCGTTGAGTTCAACAGTTACCCGAGCGTCTTGCAAGCAGTGATGCTCGGCCGAGGTGTGGCGCTCGGATGGGCCGGACTCCTCGATGAACTCCTCGACGGCGAGGCGCTGGTTGTGGTCGGCCCCACGGTCAGCACAGACCGGCAATACACCGTGACCTGGCCGAGCCGACGCCCCAGCAGCGCCGTTACAGCAACGGTGGCTTGGCTTACTCAGACCGGCACCGCCCGGAATCAGTAATCGGATCGAGCGCAGGGTCAGGGCCCGATCGGTCGACGACGAAACCGAGATCGACACCAATCAACTCGGCTAACGCTTCAAACAGAGCCGCCGGGTAACCAGGTGCCAGGTAAGAGATCAGCCGCACCGGGGCCAGGCTAGAACCCGCTCATCGAGGCGGGTGCCGATCGCACCAGCCGTGGCAGAACCCACGCGGTGCGAACCCAACCGCTGGCCGTACGGTTCGCCGAGTGGAAACCGAAGCGGCGCCGACACGCCACAGCCGTGTCGACCGGCAAGCGTTCATCGATGCGATCCCCCTACTGATTCCCGCCGTCCCATTTGGCTTCGTCCTCGGCTTGGCGATGACCAAGTCTGAAATGCCACTGTGGGCTGCCTGGCTCAGCTCTCCCCTGGTGTTTGCCGGTGCCGCCCAGCTCACGATGGTCACTCTTGCCGGCACGGCATCACTCTGGGCGATCATCTCCGCAGTGCTCGTGATCAACAGCCGTCATGTCATGTACAGCGCTGCGCTGGCATCGATGTTCCGTGCACAACCGAGGTGGTTCCGCTGGGTCGGCCCGTTCATGCTCATTGATCAGGTGTTCGCACTGGCGATGCTGCGATCCGACCGAGAACCCGACTCATTTCGTCGCTACTACGTCACAACGATGGTGTTGTTCGCCACCACCTGGAACGTCGCTGTCCCGCTCGGCATGGTGATTGGCCCGATCATCCCCGAGGCATGGCGCCTTGACTTTGCGCCCGTGGTCATGTTCACCGGGTTGGCACTTTTCGCAATCAAGCGCGTTCCCGCCGGTATCGCTGCGCTGGTCGGCGGATCCGTCTCGCTCCTTGCAGCTGGGTTGTCCGACCGTCTCGGCATTCTCGTCGGAGCGGTCTGCGGCCTGGTCGCAGGAGCGATTGCAGAGCAACGGATCACAGCCCTGACGATTCAACGGGAGGTCGACCAGTGAGCAACCGCGCGGCACTCCTCGTACTCGTCGCAGCCACGCTCGGCACCTACGCCTTCCGGGCCGGGCTGATCCTGTTGCTGGCCGACCGAACACTTCCGGTCGTGGTCGAACGAGCACTCCAGAACGTTGGACCGGCAGTCCTCGCAGCTTTGACCGTCAACCTGGCAGTTGGCGGCGATGGTGGCACAAGCGTCGACATCGATGCGATCGAACTGGCGTCACTCGGGCTGGCGGCCGTTGTCGGCGTACGAACCAAAAACCTTGTGTTCATGCTGATCGTCGGCATGGCGACACTGCTTCTCCTGACCGAGATCTTCTCGTCTTGATCCAGCAATCAGGTGGCGAACCAACCGATCATTGCCGGAGTGCCGATGTTCGACGACTGGGTCTCGCCCGACACCATCAGGATGATTCGTGCTGAGCGAACGCCCTCGGTTACACGAGCGTGAAGGTGACTCCGCCGATGCGGTGCGCCTCGCCGACTCGGTCGCGGTCACTGGCTACCAGGTCGACACCATCGAGGCCTTCGCCGCGCTCAGCCGCTGAGACAAATCGCACGGCGGTCCGAAGGCCGAGTTCCTGCCAACGTGCCGACATTGCGTCGGGGTCAACTGCGCCCACCGTGACGCCGGCAATTGCGGCCACGACGGTGCCGTCTTGGTTTGGCTGCCACGTGGGGCCCGCCCAGGTCCAGCTGCCCTGCGGGATCGGCTGATCGAGCGAAGCAATCACCCCACCGACATCACGGGGGTGCAGGTGGCGACCGCGGATCGTCGGGAAATCACCTGCCCAAATGATTCGAGTGTCGTGCGCTGCGAGGTGTTCGAGCCGATCATCGAGATCATCGACTTCATAGATAGCCATGTACCCGCCGTCACCGTTGCGCTTCTCGAGCAGGCGGCCGCCAGCGGTGTCAGGCTTCGTCGGTGACACGACTTCGAGGAACTGATCGCCGATCACCATCAATGCGTTGTGGAGGCCGAACTCACCGACTCCAGGATCGTTGAAGCAAACGGTCAAGCCGAGCGTGTCGCAGAGTTCACTGACAACGTCAGCGAGATCGTGGGCGACGAGGGCAACCTGGCGAAGACGGATCATGCAAGAACGCTACGAACAGTGCGCTACGTCGAGCGAGTCGGCGCACCACTACGGTCGCTGACCATGAGCGATGACACGTCGGTTCGCCATCCGGAGTTGGGGTTTTACACGTTGGCCGGCGCGCCGGAATCGCCCCGTGACCTGATCGACGAGGTACGCCACGCCGAAGAACTCGGCCTCGGCGCCGTGTTCATCTCCGAACGCTTCAACATCAAGGAGGCATTCACCCTGTCGGGCGCAGTCGGCGCAGTGTCGAACCACATCAAAATCATTACTGGCGCCACCAACCACAACACTCGCCACCCGATTGTCACTGCCGCTCATGCCACGACGATGCACCGACTGACCGGTGGCCGCTTTTCACTCGGCATCGGCCGCGGCATCGCTCCTCTGTTCGATGCGTACGGCATCGACCGCATCACGACCGCACAAATGGAAGACTTCGCCGGGGTGATGCGACGCCTCTGGCACGGCGAGACGATCATTGGCCACGACGGCCCGATCGGTACGTACCCGGTACTCCGGCTCGACCCGACCTTCGACGAAGACATCGACCTGTCGATCGTGGCCTTCGGGCCGAACACGCTCGAACTCGGCGGCCGAGCATTCGACAACGTCATCCTTCACACTTTTTTCTCTGACGAGACAGTCCACCGTTGCGTCGCGACGGTCAAGCAGGCTGCCGAACGGGCCGGTCGCGACCCGAGCGACGTCACGGTCTGGTCTTGCTATGCCACCGTCGGCGACCACATCGACGAGCCGCTGAGGCTCAAGAAGACGGCTGGTCGCCTCGCCACCTATCTCCAGGCGTATGGCGACCTGATGGTCACGACGAACAACTGGGACCCGGAGCTACTGGCCACTTTCCGTGCCGACCACATGGTGCAGAGCATCAAGGGAGCGATCGACGCGGTGGCAACAACCGAACAGCTCGAACACATCGCCACCCTGCTCCCAGCCGAATGGCTTGCACCGGCAGCCACCGGCTCGGCCAAGCAATGTGCCGCAGCAGTTCGCCGCCAGCTGTCGCTCGGCGCGGATGCCGTCATCATGCACGGCGCGACACCGACTGAACTCGCCCCGATTGTTGCCGCCTACTGAACTTGTCAGTCGGAGTTCAGCACTCGGCCCCGCTACGTCTGACACACTGCGCCAATGGCAACACTGGTGCTCACCGTCATTGGCAACGACACGTCCGGACTCGTCGACGCACTCGCCGGCCCCATTGCGCGCCATGGCGGCAGCTGGGACCGCAGCCACATGGCGCGCCTCGCCGGCCAGTTTGCGGGCATCGTTGTCGTTTCCGTACCCGACGAGAACGTCACAGCCCTCCAGGCCAGTCTCGACAGCCTCAATGCCCAGGGCCTCCTGGATGTGCAGGTGGCGATTGCTTCGTCGTCAACTGAAGACGGGCCGCCCGAGAACCTGCTGCGCCTCGAGCTCATTGGCCAGGACCGCCCCGGAATCATCAGCGAAATCTCGGCAGCACTCGCAACCCGCAACGTGAGCATCCTCGAACTCGAAACCAACACGACGTCGGCTCCAATGTCGGGCGAGCCTCTGTTCGAAGCAAAGGCCACGCTACGAGTTCCGAACGAACTGCCGCTCGATCAACTCCGCGAAACACTTGAAGACATCGCCAACGAGTTGATGGTCGACCTCGACCTTCGGCCAGAATAAGCCGGTAGAACTTCAGCACACCGACAGTTTCGGAAAGGGGGCGAACATGCATGACAACGACAACGAGCGCGACCGGATTCGGTTGACACAGTTCAGTCACGGCGCCGGTTGAGGCTGCAAACTCGCCCCTGGCGAACTGGCGCACGTCGTGCGCCATCTCGAAACCGATCATCCTGACGAACTCCTCGTCGGCACTGACACCGGCGACGACGCCGCAGTGTGGAAACTCGACGACGACCGAGCAATCGTCTCCACTGCCGACTTCATCACCCCGGTGGTCGATGATGCGCGCACCTGGGGCCAAGTGGCTGCTGCGAACAGCGTGTCCGATATCTATGCAATGGGTGGCCGCCCGCTCTTCGCGCTCAACCTCGTCGGTTGGCCCAAAGACGCACTGCCGATCGAGTTGCTGTCCGAGCTCCTCGCTGGCGGGCAAGACATCGCAACGGCTGGCGGTTTCGTCATCGTCGGCGGACACACAATCGATGATCCCGAACCAAAGTACGGCATGTCAGTCACCGGCGAGGTCCATCCTGACCGCATCCTGACCAACGCCGGGCTTCGCCCAGGGCAAGACATCATTCTGACCAAGGCGTTGGGCGTCGGCGTACTGACCACCGCGATCAAGTCTGGTACGGCGACCGAGGCACAAGCCGCTGGCGCTGTTGCTTCCATGATTCGACTGAACGACGTCGGCTGCCGCGTCGCCCTCAGTGCCGGCGCCACTGGCTGCACAGATGTCACCGGGTTCGGTCTGCTCGGCCACTTGGGCCGCATGTCGCTCGAATCACATGTCTCCACGACGATCGAGTTCGATGCCGTGCCATTTCTCAGCGGCGCTGTTGACCACGCCGAGGCAGGGGTTATGCCCGGCGGGTCGCGACGCAATCTTGAGTGGGGCATGGACTTCCTCGACGCCGGTAGCCACGGCGAGATACATCAACTGTTGATCGCTGACGCACAAACTTCAGGCGGCCTGGTCTTCGGAGTCGACCCCGGTGAAACCGCTGCTGTGCTCGCCGAACTCGCTGCCACCGGGCATCGAGCTGCCCGCATCGGTTCAACCACCGGCGGCACGCCCGGCCTCACCCTCCGCTGAGTTCAGGCGACCAGCGCGCTGCGCTGAGCACTGAGCCCTCATTCAGCAACCACATCGACGTCGCTCCGTCAGCGCGCTCGACGACGCTCTGGACGCTTGTTCCGTACGTCACCGGCCCGACGAACTCCATTTCCGCACGGCCACGTCGCGACGTCGTTCCGTTGAGCGATTCTTCGACGAACGCCCAATTTGCGGCATTGTTGACGTGATCGAACGGGTCGAGATCGGCCCGCCTGACAGACCATGGGATGGCACTGGCCAGACCGATCGGCGCCGCAAGCGCGAGCCGTGCCGAGACTTTCCGACCATCGCATGCCGGGCCGTAGGCATTGATGAACTGCTGTGTCAGCGCCGCCGGCCGGCCGGTATCCGTAGCGACCTGGACCCAGATGCTCACGGTCGCGATAGCGGCACCGAGCGATCCGGCAAGGATCGTTGTTCGTTCCGCCCAGCTTCGGCCGAGGCCCGTGCAGTACGTCGTCACCGCGAGAACCTCGTCGAGCACTGCTGGCTGGCGCACATCGATCATCGAACGCCGCACCACCCATCCCCAGGCGCCGTCGAGTTCGGCATCTGCTGCATCATCGCTCGCGATGTCTTGCAGGTAGCGCGCCGTTGCATCAAGGCGCAGTTCCCCACGCGGATCGACGTCGCCGAGCCGGACCTTTCGTTCCGCATGGAATCGTCGGCCGACCGCTGGCGGATCGAGCAGTTCGGAAGCTCCGGAGATAGCGGCCATCCGATGAGCGTGGCAGATACCGCAGCGGATACCGGCTTCGCGCCCGAGCCCGTTTTCTGTGACCGCGCCTGTCACCCACTGCTGTCATTCATTGGGTATCCCTGCACCGACCGACCGCTGAGGTTGACGACGCACTCGTACAATACGCTTGGAGCATGCTGATCATCGCCGGAACCCTCGTTACCCAACCAGGAGGACGTGCTGCGTTCCTCGATGCGGTGCAACCCATGGTCGCCGCAACTCTCAACGAGGCCGGTTGCCGGGAATACGCCTTCTCCCCCGACCCGAACGACAACACCCGCATCATGCTCTACGAGTTGTGGGACGATCAGGCATCGCTTGATGCTCACTTCGCCAGCGACCATATGGCCGCATGGCAGGAGACCCGCAAGGGCCTTGCCCTCGCCAGCAGAAACATCAACAAGTACATGATCGACTCCGTGGAGTCACTTGGATGAGCAACGGCGCCGTTGTCAAAAATCACACCGAAACCCGCGATCCGATTTTCGGCTGCATGGACAATTGGTACCTGCACCTCAAAGGCAACCTCGACGGCGGCCTCGAGTCGATGCTTCACCCTGACGTTGTCTTCCTGTCGCCGGTCGTGTTCACCCCGCAGGAGGGTCGCGACATCACCATGCTGTACCTCACTGCTGCGGGTGGAACGCTCGGTGGCGATGCCGACGTCGAAACAAAGGCGGCCGAATCGGGCTCCGGCGAGTTCGGCTACATCAAGACGATCCTGCAGGGCCATCACGCCATGCTCGAATTCGAAACCACGGTCGAAGGTAAGTACGTCAACGGCGTCGACATCATCACGTGCAACGACGACGGCATCATCACCGAGTTCAAGGTGATGATGCGGCCGCTCCAGGCCGTCAACGCGGTGCATGCCCAAATGGGCGCAATGCTCGAACGTCTCGCGAAGGGCTAACGCCCTCTGCCCATGGTCAACCTGCTTTGCGTCGGAGACCTCAATGCCGACCTGGCGATCTCGCTTGCCGACGACCTCATCATCGGCTCCGACACCGACGGCACTGTTGAGATGCACGGCGGCGGTTCTGCCGCGAACGTCGCCGTTTGGGCTGCGCGGACCGGATCGACCGTCGGATTTGTCGGTGTGGTCGGCGATGACGATCTCGGCACGTTCCTCGTCGATGGCCTCGTGCAGGCCGGTGTCGACGCGCACGTCATCCGACGGGCTGGAGCGTCAACCCGCGCAGTTGCAGCGATCGTCGGCCCCGACGGGAACCGGTCGTTGGTCTCTGACCTCAGCGGGCAAACCGCGCTTGTCGACGGCGACGTCGATGCCAATCACCTGGCAGCAGCCTCGTGGTTGCATCTGACCGGATACACCTTCTTGACCGAGCAGAGTCGTTCTTTCTTCGTGCATCTCACGATGCAGGCAACCGATCTCGGCATCCCCTGGTCAATCGATCCATCGGCGGCGCAACTCATCCGGGCCCGGTCTGACGTCGCGTCGGCGCGAGCAGCATTCAACGGTTGTGCTGTCATGTTCCCGAGCGACGACGAAGCAACTCTCCTGGCCGATGTTGACAACCCGGTGACGGCCGCCGACTCGCTCCTCGACCTCGCAGACTGCGTCGTCGTCACGCGTGGCGCCGATGGAGCAACTGTTGCTCGGCGCGGCTACCCGACATTCTCGGTCCCAGCAGCGCCGACTGAACTCTGCAACACACTGGGCTGCGGCGATGCGTTCGCAGCCGGGTTCCTGATCGCCCGCATTCGTGGCGGTAACGACCGGGTCTGTGTAGCAGCAGCTACCGCGACAGCCGCCCAAGCAGCGCGCCTGCCGTCGGCGCGCTGATATTCCACAACTGCTCGGCGCTGCAATCGAGCCGGTAGGTTCGCCCACATGATCGCTGAACACTTTGACGTTCTCGTGGTTGGTGCCGGCATCTCCGGCATCGCTGCGGGTTACCACCTTCAGCAGAACTGCCCTGACCGGTCGTACGCGATCCTCGAAGGTCGCCCATCGCTCGGCGGCACGTGGGACCTCTTCCGCTACCCCGGTGTGCGTTCGGACAGCGACATGCATACGCTTGGTTACAGCTTCCGGCCCTGGACCGAAGCGAAGTCGATCGCCGACGGCCCGTCGATCTTGCAGTACGTCAAAGACACTGCCGCCGAGTTCGGCATCGACAAGCAAATGCGGTTCGATCATCAAGTCGGCGCTGCATCATGGTCGAGCAACACGACAACATGGACCCTCAGCGTGCAGGTCGGCCCAAAGGGCGAGCAGCAGCCAGTCGAGTACACCTGCAACTACCTCTTCATGTGTTCGGGCTACTACAGCTACACGGGTGGCTACGAACCCGAGTTCGCTGGCGCCGACCAGTTCGCAGGGCAAGTCGTCCACCCGCAGAAGTGGCCGGAGCACCTCAACTACAAGGGCAAACGGGTCGTCGTGATCGGTTCGGGTGCCACGGCGATGACACTCGTGCCAGCGATGGCCAAAGATGCCGACCACGTCACGATGTTGCAGCGCTCCCCCACCTACGTGGTGTCACGCCCGTCCATTGACCCGGTCGCGAACTGGCTGCGCAAGGTGCTGCCCGACCGTGTGGCCTACAACATCACACGCTGGAAGAACTCCACGATGGGCGAGTTCTTTTACAAGCAGACGCGCAGTAAGCCCGAGAAGGTTAAGGGCCAACTGCTCGGGCTCATCCGCAAGGAACTGCCCGACGAAATGGTCGACGAACACTTCACTCCTGCCTACAACCCGTGGGACCAGCGGCTGTGCCTCATCCCCGACAGCGACCTTTTCACAGCGCTGAACTCCGACGCCGCATCGGTCGTCACCGCTGAGATCGACACGTTTACCGAAACGGGTATCAAGCTCACCAACGGCGAGCATCTCGATGCCGACATCATCGTCACAGCCACTGGCCTGCAGCTTGTGACTATTGGCGACATGGACTTCAGCGTCGATGGCGAGCCGGTCGACTTCTCGAAGACCTGGACATACAAGGGCATTGCGTACTCCGACGTGCCGAACCTGGCGTCGTCGTTCGGTTACATCAATGCGTCGTGGACACTGCGCGCCGACATCACGTGCGAATGGGTGTGCCGTCTTCTCAACCACATGGCTGCAAGCGGCACCACCCAGGCGACTCCGCGGTTGCGACCTGGAGATGCCGATATGGCCGAGCGCCCGTTCATCGATGACTTCTCGTCCGGCTACATGCAACGAATGATGCCGCTCCTCCCCCGCCAGGGTGATCAGGCGCCGTGGCTGAACCCGCAGCGCTACAGCGCCGACAAGAAGCTGATCGCCCAGGCACCGATCGTCGACGGCGCAATGCGCTTCACAAGCGCAGCCCGCGTCACAACCTCCGCCTAAAAAGTCCACTCCACCTCGGGTCAAAAGTGGACATCAGTGTCCGTTCTACCTCGGGTGAGAAGTGGACATTCACTCAGTCGTTCAGGAAGTCGACGCACCGCTGCCCCCCCCCGGGGTGAGGCCTTGTCGAGCCCGAGCTCGTCGATCTGTTCCAGTGCGAGAACGAGTTCTGATCACGCTCGGTCCTCTGGCCGCATGGGATCGTGCGAGAAGTCGCAGTCCTGATCATCGTCATCGAGCGAGAGCCCGACTTCGCAGTCGGCGGGCGTCAGCTGAAGTGCCGGTTGAGCGTCCGGCGCCACTTGTTCGACGGCAGGGTGGGGTAGAGCGCTGCGAGGCCGGTCGAACACTTACTGATCTTCACGGGGCGATGCCCGTGAGCCCACATCCATCGGTCGACAGGGCTGGATGCTGTTGGCGACTTCGACTCGACGATCATCGCGTCGATCGACGTACTGCGGCCATCGGTTGCGGTGCACACCAGCGCACAATCGATCGTGGCGCGAGTGCCCGATGTTTCGTGGACGATCGTCGACCGCCTGTACGCCGTGGTCAACACTGGTTCGAGCCATGTTTCGCTCAGCACCTCATCGCTCACCGGGACATCCGACGACGCAAGGGCCATCCGCAGGAACCGACGGCCCTCGGCAGTGAGCAGGCTGCTGTCGTCGATGTGGTAGTCGAGCCGTTCCTTGACGGTGCGACCGCGCCCATCTTTGGTCTTCACCTCGAGCATCGCCTGCCCCGAGTCTTCGTAGACCCTTGTCCGCACCTTGAAGCGTCGGCGTCGGCCGGTGGCTGCCGCGTGGTGGAGGTCGAAGTCGGGCGTGTCGAAGTACACCGAACGGTATTCGAACGTTCGTAGACCATCAATCTGCAGGACCCGCAAGTCGGCGGCGAGATCGCCGAGGAGAAAATCAACCGTGGCCTGGTCGACCACATACTTCCGGTCGTTGCGAACATGAAGCGCGGCGATGACGTCGAGGCCTGCGAGTGAGATCGGCGTCAGTTCGTCGACCGTGACCGACGCCGATGTACTCACGTCGAGCGGCGGTCTTCGGGCAGGCGGAATCGGACGTCGACCGAAGTCGTGTCGGAGACGAGGTCAACCTTCTTCACCTTGAGTCGGGTGATATCGGCTCCCAGCAGCTTTTCGAGGTGGGCGTGCAAGGCAACCTCGTCGGTGAACGCCGAGTCGAGCGTCACGTTCTGGTGTCGAACTCCAGCAAACAGGCCCGGATGGTCGACGATGAACAGCGTCGCGACGATCGCTGCCATCAACGTTGGGGCGATCCAATCGGGCGTCACGCGGATACCACCCAGCAGGCCCAGCGCGAGCGCAGAAAAATAGTAGGCCACTTCTTCCTGATCGAGCTCTTGCGAGCGGAGCCGGATGATCGAAAGCACGCCGAACAGGCCCAGCCCGAGCCCTGCGGTGACGTCGGCGCGTGACAGGACCGTGGCCACGGCGACCACGCCAACGTTGATGCTCATAATCGACAGCACCATGTCGGGGCGGCGATATCGCGGAAAGTACACGAGAAACGTGAGGACGAGCACGGCGACAGCGTCAGCGCCGAGCAGTGTCAAATCAGACATGGCAGGCGTCCTTACAGATGGCTTTGTGGGCGGCGGAGATCATCGGCCGTCAGTTTCTCTTGCGGCATCAATGTTAGAAATCATCTTGGCCATGGCCTCGCGCCACGCTGATACCGGCTGACCGTCGGCGTGCGTTGCCTCGGCCTCGGCCACGAGATCTTCGATCTGTGTCGACCACTGCGCAATGCGCTCGTCGACGCTTTCCTTCGAGAACGGACCAGCAACAAACTCGGCCCGTGCTGCATCGAACTCGTCAGTGAGCTGGCTGATCGGCCCGATGAGCGGATCACAGGCCGCCGACTTCTGCGGCAGGTTGAGGCCACCAAAAAAGAAGATGGCGCAGTCGTCGGTAATGTCGCCAAACCGGTCAGCGATCTGCGTCACTGATCCGGTGACACCGCTCGACCCAAGGTTGTCGAAGGCATTGTCAAGGTCCCAGGGAAGCATGGTGAGTTGGCCAGTTGTCGGGTTCTCGTACCAGTAGAAGTTGTGCGGGTTGCAACCGTCGAAGCAATACCAGTGCAGCGCTCCGTCGTCGTTTCGAATAGCGCGATCAACCACCATCGTGCGGACGAATAGGTCGACGTCTATCCAGCGGTCGATCACCCCGATCTCGGTGCCGGGTTCTGAGTCGGCAAGTTCCTGGGCGAACTGGCGAATCATGTCGGCGGTCGGGTCTTCGTCCTCGTTGGTCTTCAGGCCGTCGATGAACTCATCTGCGTTTCGTGGCGTTCCGTCAGGGTTGAAAGGCCAGACCTCTTTGTAGAGGTTGCCGCTGCCGTCATCGAAATTCTCGCGAGTGAAGCGACCATCGATCTGTTCGGTGAGGGCAAACAGTCCGACGAACTCACCGTTGATTTCGACGCGTGCATGCGTCGAGCGCGGGACCGGCACACCCATTTCACGGAACAGCCAGTAGCCAAGCCGCTCGTGCATCTTCGTCGTGTCGAGATTCTGCGAATGCAACTGCACCTTCTTGACGCCGTAGAACGTGTCGTCGCCATCTTCCCAGTTCATCTTCAGCTTCATCGACAACTTGGTACAGGTCTTCGCTCCGCTCGGGTCGAACGCGTTGGGTCCATTGGTGCAGAACAGGAAGGCACCGACTGAGCCCTTGTAGCGAACCCCGATCGGGCCGATCGTCTCACCATCAAAAGTTAAACTGCCTTCGACGTACTCCTCGGCCGTCGGGTCTGCGTCAAGCTCCGCGAGCTTGTCGACGTCGAGATCGATCGCGAAGGTGTGCACGACGGCTGGGTCGAACAGAACGTCTGACGACTCGGACTCGTACCGGGCCAGAGCGACGGGCTCGCCGTCAGCCTCCGGTGCTGGTTGGTCGGCAGTTGCCACTGCGGCATCTGGCTCCGGCGGCGCAATAGATTGCTGCGTGGCGTCGTCGACCAGCGACGTTGCTTCGTCGCTGTTCTGTGGTGTATCGCTCGACGAGCAGCTCGCCGCCAGCAGCGCAGCTGCAACGGCGACTCCAACCCACACTCTTGTTCCGCTCAGCATTCAGACCGACTGTAGTGAAGTCGTTCGTTCAACTTCCGTTCAGGCCGTGTTTACCTGCACAGTGCAGCATGCTCGGCCGAGCCGTCTCGAAACACCGCTGCCTTCTACTCTTGCACCATGGCAGCAGGCAGCAGCAACAGCACTCCGTTCGATACAGCGAAGATGACCGCCAACACACGGTCGCAGGTGTCGATGGCCGAGCACTGCAAGATCTCGATCGACGAGGCCGAGTTTGGTCGGGTCAAGTTGTCGATGCCGAAGGACGGCAATACAAATCACATCGGCACCATTTACGCCGGCGCGTTGTACACGCTCGCCGAGATCCCTGGCGGCACGCTTTTCTCGACCACGTTCGACAGCAGCCGCTACTACCCGATTATCAAAGAGCAGAACATCCGCTTCCGCCGGCCGGCCACGACCGACATCACTGTCGAGATGACGATGACCGCCGACGAGGCCGCCGAAATCGCTGCCACGGCCGATCGCGACGGTAAGGCCGACTACGACCGAATTGTTGAACTGATCGACACCGATGGGACTGTCGTGGCGATCAGCACGAATAGCTACCAGATGCGCACGTTCGGCACCTGAACACCATCGGGCTCATCTGAATCTCGGCTACTGGGCACCGCTGACGCGGATACCGTCGGCAGCATGTCTGAACACGCTGCCGAAAAATCACTGCACACCACCGTCGCCGAGCGCCTGATCGATGGACGCTCATCGGTCGGCCAGCCGCACCTCTCGCCCGACGGCACGCGTGTCGCCTTCGTCGTCGCCACGACCAACCTCGAGAAAAACACCAGCATCAGCCGTATCTGGATCGACGATGCACCCGTTTCATCTGGCGATCATGACGGCAATCCCACGTGGGCGCCAGACGGCCGCTTCCTTGCCTTCACGTCGAGGCGCAACGATCAGAACGGACCGAACAAGGGCGAGTCGACGCTCCACATCATGCCGATCGCTCAGCCGGGCGAGACACGTCAGCTCTGCTCGATGCCTGACGGCCTCGGCGACCTGGCCTGGTCACCTGATGGCGCGACGATCGCGTTCACCAGCCGCACACAGGATGATCGTTACACCAAGGAGAGCGTTGCTTGGCAGGCCCCTCGCAAGGTCGAACGTTTCTTCAGCCGCCTGAACGGCGAAGACTGGGTCTTCGACCGCCCGCAGCACATCTACGCGATCGCTGCCAATGGCACCGGAGCGCCACGCAACCTGACCTCTGGCGAGTTCCAGCACGGCAGCCCCGCATGGCTGCCCGACTCGTCGGGCCTCGTCATCTCGGCGCAGCGCCACGACACCTGGGACACCGACCTCGCCAGCGACCTGTACTTCCTTCCGGCCGACGCCGACACAAACTCTGAAGACATCCGCTGCCTCACCGCTCACGACGGCACGTACGACATGCCCTCCGTGTCGCCCGATGGCACCAGCGTTGCGTTTATCGGCGCCGGCGAATTGGAGACGCTGTCGCAAAACTTCAAGGTCGGTGTGATCCCAATTTCATCCGACGGTCTCGCTGAGTCCGGCTTCACATGGGCATCAGCTGGCCTCGATCGGACTTTCCTGTGCATGGCCGGCCCCCAAGCACCGGTCTGGGAGAACAACAGCACACTGCTCGCAACCGCAGAAGACCGTGGAGACACGCACCTGTTCCGTGTCACCGGCGACGGTTCCACTGGCCCGGTGGCGCTCACATCGGGTCAGATCACCGTGCACAGCTACAGCACGGCCGCGGGCACGACCGCGACAGCACGATCGACGATCGACCACACCCCCGAGCTGTATGTCGGCGACGACAAGCGCACCTCGGTTGGCGATGCCCTCGCTGCCCAGCTCCTCGGCTGGGAGAAGTTCGCAACGCCAACAGCCGACGGCACTGACGAAATCGACTGCTGGATCATGCGCCCCGCCGACTTCGACGAATCACAGACCTACCCCGTACTCCTCAACGTGCACGGCGGGCCATTCACCCAGTACGGCGACTTCTTCTTTGACGAGGCGCAAATGCAAGCCGCGGCCGGCTTCGTGGTTGTGCTCGGCAACCCGCGTGGCGGCAGCGGCCGACACACCGCATGGGGCCAGGCCATCCTCGGCCCGAAGCACCAGCACACACCGGGCTCCGGCTGGGGCCACCTTGATGTCGATGATGTCCTGTCGATTCTCGACGGAGCACTCGACAACTACGCCTTCTGCGACCGGAGACGTGTAGGCATGATCGGCGGCTCATACGGCGGTTTTATGGCCACGTGGCTCGCTGCCAACCACGGCGAACGCTTCAAGGGCATCTGCTCTGAGCGTGCGGTCAACAACCTCGTGTCAGAGGAATGGTCGAGCGACATCGCCACGGCGTTCCGCACCGAGCACGGCCCGTCGCACATCGACGACGTCGACGTCTACGCCAACCATTCCCCGATCAAAGACGTCCGCAAGATCAACGTGCCCATGCTCCTCATTCACTCCGAAGAAGACTGGCGCTGTCCGATCATCCAGGCCGAAGAGCTGTGGGTGGCCCTCAAGCTGCTTGGCAAGGAAGTCGACTTTTACCGCTTCGCCGGCGAGAACCACGAGCTCTCGCGCAGTGGCTCCCCCGTCCACCGCGTCCAGCGAGCCGAGATCATCCTCGACTGGTTCGCCTCCAAACTCGCCTGAAAAACCGCGCTTCCCGTTTTTGTGTGAGCGATAGCGGCGACGTTTCCCGGAATCGCTCACACAAAAACCGGGCGCCTCGGCCTCTTGGCGCGGCAGGCGCGGCGGCTACATTCGGCGGCATGTCGAAGATTTCACTCATTGCCAAGTTGACCGCCGCTGAAGGAAAGGGCGCTGAGCTTGAAGCCGTGCTCGCCGAAGTCGTTACCGCAGCCGAAGAAGAGGCCGGCCTCGAGATCTACAGCGCCCACAAAGACTCTGCTCACGAAGGCGTGTACTACTTCTTCGAGCTCTACACCGACGGCGACGCACTCGGCGTCCACGGCAAGGGCGACGGCATGAAAGCTGCCATGGGCAAGTTTGCTGGTCTCCTCGGCGGCCGACCCGAGATCACGATGATGAACCCGGTCGTCGCCAAGGGCATGGACATCTAATTTCGCTCTGATGCGTCGCCAAGTTGCACTCACGGTCGCTCTGTTCATCGCCGCTGCCGCGTGCGGCAGTGGCAGCGGCAACGAGAACGCCGTCGATTCAACGGCCACGCCCGTAACAGGGGTCCCAACCACCGGGGCCCCTGTCACCGCAATACCAGTGACTGATCCGCCTGTCGCTGAAGCCGAGACCGCTGCGCCTTCAGCGACAGAACCAGCAACCATCGGCGCGCCCTCTACCACTGCTGCGCCAGCGCTCGGTATCGGCCCAGCAACTGTCGAGGCGCTCCTTGCGTTAGCGACGCCGATCAACCTGTCTCACGCCGGTGGCGACCAGGCCGCTCCGCACTCGACGATGTTCGCCTTCCGTGAGGGAGTACTCGCCGGTGCAGATGCACTTGAGATGGATGTACAGCTCACTGGCGATGGTGTGTTGATCGTTCAGCACGACGACACCGTCGACAAGTCGACCAATACCACCGGCCCAGTCGCCGGTGTAACGCTCGAAGAAATCCAAACGCTCGACAATGCGTACTGGTTCTCGCCCGCGTGCTGGCCGTGCCGAGACCGACCCGTTGAGGAGTACATCTATCGGGGCATCCGCACGGGCGATGTTGCGCCGCCCGAGGGCTACTCCGCCGATGATTTCCGGGTCATCACATTCCGCGAGGTCGCCGAGGCGTTCCCCAACTTGGTGCTCGATGTCGAGATCAAGGGTTCGTTCCCCGACGCAGTCCCGGTGGCCGAGCGGTTGGCTGCCGAGATCGCCGAACTTGGGCTCACCGATCGCACGATCGTTGTGTCGTTCGACGACGACCTCATTGATGTGTTCCACAAGCTCGCACCGGATGTTGCCGTCAGCCCCGGTCTCACTCGACTCACCGCGTGGTTTCTGAACGGCACCGAGATTGAGCCGTACTTCGAAGTCTTCCAGGTACCGCCGTTCCAGGGCGACATCCAAGTTGTCGATGCTGCGACCGTGCAACGGGTGCACGACGAGGGCCGTGAGGTCTGGGTCTGGCCGGACGATGCGTCAACGCAGGAGAACGCTGAGTTCTACGGCCGCCTGATCGATTACGGCGTCGACGGCATCATCACCGGCCGCCCGGCCGCACTGGTCGAGGCACTGTCGAACTGAACTAGCCAGGCCATTGGCCGTCGGTCACTGACAGTGAACGGGCGAGCATTTCGGCCATCCATACGGCCCTGTGCGGCCATCCTGGTCGCAGGAACGCTGCTGCTCACCGCATGCGGTGGGGGTAGCGATGCCGATTCTTCCGAGTCGGTAGCACCTGAGTCCATCGCCGCCGCGACGGACTCGAGCTTTAACGACGCCGACGTCGCTTTTGCTCAAGGCATGATCCCGCATCACGCACAGGCAGTCGACATGGCCTCTCTTGCACTCCAGCCCGAATCTGGAGCGAGCGCAGAAATCCAGGCGTTGGCGACGGCAATTCAGAGTGCTCAGGATCCGGAAATCGAGACAATGACTCAGTGGTTGCAGACCTGGGGGCAGCCGATGGAGATGCCGGGCATGGACGGCATGGACGGCATGCACAGCATGGACGCGATGGACGGCATGATGACGGAGGAGCAAATGGCTTCCCTCGCAGGCCTGTCCGGCCCGGCCTTTGACGCGGAGTGGGCGACGATGATGATTGCGCATCATCAAGGTGCGATCACCCAGGCCGAAACCGTCAAGGCGTCCGGCGCCGACCCCGAGGTGCTTGCGCTGGCCGACCAAATCATCAGCGCTCAGCAAGCAGAAATTGCCCAGTTGCAAGCGTTGTTGGCTGGCTGATCGGGTTGTCCGACACAGCGTAGAATCAGTCAATGTTCCTCGTCATGAAGGCCGCTGATCGGCGTGTCCTCCAAAAGGTTGCGGCGTTGATCGTCATCGCCGTGGTGACATTGGCCGGATTATCGTTCGGTCAATCTGTGAGCGCGCACACAGATTTCGCGGGCTCAACGCCATCGAACGGCGAGGTCGTTACTGACCCGATCACCCTGGTGACATTGGTCTTCACCGGCGAATCGGAAGAGGCTGGCGAAGGATTCGTCATTCTCGACGCGAGCGGCCAGGTACGCGCTCCCATCGCTGTGTCGAGCCTCGACAACAAAGTCTTCACACTCACCTTCGATCCACCGCTTGCTGGCGGTGAGATCGGGGTGAAGTGGAGTGTGCGCGCCCCTGATGCCCACCCGATCGAAGGTGTGTTCTCGTTCACCGTCTCGGCTCCATCACCCGCTGGTGCGACGTCAGCGACCGTGCCGGCAACAACGATCGATGTCAGCACAACGGCAACCAGCAACTCGGACATGTCGCAGATGAGCGCCGACGGCTCGATGTCGATGGATGAGATGATGTCGATGGAAGAGTTTCTCGCCGTCGATTCGGCACGACCCGGCGAGTCGCAAGCCACGATCGGCCGGCTCTTCAGCTTCGCCGGGATTGCAATGGCCATCGGTGGGATCGCCTTCGCCGCGACGACTCTCCGTGGAGACTCGACCGAGATCCGGTCGTTGGTGAACACCGTGAGGATCGTTGGGGGCGCCATCACCATCGGCGCAGCCATCGAGTACGGCGGCGTCGCCCGAATCGCCGGCGAGCCCCTCCTCGGCTACTGGACGTCGTCACCCGGTTTTGCAACGGTCCTGCGGATGCTCGCTGGTCTTGCAATCGCTGCTGGCCTCGCGGCGACGACCGTCGGGATCCGGCCGTCACGGAAACTCAAGCCCCTCTCGTCGGCGCCAAACACGACCGGAGGTCTCGAAAAAGTCGGCGGTTTCTGGGAACCACAGAGCCCCCGGCCGCGGCAACAGCCAGTGAGCCGGCGCGTGCCGAACGAGACGCTCAGCGGAGCCCAAGATCGGCCGTACGACGCGCCATATCGCTTCACTGATCCCGGGCTGGTCATGGCGCGCCAGCGGGCAGCCGAAAATTCTTTTGACAGGCCGACAGAGGCGATAACCCGGCTGCCGCGGCGACCCGAACCGAAGCCGACGCGGCAACGCCAAGCAGTGACTCACAAGCAAAACGATGCGGTGGACCGTTCACGCAACACATCCACGGAACCGGCCAGACGGTGGATTACAGATCGCTCATCGGCACTGGCCTTCGCCGGATGCGGTGCCGCCGTGATTTCGTTCTGGTTCGACGGCCATACCGTCTCTCAGGGCTTCCGGCCGCTCCACGCGATTGCCAACAGCGTGCATGTCGTAGCCGGGTCGGTCTGGATGGGTGGCGTCGTCGCAATGGCGGCCGTTATGTGGATGCGACACCGCCGGGGCGTTGCGCCGCGCGCCCTCGAACTCGTCGTCCGATTCTCCTCGGTTGCCTCCGTCGCGTTGGGTGCAGTGATCGTTGCCGGGCTGATCATGGCCGTCTCCGTGCTCGACTCAGTCGGTGAGCTCAACGGGACCGAATGGGGCCAGGTTCTACTGCTCAAGACTGCAGCTGCAGGCTTGGCGATCGTCGGCGGCGCCTACAACCACTTCCGACTTCTGCCTGCGCTCGACGCCGACCCCGACGACCCGATGCTTCATGAGCAGTTGCGGTCCGTCATCACTGCGGAGGCAATCATCTTGTGCTTTGTCGTGGTGGTCACGGCCTGGCTCGTTTCGTCGGCCACCTAGCATCAGTTCGCGGTTCTGGTTGCACTGGTCTCTCGGTTCGCATGGTGCCCGAGAAAAGGACAAGACCGCAAGCCGTGGAGCCTGCGGTCTTGAGTGTCGAAGATGGGACTTGAACCCACACGCCCATTAATAGGGCACTAGCACCTCAAGCTAGCGCGTCTGCCAATTCCGCCACTTCGACGTGGTGTTGAGCCTGCAAGGTTAGCGCAGCCCGAAGCTCGCTACACCCGCTCCAACAGGAAACTCACACCAACGAGGGTGAAGATCCAAATGAGCGCGAGAACGAACGTCATGCGATTCAGGTTGCGCTCAGCAGCCGTCGACCCAAGCGCTGCACCACCGCCGCCACCGAACATGTCGGAAAGGCCTCCGCCCCGACCGCTGTGCATCAAGATGCCAGCAATTAGGCCGAACATGGAACCCACGTTCAGAATCAGAGTGATGTACAGCATGGCGTCGCGCACGGGGCAAAACTCTAGCGCCCCGTGAGGCCTTTGCGAGTGCACGAATCACCCATCTGGCAGCCAACGTTTCCGGCGATACGTCCATGTCGGATCGATCGCCTCCGGCGGCTGCACCATTTCGTCGATCCCCAACGTGACGGACCGATCGTCAAGCAGTTCGACAAGCTCCTGGAACTCCCTCAGGGCCTCACATTGATCGACCAGCAAATATCGCCTTCGGCCGACCTTCACTGCCATTCCGCCCGGCGTGAGGCCCTTCAGCGCCCCTGCGATCACCGGACGTGTACGAGTGATCTGGCCAACGCGATCCCAGGGGATGAAATGACGTCGTAGGAGCGGTCGGCGTTGCACGCCGTCGGTCGTGAACGTCGACGCCACCGGCGAGTCGAAGAGCACCGAAGCGAGAAATACCGAACCCAGCACCAAGATGATGACTGCGATGGCCGCTCCCCCACTGTTGATCGTCGTTACCAGACCCACGCCGAACACGAAGAGTGCACCAGCGGAACTCAAGACCAGGCTCTTCCACGACGAGTGGAGCGTCACCGATTCGCGTGGGCCGTCGGCGTCAGCCGCCATGGAGCACAGCTCAGTTCTTGGTCGAAACCTGAGCCTCGCGGCCCAGTTCCTTCACGCGTTCCAACAGGGTCTCGCCCGCCTGGAGCGGGAAATGACACGACACCTGATGGCCGGTTGCGATCTCAACCAGCCCAGGCGTGTCTGTTTTGCACTTGTCTTGTGCCACAGGGCAACGCGGGTGGAACCGGCAACCCGACGGCGGGTTGGCCGGGCTCGGCACATCACCCTGCAGGATGATGCGAGTACGTGACCGCTCACGCCGCGGGTCGGCAACCGGCACAGCCGACAACAGTGACTGCGTGTACGGGTGCGCAGGGTTGTCGTAGAGGGAATCCTTGTTGGCCACCTCGGCGATACGGCCGAGGTACATCACCGCGACACGGTCACTCGTGTGGCGGACCACCGAAAGGTCGTGAGCAATGAAGATGAACGACAGGTCGTACTCGTCTTGGATCTCGTCGAGCAGGTTGAGTACCTGCGCCTGGATCGACACGTCGAGTGCCGACACGGGCTCGTCGAGAACAATCACCTTTGGACGAAGCGCAAGCGAACGAGCGATGCCAATGCGCTGACGCTGGCCTCCGGAGAACTCGTGCGGGTACCGGTTGCCGTGCTCGGCCAGCAGGCCGACACGCTCAAGCAGGTCACCGACACGCTGGCGGGCCTCTTTCTTGGGGACCCCGTGGATGACCATCGGCTCGCTGACAATGTCGCGGATCGGCAAACGCGGGTTGAGCGACGCGTACGGGTCCTGAAAAACCATCTGCAAATCACGGCGCAGTTCACGCAAACGGCCCTTCGAAGCCAACGTGACATCTTCGGTGCCGAACATGACCGTGCCCGACGTGGGCTCAACCAGGCGCAACAGCGAACGCCCAAGCGTGCTCTTGCCACAACCCGACTCGCCGACGACACCGAGTGTCTCGTGCTGGAACAAGTCGAGGTTCACACCCGACACTGCCTGCACGGCGCCAACCTGACGACGGAACACGCCAGCACGGATCGGGAACTCTTTGACGAGGTCACGGATCTTCAGGATCGGTTCACGGGCACCAATGCCATCGAGTGCACCACTGTCGAGTGTCTGGTCAGTGCGGCTCATGATGCATCTCCAGCTGAGGCGCCGGCGGGCGCAGGAAGTTCAAGGGCGAGCGCACAGCGGCTCGTGTGGTTCACGCCGACCGAGATCCGCGGCGGCACCTCCGTGGCGCACACGTCTTGCGCGAACTTGCAGCGAGGACGGAACGCACACCCCACCAATGGGTTGAGCAGGCTCGGCGGGTTGCCCGGAATCGGACTGAGCTCTTCGTTCAAACCGTCGATATCAGGGATCGACTCAAGCAGTGCCCGCGTGTACGGGTTCTGCGACTCATAGAAGATCTGGTCAATCGACCCGGTCTCCATCAAGCGGCTCGCATACATGACCTGCACGCGGTCAGCCGACCCGGCGACGAGGCCGAGGTCATGCGTGATCAGCATCATCGCCGAACCCGTTTCGGCCTGAACCTCGTGAAGCACTTCCATGACCTGGGCCTGGACCGTGACGTCAAGCGCCGTGGTGGGCTCGTCGGCAATCAGCAGTTTGGGGTCGTTAGCGATCGCCATCGCGATCATCGCTCGTTGGCGCATCCCGCCCGAGTACTCATGGGGGTACTGCGACACGCGCTGCTTCGGCTCGGGAACACCGACCAGTTTCAACAGGTCGACAGCTTTCGTCCAGGCCTCTTGCTTGGACACCGAGCTGTCATGAACACGGATGGTCTCGACGATCTGATTGCCAACCGAGAACACCGGGTTCATCGCGGTCATCGGATCCTGGAAGATCATGGCGACGTCGCTGCCACGGATCGCACGCATGTCGCGGTCGCTCATGTTGAGCAGGTCGTGCCCGTCGAAGTTGACGTTGCCCGTGATGATCGTGTTCTCAGGATGCAGCCGCATCAGGGCAAGCGCCGTGACGGACTTACCTGAGCCGGACTCACCGACAACGGCAAGCACCTCGCCAGGGAAGATCTCGAAGTTGATGTCAGTCGCTGCCTGAACAATGCCCGACCTCGTGGCAAAGCCGACGTTCAGGTTTTCGACAGTGAGGAGTGGTTGTGTCATGAGCTCGTCCTGTCCGCTCGTGCACCGGCGGTGTTGTGAGCGCTGGCCTTCGGCATCTGCTTGCGGGCCTTCTTGGCCGCCTTCTTCACCTGCTGGGTTTCTTTACTGTCAGCACCAGCTGCTCGGGGGTCAAGTGCGTCACGCAAACCGTCACCGAGGAAGTTGACGCACAACACGATCAACACGATGAAGATGCCAGGCGTCAAGACTCGGAGCGGATCGCTGTCGATGTCGCCCTTTGCGTCACGCACCAATGTTCCGAGTGAGGCGTTCGGGGGCTTAACGCCAAGGCCGAGGAACGACAGCGTCGATTCGAGCACGATGACCGAACCGACCAACAGTGTGATCTCGACGGCGATGGCGCCCATGACATTGGGAAGCAAGTGACGGGCCAGGATGCGCGCGTGCGATGCCCCAGCGGCCTTGGCCGCCAGGATGTATTCCTGCTCCTTAATAGACAGGATCACGCCACGCACCACTCGTGCAATACGGGTCCACAGCAGGCCCGCGAGCACCAGGGCCAGGCCCCACTTGCCGGCGCCGTACTTGTTGGCAAAGACGGACAACACGATGAGCGCAGGAACGGTGAGGATCAGGTTGACCAAGTTGGTCACGACGATGTCCCACAACTTGCCGAAGTAGCCGGCAAGTGCGCCCAGGACCGTTCCGACGGTGGTGGCGACGAAGGCCGCGATAACACCGATCTGCATCGAATACCAGCCGCCTTGGGCTGTACGCACAAACAGGTCGCGGCCAATTTCATCGGTTCCGAACCAGTGCTCAGCCGACGGGCCCTGCTTGCGGTCACGAACGTTGCGCTGGTCGAACTCCCACTCGCTGAACATTGGTCCGACGAGGAACAACACCACGAGCAGCACAAGGCCGATCGCACCAATGAGCGCGAGCTTGTGCCCAAAGAAACGTTCCCGGGCCAACTGCCCGAACGTCTTCGGCCTTTCCGACAGGCCTTCGGCGTCGGCGACGGCGACTTTTTGTGGCGTCGATGTTGGCTCCGAATCGGAGCCTGGACGAATGTCTGGATCGGCCATGTCAGTACCTCAGCCGAGCCGGATTCGTGGGTCGAGGATGCCGTACAGGACATCGGCAAGCAAATTGAACACCACCGTGATGATCCCCGTGAACATCACAATCGCCATCAAGAGGTCGAGATCGGCATCACCGAGCGCCCTGAGGAAGGCCTGGCCAATGCCCGGCCACGAGAAGATCGACTCGGTGACGACCGAACCGCTGAGTAGCGCCGAGAAGCCGAGCGCCCACAGCGTGACGAGCGGAATCAATCCGTTTCGCAGGGCGTGTTTCCACACCACTGTGCGTTCACTGAGCCCCTTGGCTCGAGCAGTGCGGATGTAATCCTGGTTGAGGGTTTCAAGCATTGACGAACGGCCGAAGCGGCTATCGGCGGCGATGCCCAAGATGGCGAGTGACGTTGCTGGCAGCGTCACGTCACGCAGTAACTGAAAGAAATTCTCGCCCGTCTTGCGGCCGGTATTGAATGGCTTCAAGCCGGTCCACTGTTCGAACTTCACGGCGAAGACGACCTGCAGGATCAGGGCGAGCACGAAGGACGGCATTGCAAAGCCAATGAAGCTCAGACCGGTGAAGGTGTAGTCGCCGACCGAGTACTGGCGACGAGCCGAGTAGACCGACAGCAGCAGCGACAGCACAGCACCGAGAATGAATGCGGGAATAGCGACCATGGCGGTGTTCCAACCACGAGTCTTCATCACCTCAACAACGGGCTCGCCGATCGAACTGGAATCGCCGAAGTCGCCGCGCAGCAGGTCGCCGAAATAGGTGAACGGTCGGATGAAGATATTCGTGTCGAGGTTGTACTGCTGCTCGATTCGATCGAACCCCTCCTGACATCGCGGGAGGCAGATGTAGAACTCAGAAAGCGGATCAACGGTGGCTGAAACCATGACGTGAACCAGATACATCGCGAGAACGAGCAGCGGGATGGCAATGAGCACACGCCGTGTGACATAGGCAAACAAGGTATCGACTGACCTGTCTGAAGAAGGAGCGAATAGGAAGTGGACGGACCGTACAACACAACGCAGGTTGCGAGAAACCGATCCGGAACCCAGACCGGGGCCTCGCCGAAGCGAGACCCCGATCCAATGCGTATACAGATATTCAGATATTCAGCTGATCAGCCGGCGAACTGGAAGTCCGCAACGTTGGTCAACGGGCCTGCGCCCTGTGCATCAGGAGCAATGCCAGCCTGGCTGAGATCCGATGTGAAGCCGTAGAACGACGGCTTCTGCGTCAGCGGCAGCATGAACAGGCCGTTCTCGGGATCAAGTTCGAGCGTCGTGACGTAACGATCGATCACGTTGTAGCAAGCGGCGCGCTCTGCGTCATCGACGGTTGCGTCGCACTCGTCAGCCTTGGCTTCGAATTCGGCGTTGGCGAACCCGTACGGGTTGTTCTCGCCACCGGCACGGTACGAAGCAATCTGGCCACCGGGCCACGGTCCACCGACCCATGCAAACTGAGTGATGTCCCAGATACCGCAGTTGCCTTCGGCGCCGCCACTGACTGCGCAAGCGATTGCATCTTCTGAGAACGGAACCTCACCGAAGTAGGCGCCGCCCTGGACGTTGTCGATGACGATGTCGATGCCGGCATCCTTCATCTGCGCCTGGATGAGCTCCTGCTGGATCTCACGCAGACGGTTGCCGCCGGTTGTGCCGACACGGAGTGTCAGAACGCCGTCTTCAGGGTGTTCGAAGATGCCGTCACCGTTCAGGGTATAGCCAGCGCCTTCGAGGGCTGCAATTGCCGAATCGACGTCGCCTGCACCGTAGCCAGCGTCGCCAGCATGGTTCTCGTATGTGCTCTGGTTGGACAGCCACATCGTGTTGCCGAGACCCTCAGCGGGGAGAGAAACGCCGAACAGCGGCGTGTACAGGCCGGCCATGACTTCCGTCTTGTCCATCGAGAAGGCGAGTGCTTCACGAACGGCAGGCTTGGCCAGGTGCACATTATTGAGGTTGAGGCCCCAGTGCTCGAAGACCGGGCCGGCCGACGATGCCACCGTGAAGTCGTCGCTCGAAGCGAGGTCTTCGAAGGCGAGCTGCGGCTGGGTCATGACGATCTGTGCTTCGCCGGCCTTCAGCGCGTTGATCTGCGCATCGGTGTCGGTGACGAAGTTGATCTGCACGCCGTCAACGAAGGCAATGCCGTCGTTCTGAGCGTCGGGGCTGTTCGAGCCGTTGTACGCATCGTTGCGCACGAGGTCCATCTGGACGCCCTTGTTCCACGAGCTGAAAATCATCGCACCTGAGGAGACAATGGTGTCGCCGCTCGGCGTGGTCCAGTCACGGAGGCCGTCGTTGAGTTCGGCTGCAGCGACGGCTGGGTCGGCGTCGAACTGATGCATCGGGTAGATCTCGTTACCGACACCCTGGTAGCCAGCAAAGAAGCTCGACCAGGTGATCGAGAACTCAGTCGAGCTGCTCACCGTGATGTCAGTGATGCTGTCGAGACCGGTGCGGTCGCCGAGGAGGTAGATGTAGACGGGGTTGCCGTCTTCGTCTTCGCCGTCAGAGGCGAGAAGCACGTCGAGGGTCCACTTGACGTCGTCAGCGGTGAGGTCGTCACCGTCGCTCCACACGAGACCGTCACGGAGCGTGTATGCGCCGGTAACCGTGCCGTCATCATTCGTGGTGAGTGTTGCCCCACCGTCGAGGAGTTCGGGGTAGTACTCGGTCGAACCCGAGATGCCGTACAGACCTTCGATCATCGCGGAACGGATCCAGGACGTGATCGACAGGTTGTTTTCCGGGTCGTCCAAGTGGAGATCCGGCGGCTCTTGCTCGTGCGCCCAGACGAGGGTGTTGCCACCGCTCGCAGCGGGTGCGTCGTCTTCGGCGGGTGCGTCGGTCGCCGCGGGTGCGTCGTCCTCGGCAGGTGCGTCGGTTTCGGTGGGTGCGTCGTCTTCAGCCGGTGCTTCAGTTCCGGTGGGTGCGTCGCCGGAGCTGGTGTCGTCACTGCCGCAAGCGGCGAAGACGAGCGCTGTTGCTGCTGTCAGGGCGAGGAGCTTGTTGCCCCGTCGGGTGGTGTTCACGTATTTGTCCTCCTGGATATGGAATACCGAAGGGGAGGCAGTTGGCAGATTTAGGAACCGCCTGCAACTCGCGAGTTGCAGTGTTCGGCCTTTTCTGAGTCTGAGGTCTCCTCCCCGGTGACCTCAGCGAATCCGAACATAACACCGATCACTACCGACAAGATCCACAAACAAGTCAGCTATGTGACAATTCATGAAAATGAAGAGTGGCTAGGAGTTTGCCACATCTTATTTAGACCGAATCAGGGGCGCTGAACTGAACGAGCCGTGCAAATTCATCCGGATCAAGGCTGGCGCCGCCGACGAGTGCGCCATCAATGTCGGCCTGACCCATGAGTTCTGCAGCGTTGGCCGCCTTGACGGACCCGCCGTACTGGATGCGAACGGCGTCGGCCGTCACGTCGTCGGTCATCTCGCGCAACTTCTGACGGATGGCGTGGCAGACCGACTGTGCATCTTCAGCAGTTGCGGTCTTGCCAGTACCGATTGCCCAAATCGGCTCATACGCGACAACCAATGCTGCGATTTGTTCGTTGCTGCGACCAGTCAGCGCAGCTTCGATCTGGCCGAGTACCTTCGACTCGGTCTCGCCCAACTCGCGCTCGTCGAGCGTCTCGCCGCAGCACACGATCGGAACCATGTTGTGCTGCTGAATCGCGGCAACCTTCTTATTGACCATCTCGTCGGTCTCGCCGAAGATCTCCCGTCGCTCGCTGTGTCCGACGACGATGTATGCAACGTTGAGTTTCTCGAGGAACGCCGGCGACACCTCACCAGTGAACGCTCCGCTGTCTTCCCAGTGGCAATGCTGCGCGCCGAGGAACACGTCGAGTCTTTCGCTGTCGATCAGCGTCTGCACGCTGCGGATGTCGGTAAATGGCACGTGGATCGACACATCGACCTGGTCAAAAATTTTCTTCGGCAACAGGTAGTGCAGTTTCTGAACGGTCTGGATCGCCTCGAAGTGATTGAGGTTCATCTTCCAGTTACCGGAGATCAAGGGCTTGCGGTTTGCCATAGTAGATGTCAGTTCTGTGAGTTGCGGAGTGCTTCAAGGCCCGGGAGATCACCGTTCTCAAGGAGTTCGAGGCTGGCCCCTCCCCCGGTGGAGACATGATCGACCTCGTCGTCGAGACAGAACTTTGCGAGCGCCGCAGCCGAATCGCCGCCACCGACAACCGTGAACGCCTTGGTCTCGGCCATCGCCTGCGCAACCGTCCGTGTTCCCGATTCGAATCGCTCGTCTTCGAACATCCCCATCGGACCGTTCCAAAACACCATACGAGCGTCCATGATCACATCGGTGAATGCGGCCGCCGAGCCGGGCCCGATGTCGTAGCCGATCGAGCCTTCGCCGAGGCGGCTGCCGAACTGCGCAAAGTTGCCCTGCGCATCGACACCGGTGATGTCGTCAGGCAGGTGAATGGTCTTGCCGAGTTCAGCCGCCTTCGCCAGGAGCGCCTTGCACACGTCGATCTGGTCGGGCTCATGCAGCGAGGCGCCGACCGGCTTGCCCTGTGCTGCGAAGAAGGTGAAGCACATCGCTCCACCGATGATGATCTCGTCGACGATTTCGAGCAACGCTCCGATCACACCGAGCTTGTCGGAGACCTTCGCGCCGCCAAGCACCGCGACGAACGGGTGCTTCGGCTTGTTGCGCAGGCCCAGCAGCACCTGCACTTCCTTCTCGAGGAGGCGACCCATCGCTGCGGGCACGTGTTGCGGCGGGCCGACGATCGATGCGTGGGAACGGTGCGAGGCACCGAACGCGTCGTTCACGTAACCGTCGATGCTCTTCCCATCGGATCCAGCGATCAACTGCGCAACGAACTCATCGCTGTTTCCGGTCTCGCCTGCGTCGAACCTGAGGTTCTCCAGCAATTCGACATCGGGTGCGAGTTCGGCGAGCCGAGCCTGAACCGGGCCCATCGAGTACTTCGGATTCGGTTCGGTCCATCCATCAGCGAAGGGACGGCCAAGGTGGCTCGCACACACAACGTTCGCTCCGCGTTCGGTCAACCATTCGATGGTCGGTAGCGCTGCTCGGATCCGGAAATCGTCGGTGATGACCACCGTTCCGTCGTCGACAAAGACGAGCGGAACGTTGAAGTCGGTCCGGACGAAGATGCGCTTACCCGACAAGCCACCGAGGCGGAGTTCGAGGTCTTCGAGGCGTGGGATGTCACTCATGATGATGCAAGCGTTTCAGTTAGAGTCCGACCCCAACTGAAACGGGAGCGTTCTCAGCGCTTGGCCGTTTTGGCAACTTTGGAGCCCGTAAACATGGCCATGTCGACGAGGCGGTTCGAGTAGCCCCATTCGTTGTCGTACCAGCCGTTGACCTTGACCATCTTGCCCAGCGCTTGCGTCATACCGGCGTCGAAAGTGCAGCTCGACGGGTCGGTGACGATGTCGCTCGACACGATTGGGTCGTCGGTGTAGCTGAGGACGTCTTTCAGCGGACCAGACTTGGCAGCCTTCTTGAAAGCGGCGTTGATCTCTTCGACCGTTGCCTTCTTCTTCAGATTGGCCGTGAAGTCGGTCAGTGAGCCGGTCGGCAGGGGCACGCGGAGTGAGCCGCCGTCGAGCTTGCCCTTCATCGACTCCATCACCAGTGCGGTCGCACGTGCCGCGCCGGTCGTCGTCGGGATGATGTTGATCGCTGCGGCGCGGGCACGACGGAGGTCGCTGTGCGGGCCATCGACCAGAGCCTGGTCGCCGGTGTAGGCGTGGACCGTGGTCATCAGGCCTTCGACGACGCCGAAGTTGTCGTCAAGCACCTTGACGAGCGGGACGATGCAGTTGGTCGTGCAGCTGGCATTCGAGATCACCTTGTGCTGGCTGATCCGGAAGTCCTTGTGGTTCACGCCGTAGACGAACGTGGCGTCGGCTTCGGAGCAGGGCGCCGAGACGATGACGAGTGGCGCGCCGGCGTCGAGGTGTGCGCCAGCAGCTCCACGCGAGTTGAAGAAGCCGGTCGATTCGATCACGACGTCAACACCGAGTTCGCCCCATGGCAGATCGGCCGGGTTCCGCTCGCTCAGTACCTTGAGGGTGTCATCGCCAACCTTGAGGCCACCCTTGACGACGGTCACCTCTTCGGGGAATCGGCCGAGCACCGAGTCGTACTTCAGGAGATGAGCCATTTGATCCAGCGACCCAAGGTCGTTCACCGCGACAAAGTCGATGTCGACACCCTGCGCTTTTGCCGCGCGGAAGAAGTTCCGGCCGATACGGCCGAAGCCATTGATGCCGACGCGAACTGTCATGTGATGAATCCCTTGATCGTGGTGAAAGGTGAAGGCTCCCGAGTGGAACGTTCGACGCACCGGGTGCGCATGGCCGACTGTAGCGGGCGCGGGCATGGCCGATCCGGCTTCGGTGTCGTTGTTCGAAAACGAGCGATTCAGCGCGCTAGATCGCGGTGCGCCGCACGCACCGCGACGCCGTCCGACCGGAGCCGGCCTGCGAGTTCTTCAGCAACGGCGACCGAGCGGTGCCGCCCGCCGGTGCAGCCGATCGCGACAGTCAGATAACTGCGGCCTTCGGACTCGTACTGCGGCAGCAGGCTCGACAGCAGATCGTGGATGCGATCGACGAAGTCGCTACCGGACGATGTCTCGAGCACATAGTCGCTCACAGCCGGATCGTGCCCGGTGAGCGGCCGCAGCCCTTCGTCCCAGTGCGGGTTCGGCAGGAAGCGCACATCAAGCACCATGTCGGCGTCGAGCGGCAGACCGTGCTTAAACCCGAAGCTCTCGACTGCCACCTGTAACCGTGATTCGGTGCCATGGTCAAACGCCTGGAGAATCCGGTCCTTGAGCTGATGGACGTTCAGGTCGGTGGTGTCAATGATGAGGTCGGCGCTGCCACGAACCTTGTCGAGCTGCTTCCGTTCCAGCTCGATCGATTCGACCAAGCCGTCAGCCTGAGCTGCCAGCGGGTGGCGGCGACGCGTGGCGTCATACCGCTTGACGAGCTGTGCGGTTGTTGTGTCGAGGAACAGCACACGTACGTTGTGTCCGTCGGCGCGAAGTTCGGCGACCTTGCTCAGCACGTTGGCGTGATCGCGACCGCCGACGAGGGCCAGCTTCGCGATCTCACTTCCCGGCTTCGCAGCCAAATCGACGAAGGTACTGACGAGCGCTGTCGGCAGGTTGTCGATGACGAACCAACCGAGATCCTCAAGCACATTAGCCGCCCCCGAGCGTCCCGCTCCCGACAATCCGGAGATGAGGACGATCTCGGCCATTGGGCCAATCTACAGGCCCCGACAAGCTGCCGCTGGCAGGGCTCAGTCAGCCGTCCAGACCGCTTCGCTCGTGTATCGGAGGGGCGAACCCGTCCGCACTTCATCGGCCGGCCGACTTGCGCCATGATATGGACATGTACGACATCGTGATTCGCAACGGCACGATCATCGACGGGACCAACACCGAGCCCTACCTCGGTGAGCTCGCGATCGACGGCGACACGATCGTCGCCGTCGGGCCACCCGGCACCGTCACCGCTGGCGGTCGTCGAGAGATCGACGCCGACGGGCAGATCGTCACACCTGGCTGGGTCGACATGCACACGCACTACGACGCGCAGGCCACATGGGACCCGTACCTCACCCCGGCAGGTTGGCACGGTGTCACCACCGTCGTGATGGGCAACTGCGGCGTCGGTTTCGCCCCAGCACATGCACACAGCCGGGAATGGCTCATTCGGCTGATGGAAGGCGTCGAAGACATCCCGGGTGCCGCGCTGACCGACGGGATCTCGTGGGAGTGGGAGACCTTCCCCGAGTATCTCGATGCACTCGATCGACGCGAGTTCATCGCCGACATCGGCGCGCAAATGCCGCACGGCGCGCTGCGCGCCTACGTCATGGGCGACCGTTCGGCCGACGGCATCGAGGCCACGCCCGAAGAGATCCGGAAGATGGCCGAGCTCACCGAAGAGGCGTTGCGCGCCGGCGCACTCGGGTTCTCAACCTCACGCACTCCCCTCCACAAATCGGTCGACGGCGACCTCGTGCCAGGCACCTCGGCTGATTCGTCCGAGCTCATTGGCATCGCCAAAGGGATGGCCGCTGCAGGTCACGGTGTCTTCGAGTGTGCGCTCCACCACCCCGAGGTTCCCGAGTCGTTCGGTTGGCTCCGTGAGATTGCTCGCATCACGCGGCATCCCGTTGTCTTCAACTTCAACATCAATGACCGACACCCGAACCTTTGGAAGGATGTCCTCGGACTTTGCGAAAAAGCGCATGACGACGGCCTGGCCGTACACGGTCAGGTCGCTGGCCGACCTGTTGGCATCCTGCAGTGCTGGGATGGCACGCTCAACCCGTTCATCGGGCGGCCAAGCTTCGAGGCCCTCGCCGACCTTGATCGTGTTACACGACTCGCCGAACTCGTCAAGCCCGCGGTGAAGGCAGCGATCCTCGCTGAGCAGCACCCCGACGCATCGGAGTTCCTGCAGTTCGTCCTCGGCAGCTGGGACAAGATGTGGGCCTTCGTCGGCGACTCCGATTACGAGCCTGACCCCGCCAACTCGCTTGCGGCACGCGCCCAGCGTGATGGCTTGTCGGCAGCATCGCTCGCCTACGACCATCTCTGTACAGACGGCGGCAACGGTCTCCTCTACTTCCCGCTGATGAACTATGGCGAAGAGACCCTCGACCCACTTCGTGAGATGCATCTTCACCCGCTCACTCGCATGGGCTTGGCCGACGGCGGGGCACACTGCGGCGCCATCTGTGACGGTTCGATGCCGACGTTCATGCTGTCGTTCTGGGCACGCGACCGCAGCCGCGGAGAGCGCATCGAACTTCCTTACGTGGTCCACCGCCAGACTCAGCAAACTGCGGAGTTTTACGGCATGTACGACCGAGGCGTGCTTGCAGCCGGCTACCGCGCCGACGTCAACGTCATCGACTTTGAGAACCTCAACGTCGACGCGCCGCGCATGACCTGGGACCTCCCGACCAACGCTCCCCGGTTCGTCCAGCACGGCATCGGCTACAGCTACACGATTGCCCGCGGCGAGGTCACCGTCGAGAACGACAAGTTCACAGGCGCACTACCCGGCCGCCTCCTCCGCGGACCCCAACACCTTGCGTGACCGGTCACACCGTGCCAGCCCCAGTGTGACCGTCAGCGAATTTTGCGGAGACGCAAGTAGAGCAGTCGGGGGAACGCTGCCGCTGATTCGTACTGCTCGGAAATCGCAAGAAACCCGGGCGGCGGCGATGGTTCCAACATGCGCTCAATAACCAAGCCGTGCTCGGCAAGCGCGTTGACGTAGCGCGACATCGGGCGGTGGATGAAGCGAATGAACACATCTTTCTGGACCTGCTCGATCGTCGCGGACTCGACGAGATACGGACCCATCCGCCAATACTGCTCGGGCGGGTCGACAGTATGGTCGTTGATCCATCCCGCGTCGGGTGTTTGCAGGATCGGGTGGTTGAGGAAGAAGCAGAATCGACCGCCGAGTTCGAGAACCCGGGCGACCTCAGCAATCGCGTCGTCGACGTCGTCGATGTGTTCGAACACGAGGCATGCAACAGCGGTGTCGAACGACTCGTTGGCAAAAGGCAGCGCTGCCGCGGCGGCACGACCGTATGCAGGGCCGCCGCCTCGTTCGGATGCGACCGTCAGGCAGTTCCATGTCGGGTCGATCCCGATCACCGTGACGTCGTCCTCGGCACCGTTGGCTGCCGCGAGACGACTGACCTGGCCGTCGCCACACCCGATGTCGAGCACTCGTCGAGCACCTGCCAACTCGTGCGCTGCGAGCGGCAAAATCTGCTCTTCGTACTCCGGGTCGGCGCCGTCGGTAAATCCTTCGATCCACCAGTCGGCATGCTCCTCCCACAGTTGATTGCTCGTGTCGGCCACAATCTGCAGCGTACGAGTGTCCACTTCCCCTCGGGTCGAAAGCGGACACATCAGTAGGTTGCATGTCATGAAGTTCTCCATCTGGCCCAGTCCGGCTCGCCCCGTTCAAGAAGTGCTCGACCTCGCTCGGATGGGCGACACAGACGACTGGTACTGCTTCTGGTATGCCGACCACTACATGGAGAACACCGGCGACGAGTCGTTCAAGCCCGGGCCGGTCCACGAGTGCTGGACGCTTCTCCCGGCGATCGCTGCCGTCACAGAACGCATTCGCTTCGGCCCGCTGGTGTCGCCGACGTCGGTCCACCATCCGGCACTCCTCGCGAACCGCGCTGCGACACTTGATCAGCTCTCGAACGGCCGCTTCGTCCTCGGCCTCGGTGCCGGTTGGCAGATCAACGAGCACCAGGCATACGGCATCAAACTCGAAGCTCCGGGTAAACGCGTCAGCCGCTTCGAAGAGTCGATCCAGATCGTCGAGTCATTGCTCGCGAACGAACGCACCGACTTCCACGGCGAGTTCTACGACTTCACCGACGCACCGTGCGACCCAAAGCCGGTGCAGTTACCGCTCCCCATCACCGTCGGCACCGGCAGCCCGCGCATGTTGAAGATCACGGCCCGCCACGCCACTGGCTGGAACACCTGGGGCGCTCCGACGTTCGCCGCCGATCGCCACGCCGCGTTCGTGGATGCGTGCGAATCGGTTGACGTCGACGTCAGTGAAAAGCACACATCGGTCCAGGCCATGTTCTTCCTCGACGGCGACGTCGACAAGATCGCGGCGAGCCCCATGGCTGACCGGTCGATCGTTGGCTCCAACGAGCACATCATCGACGCGCTTGGACAGTACGCCGCAACCGGCTTCGACGAAATCATCGTCCCCGACTTCACGCTCGGGGCCACAGCCGAAGCCCGGATGGACGCCTACGCACGCTTCCGCGACGACATCATCCCCAACGTCACCTGATCGCGAGAGAGTTGCGAAAGGGGCCTGACCCCCAAGTAATTAGGGGTGGAATTTGGCGTAGACGGCTTCCGCGACGGCGTCCGGGAGGAAACTGTGTTCCTTCAGGCTGTCGAGTGAGGCCCGCTTCACCTTGGTGATGCCACCCATCTCTTTGAGCAGCTTCTTCTTGCGGATGTCACCCATGCCTGGAATGTCGTCAAGGACGCTGACAGTCATTGCCGCACTCCGACGCTCACGGTGAAACGAGTTGGCGAATCGGTGCGCCTCGTCACGGATGCGTTGCAGCATGAACAGCGCCTCGCTGCCACGTGGTACTTCGATTGGAGTAGATCGGCCGGGGACATAGATCTCTTCAAACCGCTTCGCCAACCCTGCAACCGGGATCTCATTAGCAAGCCCCAGTTCTTTGACCACCTTATAGGTCGCGCTGACCTGGCCTTTGCCGCCATCGACCAGCAACAACTGTGGCGGGTAGGCGAATTTGCCAGGCTTGCGTGCACCACTTTTCGGGCCTTCGATGCCCTCGCCGTCAGGTCCGGTGCGTTCGCTGACGGGCCGATCTCGCTCGTTGATGTACGCCTGCAACCGCCGGCGCACCACTTCGGCCATTGCCGCATAGTCGTCGCTCTGCCCGCCGACTTCGGAGCCAACCTCGTTCACCTTAAACCGGCGGTACTCACGCTTATTCGGCAAACCGTCTTCCATGACGACCATCGAGGCGACGTAGTTCGTGCCCTGGATGTGCGCCATGTCGTAACACTCGATGCGAAGTGGCGCCTCGGGGAGATTCAGCGCTTCTTGTAGCTCAGTAAGCGCCCGGCTACGGGTGTTATGATCGCTGGCCCGTTTCATCCGATGGCGGGTGAACTGTTCCTTCGCATTCCGTTCGACCGTTTCGAGTAACGCCCGCTTGTCGCCTCGTTGCGGAACTCTGATCTGGACCTTCGAACCTCGGGCCAGCTCGAGCCACTCTTCGTACACCTCGCGATCGTCCGCCTCGTACGGAACGAGCACCTGCTTTGGCACTCCGAGCGCTGACTCTTCACCATAAGAACTTTCGAGGATGCGATTAATAAGACCGCCGGGAGTCAGATCTTCGACCTTGTCGAGCACGAACCCCTTCCGCCCGACTACCCGTCCCTTGCGGACGTAAAATATCTGGACAGACGCCTCAAGTTCGTCTTCAGCGATGCCAATGACATCGACGTCTTCGTCTTTACTTGCGACCATTTGCTGCTTAGCAATGGCCCGGTTTACGGCTTCAAGCCGGTCACGTAGACGCGCAGCCTGCTCGAACTCGAGTGATGTTGCAGCCGACTTCATATCGGCGTCGAGCCGATCGACTATCTCGTCAGTGTCACCGTCGAGGAACTGACACAGCTCGGTGACCAGTTGCTGGTATGCCTGCTCATCGATCTCGCCGACGCACGGACCAGAGCACTTCTCGATGTGGAAAAGAAGGCATGGCCGACCGAGCCGTTCGTGTTCCTTGAACTTGCCATCCGTACATGTCCGAACCGGAAAGCTCCGGAGTAACAGGTCGAGCGTGTCGCGGATCGCATACGCGTGCGCGTACGGACCGAAGTAACGCGTGCCCTTGCGCTTGTGTCCACGCATCACCTGCGCCCGCGGCCACTGCTCCCCCGTCGTTACAGCAAGGAACGGGTAGCTCTTGTCGTCACGAAGTCGGACGTTGAATCTCGGATCGTGCTGCTTGATGAGGCTGTGCTCGAGCATGAGCGCCTCGACCTCATTACGGACAATCGTCCACTCGACCGACTCGGCGACCTGCACCATCTGCGACGTTCGCGCATGCATGTTCCGCGGGCTGCCGAAATATGTGCTCAGCCGCTGGCGCAGGTTCGACGCCTTGCCGACATAGATGACGCGGCCGTGCTTGTCCTTGAACTGGTACGAGCCAGGTGCTTCGGGGATCGTCCCAGCGGGCGGCCGCTTGATCATCACATCCATCATGCCGGGTCAGGGTCCAGATCGGCGGATACGGTTGGCAGCGATGTCCGACTATCTGCAAGCGATGTTCCGCCGCCGCCCGAACGACGGATGGTTTAAGGCCGGCGATTACGACGCCACGACCACCGACATCATGTGTGCACTGGCGATCGTGAGCATGTTCATCTACGGGCTCGGACGCAGCCTGTTCGCTCGATTGATCTTCTTCGGCCCGTCGGTTCGTGAGTTCGAATTCTGGCGAGTCGTCACGTGGCCGATTGCCGAGCAGCCGACTTTCTTCGGGCTGCTCGGGGTGGTCTTCTTCTGGCTGTTTGCCCAGCAAATCGAAGCGCTCTTCGGCCGCAACAAGTTCGTCATCTGGGTGCTCAGCGTCGCCACCATCCCCGCCATAGCACTCACCCTCCTCGGCGCGCTGAACAACCAGTTCGACGCCACCAGCGCTGGCCTCGGCCTGAGCACGATGTTCCTCGGCGGCATCTGGGTCTACGCCGCCACCTACCCCGGAGTGAAGTGGTTCGAAGTCATTCCACTCTGGGCACTCGCCGGAGTGTTCACCGCTCTGCGCCTCCTGCAGTACAGCGGCGACCGGGCAACCGGTGCCGTGCTGTTCCTGCTCGTCTCGATCGCTGTCGCGTTGTTCGCGGGCCGTTCGCTTGGAATGGCCACCGGTTGGCCGATCCCGCACATCGATCTCTCAGGCATCGGCTCTGGCTCGTCGTCTCCCACCCGAGCCACAAAATCGCGTGGCCTGAAGCGCAAGCGTTCGAAGTCATCGGGCGGCATGAAGGTCGTCGACGGTCCGTGGAAAAACGCCCCGGCCCCCACGGCTCCTCCGGTAGGGCCGTCGGCCGCCGAGCAGGCCGAACTCGACGGCCTGCTCGACAAGATCGGCGAATCCGGTATGGATTCGCTCAGCGGCTCCGAGAAGAAGCGCCTCAACGACCTGAGTAAGCGCCTTCGCAATTACTGACCGACTCGTTCATCGATCAGAATGAACGCCAGTTCTCCTCGATCGGTAGTCCGGCGTCTCCTGTCACCAATCTTCGAACACCAAGATGTTTGTGCTGCACATCAGGCACGCATGGTCATCCAAAAACGCGGCTCATCGATCAGGCCGAGTTGAAGGCGGCGCGGTCGCGCGCCGCAGTGATCCATGCGTAGACCAGCAGGCAACCAGCCAGAACCGCTGCGACGTTAGCCAGCAGGTGAAACCCGAACGATTGCTTGATGAAGCCAGAGCTGAACGCGGCCAGCGCGCCACAGAAGCTCATTGTCAGGTCAGAGGTTCCCTGGACCTCGACCTTTGACTTGGCGGGCACCGACGTGGTCAGCAGTGTCGATCCGGCGATGAGACCAATGTTCCAGCCCAAGCCCAGGAGGAAGAGACCGACGAACATCAGCGCAGGCACGTATCCGGCAAGCACTGTTGCCATCGTCCCGCTGCCGAGCACAACGGCACCAATCTGAATCGAACGGACACGACCGATGTGTTCCACGGCACGGCCGACGAACGGGGCAAGGCCGTACATGCCGAGGATGTGGACGGCGATCACGAAGGCCGACAGGTTGGCGTGGTCGTGATCTTTCATGTGCGGTGGGGTCATTGTCATCACGCCGACCATCACTGCTTGTGATATCGCCATTGCGGCGAAGCCAAGCCGGGCGCCTGACGATTGAGCAATCACAGCAATTGACGCGCGCACCTGTTTGATCGGCCGTGTCCGCTCGGCGGTCGGATCGATCCCGCCCGACACGGCGAGCGGATCAGGGCGGAGCCGAGTCCACACCACCGCCGCCGCGACGAGAAACAAGACAGTGGCGAAGACAAACGGACCAATGAGCTCGTCGAGACCGATGCTGCGGGCTGCCGCCTTCTCGAACGGCGTCAGCAGCGGGCCGAAGACCGCGCCAAGCGCACCGATCCAAACGATTGCTGCAATAGCTGTCGCCTGATGCCCGGGCTCGGCAAGGTCGGCCGCGACGTAGCGGCCCTGCAGCGTCGACGCCTGCCCGGCACCGACGAGAATCATGCCGACGACGAACAGCGGGAAGAACCGAAGTTGGCCACCGGTTGCAGCAATCGCCCCACCTGCCGCTCCGATCAGGAGGGCGGCGGTCATACCTGGCCGACGGCCCCGCCGTCGCATGAACGCGGCAAGCGGCACCATCGTGAGCGCCGCGCCCAGGGTGAACGAGGCGCTGCCGATGCCGGCGAGTCGATCAGAGCCCAACATGTCGCTCGCCAACAGCGTGACCACTGCAACCATGCCCGCCACAGCCGCCTGCCCCGGCACCTGTGCCATTCGCAACGACGTCAGCGTCCTCCGCTGCAACGCAGCCCGGTCGACCACAGCCTGATCAATCGCCTCCGTCACCGGCGAAGTGTCCCACACAGGTCACTGTCATCTCCCCATCAGAAACTCACCACGAAGCCACCTTGTTTCTCAATTCGCTGAGGCGGGATCAGTTCGTTCGAGCGCGAGGCGCGGGACGACGGTGCTTCCCCCCGGGCACCGAGGGGTTCACACAACGCTGCGAGCGGGCGAACTGGACCGCCTCAGGCGATCCGGCCACTCAGAGAAGGGGGGCGAGGAATTGGCCGGTAAAGGATTCCTTCACCTTGGCGACGTCTTCGGGCGTGCCTTCGGCGACGATCTGACCGCCTCCATTGCCGCCGTTCGGACCGAGGTCGATGATCCAGTCAGCAGTCTTGATCACGTCCAGGTTGTGCTCGATGACGAGCACGGTGTTGCCCTGATCGACCAGGCGTTGCAGCACGGTGAGCAGACGACCGATATCTTCAAAATGCAGGCCGGTAGTCGGCTCGTCGAGCAGGTAGATCGTGTGGCCGGTGGAACGCTTGGCCAACTCGGTAGCCAGCTTGACGCGCTGCGCCTCACCGCCTGACAGGGTCGGCGCCGACTGGCCGAGCCGGACGTATCCGAGCCCCACGTCCACCAGTGTTTCCATGTAGCGAGCGATGCCCGGCTGGTTGGAGAAGAAGTGGACGGCTTCAGCCACTGGCATGTCGAGGATCTCGGCGATGTTCTTGCCCTTGAACTCGATGTCGAGCGTGTCACGGTTGAAGCGGGCGCCGTGGCACACCTCGCACGGCACGTACACGTCAGGCAAGAAGTTCATTTCGATCTTGATCGTGCCGTCGCCTGAGCAGGCCTCGCAGCGACCGCCCTTGACGTTGAAACTGAAGCGACCCGGCTGATAACCGCGCACCTTCGACTCGTTGGTCTGAGCGAAGAGCTTGCGAATCTTGTCGAACACACCGGTGTACGTGGCGGGGTTGGATCGCGGCGTACGCCCGATCGGCGACTGGTCCATGTCGATCACCTTGTCGAGGTGCTCGATGCCGGTGATCTTCTTGTGCTTGCCGGACGGCACCTTCGACTTGTAGATCCTCTGCATCAGCACCGGCAGGAAAATGTCGCGCACCAGCGACGACTTGCCAGAGCCCGACACGCCAGTGACGGCGACAAAGTTGCCGAGCGGGATCTTGACGTTGATGTTTGCGAGGTTGTGCTCACGTGCACCGAAGATCTCGACTTCGGTCGAGCCACGCGGCCGGCGGACCTCGGGAACTGGAATCTTCTTTTTGCCCGTGAGATATTGGCCCGTGAGCGAGTTCGTCGCCTTGCCGATGCCCTTGACCGGGCCCGAGTAGACGATCTCGCCGCCGTGCTCGCCGGCACCTGGGCCGATGTCGATAATCCAGTCGGCTTCGTTGATCGTGTCTTGATCGTGCTCGACAACGATCACCGTGTTGCCGAGGTCGCGCAGACGAAGCAACGTCTCGATGAGACGACGGTTGTCGCGCTGATGCAAACCGATCGACGGCTCGTCGAGGACGTACAACGTGCCGACCAGGCCCGAGCCGATCTGCGACGCCAGCCGAATGCGCTGTGCCTCGCCACCGGCAAGCGTGCCAGCAGCGCGGGACAGGGTGAGGTAGTCGAGGCCGACGTCGAGCAGAAAGCCGAGGCGTTCGTTGATCTGCTTCATGACGCGCTCGGCGATCATGGTGTCGCGGTCGCTCAGCACGAGTGCGCCAAGAAACTTCGCCGACTCGTCGATCGACATGTCACTGACTTCGGAAATGTTCTTGTCGTTGATCGTCACCGCAAGCGACGCCGGCTTCAGGCGAGCGCCACCGCACTTCGAGCACGCGACGAGGCGCATGTAGCCCTCGTACTGTTCGCGCGCCCACTCGCTGTCGCTGCCCTCGTGGCGACGACGGATCCATGGGATGACGCCCTCGTACTCGGTCGAATACGAGCGCGACCGTCCGTAGCGGTTCTTGTACTTGACGGTCATCTTGCCCTTGACGCCGTGCAGGATCAGCTTCTGCTGCTTGGCGCTGAGCGTGTGCCACGGTGCGTCCAGATCGATCTCATTGACGTTGGCCACCGACTCGAGCATGCGCGTGAAGTACTGGGTGTGTGCACTGCGCCATGGCGCAATCGCTCCCTCGGAGAGTGCGGCGTCGACGTCGGGGATGACCAGCTCGGGGTCGACCTCGTAGGTCGTGCCCAAGCCGTCGCACGTGACGCATGCCCCGTAGGGTGAGTTGAACGAGAAGTTGCGGTCGGCCGGCTCGTCGTAGGATGTGCCGCACACGTCGCACGCCAAGTGCTGGCTGAACGTGATCATCTCAGGATCAGCATCCCGATGGATGATCTCGATTTCGGCGACACCCTCGGCGAGGTTCAGTGCCTGCTCAAGCGAGTCGGTCAAGCGACGGTCGATGCCTTCCTTCAAGACGAGGCGGTCGACCACGATTTCGATCTTGTGGTTCTCGTACTTGGCAAGGCGCTCATCGCGCTGTAGGAACTCGTCGATGTCGACGGTCTCACCGTCGATGCGGGCACGCACATAGCCTTGCCCAGAGAGCTCTTCGAGCAGTGTGTCGTACTCGCCCTTGCGGCCGCGGACGACGGGCGCGAGCACTTGGAACCGCATGCCTTCGTCCATCGCCATGATGCGGTCGACGATCTGCTGTGGCGTCTGGCGCTGCAGGCGGGTGCCGTCGTTCGGGCAGTGTTGGATTCCGATACGGGCATAGAGCAGCCGGAGGGCGTTGTAGACCTCGGTGATTGTGCCGACGGTCGAGCGCGGGTTACGCGAGCCAGACTTCTGATCGATCGAAATCGCCGGTGATAGCCCTTCGATCATGTCGACGTCGGGCGGATCCATCTGGCCGAGAAACTGCCGGGCGTAGGCACTCAGCGACTCGACGTAGCGGCGCTGCCCCTCGGCGTAGATCGTGTCGAAGGCGAGCGATGACTTACCCGACCCCGAAATACCGGTGAACACCACGAGCTTATTGCGGGGCATCTCGACGTTGACGTTCTTCAGGTTGTGCTCGCGCGCACCGCGGACGATGATCTTCGGTTCGTCACGCGACGACTGGCTGAGATGCGGAGCGGCAGCCTGTGCGGCTGTCGACTTCTTCGCAGCTGACTTCTTGGCGGGAGCGGGCGTACATGCGGCCATGAGCGCCCAAGGCTATAGGCCAAACAACTCGGTCGAACAAGCGTTCAGTCTCGCCGGTTGCGCTCTCGACGGGGCGTGTGCAGACGATGGCGGGGTGTTCGTTCAACCCCGAGCACCCGTTCGACCCCGAGCACCCGTTGGAAGCGTCTCAAGGCCTGGCGACCTAGTGTCTCCTCATCGCCCATGCTTGAAATTCTGCCAGCAGTGCGTAACGGTCTCGCACGACCTTGCACCTCAGATAGTTGCGAAAGGGGCCTGACCCCATGCGCACTTATCGGGCGTCGGTGAGCTCGCGGCTGAGTTCGCGGATCTCGTCACGGAGTTTCGCCGCGTACTCGAACTTCAGCTCGGCCGATGCTTCTTGCATTTCGGCTTCGAGGGTTTGGATGAGTCGCTGCAACTCTTGCTGCGGCAGATTCTTGAGTTCCTGCTGGACCTTGTCGCGCTCGCGTTGACGACGTTTGTCCATACCCGGCACTGGAGTCCGCGAGTCGGGTCGCAGCATCGAGAGGATGTCGCCGACGGCCTTGCGGATTGTCTTCGGGTCAATGCCGTGTTCTTCGTTGTACGCCAACTGCACCTTCCGGCGGCGCTGTGTCTCGTCGATCGCCCTCGTCATTGAGTTGGTGACGCGATCGGCGTACATGACGACCTCACCCGACACGTTTCGTGCAGTCCGACCCATCATCTGAATCAGCGCCGTCTCGGACCGCAGGAAGCCTTCCTTGTCGGCATCGAGAATGCAGATCAGCGACACCTCTGGAAGGTCGAGGCCCTCGCGCAGCAGGTTGATGCCGATCAGCACATCGAACTCTCCGAGGCGCAGCGCACGGATGATCTCGATCCGTTGAATTGTGTCGATGTTGCTGTGCAGGTACCTGACCTTCATGCCCTGTTCAAGCAGATAGTCGGTGAGGTCTTCGGCCATCTTTTTCGTGAGCGTCGTGACCAAAACGCGCTCGTTATTCGCGACACGGCCCTCGACCATTTCCATCAGATCATCGATCTGCCCCTTGGTCGGCTTGATGGTCACTTCGGGATCGACGAGGCCAGTCGGGCGGATGATCTGCTCGACGACCTTGGTCGACACGCTCAACTCATAGGGGCTCGGGGTCGCCGAAAGGAAGATGCATTGGTTGACGCGCCCGAGGACCTCTTCGAAGGTGAGCGGTCGGTTGTCGCGCGCCGACGGCAGGCGGAAGCCGTGCTCGACCAGCATGTCTTTTCGACTGCGGTCACCCGCGAACTGGCCATGCAGCTGCGGCACTGCAACGTGGCTCTCGTCGACCACAAGGAGGTAGTCGTCCGGGAAGTAGTCGAGCAGGGTGAACGGCGGTTCGCCGTACTCACGGCCGTCGATGTGCATCGAGTAGTTCTCGATGCCGTTGCAGTAACCGAGCTCGCTCATCATCTCGAGGTCGTACGACGTGCGCATCCGGAGGCGCTGTGCTTCGAGGAGCTTGTCTTGCTCTTCGAACTCTTTCAGCCGGACTTGGAGTTCGTGTTCGATCTGGCCCATCGCTCGGATCATCCGCTCGTTGCCGGTGACGTAGTGAGTCGCGGGGAACACATGCGCCCGTTCGAGCTCGCGGAGGTTCTCACCGGTGAGCGGGTCGATCATCGTGATGCGATCGACGGTGTCGCCGAACATCTCGATCCGCAACACGTTCTCTTCGTAAGCCGGATGCACTTCGATGGTGTCGCCACGAACCCGGAAGTTGCCGCGTCCGAGGGTCATGTCGTTGCGGTCGTACTGCATGTCGACGAGGCGACGCAGGATGTTGCGCATGTCGTAGTCGACGCCGACGCTCAGGTCGAGCAGGTTGCCCTTGTACTCCTCGGGATTGCCCATGCCGTAGATACATGACACCGAAGCGACGACGATGACATCTTGACGAGTGAGAAGCGCCGCCGTGGTGGAGTGGCGCAGCCGCTCGATGTCGTCATTGACCGAGCTGTCCTTCTCGATGAACGTGTCGCTGCTCGGGATATACGCCTCAGGCTGGTAATAGTCGTAATAGGAGACGAAGTACTCAACTCGGTTGTGCGGGAAAAACTCACGCATCTCCTGCGCCAACTGCGCAGCAAGTGACTTGTTCGGCGCCAAGATCAACGTCGGTCGCTGTGTCTGTTCGATAGTCCAGGCGATCGTCGCCGACTTGCCGGAACCGGTGATGCCGAGCAGGGTCTGAAATCGCTCCCCCGCTTCAATGCCTTCAGACAGCGCCTTAATCGCCTCAGGCTGCGCACCCGCGGGGTCCCAGTCGGACACCACTTGGAACTTGTTCTCGTTGCCGGTGTCGTAGTTGGAGAACGAACTCGACGCGGCGATGAGCGCCTGCTCGGGTGATTGGTCAAGCACCGCAGCATTGGGTGTGATGACGCCATCGGTGGCAGCCTGCCGGCCAGTTTCCAGATCGGTGTCGGTCACCAGATCAGTCTACGATAACGAACGAACGTTCGCATCGGTTTCGTCGGTCGACAACTTCACTCGCAGTGTGGCAATTGCGTAGCCGGCCATCTCGATCACGGTGAACTCGCCGACTGTGGTGCTGATGCTGTCGCCAGCCGACGGGATCTCATCAAGCGCCCCGATGACGTACCCGGCAACGGTGTGCCAGTCACCTTCGGGCAGGGCGGCGCCCGTGCACTCTTCGAACTGATCAGGCCGCAGCGTGCCGTTGATCCGGAAGCTGCCATCGGCGTGTTGCACACAGTCGCCGAGGCGGTCGTCAGATTCGTCGTCAAAGTCGCCGATCAGTTCTTCGAACACGTCTTCGAGAGTGACCAAACCAACAACGGTGCCGTGCTCGTCGACTGCCACAGAGATGTGTTTGCGTTCGGTGCGCATTTCGACGAGTAGGTCTTCGAGTCGGTGATGGTCGGGGGTGACCATCAAGGGCCGCACGAGCGAGCGAGCAAGCGTGGTCTCCCAGTTGGCGCTGTCGAGGCGAAGGAGGTCCTTCGCGTGGATGAAACCGAGGCAGTGGTCGAGACCGCCTTCGTGGATGACGATGCGCGTGCGGCCCGTGCGGTGCGCCTCGGCCGCCACCTCGACGGCAGTGGCGTCGCCGGGCATCGAGATGATGTCGCGCCGGACCGTCATGGCGTCGGAAGCTGTCAGGCCTGAGAGCTCGAGTGAGCGGGTCAACAACTGATGATCTTCGGCCGCGATGTCACCGCGGCCGGCTGATACGTCGAGTAGCAGGATCAGGTCGGCCGGCGAGTGGGCCATGGCACGTTCATCCTGTGGCTCGACGCCGATCAGACGGACCACGAAGTTGGCGATTGAGTTGAGGAACCAGATGATCGGCTGGAACACCCGGACGAACGCACGAAACGGGCGGGCCAGGAGCAGCGCCAACTTCTCCGGGTCGGAGATCGCCCATGACTTCGGCGCCATCTCGCCGACCACCATGTGCAGAAACACCACGAGCGACAGCCCGATCGTGAAGCCGATGACGTGCAGTGCCGTGTCGGAGATGTCGATAAACGAACCGATCGCTCCTTCGATGAGATGAGCAATCGCCGGCTCGGCCACGGCACCAAGTCCGAGCGAACACATCGTGATGCCGAGCTGGGCACCAGCGAGCATCAGGGTCAGTTCGCGAATTCCAGCAAGAGCAGACACGGCTCGCTTGTTGCCGACGGCAGCAAGCTGCTCGATACGCGAACGACGGGCCGCGAGTAACGCGAATTCAGCTGCAACGAAGAATGCGTTGAAAGCCAGCAGGAAGACAGCGATCCCAAGGGCTCCCCACTCGACACTGAAGCCAGCCTGCGCCGCGATCATGAGTCGCCCTCGCCGACCGGGTCAGGCTGCGCGATGTGATCCGGCACTCCGTCGCCGCCATCATCGCCGTGCACGATTCCTGAGTCAGGGTCAAGGCGGAGTAAGACCTGCGTGATGGCGAACTCTTCGACTTCGAGCACTTCGATCTGCATCCCGTCGACGACAACTGAGTCGCCAACCTCTGCGATGCGTTCGAGCCGATCGAGTACGAGGCCTGCCACCGTGTCGTACTCGCCATCCGGAATATGAAAGCCTGTGTAGCGGTCGATCTCGTCGGGTCGAGATGTCGCCGCAACAGACCAAACTCCCGGCTCGACTTCGAGGCACTCATTCGGATCTGCCGGGTCGTATTCGTCTTCAATCTCACCGACGAGCTCTTCGACGAGGTCCTCGAGGGTCACCACCCCAGCGGGTGCGCCGTACTCGTCAATCACTACTGCCATCTCGGTCGAGTGCGACCGCAACTGACCCAACACCACGTTCAGGCCGGCTGCTTCGGGAACAACCAGTACGGCATGCAACAGGTCGGTGAGCGGTGTGGATTCATACAGTGCACGCGGTACGCCGAGCAGATCCTTGGCGTGGACGAGCCCCGTGACCTTGCCGTTGTCGTCGACCACGGGAAAGCGGGAGTGGCGCGAATCCATCAGACCCCGCAGGTCAGCTGCTGTGGCCCCCGCGTTGATCGTGACGACGCGATTCCAGGCAACCATTGCGTCAGATGCTTCAAGGTCACCGAAGTCGATGGCCCGCTCAAGCAACGCCGCCTGTGCCGTGGTGAGCTGCCCACCTTGAGCGGAGGAATCAACGATGAAATCGAACTCATCGGCCGAGACCGAGCCATGCAGTTCTTCGACGGACTCGATCCCGAGGAAACCCAGGAGGCGATTCGCAGCACCATCAAACAATTTGATCAGCGGACTGGCCACCTTCATGAACACCAAGGTCGATCCGGCGAGGCTCCGCGCCACAGGTTCAGGCTTGGCGATCGCGAGGTTCTTAGGAGCAAGCTCACCGAAGACCATCTGCGCAACGATCGCAAACACGAACGCCAGGGCGATCCCGACGCCGATTCGGGCCGACTCGCCAACTCCGACCGCTTCGAGCAGTGGCCTGAGCGCACCCGCAAGAACCGGCTCGGCAATGAAACCAAGCACCAGCGACGTCACCGTGATACCGAGTTGCGCTCCGGAGAGCATAAAACTCAGGCGCTTGTGAACTTGGATTGCCCGCTTGGACTTGCGGTCGCCGCCATCGGCAGCCTCGACAAACTTCGCACGCCGAGATGCGACGAACGCAAACTCAGCTGCAACAAAATATCCGTTCGCCGCGATCAAGATCACGACGCCCACAAGCCCGAGAGCAATCTCCATTAGCGAAGTAAGCCCGGACTGGGAGGGTGCTGGACAGCAAACATGCGGCTGCCCAGGCAGGGTTCGTGTTCATCGGACATGGAGATGTCGATGTTATCCACTTTTCAACGCCACCATCGCCGCATCATCGACTCGAACGGCACCCTGTCAATTGCGATCGACCCAACTATGTTGGTGCCATGACGAACTTCCATGATCTCCAAATGACGTCAATCACCGGCGAACAGGTGGACTTCGACCAGTTCAAGGGCCACCTTGCACTGGTCGTCAACGTCGCCAGCGCTTGAGGCCTCACGCCTCAGTACGCAGGTCTGCGTGCGCTTCACAATGACAACGACGACGTCGTCGTGCTCGGATTCCCGTGCAACCAGTTCGCGAACCAGGAGCCCGGCACCGACGCCGAGATCCTCGAATTCGCGACCTCGAAGTTTCACGTGAACTTCCCCATGTTCTCAAAGATCGAGGTGAACGGTGACGGCGCTGCTCCCCTGTATCAACTGCTCAAGGACGCGCAACCCGGCGAAGGCGAGACCGCTGACGTCGCCTGGAACTTCGAGAAGTTCCTCATCGACAAGGCCGGCAACGTGGTCAAGCGGTACGCACCACCGATCACACCAGAAGACATCGCAGCAGATCTCGACCAGTTCCGCTGATCCACTGACACCGATCAACGGCGGCGTTTCACCTCGGTGGTCCGCCGCCGTTGTCGCGTCAGCGCTCGCGCGCCGCCAGTACATCGACGACCGGGATGTCCGGGTCCGGCGTCGACGCGCGGTATCGCTCGACCTGCTCGGTGCTGAACGCTGCGAAGGCCGCATCGACTTGATCCCAATACGAGCGGCGGATACCGGCGGTGCCGTTGTCGCGTGCTGTCTCGTAGGCCACGATCGAGGCGAGCCGCGGGACGTAGGTGTACACCACACCGTCGACTGTTCCGCCGTCGTCGTCGAGTACGGTGATGAGGTCAGTCACGTCGACTCGGTCGTAATAACGTTCACGTCGGTCGAGATTCCCGAGCTCGTCACCTGTGACCGCAGCCACGACGCCGTTGACTGTTTCGTCGGCCGACTCGACGACACCGAGCGCCACAATCGTGCCGTCGACGATGTCAACACCGTCCTCCCGCTTCCACTGCCCGGCGAAATGCATGACCCCGTAGTTCCACCGGCGGCCGTAACCCGCCAGATCGGCTTGAAAGAAGTCCACCTTGTGGACGGCCACTCGGCCGATGGTCCGGGCCATGGACTCCGGGCCGACAAGCGAGCCGTACCCGAAGATCCAGACGGCCTCACCGGACCGATCGATCTCGTTGGCGGGCTCCTCTGCTGGTCCGCCAGCTTGTGCAGGCACGGTCGCTGGCAACACGATCAACTCGTCCCACAGACGGTCCACGGCCGCAACCAGGTCGACGAGGTCACCGGTGTTGTCCACCATGTGCGTGGCGATCTTCAACCGGTCCTCGCGGTCCATTTGGCTGCTCACCCGATTGCGAGCGTCCACTTCGTCCATACCACGCTGCTCGACCACCCGTTGCACCGCGAGTTCATACGGAATGTCGACAACGATCGTCGCAGCGAGGCCCTTCCGCGGGTTCTCACCGAGGAGTGGGAAGTCGAGCACGACGAGTCGGTCGGTGTCGACGTTCTGGTCAATCTGGCGTTGAATCTCCGCCTGCATAGCTGGGTGCACGATGCCGTTCAGATCTTTCAACGCTTGTTTGTCACTGAACACGATCTCCGCGACTGCTGCACGGTTCAACGTCCCGTCGTCGTTGATGATGCCCCCACCGAACCGCTCGGCCATCGCTGCCAGCACAGGCGTTCCGGGGTCCTGTAGCTCCCGCGCAATCTTGTCGGCGTCGACAATCGCCGCACCTCGCTCTGCGAGCAGCTTCGACACTGTTGACTTGCCCGCTCCGATTCCACCTGTCAATCCAACGACGATCACGACAACATGGTGCCAGCCCCCGACGCCTCGGACCAACCCGTCAGTGCCACTTCGTCTGACGTCGATCGAAGGGCTCAATCAAACGGTGACGACGATCATGAAAACAAAAGATGCCCGACTCAGACGAGCCGGGCATCATTCACTTCACATTTGCTGCGCCGGAGCGCATCAGATCATTCGGCTGCGGGAGCCTCTTGGTCTACTGCCTCAACAGGTGTCTCTTCTTCTGCAGCTTCGGCCGCGAAGGCGCCGCCTGCCGCTGCCAGGGCAGCAGCGACTTCGCCTACAACGGTAGGAGCATCGGCGACTTCGCCCTCGCCACCTTCGCCGTAGTACTCGCTCCATGCAGCTTCGGCCTCGGCCGATGCCTCACCCTGAACGTAGTTGCCCTCGGTGTCGACCTCGAAGTGCTCGCGATACTCGGCAGCGAGCTCGCCACCTTCGGCGGCCTGCTTGATCGAGAGGCTGATACGGCGACGTGCGAGATCGAGATCGATGATCTTGACCCACAACTCTTCGCCCGGCGTGACGACCTGCTCAGGGCTGTCGACATGGTGGGCTGACATTTCCGAGATATGCACGAGGCCTTCGATGCCGTCTCCGACCTGAACGAATGCACCGAACTGCACCAGCTTGGTAACTCTGCCGTAGACGAGCTGGCCAACCTGGTGGCCTTCGGCAAATTCTTGCCACGGATCCTGCTGCGTTGCCTTCAGCGAGAGGCTGATGCGCTCGCGGCTGAAGTCGACGTCGAGGACCTGCACCTTGACCGGGTCGCCAACGGTGACGACGGAGCCGGGGTGATCGACATGCTTCCAAGAGAGCTCGGACACGTGGATGAGTCCATCCATGCCGCCGAGGTCGACGAATGCACCGAACGACACGACCGAGGACACGGTGCCCTCGCGGATTTCGCCAACCTTGAGGTTGGTGAGGAACTGGTCGCGTGTCTCCTTCTGATTCTCTTCGAGATACGCCCGACGAGAGAGCACGACGTTGTTGCGATTCTTGTCGAGCTCGATGATCTTGGCGTGCACCTGCGTACCGATATACGGCGCAAGGTCACGGACACGACGGAGCTCAACGAGCGATGCGGGCAGGAAGCCGCGCAGGCCGATGTCGACGATGAGGCCGCCCTTGACGACTTCGATGACCAGGCCGGAAACGACTTCGTCGGCTTCCTTCTTGGCTTCGATGTCGCCCCAGGCGCGCTCGTACTGCGCACGCTTCTTCGAGAGGAGGAGGCGACCTTCCTTGTCTTCCATCGTGAGCACGAGTGCTTCGACGGATTCACCCATCGAGACGACTTCGCTCGGGTCGACGTCGTTGCGGATGCTGAGCTCGCGGCTCGGGATCACGCCTTCGCTCTTGTACCCGATATCGAGCAAGACTTCGTCCTTGTCGATCTTGACGACGATGCCGTGGACCATCATCCCGTCTTTGATCTCGACCATGGTGCCGTCGATCGCGTCAGCGAAGGACATGCCGAGATCGTCGGATGTGATTTCGCGAGGGGTGTATTTGCCCTCGTCATCGAAGGTGCCGAACAGGCTTTCGGCGGCCGCAGCAGGTGTGGCTTCCGGGTTCTCTTCGATGAAGGTCTCTTCAGAGACGGGCGTGATGGTGTGGTCGGACAAGGGGAACTCGTTTCGGATACGGATCTTGAGATGAATGAATGGGATTGCAACGCCACCTCATCGGTGAAATCGCAACCGCCAAGCGTATCGGGCCATGGCCGCGCCAGCACACGGTCCTCGGGCGTTCAGCGAGAGGCGATAACGAGAAACTCGGGCGATTCAATCGTGGCCGGACCAGACCCGTACCGCCCGGGCTCGACACTGCTGATCGAGTCGACGGCAAAACCGTGCGTACCGAGTAACAGCCGCAGTTCTCGCGGGGTATAGCAGCCGGTCCATAGATCCACGATCTTCGGTACACCGAGCTCGCTGCGGATCTCCGTTTGCTCGTGGCTGACGCCCATGTCGGCATCGAACTCGGCTTCGTCGTGGTACTTGACGGCGAAGTAGGCGTTGAAGGCACTGAGTGTCAGCCGGCCGCCGGGTCGGAGAGCCGCTGCCATTCCGGCGACGACTGCCGCATCATCGCCGTCAGCAGTCATCATCCCAAACGCTCCCTGGCAGAGACAGATCACGGCGTCGAATTCATCGGAGAACCCCAGGTGACGAGCATCCCCTCGTGTAAACGTGGCTGCCGCCAACGACTCGGCGCTCGCAGCCGCGGCCGCAATGTCGACGAATCGTTGACTGATGTCGATACCGTGGGCATTGATTCCGCGCCGGGCGAGCTCGAGCGAATGGCGACCGGTGCCGCATCCGATGTCGAGCACTCGAGCACCACTGGCGAGCCCGAGTGCGGCGACAACGTGATCGACCTCTTGCACCGTTCCCTTCGTGTGCGCATAACGGTCGTACGCCGTTCCCATGTGGTCGGCCAGCGGCTCAAACCAATGATCAGTCATCCCAGTGGTCAGTCATTACAGAGTTGCGAAAGGGGCCTGACCCCAGACGCAACTATCCCTTCGCTGCTGCCCACGTGTCGCCCCAGCTCACGTTGACTTCGAGAGGGACGTCGAGCTCGGCGGCATCGCGCATGATGGCGATCAGCAGTGGGCCAACCGTGTCTTTTTCTTCCGGCGGCACTTCGACGAGTACTTCGTCATGCACCTGAAGGATCAGCACACTCTCGTGGCCCTTGGAAACCAACTCTTCGTCGATGCGCACGAGCGCGACCTTAAAGATGTCGGCCGCGAGGCCCTGAATGCCGGCGTTCATGGCCTGCCGCTCCCCAGCCTGGCGCACTTGGAAGTTGGGGTTCATCAGCTCCGGGATCGGGCGACGACGGCCGAACAGCGTCTCGGTGTACCCCCGCTCGCGAGCCTCTTCGACCGTCGAATCCATGTAGGACTTCACGTTCGGGAACGCTTCGAAGTAGGCCTCGAGGATCGGTGCGGCCTCGCCGACCGGGATGTTCAGTCGCTGCGCCAGCCCGTAAGCCTCCATGCCGTAAGCGAGGCCGTACGACACCATCTTGGCCTTGGAGCGCTGATCGAGCTTGACCTCTTCCGGGGCCACACCAAACACGCGAGCAGCGGTGGCGTTGTGAATGTCTTGCCCGGTGGTGAACGCTTCGATCAGACCGGGGTCGGACGCAAGGTGGGCAATGCAGCGCAGTTCGATCTGGTTGTAGTCGGCAACGAGGAGTTCGGTGCCGGGCGATGGAACGAAGATCTTGCGGAACTGGCGACCCTGCTCGCTGCGGACCGGAATGTTGTGCAGGTTCGGCCGGTCAGACGAAAGCCGGCCGGTCCGCGCCACGGTCTGGTTGAACGTGGCATGGATGCGGTTGTCGTCGGCGACTTCGTGGAGCAAGCCTTCGCCATAGGTGCCGCGCAGTTTGTCGACTTCGCGGTGCCGCATCAGCGGGCCGAGAAACTCGGGCCACTCGGGCATCAGTTTCTCAAGCGTCGACGCGTCGGTGGATGGGCCCGTCTTGGTCTTCTTTATCGGGGTCAGGCCCTTCTCGTCGTACAGCAGCTCACGCAACTGCTTCGGCGAGTTCAGGTTGAGGTCTTCCTTGCCCGCGACTGCTCTGAGTTCTGCAGCCAGTTCTGCAACCTCGGCCTTGAGTCGATCGTTCAGGGAACGGAGTTCGTCGATGTCGACACCAACACCGACGTGCTCCATCTTGGCAAGCACCAACACGAGTGGGTTTTCCATCGTGTCGTAGAGCTCAGCCATGCCCTGCGCTTCGAGGCTCTCATGGATCGGCACTGCGAGGTAGTACACGGCCAGTGCGTCTCGCCCGGCCACTTCGGCATCGCTCATCGAGGTGCCGTCGAGGTCGAGCTGCCCTGACTTGGCTGCGTCAGACGGCCGGCCAAAGCTCGTGTACTTCTCGATCAGATCAGGCAGCGCGTAGTGGGCTTCGGCCGGATCGATCAGATACGCCGCGATTGCGGTGTCGAGCGTCAGGCCGCGCACTTCGATGTCGATCTCGAGCAGCGAACGCATCATCTCTTTGACGTTGTGGCCACGGACGCTGGTGTGGGCAGTCAAGGCTGCACCTACGGCCTCGTCACCGAGTAGGTCGGCGGGGACCCATGCGACTTCGGACGACGAACCGTCTGAGACCACTGCGATGCCTGTCAGGAACGAACGGCCAGGTTCGCCGGTCCACGCAGCCGACACGTCGAGGTGCTCGGCGACAGAGATGAGCGCGGCAGCATCCGCAGGAGATTCCAGAATGGTGACTTCAGCAACGATCTCTTGGCGTTCTTCGTCTGGGCCGAGGTCGACGTTGCCACCGAGCGAGGCAAGCGCTTCGGTGATTCGGCCACCGAGAGCTCGGAATTCGAGGAACTCGAACAGCCGCTTCATCTCGTCAGGATCAGGCGATGATCCGAGCCCAGTCGGGGCCGAGCGATCGATGAAGTCGACGTCAACATCGACGCCGTCAATCTCAACAGTGAGTGGCGCGTCGAAGTGCAACATCATGAGGTCGAGGTTTTTGCGGGCGCGCGCTTCGTTCTCGATGAGACTCGATTTCAGCTTCGGCGTCTGTTCATCGACGTGGGCAAAGATGCCATCCAGGCCGCCGTACTTGTTGATCAGCTTGGCGGCGGTCTTCTCGCCGACACCGGGAACCCCAGGCAGGTTGTCGGAGCTGTCGCCACGAAGCGCCGCGTACTGCACGTACATCGCAGGCGTGACGCCGGTCTTCTCTTCGATGCCAGCCTCGTCGTACAGGGCATAGTCGCTGACGCCGCGTTTGTTGTAGAGGACCCGCACGTGCGGGTCGCTGACCAACTGGTAGCTGTCACGGTCACCGGTGACGATGATGACGTCTTCGCCGAGGTCGGTGAGCTTGCGAGCCGCCGTGGCGATCAAATCGTCGGCTTCCCAACCGACCTGGTCGATCGAGGTGATCCCAAGTGCGTCGAGCACTTCGCGGACAAGACCCATCTGCTGGCGAAGGATGTCAGGCGCAGCGTCGCGCTGGGCTTTGTATTCGGGTTCGGCCTTGTGACGGAACGTCGGCTCGGGCCGGTCGAACGCGACGAGGATGCCGTCGGGCTGTTGGTCCTTCAGGACATACGCCAGCATCGAGGTGAAGCCGAAGACGGCGTTCGTGACCTGGCCGCTGGCTGTGGCCATATCGGTCGGCAGCGCAAAGAATGCTCGATAGGTGAGCGAGTTGCCGTCAATGAGGAGCGTCGTCCCCATCAGCCAGCATCCGGGCGAAGTGAGCCGTCGAGGATCCGGTCCGCGACATCGCGCATCCGGGATCGCTCGCTCATCGCCGTCTTCTGGATGAACTGGAACGCGTCGTTCTCGGCCATGCCGACCTGGTCGATCAACACGCCCTTGGCTCGCTCAATGAACTTACGAGATTCGAGCTGTTCGCCAAGTGCACTGATTTCACCGGTCAAATCGCGCAACTCGCGGAAGCGACCCATCGCAACTTCGATCGCCGGAACGAGATCACTCTTCTGGAACGGCTTCACGAGGAACGCCAGTGCGCCCGCGTCACGAGCCTGCTCGACGACTTCACGCTGGCTAAATGCGGTGAGCATCAGCACGCCGCAAATCTTTTCGGCGTTGATAATCGCGGCCGCCTCGAGGCCGGTCATGCCGGGCATCTTGATGTCGAGGATCGCCAAGTCGGGCTGCAGGTCGCGGACGAGTTCAACCGCCTGATCGCCGCGCCCAGTTTCGCCAACGACGTCATAACCCTCTTCTTGGAGGGTTTCTCGAAGGTCCATCCGGATGATGGCTTCGTCTTCGGCAATCACGACGCGCAAGGGCATGGCTTCATTATGGACCAGCCGCGCCAGGTTGCAACGAACGACACGCCGTCCCGAAGCGCTGTGAACAGCGCCAAACGACGCCGCTCAGCTACCTGACGCTGAGCAGCTGATCAAGGAGCTCGTCTTGCTGCTGTTCCAGTTGGGAGATTTCGGCAATCATTCGGGCGCGATGCTTCGACATGTTCTCGAAGTTGCCCTGGGCCGACCGAGCGTCGAACGATGAAGATGCCGTCTCGGCCACCATGGCCCGAATTGCCTGGTCGTCAGCGTCTTCGCCGAGGTACAGCAACTGCTCTTCGGTCACCGCGATTTCACCGCGCAAGACCTTCAGCCGTGCCCCTGTTTTCGCGAGCCGCCGCTCTACCGATCGCTTACTCATACCGCGTTGGATGGTAATCGACTCAGGCGTCGGGGTCTCAGCGAGCGAACCAGAGCGCTGCCGCCATCAGTGTGCTGGTGGCACGAACCGTTGAGCCGAGTTCGTCGGTACGTTGGCGCGAACTCTTCAACACCTTGCCGGAGATCTCTCCCCTAGCGGCACGCTGCCAGAACTGCTGAACGATCAAGAACTTGCGTGCCCCACGTCTGACTCGAACCGACAATCAATCGTGTTGAAGGGCGCAGCGACCGCGTGTCTGACCTGGCGATATCCGGAAATCCGAGTCCGATCTGTGAATCAACTCTGCTCTATGAATTCCCCTTGGCCGACTCGTGCGCTGAGTTAAGCGGCCCTTCGCGCCGCTGTCACCAGGGGCGCGAAGGGCAACGTCGGTTAGCCGCCCAGCTCAGTTAATTGCGATAATCTGAACAGCTGCAATTCCTGCTGTGAAGAGCGCATTCGTCGCACGATAGAGCTGGTATTGATTCACCTCACGAATTGCTTCTCCGATCGGTGTCGCTGCGATGCTCTCAGGCATCGACTTACTCATCGTGATGGCCCCCTGCTGTGCGGCATCAAAGCTCAAAATACCGAACAGTGCTGTTCCTACAGCTGCGACAGTCAGGAGGAGGGCGAAGTCTCCTGCGGTACTAAAAACAATCGTGGCGGTGAGCGCGCTCATCGAGAGAAAGTAAGTCATTTGCGACTTACTCATCTGGTCAGAATTTTGGCGACTCATCTTCAGCCATGCTGATTCGTTCATAATCTTCTTTCTTGTTGAGGTTAATGAGTACATCATTATGGCCTATCGCGCCGCACGCCGCTGCGATGTTCCAGAGGTACGGACCCCCGATGACGCTGCCGAACGGTCGTGCCAGATCACCGGTGTCTCTCATGCCGGGTTATCCACGTGGCGCACCACACCAAAACGGCATGACCGAATCAAGTAACGGCACTGCACTCAACCGGGAGCACCTCGGCCCCACCGATCCCGGCTCACGCTCCGACATCTCTCCGGCGCCATACGAAGCGCGGTCATCGATTCGGTTGTCACCTGTTTCCCCTCATTGGGCCATCTCGCAGGTGTTGTGCGGTGCCCCAACTCGGACTCGAACCGAGACTGGACGGTGTTTGAGACCGTTGCCTCTGCCAATTGGGCTACTGGGGCGTGCGCAGCGAGGCTAACGCGGTTCGGAATCGTTCAGGCACCTCTGTTGCGACGGGGCAACGCTGCCATCCTCGCCGAGTTGCCGGGAAACATTCAGTACCAAATCGGGCGGGTGTTTTGTGAGAGGGTCACGAAACAAGGACGCTTTCGGTATTTCTCACGGGTAGCTGCACGAACGCCCAGAAGCCGTCTAACCTCGCCCCAATGCTCGCATTTACCTTCCCCGGCCAGGGGTCGCAACGGCCCGGAATGGGGCGCCCATGGCAGGGCCACGAGAGTTGGGAACTGGTTGACGAGGCTTCAGAAGTCGCCGGCCGCGACGTTGGAGCGCTGTTGTGTGACGCCGATGCCGACGAGTTGCAAGACACCCGTAACGCACAGCTCACCACGTTCGTATCGAGCCTCATGGTGCTCGACGCTACTGAGCGGCTCGGGCTCGAGCCCAGCTTTTGCGCCGGCCACTCGCTCGGCGAATACACCGCGCTCACCGCCACCGGCGCGCTCGGTTTCGACGACGGCGTCCGCTTGGTCTCCGCTCGGGCGGCCGCGATGCACGACGCCGGCCTCGAAAAGCCAGGAACCATGGCTGCCGTGCTCGGCCTTGACGACGAGCACGTTGATGTTGCGTGTCGCCGAGCCGACTCCGACGTGTGGGTTGCCAACTACAACGCCCCCGGCCAAGTTGTGATAGCGGGATCGCCTGCGGGCATCGAAGCTGCGAGCGCGCATGCGAAAACCCTCGGCGCAAAACGCGTGATGAGCCTCCCGGTCTCGGGCGCATTCCACACTCCCTTCATGACCGCTGCCCGCGATCGACTCCGTGCAGCCCTCGCCGAAGCACAGCCTCGCGACACCGAGATCCCTGTCGTGTCAAACGTTGATGCAATGGCCCACGACCGTGGAGACGAGTGGGCCAGCCTGCTCTCGGCTCAGCTGTCGAGTCCGGTTCGTTGGAAGCAGAGCCTGCTCACCCTCTCCGAGGCCGGCGTTACCGACTTCGCCGAACTCGGCCCCGGCGGCGTACTCACCGGCATGGCTAAGCGGACGGTCAAAGACGCTCGGACCATCTCGATCGCCACCCCGGAAGACCTCGACAGGCTGCTCGAATGGGTCACGGCCAGTTCCCCCACGGGCGGCTCACAACTCGAAGGCGAACACCTCTTCGCCACCGAACGCATCGTGGTCAGCCCAGCTGCCGGCATTTTCACGCTCCTCGGAGTTCTGTCCGAAGGTTCGGCGATCGAAGTCGGCACCATCATCGGCCACGTTGCCGATCAGGAAGTCCGTTCGCCGTTCGCCGGACTACTCCAGAGCTATATCGCTGTCGACACCGAACGAGTCACTGCTCGCCAACCCATCGCCTGGCTCCGCACGAGCTGACGCCAATAGGGAGGAAACACCCATGCCAGCAACACGCGAAGGCGTACGAGGCGCTGTTATCACCGGATGGGGCTCAGCCCTGCCCAAAAAGGTTTTGACGAATCACGACCTCGAAAAAATGTTCGACACCGATCATGACTGGATCGTCGATCGCAGCGGTATCCATCAGCGGCACGTGGGCGGCCTCACGAGCGCGCTGTCGATCGAATCCGGCCGCCAGGCACTCGAGATGTCCGGCGTCGAACTGGCCGCCATCGATGCGCTGATACTCGCCACCACGACACCTGACCGCACTGTTCCGGCAACTGCATCGACCGTGCAGGAAGCGCTCGGCTTGCGATGCGGCGCGTTCGACCTCAATGCAGCCTGCTCTGGTTGGGTGTACGGCCTCGTTACCGCCCATGGCCTCATTGCAATGGGCGCCGAGAAGGTGCTGTTGATCGGTACCGACGCGCTCTCCAGCATCACCGACTGGACCGATCGCGGAACGGCAATCCTGTTCGGCGATGGGTCCGGCGCATCGGTCATCGAAGCCGTCGACGGGCCCGGCCAACTACTCGGTTGGGACCTCGACAGCGACGGCAGCGCCGAAGAATATCTCTACGCCGAACTCGGTGGAAACATCATCATGGAAGGCCGCGAGGTCTTTCGACGCGCCGTGCGCATCATGGTCGACTCGGCCACAAAGTCGATGAAGCATGCTGGTGTCACGTCCGACGACATCGCCCTTGTCGTCCCGCACCAGGCCAACATCCGCATCATCTCGGCATCCATGGACCGGCTCGGCCTGTCGATGGACAAGGCTGCCATCGTCCTCGATCGCACTGCCAACACGTCGTCAGCCTCTGTCCCCCTCGCCCTCAACGATGCGCTCGACAAGGGCCGCATCAACGACGGCGATCTCGTCCTCTTCGTCGGCTTCGGCGCAGGCATGTCAGCGGCAAGCGCGATCGTCCGCTGGACCACCACCGCTCAGGAAAACGTTCGATGAGCGACTCATCATCTACCCCAACCGCTGCAGGCCGCATCGTGCTGATCACCGGCGGTTCGCGGGGTATCGGCCTTGCATGTGCCGAACGGTTCGCAGCCCAGGGTGACCGCGTCGCGGTCACGTACAACTCCTCTCCCCCGCCCGAAGGATTCTTCGGCGTCAAGTGCAACGTCACGTTGACCGACGAAGTCGACGCCGCATTCTCCGCCGTCGAAGAGCACTTCGGTGGTTCCGTCGAAGTGCTCGTCTCAAACGCTGGTGTCACGAAAGACGGCTTACTTCTCCGCATGAGCGAAAGCGACTTCGCGTCCGTGCTCGATGCCAACCTCACTGCCTCGTACCGCGTCGCCAAGCGTGCGGCAAAGGGCATGTTGAAGTCCCGCTCCGGACGCATCATCTTCATGTCATCAGTTGTTGGCATGCTCGGCTCAGCAGGCCAGTCGAACTACTCGGCATCGAAGGCCGGTCTCGTCGGCTTCGCTCGCTCGCTCGCTCGCGAACTCGGTTCACGATCAATCACCGTCAACGTCGTCGCTCCCGGCCCTGTCGAAACTGACATGACTGCTGCGCTCACCGACGATCAACTCGCAAACATCACGGCCGCCGTCCCGCTCGGCCGCATGGCACAAGCTGCCGAAATCGCCGGCGCTGTTGCGTTCCTTGCCGGCCCCGACGCCGCCTACATCACGGGCGCTGTCCTACCGGTCGACGGCGGCCTCGGCATGGGTCATTAGCGGCAAAACCACTCGTGACCAGGTCACACCTCTAGAATCTCAAACCAACGTCCAACCACATGGAGACAACCCCAATGAATGAAGAACTTTTCGCCCGTTTCCGCAAGTGCGCCGTCGAGGTGCTCTCCGTCGAAGAATCCGCAGTCGTCATGGACGCCAAGTTCGGAGACGACCTCGACGCCGACAGCCTCGACCTCGTCGAACTCGTCATGGCACTTGAAGAAGAATTTGACATCGAAGTGCCCGAAGCAGACCTCGAAGGCGTCGAAACCGTCAAGAACGCCTACGACCTCGTTGCCGGCAAGCTCTGATGGCAGGCGGCCGTCGGGTCGCCGTCACTGGCCTGGGTGTCGTTGCTCCGGCCGGCATCGGGGCCAAAGATTTCTGGGCCGGTTTGAACGGACCGTCCGCTCCTCAAGGCCGAACCATTGTGTTCGAAGATTGGGACCCGTCCCCCTACTTCGACAGTCCGAAGCAATCACGCCGCGCCGACCGTGTCGAGCAATTTGCCTTAGCTGCGGCTGGGCAGGCCTTCGACCACGTCGGCGGCGTCGATGCTGTCGGCATCGACGCCAGTCGCTTCGGCACGATCTTCGCGACCGGCGTTGGCGGACTCCACACGCTTGAAGAACAGATCGCCATTCGCCTCGCCATGGGCGAGCGACGCGTGTCGCCATTCCTCGTGCCGATGATGATGTCGAACGCTCCCGGCGCTTCGATCTCGATGCGCTACGGCCTCCGCGGCCAGAGCGAAACCATCGTCACCGCGTGCGCGGCAGGTAGTCACGCCATCAACTACGCCGCTCGCCTCATCAAGTGGGGCATCCTCGATGCGGCCGTCACCGGCGGCTCCGAAGCAGCGGGCACACCGACCGGCATCGCTGGTTTCGCCAATATGACCGCCCTGTCAACTGCTGGCATCAGCCGCCCGTTCGACGCCGACCGCGACGGATTTGTCATGGGCGAAGGTGCAGCGGTCTTCATCCTCGAAGAGTGGGCCGCTGCCGAAGCGCGCGGTGCCAACATTATTGGCGAAATTCTCGGCGGAGCAAGCAACGCTGACGCTCACCACATCACGGCACCGGCCCCTGGCGGAGTCGGTGCGATCGCCTGTATCGAGCAGGCCTTGGCCGAGTCGGGTCTCACGCCCGCCGACATCAAACAGGTCAACGCACACGGCACGTCTACGCCGCTGAACGACGCTGCTGAATCCGCCGCACTTTCGCACGTGTTCGGTGACCGAGGCGTCCCGGTCGTGTCGACCAAAGGCATCACCGGCCACGCACTCGGTGCAGCCGGTGCCCTCGAAGCCGCCGCAGCGTTACTCTCGATGGAGCATGGCTTCATCCCGCCGACCGCCAACACGGTCAACCTCGATCCTGAGATGACCATCGACCTGGTGCACGGCGAAGGCCGCGTCTGGGAGCCTGGGCCCGTACTCAGCACGAATTTCGGGTTTGGCGGGCATAACGGGGCGGTCGTCCTCGCTCCGGCCTGATCCGCTCCGGCTCGGGCGTGGTGTTCGCGTACGACTCACGGGTCCTGTCGCCGGTAATCGATCGGGCTGCGACTCCTCGTGCCTCGTCGACGGTCCCTCTTCGATCCCCGGCGCCACCCGTTCGCTTCTCGGCTTCACACGCAACCGTCGCGCTCTACTCTTCAATGCGTGGAGTAATGACTCTCTCTGGCTACTGCGCGGCTGCTTCTTGCGACGCGGCCGCTTTGCTTTCTTTAGCGGTCGGCGAAGACGAACATCAAATCGCAGCTGGTTGCAAGTTCGCCGTTGACGGTGACTTTCCCTGTTCCTTTGCCAGCTCGGGCTGACATGCGCCCGAGTTCGACCTCGATGAGCAGCTCGTCGCCGGGGACAACCTGGCGGCGAAAGCGGGCTTTGTCGAGGCCGCCGAAGAGTGGGAGCTTGGTGGAGTAGTCCGGATGGGAAAGGACGGCGCAGGCACCAACCTGCGCGATCGACTCGCACATCATGACGCCGGGCAAGGTCGGGCGGCCTGGAAAGTGGCCCGGGAAGAAGTACTCGTCGCCAGTGAGGCGCCAGATCCCAGTGGCTGAGACGCCCGGATCGACGGCGATCAGCTCATCGACCAGCAGGAACGGGGGGCGGTGCGGCAGCAGGTCGATCGGACGGGGCAGGTCACTCATGAGGGCATTCTGCCCGTCCGAGGCGTCTGCGTGATGGTTTTGGCTGCAATGGGAGCCATTTTCATCACACAAACACTCGACAGGCATCGAAAAGGGAGCCGGAGCGCGACGATGCCCGGCTCGCAAGCGAACCGGGCATCAATCAGTACTCAGCTGTTCGGAGAATCAGCCAATCAGAGCAGCTGCGTCAACGTCCGGGGGAAGAAGGACAGCGTCGATGGCGTGAATGACGCCGTTGCTTGTCGCAACGTCAGCGATGATCACGTTGGCGCCGTTGACGGTCACGCCGTCAGCGGTCGACAGTGCGACTGTCTGACCTTCGACTGTGCCGACGTCACCGTCGGTCACGTCAGCGGCCATCACTTCTCCTGATACCACGTGGTACGTGAGGATCTTGACAAGCGTGTCCTTATTCTCGGGGAGCAGGAGTGCGTCGACAAGGCCAGCTGGCAGTGCGGCGAAGGCATCGTCGGTCGGTGCAAAGACGGTGAACGGGCCGGGGCTCGACAGGGTCTCCGCGAGATCGGCGGCAATCACTGCTGCGACCAGGGTGTCGAAGCTGCCATTGGCGACAGCGACGTCGACAATGGTGCCGACTGCTACTTCGGTCTCGACTGGAGCTGCGTCGTTACCGTCGCTACCACAGGCGGCGAAGGTCATTGCTCCGACGATCAGCGCGGCGAACAGCCGCTGGGGGGTGTGCTTCATTGGGGGATCTCCTTGTGAAGTTACATACGGGGATTTTCTGTTCACGCCGCTCACAGCGACATACCCCCTCTTCGGAACTCCACCAGAAGGCGGATGAGAATTCGGTGATAAAAGTTTCAATCGACCCCAGGGCGACGGTCTGATTCACCCGTGGGGTCACTCGAGTAACCAGGCGGGTACGTGAGCGCGAGCTCATCAGCGGTCGGCGATTTCGTCTCGCTGGCCTCGTCGGGAAGCTCAGCCATGATTGCTTTCATAATCCGCTTCGTGTCGGCATCGACCGACTTGCCCTTCAGGTCGACCGGCTGGCCCACCCGAATCCGAACGGTTGGCGGGTCGGTGAAATTCAGGACCTTCGGCAACCGACTCGATCGGGGCCACACCTTTTCGGTGCCCCATAGACCAATCGGAATGACCGTGGCGCCGGTGTCGCGCGCCAGTTGAGCGGCACCCCAACGGCCCTTCAGCTTCGTTTCGAAAAAAGCCGGACCACGGGGGATGGTGCCCTCAGGCATGATCGACACCATCTCGCCGCCTTTGAGAGCTTCGATCGCAGCCTTCAGCGGTTCGTCGGATCCTGTGCCACGGTCGACACGGATGCCACCCATTGCTGCGGCGATCGGTCCAACGATCGGAGCGTCGAACACTTCCTTCTTACCGAGAAAGCGGGCTGTTCGCCCGCTCTTGCCTATTGCGATAGACAGCGCCGCGACGTCAAAATAGCTGCGGTGATTGGCGCAAAGAATGACGGGGCCGTCAGTCGGGATGTTCTCGATGCCTGAGATGTCGAAGCGTGCGTAGGGGTAGGCAGCGGGGCGGGCGAACTGGAGCACCAACCGCTGTACTTCACTACCAACGATGGGGATCTTCACGACACCGGGCGACACATCCAGGTTGAGCGTTGGCCACCGGCGGGCTGCCGCCATGAGCACCATTCGCGGGTCCGGGTTGACGACGGTCGGGAATCCAACGGCGTCGAGCATCGGCGTGTCGTAAACGCTGTCAGAGTAGGCGTAGCTGTCGGCCAGGTCGATGCCGCGCTCGGCAGCCCAAGCCGTAATTGCTTCCAGCTTGCCGGCCGACCAAACGAACGGACCAACGAGCGTGCCGTCGTAGTTGCCGTCGGCGTCGACGCCGTATCGCGTTGCGACGACGTCATCGAGACCGAGCTTGTCGGCAAACGGTTTGACGAGGTCGTATGGGGTGGTTGTTGCCAAGACGACCGGCCGACCGGCCTTGCGGTGAGCGGCAAACGACGCGTCGGCAAACGGCTGAACCATCGATACAAGCCGGTCGGCTACTTGTTCGGCCGCACCGCTCACTGCCTGCTGGGATCGCCCCTTTGCCAGGATGACCGCCTGCCGTGCAAGCGCCATCGACGGCAACGTCTCACCGATTGCGTTGAAGAGTCCGAACAGTAACTTCTCACCGGGGAACGATTTGGACGACAGGCCTGCCATGCGCATTGCGTCAGAGAACACTTCACCAGACGCGCCAGCGAGAAGCGTGCGGTCAAGGTCGAAGAAGGCGGCGCCGGCACCATCGGTGCTCCTACTAGTCACGTCAGCACTCTACGAGCCACCAGAGATGAGGGCCAGAAAAACGGGAAAGACCCGGATGGGGATCCGGGTCTCTCAACCTGGGAATGTCCGCTGATGGGGGATCAGCTTGTGGACTTCCCGACGAGTGGAACAATGGGGGGTGTTCGCACGTCGACTTTGTGTGAAGTTCGGAGTACTTGACTTCGAACTTCGCTTTCAGTTCTTATTACTGTTCGATTATGCACCCTATTGAGCGATCTGACAAGTAGATATAAACGATATCTGCTATCGTTTTAAGAGATGGATGTCCGGCAGTTGTCTACCCTCGTTGCGATCGCCGACCACGGCACGTTCTCTGCCGCAGCGCGATCGCTCTTCACCGTGCAATCCAACGTCTCCGCGCACATCAATCGCCTTGAGAAAGAACTGGGCGTCATTCTGGTTGATCGCGCCCACGGCGGATTGACCGAGGAGGGCGCTCGTGTGGTTGAGCGGGCACGCCGCGTGCTGAACGAGATAGACGACATCGTTGCCGACATGGCCAGCCGCCACGAAGACGTCTCCGGGCAGACCCGGCTCGGCGTTATCGGCACCACGGCTCGCTGGCTGATACCCCAGATGCTCGGCCGCCTCGGCCAGGATCATCCCGGCGTCCGGGCCGTCATCCAAGAGGGCGCAACGTCAGCGCTCGTTCCGAACGTCTTGAGCGGCCAACTCAATGCCGCAATCGTGCACCTGCCGATCGACGATTCGGAACTCGTGATCGAGCCGCTCTTTGCCGAGGACCTGTTCCTCCTCGCAGACGAGAACCATCCACTCGCCAACCGCGACACGATTCCGCTGCGCGACCTCGACCAGGTCCCGCTCCTCCTCCCCCCGATGGGCTCAGCGCTGCGCAAGGTGCTCGAGCGCGCTGCGGCGAACGCCGATATCACGCTTCGGGCCCAAGCAGAAATCGATGGGGTTCGCCTGCTCGCCTCGCTGGCCCTCGACGGCTTCGGTGCAGCGATCGTTCCGGCAACCGCCGTACCCACGTGGCGCAAAGGATCGTTCGTCCGCATCTCGGTCCCAGAACTCCCTCGCCGTGTCGTGGCGTTCGTCCGGCGCCGCCGTCCGAGCCCGAGCGCTCCGACCGCCGCCGCGCTCGAAATTCTTCGAGACTTGATCCAGCTCAACGGCCACAAGCAGCCGGGCGTCCACCCTGGGACCAGCGCGATCGCCCCTGCCCGCAGCGACTGACCGCCGCTCCCGTTCGAACACATCGCGGGGACGCATCCACCCGAGGGCACTCGTCAGGTCGATGGCCTTGTACTGTTCGAGCCGATGGCCACGGCACCCCTGGAAAACGACCGATTCGGGACTGATCGGGTTGCGGCATCACGTGAAGTCGCTGGTCGGGCAGATCGCCTCGGTCTCGACCGGCTGCGGCCCTCGGTCGCTCATGCAGATGTGCGTGAATTCGGCGGGCGCTCAGTGGTCTGGGTCGAGTTCGCCGACTCCAAAGAACTGATCCGCCTGACATCTGGAACCTCGTCGCTACTCAAAAGGGCGATCGACACCGCATGCAATCAGCGCATGCCCCTGGTCATGGTGATGACCTCTGGGGGCGCTGACATCGTCGAGGGCATCGCGGCGCTGCACGGGTGGGGCCTCGTCGCCGCGGCCCTCACCCGATGCTCCGGTGTCGTCCCGACGGCGATCATCGTCGACGGGCCTGCCGTGTCGGGCCCGGCACTCTTGCTCGGTCTCGCCGACATCGCTGTCATGACCAGCGACAGCTACGCGTTTGTGCAGGGCCCCACGATGGTCGAACAGTTCACCGGTGTGGCGATCTCGACCGACGAACTTGGCGGCGCCGCCAACCACGCCCGCTACACCGGTGTACCCAGCGCAGTCGTCACCGACCGTGCAACTGCGATCGAGACGGTCGAAACAATCCTGTCCTATCTCCCGAGCCACGTCGATGAAGAGCCTCCGAGGTGGCCCTGCGAAGACCCGGCTGACCGGCTCTGCCCCGAGGCCGGAGTGGAGATTCCCGAGTCGTCTACCGGGAGCTACGACGTCCGCAAAGTCGCGGCAGCGATTGCCGACGAAGACTCCGTTTTCGAACTCCGTGACCGCTGGGCCGCAAATGTAGTCACTGCCTTCGCGACCATCGATGGTCGCCCGGTCGGCATCGTGGCCAACCAGCCCATCTCGCTGGCCGGCACGCTCGACATTCCGGCCTCACAGAAGTCGGCTCGCTTCGTTTCGATGTGCGACGCGTTCAACCTGCCGATCATCACGTTGGTCGATACACCCGGGTTCTACCCGGGCAAGGATCTTGAGTGGCGCGGGATGATCCGGCACGGCGCACAACTCGTGTTCGCCTACGCCCAGGCAACGGTCCCCCGAATCTGCGTCATCTTGCGAAAGAGTTATGGCGGCGCATACATCGTCATGGATTCCAAGACGATGGGAAACGACCTTTGTCTTGCGTGGCCCTGGGCCGAGATCGCCGTCATGGGCGCTGGCCAGGCCGCAGCGATTCTCGCTCGACGGTCGACGCCAGAGGAGAAAGCTGAGTTCGAGCGCGACTACGCCGAGCGGCTACTCAACCCGTACGTCGCTGCCGAGCGTGGGTTCATCGACGCCGTCATCGACCCAGCCGACACCCGCCGAGAGATCTGTGCGGCACTTTCGGTCCTTGAAGACAAGCGCGAAATGCTCATCGATCGCAAACACGGCAACTCGCCGCTCTGACCGCGCTGGCAAAAACAGCCCGCTCGATGTGCGCACCTGAGCCGTTCCGATACGTCTCACCTCATGGGGCCATACGCAAGCACGGTGAAACGATGTCACATGGGTTGGAGCAGTTCGGTTGACGCGCAGTATCTTGATGAGTTCGGAAGGGGCGACCCCTCGTCCGGACCTACTCTGTCCTGTTCGAGCCTGGAGGAAGCCAACGTGCCCGAAACCATTACCATCACTGACGATCGAACCGGCAAGACCGTCACGGTCCCCATCGAAGGTGGCGTCTTCCCGTCATCGGCGCTGCGGGAGCTCGATCCGACGCTCTACTGCTACGACCCCGCCTACTTGTCGACGGCGTCGACCAAGTCGTCGATCACCTACCTCGATGGTGAGAACGGTGTGCTCCGCTACGGCGGTTATCCGATCGAGCAACTCGCCGAGAAGTCAACCTACCTCGAAGTTGCATACCTTCTGTTGAACGGTGAGCTGCCCAACACCGAACAGCTCAGCGACTGGACGCACGACGTCACGCACCACACCTTCATTCACGAAAACATGCGCAAGAAGTTCGCTGAAGGCTTCCACTACGACGCGCATCCCATGGGCATGTTCGTGTCAGCCATCGCAGCGCTCGGCACCTTTTACACCGGCTCCAAAGACGTCACCGATCCAGATCAGCGGAATATCCAGATCCGCCGCCTCATCGCGAAGAGCCCGACCATCGCCGCAATGTGTTACAAGTTCTCCGTCGGCCTGCCGTACAACCAGCCCAGCAACGAACTGTCGTACGCCGCCAACTTCTTGAACATGATGTGGAAGATCGGCGACTACGAAGTTGACCCGATTCTCGAGCGGGCCATGGACGTCCTGTTCATCCTCCACGCCGACCACGAGCAGAACTGCGGCACCACCGCAATGCGCGTCATCGGCTCCAGCCACGCCGACCCGTACTCGTCAGCCGCAGGCGCCGCCTCAGCCCTCTACGGCCCGCTCCACGGCGGCGCCAACGAAGCCGTCGTCCGCATGCTCACCGACATCGGCTCCATCGAGAATGTTCCGGCGTTCCTCGAGTCGGTCAAGAACGGTGAAGGCCGCCTGATGGGCTTCGGCCACCGGGTCTACAAGAACTTCGATCCGCGTGCCACGATCATCAAAGAAACCGCATACAAGGTCTTTGAGGTCACCGGCAAGAACCCGCTGCTCGACATCGCTCTGAAGCTCGAAGAGGCCGCTCTCGCCGACCCATACTTTGTCGACCGCAAGCTGTACCCGAACGTCGACTTTTACTCAGGCCTCATCTACCAGGCCATGGGCTTCCCGAGCTCGATATTCACGGTGCTGTTCGCCATCCCGCGCATGTCCGGTTGGCTGGCGCACTGGCAGGAGCTGCTCAACGACCCGGCGCAGAAGATCAGCCGCCCGCGTCAGTGGTACGCCGGCCCCGACGAACGCAACTACATCGACCTCGCGAACCGCTGAGTTTCAGTTGGGGTCAGACCCAACTGAAACCGGTGGGTGTCAGAGGGTGGCAAGGACTGTGTTGAAGGTATGGGAGGGGCGCATGATGGCTCGGGCCTTGGCGGGATCAGGGAAGTAATAACCGCCGATGTCGGCGGGGCTTCCCTGTACAACGCCGAGCTCACCGACAATGATTTGTTCGTTATCGGCGAGCGCAACAGCCAACGGCGCAAACTTCGCAGCGAGAGCGGCATCGTCGGTCTGCTCAGCAAGCGCCTGCGCCCAGTACAGAGCGATGTAGAAATGGCTGCCGCGGTTGTCGAGGCTGCCGAGCCGGCGGGCCGGCGACTTGCCGTTGGAGAGCAACTGGCCCGTCGCTGCGTGGAGCGTGTCACCGAGGATCTTCGCCGAGACGTTGCCGGTCACTTCGGCGAGGTGCTCAAACGACACTGCGATGGCGAGGAACTCACCGAGGGAGTCCCAACGGAGGTAGTTCTCCTTGACCAACTGCTGGACGTGCTTCGGAGCTGAGCCTCCCGCACCAGTTTCGAAAAGCCCGCCACCGTTGAGGAGCGGAACGATCGACAGCATCTTGGCGCTGGTGCCGAGTTCGAGAATCGGGAAGAGGTCGGTGTTGTAGTCACGCAGGACGTTGCCGGTGACCGAGATGGTGTCTTCTCCGGCCCGCATCCGCTCAACGGAGTACTTGGTGGCATCGATCGGCGACATGATCTCGATCGTCAGGCCTTCGGTGTCACCCACCAACTCACGATCGGCAAGGTACATGTTGACCTTGGTGATCAGCTGCGCATCGTGAGCGCGGTTGGCGTCGAGCCAAAACACAGCCGGGGCGCCGGTTGCCCGGGCACGGCTGACGGCAAGACGAACCCAGTCACGAATCGGCTCGTCCTTCACCTGGCAGGCACGGAAGATGTCGCCTTCCGAGACGGTGTGCTCCATCATGGTGGCACCCGACGCAGCGTCGACGACGCGGATCGAACCGGACGACGGGGCTTCGAAAGTCTTGTCGTGGCTGCCGTACTCTTCGGCCTTCTGAGCCATGAGGCCGACGTTCGGGACGGTGCCCATCGTGGTCGGGTCGTATGCCCCGTTGGCGATGCAGTCGTCGATGACGACCTGGTAGATGCCGGCGTAGCTGCTGTCCGGGATGGTTGCCTTGACATCCTGCAGGTCCCCCGCGACGTTCCACATCTGGCCCGACGTCCGGATCATTGCGGGCATCGATGCGTCGACGATCACGTCGCTCGGCACGTGCAGATTGGTGATGCCGTTGTCTGAATCGACCATGGCGAGGTCGGGACCGTTCTCGATCGCTGCTGCGATGTCAGCCTCGATCTCGGCCTGCTTGTCGGCAGACAGATTCGACAGTGACGAAATCACATTGCCGAGGCCATTGTTGGGATTAGCCCCAGCCTCGGCGAGTGCTGCACCGTGCTTCGCAAACACGTCAGAGAAGTAGGCCCGCACAGCGTGGCCGAAGATGATCGGATCGGACACCTTCATCATCGTCGCCTTGAGGTGCAGCGAGAACAGCACGCCCTGTTCCTTGGCGTCAGCAATCTGTGCGTCAAGGAACGAGCGAAGAGCTTCGACACTCATCACCGTGGAGTCGATCACTTCGTCGGCAAGCACCGAAACGGATTCCTTGAGCACTGTCACCGAACCGTCAGCGCCGGCGACGTGCTCGATGCGGATGGCGCCAGCCTCAGGCATCGTGACCGACTGCTCGTTGTGTGCGAAGTCGCCGTCGGTCATGGTGGCGACGTGGCTCTTCGATTCGTTCGACCAGGCGCCCATCGAATGCGGGTTGGCCTTGGCGTAATCCTTGACGGCCTTCGGCGCACGCCGGTCGGAGTTGCCCTGACGGAGCACCGGGTTCACGGCCGAACCCATCGTGCTGCCGTATGCAGTCTTGATCGCCTTCTCTTCGTCGGTCGTGGCGTCGTCCGGGTACTCGGGGAGATCGAAACCATGTGCCTGGAGCTCGACGATCGCTGCCTTGAGCTGCGGTACCGATGCAGATATGTTCGGGAGCTTGATGATGTTCGCTTCCGGTGTCAGCGACATCTCGCCGAGCTCGGCGAGCGAATCAGCCACACGCTGCCCCTCGCTGAGGCGGTCCGGGAAGGCCGACAGGATTCGGGCAGCGAGCGAAATGTCACGAGTCTCGACGCTGACGTTGGCGGCGCCAGCGAAAGCCTCGATGACCGGAAGGAGCGAGTACGTGGCAAGTGCAGGCGCTTCGTCGGTGAAGGTGTAGATGATCTTCGAGTTACTCATGAGGGGTCTCCGGACCTGTATGCGGGCGTTGACGAACAGACAGAACTTGTCTGCAACTTGTCTTGAGCGTAGCGCAGGCTGCCACCGAACGCAGCCCCAGGGTCACACCACTTGCACCAACTGAGGCCTCGGCTATCGGGGGTCAATGAGGCCAGCTCGGCTCGCTCGTCGTATCGTCGTCAGTGATGGATTTCGACTGGACGCCCGAACAGAACGCACTCCGCGAGCAGGCACGACAGGTCGCAGCCGATGCCGTCGCTCAGTACGGCCGGCACAACGATTCCTGGATCAACGGCTACTCGAAAGACTTCGCACGCGACCTTGGAGCGCTCGGCTGGGTCGGCATGTGTTGGCCCACAGAATTTGGTGGTGGCGGCCGGCCACCGATCGATCGACTCATCGTCGGCGAAGAGCTGATAGCTGCAGGCGCACCGATCGCCGCCATGTGGTTCGCCGATCGCCAGATGGGCCCGACGCTCATCGCCTACGGCACGGCCGATCAGCAGGCCGAGTTCCTGCCCAGCATGCTCACGGGCGACACCACCTGGTGTATCGGCATGTCGGAGCCCGATTCAGGTTCCGACCTCGCATCACTCTCGACAAGTGCAGTCCGCGACGGCGATGACTTCGTCATCAACGGCCAGAAGATCTGGACAAGTTTCGGTGACGAAGCCGACTACTGCTACCTCATCTGCCGCACCGACACGTCAGGCCCGCCACACAGCGGCATCAGCGAGATCATCGTCCCGATGGACACATCCGGTATCGAGGTCCGTCCGATCACCGACATGACGACGAACCGTCACTTCTGCGAGGTGTACTTCACCGACGTTCGTGTGTCTGCCTCCAACCTCGTCGGCGTCGAGGGCAACGCCTTCAAACAGACGATGGTGCAACTCGAACACGAGCGTGGTGGCATCGACCGCCTCGTGTCGAACAAGGCCCTGTACGACCTCGCCCTTGAGCGTGCCGACACGAGCGACCCTCGCGTCCGGCAAAAGATCGCCGATCTCGAGATCGGCTACCGACTCGGCCGCATTCTGGTCACGCGTGAGGTGCTTCGCCAAGCGCCTGCCGGCTTTTCAGCTGCAACGAAGTGTTTCTGCACCGAACACGAGATCAAGGTCGCCGACTTTGTCGCGACGACCTTCGGCGCCGACGCACTGCTCTGGACCGACGTCACCAAGGGCTTCACCTACGGGCCTGGGTACACGATCATGGGCGGCACGTCGAACATCATGCGCAACATCTTGGGCGAGCGGGTACTCGGCCTGCCACGCGAACCGCGCTGACCTACATCGGCTGAACTGCAACGCTTGGATCTACGGGTTGATCTCGGTACGAAGGACGACTTCGCCTGAAGATTCCTGGCCCGAGTCGTCCGTCCCGGCGGCTTCTTCGAGCGTGATCGTGAACATTATGACGCGCTCGAGTTCGACGCCGGCCCACAGGGTCACGTCGACGCCGTCGTGGAAGGTTCCGACCGGAACGAGATCGCCATCGACCGTCTTGAGCCAGCCTTCGTAGAACGAACCGTTGTCGCGGCGGGGCAGGCTCGCTGCATCAAGTTCGATGCGTAGGCCGGAGTCGAACGACGTGACCGTGATGTCACCGGATTGGTCGTCGATCCGCCCGGTCGACACCAACTCGGCCGAGAACGCGTCGACGTCTTCGACGCCACTCAGCCCACTGAATACCACCAAGCCGCCAACCAAGAAGGCCATCGCTGCTGCTGCGCCGAGAAGCGCCGGCCGAGCCCATGAGTAGCGGCCGCTCGGGCCCGCTGGTACTGCGAATGTTTCCGGCGCATCGACCGATTCCGAACTGATCGCATCGACGATGCGATCGCCGAGATCATCACTCGGCGCGTCCCACATGGTCGGATCGGCAAGCAGTGCGCTGATCTCAGCGTTGAATTCATGATCGAACTCGTCTGTGTTGTCGTGCTTGCTCATCGCCGCACCCGGTTCGTCACCCATCCGTTCGTTGGGAGTGTCAACAGCTTCCACCGTTCACTACGACGTTCGAAGGTATTCGATTCCCTTGTCATTGCCGTGCTCACGAGTTGCGCTCCTGGAGGTGGCCAAGCCGGCTCGCAAGTCGCCGATGGGCCCGATGGGATCGTGACGTGACGGTACCGAGGGCGATGTCCAGACGTTCGGCAATTTCATCATGCGTGTGGCCGTCGATGTGCTGCATCTTGACGATGGCTCGTTCATCTGGTTCGAGGCCCTCGATAGCGACGCGGACGCTCCACACCATTTCGATCTGCTCGACGCTCGGGGGCAGCGTGACGAGTGCAGAGTCAGCCGGATCAGCGACTTCGAGTGATCCGGCAGGCCCGCCCTGCTCGCCACGCAACACGTCGATCGCTGCACGCCGCGCAATGGTTGCCAGCCACGGAGCGAAATCACCGCCCGGCTCGAACTGCTCGGCGTTGCGCCATGCCAGCAGGAACACGTGCTGGGTGACTTCTTCCGCGCGGTGCCGATCTTGCAGTATGCGGTTCGCCACAGTGAAGACTGGCCCGCCGAAACGCTCGTGCAGCGTGCGAACAGCTGTCTCGTCGCCCTCGCGCAAGGACAACGCCAGGTCGGCGTCTTCCCGCACGACGTGCACCGGGCGAAACTGTTCCATCAGATGACCAGCGTATTCGGCCAGCTCCACGACGGGCGTAACCTGGCTCTACTCTCCATGTATGGAACATGTGCGATTCGGTCGAACCGGCCTCAAGGTCTCCCGCCTCTGCCTCGGAACGATGACGTTCGGCTTCCAGGCCGACCGCGAGACGTCGTTCGCGATCATGGATGCAGCGGCCGAGGCTGGTATCACGTTCTTTGACACCGCCGACATGTATCCGAATGCCGGCACCTCCGAGTCGATGGGTGCGACCGAGACCATCATCGGCGACTGGATGCGTGGCCGACGCGACGAGTTCATCATTGCCAGCAAGTGCTTCTACCCAACCGGCAATCATCAATGGGAGGCGGGGAACAGCCGCCACAACATCATGCGCTCGATCGAGGCATCGTTGCGCCGTTTACAGACTGATCACCTCGATCTCTACCAACTGCACGCATGGGATCCCACGACGCCGATCGAGGAGACGCTGAGCGCCTTGGACGATCTGGTCCGCTCCGGCAAGGTCCGTTACGTCGGCTGCTCAAACATGATGGCGTGGCGAATCGCCCGTGCGATCGGCCGCAGCGAGGCGCTGGGCCTCTGCAAGTTCGAGAGTGTGCAGCCCCGCTACAACCTTCTGTTCCGGGAAAACGAACGCGAGCTCTTCCCGCTGTGCGCTGAGGAAGGTCTTGCGGTCATGCCGTACAACCCGCTGGCCGGCGGGCTCCTCACGGGGAAACACCGAGGCACCCCGACCGAAGGCACCCGCTTCACACTGGGAACGGCGGCTGAGCGATACCGGGAGCGGTACTGGGACGATGCGAAACTCCGCACCGTCGACGCATTCCAGCAGATCGCCGAAGATGCCGGCGTCCCAATGACAACGCTGGCTATCCGCTGGGTCCTTGCCAACCCGGTCGTGACCTCACCGATTCTCGGTGCCAGTCGGCCAGAACAGCTCACGGCGTCGGTCGCAGCCCTCGAAACACCACTCGAGCCCGGTGTCCTGCAGCAGTTGAACGACCTCACGCACGAGTACCGATTCGGCGACAACGAACGCTGAACGGTCACAAGCCAGGCGGAGCCAGAAAACGACAAAAGACCTGCTACGCAGGCCTTCAATCGTGTGGGCACGACAGGAATCGAACCTGCGACCTCTACCGTGTCATGGTAGCGCTCTAACCAACTGAGCTACGCGCCCGTAGCGGCCGACAAGATACCAGTTGCCGACGCCGTCCCCACACAGGACCTCGACGTGATTTCTCATTACGACATCTGGCTACGGTAGGTGGATGACCGGATCCGACCTCGCTCTCTTGCTCCTCCGAGTCGCGCTTGGCCTGACCCTGGCCGCCCACGGCGTTAACAAGTGTAAGTCTGGCCTCAACGGTGTGGCTAGATGGTTCGACAATATGGGCATGCGGCCTGGCGCCATGCACGCCCGGTTCGCAGCCGGTGGGGAAATGTTGGCCGGGATTTTTCTGGCTGCCGGCCTGTTGACCAGCTTCGCCGCGCTGGGCTTCGTCGGCCTCATGACGGTTGCTGCAGTCACCGTGCATCTCTCGAAGGGATTTTTCATCCTCAACGAGGGCTGGGAGTATGTCTTCATCTTGGGCGTCACCGCTGTCGCCATTGCACTGCTCGGCCCTGGTCGCTGGTCGATCGACCGAGTCTTCGGCATCGACGACGACTTCGACAGCTGGTTGGGCCTGGCGATCGCTGCAGGCGGCGGCCTAGCTGCTGCCGGCGGCCTCCTCGGCGTCTTCTATCGACCGCCCAAGAGCGGGTAGCTCAGACTCACCGGATCACCTGACGTCGAAATGTCCACTTCTGACCCGAGGGGAAGTGGACATCAGTCGCGGAGATGCATCGAGATTTCGTTGGCCATCAACCGGCCCGCACGAGTGAGTACAACGCGTTCGGCATCATCAGCATGCGGAACCAGCATCCCGTCGAGCAGTTCGAGCGTCGACTCGTCGAATGCAGAGCGCTCGATGCCGTCGCGTGTCCGCAACACCAGCTGCTGACCTTCGACCCGACGAACGTTGGAGTCGAGGGTCTCTGACGCGGCTTCGACCGACTCGCCCGCTGCCACGAGGTCGATGTAGCGGTCGGGCGTCCGAACATTCCACCATCTCCTGCCGTCGTGGTGCGAGTGCGCTGCACAACCGAAGCCCCGGTAATTCTGCTGGCGCCAATACAGGAAGTTGTGCGTCGACTCGTGACCGGGCCGCGCCCAGTTCGACACCTCGTAGTTGACAAGGCCCTCGGCTGCGAATCGTTCATCGACCAGCTCGTATTTGTCCGCCTGGTCGTCATCGTCAGGATGTCGGGCAGGCTGATCAGCGAGCGGCGTTCCGGCCTCGACCGTGAGGCCGTAGGCAGAAACGTGTGGCGGTTCGTGGCTCAAGGCGCCCTCGACGGTCTCTTCCCAATCGCTGAGCGACTCCCCTGCGGCACCGTAGATGAGGTCGAGGTTGAACGTCGGCAGGCCGACAGCGCGCACAGCGTCGACGGCTCGCTCAACGTTGTCGCGATCGTGTGTTCGGCCCAACGATTGGAGGACGTGCGCCGACATCGACTGCACCCCAATGCTCACGCGATTGACGCCACCGTCAACGAAGGCCCGCAGCATTGCGGGGGTGACGTCGTCTGGATTGCACTCCACCGATACCTCAGCGTCCGGCACCTTCGGGATCAAAGCGATGACCGCAGCGAGTTGCTCTGGCGGGAGGAGTGTCGGAGTCCCACCGCCGACGAAGACCGTGTCGGCCACCGGCATCCCGTTGGCGACGGCTCGCTCGATTTCCGTGCCGAGCGCGTCGAGGTACGCGTCAGTCAGATGGTGGCGGTCGGTCCATGTCGCAAATGCGCAGTAGTCGCACTTCGACGCGCAAAACGGGATGTGCAAGTACACGCCGAACATGTCAGAAAACGTGGCTGAGGTCTGTCTGAACACAGGGCGCAGCATTTCAGATCGGCGTGTTGGTTGCGAGTCAGAGCGGCTGAAACAGCAGGTCGAGTGCGCCAAGCCGCTCGGCGACCTGGTCGATGGGAACGTCAAGCATTGCCGCGATCGATCGGGCGTCGTCGTCGCGGACTGTGATCACGCGGCCGTTAAAGTCCTGCCGCTGCACCTGGATGAGGCGCAGGTAGCGGGCGAGCATCTCCAACCGCGACCCACTGAGCTGCACCAGCTTGGACACGTCGATTGCCAACTTCTTGTTGATAGGCCGATCGATCGCTGCACCGTCGGCACCCGTGAACTCGCTGGGAAGCAGGTGCTTGATCGGGACATTGTAGAACTGTGCGAGGCGGCCGAGCCTCGGGACAGACAGCGCTCGCTCGCCGCGTTCGTACGCGCCAAGCACAGACGCCTTAAACTCCTGAGTCGATTGCGCTTCAACCTCCTGCAAAGAAAGCCGCTTCTGTTTTCGGATCACTCGAAGCCGCTCGCCTACCTGCTGGCTATATGCAGAAGGGGCGTCCTCGTCAACTGAAACCATGGTGAATTCCGCCTAGAAAATGTCAAAAGCTTTGCCGCAACCCTTGACGACGAAATAAAAATGGGTCTTTGAACTTTATGAACCGTCGCACATGTTTGCACGCATCAGTGGTGAGCAGCGACACAGAGCGCGGCTGCAGCAGTCGCAGCAGTCTCTGTCCGCAGCACATTTGGACCGAGCATGACCCGATCACCGGCCACAGCGAGTTCGGCGCTCGACCAACCACCTTCTGGCCCAATTGCCACCATCCGGTCGTTTGCTGTCAAGGCCCGCCCGCCTGGTTCGGCGACTGCGGCAACCTCAAGAATGTCAGATGCCTTGACCGGAGCCAGAACTTTGGGAAGAAACGTTCGGCGACTCTGCTGAGCGGCGCTCTCCGCAATCTTCTTCAGACGGAGCAGCTTCTTGTCGACATCCGACGGCTTCCACCTGACGACCGAATGATCAGCGTCGAGCAGCTGCAATCGATCAACGCCCAATTCGGTGACCTTCTGGACGAGCCAATCGAGCCGCTCCCCCTTTGGCATCGCCGTTGCAAGTGTGAGTGGCACACCGGAAAATGCTTCGAATTCGATGTTCCCGTTCGCCTCGATGCGCATCGCCTGGCGTTCACCAACCACGGTCGCCAATCGCCAGCTTCCAGCACCGTCGCAGACACTAATGACCACGCCATCACGGAGCCGAAGGACCCGGCTGAGGTGGTGCTGGGTGTCGTCGGACAGTGCAATAACACCGTCGGCTCCCAGCTCTTGGCTCCCGACGAAGACGTGAGCTGCTGCTCGTCGCCGATCGTCGGCACCACTCACGAGAACGCCGACTTAATGCGAGAGAACAAGCCTTCCTTGCCGTTCCCCACCACTTCGTCGCGGCCTGTCGCATACGCGGTGAGTACTTCAACTTCGTCATCGCTCAGCCTGGTGGGGATGTCGACGCGAACTCGCGCAATCAGGTCACCACGTCCGCGGCCCTGCAGGTGAGGGACGCCACGCTGGCGCAGCGTAAATTCGCGTCCTGGCTGGGTGCCAGCAGGGATGACGAGGTCTTCATCACCATCAAGCGTTTCAAGCGTGAGCGAGGTTCCGAGCGCGGCCTGGGCGAACGAAATGCCGACGTCCGTTGTGAGATCGTTACCTTCGCGGACGTAGTGATCGTGCGGTGACACCCGCATGTGTACATACAGGTCCCCGTTTCCGCCACCCCGCGGCCCGGCTGCGCCGCGGCCCGTCAGGCGAAGTGTCGACCCCGTGTCCACGCCGGCGGGAACGTCAACCTGATAGCTCTTGTCAACGGTCACTCGACCTTGCCCACGACACCCCGAACATGGTGTGGGGATCACTTGGCCCATACCGCCACATCGGCCACACGTGCTTGCTGTGACCATCTGGCCGAGCAGGCTTTGGCGAACGCGCTGTACCTGGCCTGCGCCGCCACAGTCGCTGCAGGTGACCGGCTTGGTGCCTTCACCGGCGCCGGTGGCATCGCAATCGTCGCACGCCACTGGCAGTTTCAGCTCAACATTGATTTGGTCGCCAAACACTGCCTGTTCGAGCGTGAGGTCGGCAACGATCTCGAGGTCTTGTCCGCGAGGCGGGCCGCTCGGGCCTCGGCTGCGGCCACCGCCACCGAATGGGCTTCCGCCACCTGAGCCGCTGAAGAACGCATCAAAGATATCGCCGAGCCCGCCGCCAAACATGTCGCCGGTCGACTGTCCGCCACCGCTGCTGCCTCCACCCACACCTGCTTCGCCGAACTGGTCGTAGCGCTGGCGCTGCGCGGCGTCAGAGAGCACCTGGTAGGCACGGGCAACTTCCTTAAACTTGCCTTCGGCCTCGGCGTCATCCGGATTGGCATCAGGGTGCAGCTCGCGGGCGCGCTGACGATATGCCTTTTTTATTTCGTCAGCTGATGCGCTGCTCGAAACACCCAATAAGTCGTAGAAATCAGCCATGACGATCTACAGGATGCCTGGAAATCGTGCAGTTCCGAATATGAGAATCGTCAGCCTGGCCTGAATTAGCCTTCTTCGATGCGGTGTCCGAGAAGTTCACTGACAACGTCAACGGTCGCGAGCGCCTGCGGATAGTTCATCCGAGTTGGGCCGAGAACACCGACGGAGCCGAGATGTTCGCCCTCAACCATGACTGGAGCAACGACCAACGAGCAGGCGGCGAGCGGCTCGATGCCGTGCTCGCCGCCAATCGACACCGACATACCGCGGCCAACGATGTCGCTGACCAGAGACACCACGACAAACTGCTGCTCGAGCGTGTGGAGCACCGAACGCACGACTTCGACAGCGTCAAATGCGCGCGCCACCTCAGATGCACCGCCGGTGTAGACAAAATCGCCAGAGCCGACGATGGCAAGTTCGGTCAGCGCAACCGAACAGATGCGGTCGACCGCTTGGTCGCCAGTCGGGGTCACCTCGGACAGGGCGCCGAGCGCTACTCCAATCAACCCAGCGGCCAGGTGAGCGCATGCTGCATCAACACAAATGTCGTCGTCGTCGTCGGTCAGCTCGATCGTGGTGTTCTCGACCGAACCGTTGGCGAGCACGACGACCACGGTGGCGAAGGTCGACGACAGCCTGACGATCTGGACGCTACGGATCGGGGCCGCCTCGGCCTTCGGGCCGACGACCACCGCTGCGCTGTGAGTGAGGTCGGCGAGCAAGTTGCTGGTCTGGTGGAGTAACTCTTCGAGCCGACCGTGTGCGGCTGAGAAGAAGTCACCGACGTGGCGGGTGGTGGCGTGGTCGAGTGTTCCGGGCGTTGCGAGATTGTCGACGAAGAATCGGTAGCCCTTGTCAGTCGGGATTCGGCCTGCGGACGTGTGCGGCTGGATGAGGTAACCCTCAGACTCGAGCATGGCCATTTCGTGGCGGACCGTTGCCGACGACACGTTGATATTGGGTGCCGACGAGATGTGCGTCGACCCAACCGGCTGAGCCGTGGCGATGTACTCCTGCACAACTGCACCGAGAATCGCTGTCTTGCGGACATCCAACATTGCAATATCATGCTACTTGAGCGCTGACTTCATCGCCTTGAGCCTGCGTAATGCTTTCTCGAGTTCAGCCGATGTGCCGATCCCACCAGGCATTACGGAACACGCCGTGTGGGTCGAGGCGTTGCGTCATGTCAACGAAGTCGTCAAACATCTCGTACGTGTCGCGTGCCGAGAACCGGTCGGCGTGGAAAACCTTGCCCCAGTGCGGCCTCGGGGCGAACGGGGCGACTGCGTCTTGGACCGCGGCCACGGCGCGGTCGAGGTCGCCCGCCGCTCCCCCGGCCTCGCTGTCGGGATGCCAGGTGAAATGGAAGGCAACGGACGGGCGCCGATACTGCGGGCTCATCCAGAGCTCGTCGGCTGCAACGGCCCGAACTTCGCTGACCATCAGCCGGTCAGCGAAGTCGTCTGCTGCATTCCGCAGCGCTTCGAGTGCCAGCGGACCGTCGACGGAGCCGACGAAAAACTCGGATTGCACTTCGTTGCCGGCACTTGGTGTGAACCCCATCCGGAAGTGCGGGAGCCGGTCGGCCCACGGGCCCGGTACTCCGAGTTGTGCAGTACATGTGGAACCGTCGACTCCGGGGATCGGATGATGCTGCATCGTTGCTGCCGGAGCATCGAGGAACGTGGCGCCGGGGTCCATCGACCGGTCGCTCCCGTCGGTCCGCCGCTTGATCCACACCTGGCCGATCTGGCCGTCGAGCGACCCGGCGAACGTGGTGAACACACTGACGCTGTACGCAGCACCGAGGATCATTGCGAGCTGGTCGCCTACCACGTCGAGCGGCAGATCTCCGTAGACGTGCTGCTCGATCTGGTAGTCGAAGACCGCGTCGAGGCTGACGGTGGTGACGATGCCCAGCGCGCCGAGCGACACGACCATGCCATCGAAGTCAGGCGTCGATCGGTCGACCGAGATGATCTCGCCGGCGGTGTTGACGTACTCGAATCCAGCGACTGACGTGGCGAGGTTGCCGTTGCCGGTGCCTGAGCCGTGGGTTGCAGTTGCGACAGATCCGGCGACAGAGATGTGCGGCAGCGATGCGAGGTTGTGAAGTGCCATGCCGTGTGGCGCGAGCCACTGCGCCACCTCGCCATATGTAGTCGAGGCCGGCACCCTGATGGTCCGCGCGTCGGCGTCAAAATGAATCTTCGGCTGATAGCCACTGAGGTCGATCAACTCGTCTGCGTCGACGATGTCGGTGAATGAATGTCGAGACCCGAGGACTCGGATGCTGGAGGCCGATTGGGCGATCGCGGCGATCTCGTCGATCGTTGTCGGGCGATGAATTTGACTCGCCCGATAGGCGTAGTTGCCCGCCCAGTTTTGTTCCCCGGTGGCAGCGTCAGTCATTTGGAGACCCACAGTAGTAAACAGCTTCAGGTAGTCGCCGGAGCCTGAGCGACAAAACTGCGACCCGCGGCGAGCCACGTCGCCACGGCTCCCGCTACAGCGAGCAGGCTGATCACGCTGCCGTAGCCGAGTGACCACTCGACACTGATCTGATCGGCGATCACGCCGGTGATCGGGCCACCAATCGGTGTCGACCCGAGGAACGCAACGGCTTGCAGCGCCATCAGCCGGCCGCGCATGTCGCTCGGGCTTTCCTGCTGCATGATGGCATTTGCGGCAGTGATGAATCCTGATGACCCTGCTCCGAGCGGAACCGCCCACAGGAATGCCACCCAAATATTCGGCGACCAGGCGATCCCAAAACCGGCGACGGCGAGCACGACAATGTTGCCGAAGTACCAGCGCATCGACACGCGGTGCTGACGCGCAGTTAATAACGCACCTGTCAGCGAGCCCACCGACATCACACCGAGTACGTAGCCGAATGCCTGGTCACCGCCCCACCGCTGCTCGGCCAGTTTAGGGAAGACGACCTGCTGGTTGAACGAGAAGGTCGACACGATCAGCAGCACGACGAACAACACGAGCAGGTCGCGGCGGCCCGAGATGAAGCGCAGGGCTTCGCGCACGGGCTGGCCGCCCTTCGGCCGTGGCGCCGACATGAACATCTCGTCGCGGCGCAACGATGTGAGCGAGAAAATGATCGCCGAAAACGTGACCCCGTTCAAGATGAAGCACCACCCGGTGCCAATCACGCCCACGAGAACTGCACCGACTGCGGGTCCGAAGATGCGTGACGATGTCATCACCGCCGAGTTCAGCGACGTGGCATTCGGAATCTCGGCTGGTTCGACCAGTTCGGTGACGAGGCTGCGGCGTGCTGGGTTATCGAAGGCATTCGCGATGCCGAGGAACAGCGACATCGCGTACACCAGCGGGAGGTTGATGACGCCCGTCAGGTCGAGTACACCGAGCAGGAGTGCCTGGCTGGCCATCGCCGACTGGGTGATGATTGCCATCTTCCGCTTGTTGAGCCGATCGGCCATCGCCCCCGCATAGGCGCCGAGGAACAGCATCGGCGCGAATTGAAAGGCGATCGTGAAGCCGACCTTGCTTGCCTCGCCGGTCAGTCGGAACACGAGAATCGACATCACTGTGAGGTGCATCCACGTGCCGACGTTCGACACCAGCAAACCGGCAAAGAACAGCCGAGCGTTGTAGTACCGCAGCGACCGGAACGTGGTTGATCCGAATCCGGATCCGGGTGGCGGAGCGGGTTCGCGAGCGGCGATGGGAGCGCTCACCGCCGGTCACCCCACTGCTTGTTCACGACGAGAGTCTGGCGTTTGGACCGACTCATCTCGTCACCGGGCTCTCTAGTCATCGAGTTTGAGGGCATCGATGAAGACGTTGCCGGGCACTTCGACCCGACCAATCGACTTCATCTTCTTCTTACCCTCTTTCTGCTTCTCGAGCAGCTTGCGCTTACGCGTAATGTCGCCGCCGTAGCACTTGGCCGTGACGTCTTTGCGTTTCGCCTTCACCGTTTCACGGCTGATGATCTTGCCGCCGATAGCCGACTGGATCGGCACGTCGAACATCTGGCGCGGGATGAGTTCTTTCAACTTCTCGCACATGCGGCTGCCGTAGGCGTACGCCTTGTCACGGTGCACGATCGTCGAGAACGCATCAGCAGGAATCGCGTTGAGGAGCAGGTCGACTTTGACGAGGTTGCTCTTGCGGTAGCCGGAAAGCTCATAGTCGAGGCTTGCGTATCCCTTGCTCCGCGACTTCATCTGGTCAAAGAAGTCAACGACCACTTCAGCAAGCGGCACCTCGTACACGAGTTCCATTCGCTCAGGTGAAAGGTATTCCATCTTCTGCATCTCACCGCGACGCGTCTGACAGAGGTCCATCAACGCTCCGGTGTATTCGCTGGGTGTGATGATCGAGATCTTGAAGAACGGCTCTTCGACGAAGTTGATGCTCTGCGCTTCCGGCAGATCAGCGGGGTTGTCTACTTTGATCTGGGTACCGTCCGTCTTGGTGACGAGGTACTCGACACTCGGTGCCGTGGCAATCAGTGCGAGGTCGAACTCGCGCTCAAGACGCTCCTTCACGATCTCCATGTGGAGGAGGCCCAGGAACCCGCAGCGAAAACCGAAGCCGAGCGCACCGGACGACTCGGGCGCATAGGTGATTGAGGCGTCGTTCAGCTTCAGCTTGCCAAGGGCCTCGCGCATGTTCTCGAAGTCGTCACCGTCGATCGGAAACAGACCGGAGAAAACCATGGGGAGTGGCTCGCGGTAGCCGGGCAGTGCCACGGTCGAGCCGTGGTTCGCCGTGGTGACCGTTTCACCCGACTTGGCGTTGCCGACGTCTTTGATCCCGGCGACGATGTAGCCGACTTCACCTGGACCCATCTCGGTCAGCGGGGTCATCACTGGCATGCGGGCGCCGATCTCGATCGCTTCGTGCTGCGCTCCGGCGTTGATGAACTGGAGTTTCTCGCCCGACTTCATCGTGCCCTGCATGATCCGGACCGACGAGACGACGCCGCGGTACTGATCGAACTGGGAGTCGAAGATGAGGCCCTGCAGCGGTGCATCAGGATCGCCCTTCGGTGCGGGGATGCGCTCGATGATCGCGTCGAGTAACTCGGGGACGCCTCGGCCAGTCTTGGCCGACATCGGCAGGATCTCCTCGCGCGAGATGCCGAGGACTTGTTCGATCTCGCCGGCGTAGCGGTCGACGTCGGCGGCTGGTAAGTCGATCTTGTTGAGCACCGCAACAATCTCGAGGTCGTTTTCGAGAGCGAGGTAACAGTTGGCGAGGGTCTGAGCTTCGATGCCCTGCGCTGCGTCGACGACGAGCACGACGCCTTCACATGCTGCAAGACTGCGGCTGACTTCGTAGCCGAAGTCGACGTGGCCGGGCGTGTCGATCAGGTGGAAGGTGTGGCCCTTCCAGAAGACACGAACGTTCTGAGCCTTGATCGTGATCCCGCGCTCACGCTCGAGGTCCATCGTGTCGAGGTACTGGGCCTTCATGTCACGGGATTGCACCGCCCCGGAGATCTCGAGGATGCGATCGCTCAACGTCGATTTACCGTGATCGATGTGCGCGATGATCGAAAAGTTGCGGATCTTGTCCATTTCCATGTCGGATGCAAAGCTATCTGGCAGGTTCAATCCCCTCGCGTCCATGTTCGCCAACTCCTGAGCACCATTCCTGCCTGAGCACCATTCCTGCCTGAGCACTATTCCTGAAGGTGTTCACATGCGATCTACGTTGGGGGAGGGCACCTGGCTCGGTAGAGTTTCAAGGCTGTTCGGGTCCGCTCTCTGTGGCCCGACGAGATCGACAAAGAAGGCATCAGGAACATGGCAAACATCAAGAGCCAGAAGAAGCGCATCCTCACCGATGCCAAGCGAGCCGAGCGCAATAAGTCGGTTCGCGCCGAAGTGAAGACCCGTGTCAAGGCTGCTCAGGCCGCCGCTGGCACCGAAAACGGCGCCGAGGCACTGCGTCTCGCCATTAAGCGCATCGACACGGCCGCCCAGAAGGGCGTCATGCACAAGAACGCAGCAGCTCGCAAGAAGAGCCGTCTCATGAAGCAGCTCCAGTCCACCAACTGAACCACTTCATTTCGACCTGAGCGCCGCGATCGTGCGGCGCTTTTGTCGTTTTCTGGCCACAAGCCTCCTGAAATGGAGACCATTTCTGCGCGCTGGTTCAGCGCGACGGTCTCAGTTTCGGGGTGATTCAGGCCCGTGGCCGAAATTGAGACCGTTCCTCGACGTTAGCGCGCAGTGTTGGTCTCCATTTCGGGAGATGGCTAGCTGAGCTTGCTGAGGCGGGCGACAAGGACTTCCATGACCAACTCGGGGTCGAGTTCCTTAGCGCCCTTCAGGTCGAGATCGGCCTGGGCAAGCCAGATGATCGCACGCTTGCAGTTCGCTTCGCCCAACTTGTTGAAGTTCTGGAGCGCCTTCTTGGCTGGGAAGCCTTTCAGCCCGGTGACCGTGGCTGCATCTGTTTCGTTCCGAGCGCCAGCACCGTCGAGCTTGGCGATTCCCGAGTAGTGGCTGTGCAGGATCGACATAACCTGCATCGGGTGGCGGCCCCCGGCATGGAGCATCCGGCCAAGCAATGTGAGGGCCTTGGTGGTGTCGCCGACCATGATCGCATCGGTGAGGTCCCACGGCGGCACTCCCCCGGCTTCACCGAGGAACGGTTCGATCTGCGCCATCGAGATCTTGGCCTCGGCACCGTACGCACTCGCCAGTGTGGCCAAGATGCCGTCGAGTCGACCAGCGTCCTCACCGAGCCAGAGCGCAAGCTGGTTGGCTGCCGAGCCGTCGACTTTGAGCCCTGACTGCTTGATCTGGTCGTGCACCCAGGAACGCTTGTCACGTCCGGGCGAGGTGTTGTGGACCTTGCCGTTCGCCTTCGCAGCGTCACTGAGCTTCTTGGAGGTCTGCCCACCACCAGCCACGAGTACGACCTCGGATGTGTCGAGCGGGTTGTCGATGTAGGCGAGGAGCGGTGCCACCTCGTCGGTCGAGAACCGGCCGATGTCCCGGGCAATCACGACGCGCTTGTCAGCAAGGAACGGCGGAGTCTGCGCCGCATCGACAACGCTGCGCAGTTCGTAGTCGGCGGCGTCGAACTCGTCGACCATCATTGAACGGTCGCCGCCGCCGACGAGGTCGTTGACGAGGGCGCCGACCGCCGTACGCAGGATTGATTCGTCGTCACCAGTCAGGAGATGGATCGCCATGGAGAGTTTGATTCTTACCACGACGAACGCCGACTGCGACACAGATCACTGAAACGATAACCACAACTACCCAACCGACCCACGGCCAAACACCTCCTGGCTCCAAACGCTCCCCCAGCAATGCCACCGTGTCGACCCAGCGAGTACCCAACCTGGCGGGAGCCATCAATACGGGAGCCGTCACTGGCAACCAGCCCGCAACCAACCCGGCTGGCATCCCGTAGAGCATCACCGCACCTGCGACTGGAACCGCCAGCAAGTTCGCCGGGATGCTCACCAATGGCAGCCTCCCGAACACCAACGTGACCGGAATCACGACACCCGCTTGCGCACCGAGTGTGATCCCCAGCGGCAACGCGAACGGCCCGAGCGCCTCGAATCGCTTCGCTAACGCCGGGCCCACCGTGATCACGCCGGTCGTCGCACCGACCGACAACCAGAATCCGATCGACCACACCAGCAACGGATCAATCAGCACCAACCCCAGGACCGCCAGCGCAAGAATTCGAATCGGGGCTCGCTCGCGGCCCGTCGCATACGCCATTGCCGACAGCGACGCCATCGTTCCGGCGCGCACGATCGACGGCTCGAAACGCGTCAACGTGACGAACCACAAGATCAATCCGACCGTTACGCCGAGCCGCAGCCATCGCCGCAACCGACGCAGCAAAGGCCCGCACGCAGCCAGCACAAAGGCAACGTTCTGCCCTGACACCGCCGTCAAATGAGAGAGCCCACTCGCCCTGAACCGGTTGATCATCGCCCGCGGCTGATCACGATCGTCGCCGACAACCAGGCCGCGGAACAGTGCACCGTCGTCGTCTGGGAGTGTGGTCGCGGCACGTTCAATCGCCCGGCGCACGCGGTTCGATGCGACAGCAATCGGACCGCCCTCGTTGACGTCGCTTGCCCAGTCGAGGTCGAATTCGCCGACGACGTGCTGCCACGCAACTCGACCGGCCCGCTGCGCATCGAGCTCTGTGCGCCGGCCGCTCACCGAGATCCATTGCCCGCCGCGCCACGCACGGACGCGTAGCTGTTGGGCTCGACCCCGTGACCAGATCTCGTATCGCTCACCGTCGACATCGACGATCACACGTGTGCTCGACGGGTATGGCTGGGGATCGTCGACCAGCCTGACCCAGCCTTCGAAGTGACCGAGCTGGTCGGGTCGGAGCCCATCCCACGAGTGATCCGAACGAACCGCCCCTCCGACAGCGAGCACGATTGCCACGGCTACCAGGACGACCGACCGGAATGGCAGCGTCGCTGCGAACGCCACAGCGACAGCAACCAGCGGTTCGCCTGCCCACACCGACACGGCGACAACGATGGCCAGAACTACGACACCGAAATCGGACAACTGCAACGCTGGGTGACCTCGATCAGCAGCATCGGTGCCGTACGATTCAGCAGCAGTGAGCTCATCGATATCCGCACCTCCACGAGTGTCCGGCGACCGCGGCCGGGACGCTCCGCTCATCGATGGGCCGCGCTGGTATCGCATCCGAATTCGCTCGTGGGGGCCATTGCTCGGACTGCTGTTTCCTGCGCTGATTGGTGGCACGTCGTACGCCACGCTCTACCAGTCAGACGCCGCATGGAGTGGTGCCATTGGCCTGATCGGTGGTGTCGTTGCGGCGCCCGGCTTACTCATCGCCGGCGCCCCATTCGGTGATCGCTCGATGTATCCGATTGCGGTCGCTGCGTCGGCTGTGGCCTGGGTGTTGGTTGGGTTCCTCGCATCGAGGCGGGCCACCCGCCACCCTCTGGCAACGTGGAGCGACTACTGGCGCCATTACTTCTGGATGGCTGCTGGCATCTGGGTCGGCTCAGGCATTGCACTCGGCGTCGCCACCATCTCGCTCGGCGAAGCCCTTTTCTAAAACTCACACCGTCACCAGGTCCCGAATCGATGCAAGCCTTGCGGGGCCAATACCCGGGACGCGTTGCAGATCATCAACGCTCAGGAACGGCCCGTTTCGTTGGCGTTCAGTGACGATCGCCGTCGCTGTCGCCGGGCCGACACCCGGCAGGCCGTCCATTTCTGTCGCTGTGGCTCGGTTGATATCGATCGGCCCGACAGGCAGATCGTCGACCGCGCCTTCGACAAAGGGCACGTCGATCAAAGTCATGGCCGACACCTCTTCACCAATCGCCGGCACATAGATGCGACTCCCGTCGGCAAGCGGCGCCGCAAGGTTCAACGTGTCGACATCGGCGTCACCGGTGACGCCACCGGCCCGATCGATCGCCTCGTGGACGCGAGCGCCACTGTCCAACACGTAGACCCCCGGCGTCAGCACCGAGCCGGCCACATGAACGGTGACTCCTGATGTCGGCGACGTCAGTACCTCCGGAGCGACCGTGATCGGCACCCGCAACGTCGACACGGGTGAACCCGCTGCTTCGACGCGCGGCAGTGCTGCCTCACTCGGGGGTGGAGGTGTACGAACCAACCAGTACGCGCCGCCGCACACGATCAGCACGGCGACCGCCGATGCGATCAGCCGGCTCAACCCGAACCAACCGATCCATGCTTTTGTCCGCTCGGACAGGTTGCGTACAGGTTCGGGACGAAAGACTTCTTCCACGATCGACCTCCTCGACCGTCGGGAACCACGCCGCAGCGCGATTCTCTACATCTGGAAGGAGTCGGTACCAAACAGGATAACGCCTGCGGACCACTTCGTGGCCCACCTCATTTTCAGTACAGCCGTGTAGTCAGCTTGCGGCGGTAGTCGGACGTACGGGGGTCTTCGGCGCCCATCAGTTCGAGAATGTCGACAAACTTTTGCCGTGCGTCGTCGTCCGCTTTGACCGAGTCGAGCAGCGCGGTGAGCTGCGTGTCGTAGTCGTCGGTCTGCGCTTCCCCGAGGCGCGCGGTTGCGGCGATCTTGCGGGTCCGGTCGTTCTCTGGGATCCGGTCGATCAACGCCAACGCTTCGCCGGGCCGGCCATCTGCAACCAGGAGTTCGCCGAGGACACCGATCGTCTCTTCGTTGGCGGGTTCCATTTGGAGTGCGAGGCGAAGGCTGGCTTCGTCGCCAGCAGCGATCAGTTGTTCCAGCGCTTGCTCATCTTGCGACGGCAGCAGCGCATCGATAAACGCTTGGATCTCGTGCACGGGAAGCGCACCCATGAAGCCGTTGACGACTGCGCCGTCTTTCAGTGCGTACACCGCGGGGATCGACTGGACCTTGAACGCCTGGCCGATTGCCGGGTTCTCGTCGATGTTCACCTTGGCGAGGATCACCTTGCCATCGGTCGCGTCGATCACGCCCTCAATGATCGGACCGAGCGTTTTGCACGGCCCGCACCAGGGCGCCCAGAGGTCGACGACCACGATGACCTCACTGGACTTCTCGATGACTTCGGCTTCGAACGTTTCATCAGTGATGTCAAGAGTAACCATGACTGCACGATACCCGTCTTCCCCGCCAGGCTTCCTTCCCGCTCTCCCCTCCCCAGCGCATTCCTTGGATCATCGCAATGCGTCACCGTTGCCTTGAGGCTGCAGACACACCATTGCCTGGATACTGTCAGGGATCATGATCGACAGCGATTACGAACTCCTCATCGACGACTCGATAGTCCACGAGCCGATCCTGCTGGTGATGATGACCGGCTGGATCGATGCAGCCGGTGCGGCAGCAGCGGCCGTCGAAGCCGTGATCGACGAGTGTCAGGCTTCGCCGTTGATCCGCTTCAACGACGACACCTTCGTTGACTACCGAGCCCGCCGCCCCACGATGGAGCTCCGCGATGGCGTCAACACGAACCTCCGTTGGCACCACATCGAGCTCACCGCCGGGCAATCGCCTGGCGGCCGCGACATTCTCGTGCTTAGCGGCCCCGAGCCCGACATGAACTGGCGCCGGTTCTCGAAAGCGATGGGCGACATCGCCGTCGAGTTCGGCGTCACTCAGATGATCGGTTTCGGCGCCTATCCGTTCGCTGCTCCGCACACGCGCGACGCACGGTTGTCTTGTTCATCGCCGTCAACAGAAGTGCTCGACGGCGTGTCGTTCGCCCGAAGCTCGGTCGACGTGCCTGCCGGCATGGCCACTGCGCTCGAGCACACGATGCACGATCGCAAGATCCCCGCGCTCGGCATCTGGGCGCAGGTTCCGCACTATGTCTCAGCCATGTCGTATCCCGCCGCCTCGGCAGCCCTGCTCGATGGGTTCCACGAAGCCACTGGAATCAAAATCGTCGGTGCCGCACTTCGCAACGAAGTTGCCATCCAACGACAACGCATCGACCAGATGGTCGCCAACAACAATGAGCACCAGAACATGATTCGCCAGCTCGAAGCGCTGCACGACGCTGCGGTCAAAGGCGATGCCGACGCAGCGAACGTTGCCGCCGAGATGCGGATAAAGTCCGGTGACGATATCGCTGCGGAGATCCAAGAGTTCTTCCGCGCTCAAGACTGATCTGCAACTGGAATCGGGTTGCGCCCGCGTTGTACGTTCGGTACATGAAGATCGACGGCAACATCGGAACCGACCTGACAAAAGTTGCGGTTCAAGCCCAAGAAGTGGAGGCCTCCGGCTACTCGGGTGCCTGGACCGCCGAGATGGCCCACGACCCGTTCATGCCGCTCCTCCTGGCGGCCGAGCACACCGAAAAGCTGGAGATCGGCACGTCGATCGCCGTCGCGTTCTCCCGCTCACCGATGACGCTCGCCAACACGGCCTGGGACCTGCAGGCGTATTCGAAGGGTCGTTTCGTGCTTGGTCTTGGCAGCCAGATCAAGCCGCACATCGAGAAACGCTTTTCCATGGAGTGGAGCAAGCCGGCCGCTCGGATGCGTGAAATGGCGTTGGCCATTCGTGCCATCTGGAACACGTGGCTGACGGGCGAGAAACTCGAATTCCGTGGCGAGTTTTACCAGCACACATTGATGACACCGATGTTCTCCCCCGCTGCTTCTGACCTCGATGGTTTCGGTCCGCCAAAGATGTTTTTGGCCGGCGTCGGCCCGCTCATGACCGAAGTCGCCGGTGAGGCGTTCGACGGTTTCATCTGCCACGGGTTCACCACCGAGAAGTACCTGCGCGAGGTCACGATCCCTGCGTTGCAGCGCGGCCGCGAGAAGGCCGGTAAAACCATGGAGGGCTTCGAAATCGTCGGCCCGTCATTCGTCGTGACCGGCAACAACGATGAAGAGATCGAGAAGGCCGCCATCGCCACTCGCAAGCAGATTGCGTTTTACGGTTCGACTCCGGCATACCGACCCGTGCTCGACATGCACGGCTGGGGCGGCCTGCAAGACGAGCTCAATTCGCTGTCTAAGCAGGGCAAGTGGGACAAGATGGGCACGCTCATCAACGACGAAATTCTCAACACGTTCGCCGTCGTGGGCGAGCCTGAGACCATCGCAGCCGAGCTCGGGTCCCGCTACAGCGACGTCATCCAGCGGCTGAGTTTCTACGCCCCATACGCCAGTGATCCCGACCGCTGGGCCAACGTCATGGCGGATCTCAGGGCCTTCTGAGTCGGTTCAGCGGCTTGATCTGTCACCGTGCAGCAAGCTGCGGCCGAGGGTCCATGTTGGCTCCGAAGATCTCAGTGACTGCTCCGAGTGAACTCCAGGTCCCCGGCAACTCGCGGGAGTCGCACGACAACCGAGTCGCTGCGCACGTCGATCGTGACCCCCTCGATGCCATTGACCCGCCACAGCACCGGTTCGACGCCGACGATTCTGAACTCTGTCCATGCACTTGGATCAGGCGCAAGGGGATCAATGGTCAGCAGCAACGTCTCGCCGTGCCACTCAGCGCGTGTGAGCGCAACGTTCGGGAAGTCGACGTCGACAACCTGCGGACATGACGCGAGTGGCGCTGCAGACAGCGCCGTCCAGCGGCCGGGACCCGCTGCTTCGGCCGCAGCGAGAAACGCGTTGAACTGACCTCGAGGGTGCGGCTCGCCGAGGCCCATACCCCAGGTGAACTCACCCGCTGATGCGTCCCACGTCGGTTCAAACGATTCGTCCACCGCCGCAGCAACCCGGTCGACAATGTCGTCAAGGCCCCACTCTTTGGCCATCACCAGCGCTGATCCGTAGTTCCGACTCGGATTGAGCGTGGTCACGATGTCGCGGTCGAGTCCCATCGCAGCACACGCGGCGTCAAAGAGCCGTCGTGAGTCCTTTGGGTGCTGCGGCATCGCGTAGTACGCCGTCGTCATCGCGAGACTGACGGGCAGGCGGTGGTGCACGTCGTGCACAGGGTCGTAATACAGCGTTGTCATCGTGGGCTCGACGTCGGCCGCAAGGTCCAGGTAGTGCTCGCAGGCGTACGTCCACCACGGATCAAATACTGCCGCGGCGTGGTCGGTGCCGTGGCGGTTGTCATGCAGCCTCAGACCGAGGCCAGCTCCGGCCAGTCAAAATGGCCAGACCTTCGTGTTTTCTCAATGACACCCGATCGGTGCTGCGAGCCACTGGCGCCGAAGATGATCGGCGATCTGTGAATGTGTCCAGGTGAACGTGTGCTCACCATCACGGATCATCTCGAATGGCTCATTCCACCGATCCTTGTCGTTCGGTCCGTTGGCGACCATCGATCGAATGCCCAGCAGGACGAGAAAAAAGCCCTGGTAAAACAGCATTCCGTCAGCCGCAACAGGGTCCATCTGCACGCCATATGGCTCGATGCCATTCGCGGTCCAGCCCGGGGCGTCATACTCACCCCACAGCTCGGGCGGAATGAAGAGGCGGTACAGGTCGGGGTAGCTGGCCTGGTCGGGGTCGTGTCCGAATTGGGTCAACCAGTCCGCCGCCGACCACCAGCCCGTGTGCCGTTCGATGAGTTGATCGAGAATGGCGACGTACTGCTCGGTCCATGCTGGCGTTCGGTGCGCCATCAGCCCCATGGCGTACGCCGAGTCAACGAGGTCGAAGCGATGCCAACTGGCCATCGGAGGGTCCGACCGATTATCCCAATGCGGATGTGGCTGACCGCGACGCGACCAGTCGTCGGGCGTGTGTGCCTTGCGATGCAGGTAACGCAACCAGCCGAGCGAGCGTTGGGAAAGCTCGCCGGTGGTCATGCCGACATCGTTGCACAGGGTGCACCGTAAACGACCAGTCGGCCAGACCCGCCATCTACTTCGACCCGATCGGCAGTCCAAGATCAAGTCGGCACGAGCATCAACGCCAGTTCAACGCCCGATAGTTCCCGTGACTCTGACGTTTGCTGTGCCCTCGATCCAGCTCTGACCATCGGTCTGCTCGACGGTGGCATCGTTGCCAGGCGTGAAGACGTCAACCTGGCGGAACGCGTGTGTGTTCACGCACACATGCTGCGCAGATACCTTCGAGCGCGAAGTGGCCGGGTTCGAGCGTGAACCCCACCGCCGTGCGGGCTTGCTCAACAAAGGCCTTGACCACCTCAGCTGGGAGCTGAGCGATCCCGCCGCAATCACGACACACCGCAAGAAGCCCGTGGTCGCCACCGAGCCGGACCAGCGACGGTCCATGTCCCGCATGCACATGGGTCACGATGCCACGATCAGACAACACACCGATGGTGCGGTACACCGTCGCCTCGTGAATGGTCGACTCTTCGACTTGGGCAAGCCGTGTTAACTCGGCCGCATCGATCGGACCACCGTGGCGGAGGAGCGCTCGCAGGACAGCGACGCGCGGGCCGGTTGCTCTGCAGCCATGTGCTCGAAGGAGCGCTTCGGCATCGCCAACCGCCCAACCGTCGACAATCGCTGCCCGTTCGTCGTTCAACCGCACGTGGTGAGAATAATCAGTCGGCGCATCATCTTGTGGCGCGTCATCAGTGGGCGTGGCCAACAGTGGCTGCACGACGACGCAACGAACCACCCGCAACGAACGCCAGGATAAAGAAGGTCGCAGCCGTGAGGACGATCGTCGGACCTGACGCGACGTCGAGGTGATAGCTCGCGTTCATGCCGACGAAGCCGCTGACCGCGCCGATCAGGCCGGCGTAGCCGAGCATCCGACCAAAGCTGTCGGTCAGCATGCGAGCGACCACTGCGGGAACCACAAGGTTCGCTGCGATCAGCGTGACTCCCATGACGTTCATCGTTGCCAGCACCGTGGCCGACAGCAGAACCATCAGGAGTCCATCGACCAGCCCGGTTCGCACCCCGGTGGCCTTCGCTACTTCGATGTCAAACGTGGTGAACAGCAGCTGCCGATATCCAAAGCCGATGAACAGCGCTGCGCCAATCGATACGGCAACAATCAGCCAGACATCAGCAAAGGTGACGCCGAGGACATTGCCGAAGAGCAGTGCATCAGCGTTTTGACCAGGCGACCCGTACAACTGCACGAGTGCAAGGCCCAGCGCGAACGATGCGGTCGTGACGACGCCGATCGCTGCGTCGGAGCCGATCGGCCGACGCCGCACGATGCCGCCGATGGCCAGCGCGGTAATGACACCCCAGGCCCCAGCGCCGAGGAACAGGTTGATACCGATCAGACCCGCCACCGCATAGCCGCCGAAGATCGCGTGCGACAGGCCGTGGCCGATGTAACTCATGTTGCGCAGCACGACATAGCAACCAACGACTCCACAGAGCGCCCCTGCCAGGGTGGCGACGATGACACCGTTGCGGAAGAACTCAAACTCGAAGGGTTTGAACAGGTCAGCGGCGAACATCATGCAGATGCGCTACTGATGTCATCAACCAAGAACAGTGGAGAATCAACGACAACCCGCATGCCACCGTGCTCGAGGATGTGCATCGGCGAGCCGTACGTCCGTTCGAGCACGTCGGGGACAAGCACGTCTTCGGGTGCACCGGCACCGATCACACGGGTGTTGAGGCAGACGATCTTCGGGAGATGGGCCGCGATGCCGTTCAGGTCGTGCGTCGTCAGCACGATGGTCAGGCCCTGACGGTTGAGTTCGTCGAGGAGATGCAGTACTTCGTGACGGGTCTTGACGTCGAGGCCCGACGTCGGCTCGTCGAGAAAGATCACTTCCGCTTTCGTAAACAGCGCACGAGCGAGGAATACCCGCTGTTGCTGGCCACCCGAGAGGTCGCGAATGTGCCGATTGGCCAAGCCGTTCAGACCGAGCCGATCGAGCACAGAATGGATCTCGACACGCTCGGCTTTGGTGATCCACGGAGTTCGCAGGCCGCGGGCTCGGGCCATACCCACACACTCAGCAACGGTGACCGGAAAACTCCAGTCGATGTGTTCGACCTGCGGCACCAGACCCACGGCGAGACCTGGGCGGCGATCAACTTTGCCTGACCTGACGGGCACGCTGCCGAGCAGCACCTTGATCAACGTCGACTTGCCCGACCCGGACGGGCCGACGATGCCGATCATTTCGCCATCGGCGATGTCGAAATCGACGTCGATCAAGACTGGCTCAGCGCCGTAGCTGACCGTGACGTTGTTGGCAGCAATCACCGTGGAGGCTGCACCGCGTTGGGAAATCATTGTGGGTAGCTCGCTTCGTCGATTGCGGAGTTGCGGACGATGAACCCGGTAAGGCCACTCGAGTCGCCGCCCAGTGCGTCGGTCATCGTGACGAAGTTGAACTTCATCAAACCGAGCCACGAGTGGTCCGGTTCACCAGGCTCACCTGGGAGGTCATCGTCACGCAGGTCGTCGACGTAGATCGCTCCGGTCTCGTTAGCGACCTGTTCAAGCACGGGTGACGGGAACACTTCCGATCCGAACACGGCAGGCACACCTTCGGCCTTGATCTGTTCGATCAGTTTGATTACGTCTCTGGCAGTCGGCTCACCGAAGTCGGCCGGCTGCACGGCACCGACGACGTTCCACCCGTAGGCGTCAGCGAAATAGGCGTACGCGTCGTGGTACGTGACGAGCTTGCGCTGATCGACCGGGATGGTGTCGAATGTTGCACCAACTACCCCGTCGAACTCGTCGACGATCGAGATGAACGCCTGCAGATTTGTGTCGTAGATCGCTGCACCCTCGGGATCAATGTCGACCATCGTGTCGCGGATCAACTGGGCGTAGACTTTGACCAGGGTCGGGTCGGTCCAGAGGTGCGGGTTTGGCTTGCCCTCTGACTCGGGAAACGAGAAGTCGTATTTGTATTGGTCTGGGTCGATCGTCCGGTCACCCAACTCGACCAGCGGGATCTCGTCTGGAAGATTGGCCTCGGCCAACGCCTTGATCGGCTCTTCGAGCTGCAGGCCATTGATAAACACAACGTCGGCAGTCGAAAGCAGCTCGGCTGCGGACGGCGGAGGCTCGAACGTATGCGAGTTGGTTCCCTCTGGAACGAGACCGACGATCTGTGCACGATCGCCAATGACATTCGCAGCAATAGATGTGATTGGCGCCACCGTGGTGACCACCAGCAGGCGGCCGTCGTCTTCGACTGCACCAGAACCGCCGTCCGACCCACCGCACGCAGCGAGCAATGCGACACAGATGGCAACGGCGCCGAGGCGGCGCTGCATCCCTCTTCCAGGAGAGCTCATCGAGTGACGCCGGGAGGTGGCAAACCGCTTCATGGAGAGAACGGTAGATGCGACCAGCTCGCAGAACCACTCGTGCGACACGAAACTATCGAGATGTGAATTCTGACCGTTCTCAACGGTCAGTGCCATGTCCAGGGCTGAGAAGCCAATCTCGACCACGGTCAAGCAGCCGTTCCGGGGCCGTTGTACATTTGGAACCGCTATGACGATGACCGACAACCTTCCCCACGCCAACTTTGGAAGCGCGCCCTCCAACTTCGCCAGCGCCACGAGAACTCCTGCCGATATCACCGTCGTCACAGGCCCGTTGGACACTGAACAAGCCACCCAACTCCGCGCCCACGCCGAAGCTGGCGGTTCAGTGCTCGTCGCCATCGAGCCGGGTGACGAGGTCGCCCGCGACCTGTGTGGCGTTACCGTTACCGCCGACCTTCCTCGCACCGAATGGTTCGTTACGCTCGGCGCCCGACCCGAGGCCGTCCGCCTCGCAGGCGAAGTGCCGGTCACCTCGATGCTCCGCACGCTGCGACCAGTCGCAGACGAGGTCACCGTCGTGGCGACAACCAGCGTCAGGTTCGACCACCAACCAACCGTGGCTGTCCGCACCGTGGGTGCCGGTCGAATCGTCAGCACCGGTGTCTCCGACGTCGACGCATTGCAAAGCCACACGACACTCGGCCCGTTCATCAGCCGTCTGTTACGCCCGACGTTCGTTCCGTCGACAACGACACTCGGCCTCGCCGTGGTCGGCTACGGCCCCTTTGGTGGCATGGGCTATTTGCACGGCTTGGCCGCCACAGAAACTGAGGGCTTTGCGTTCGTTGCTGCCGCCGACACCTCCGCCGACCGGATCGACGCAGCTCGCGCCGACTTCCCCGACCTCGTCGGCCACGACTCCGTCACCTCGCTTGCAGCCAACCCCGACGTCGATGTTGCGGTGATCGCCACACCGCCGAGCTTCCACGCCACACTCGCACTCGAACTCCTCCGTGCCGGCAAGCACGTCGTGATGGAGAAGCCGATGGCGCTCACCCGCGCCGACGCCGACGAAGTCATCGCAACTGCGCAAGCCAACGACCGCACCGTGACCGTCCATCAAAGCCGGCGCTGGGACACCGACTTCCTTGCCGTACGCCGGCTCATGGAGCGCGGTGACCTCGGCAACGTCTTCAACATTGAGACCTTTGTCGGCGGGTTCGAGCACCCTTGCCGAGCTTGGCACTCCGAAGACTCCATATCGGGCGGCGCTGTCTACGACTGGGGTTCGCACCACGTCGACTGGATCAACCAGCTCTACGGTAGCGCCCCGAGCCGCGTGCTCTGCTCCACCCATACACGCGTGTGGCAAGACACCACCAACGTCGATCAACTGTCACTGTGGATGCAATGGGCCGACGGCCGTGAGGCAACGTTCCGCCAGAGCGACGTCTGTGCAATTCGGCGCCCCAAGTTCCACATCGAGGGCACCGAGGCCACCCTCGAAGGGCACTACCGGCCGCTGCGCACCGAGTCGGTCGTGCCAGGCCGCGGATACGTCGAACACACGTCGCACCACGCCGAGGCCCCCGTCGACCTCCAGCTCGCACGCTTCGACGGCGACCATGGCCTCATCACGTCAACCGTTCGCCCCGCACCCGATCCGGGATGGGGCTTCCACAGCAACCTCGCCAATCATCTGCTGCTCGGCGAAGACCTCGCCGTTCGTCCCGAGCAGTCACGTGACGTCGTGGCCGTGCTCGAAGCAGCGCATCGCTCCGGCAACGATGGCGGCACCCTCATCGAGCTTGACCTGTGAGTAAGCCGGTGGGCATCGGCGTGCTCGGAGCCCGCTCGATGGTCGCCCGCCTCGCAGTCCTGCCGGCCATCGAAGCCAGTTCGAAGGCAACCCTGGTTGCGGCAGCATCCCTGAGCGGCCCGGTGCCACGCCCCTGGGCCCAGGCCACCGTTGCCGACTACCAAGCCGTCATCGATCACCCCGACGTCGAGGCGGTCTATTTGCCGCTGCCCAACAATATGCACCGTGCATGGACCATCGCTGCGGCTGCGGCTGGCAAGCACGTGCTGTGCGAGAAACCGCTGGCGTTGTCGGCTGACGACGCCCGCACGATGCAGGCTGCGTGCGATTCGAGCGGCACGCTGCTCGCCGAAGCCTGGATGACTCCCTTCGATCCGCGCTGGCGTCGAGCGATGCAACTTGCCACCGATGGGCTGGTCGGCGACATCACCGAGATCAATGCAGCGTTCACTTTCACCATCGGGCCGGACGGCACAGACAATTACCGGTGGAGCCCGGACCATGGCGGTGGCGCACTCCTCGACGTCGGGATCTACTGCCTCGGCCCCGCCGTCAAGCTCTGGGGTTCGCAACCCGCCGTGATCGAGTCGTCCATCGATCTCGCTCCAAGCGGCGTCGACGCAACAACCACAGTGCAGCTGACCTGGCCCAGTGGCCAAGTGGCCCGGGCGAGGGTTTCGTTCGTCGACCCCCAGCAGCAGCGGCTGGAGATCGTCGGAGTAACCGGTCGTATTGTCCTCGACGGTGATGCTCACACCGGCGGGCTGAACGCCAAAGTGATTCGAGTTGAGTCCGAGACCTCGTCAGAGCACTCGATCGAAGTCGAGCCTGGCGACCCATATCTCGGGATGATCGATGCCTTCGCTGCAGCGGTTCGAGGGACCCAGCGTTGGCCTCGCCCGGTCGAGCGCAGCATCGACATGCTCGAACTCCTCTCACAGATCCGGACCAGCGCCCAATGACCGATTCGCACACCCTTGAACCGCGCCATCAGCATCACGAACTGTCGTCGGGCGTCAGCATGCACGCCGTGCACTGGGAACCTGCGGAGCCGACTCTGCCGCCCTGCCTGCTCGTTCACGGCCTCGCTTCGAACGCTCGGCTCTGGGACGGCGTGGCCCGGCGCCTGGCCGCGCTCGGCCACCGCGTTGTTGCTATCGACCAACGCGGCCACGGCCACTCGTCTAAACCTGATGGCCCATTCGACATGGCCTCCGTCGCCGACGACCTCCGGCTCGTCATCACCGAACTCGGCTGGCAACGGCCACTCATCGCCGGCCAGTCGTGGGGCGGTAACGTCGTCATCGAATTTGCCCATCGGCACCCCGGGGCTGCATCGGTGATCGTGTGTGTCGACGGCGGCTCAATCGAGCTGCAGCGGCGGATGCCCGACTGGGAAGTCGCCAAGGAGCAGATGGCACCACCCTCGCTGATCGGCACACCGATTGCCAAGCTGCGCGAGTGGATGACCACGTCGAACGCCGACTGGCCAGCCGAGGGAATCGAAGGTCAACTCGCCAACTTCGAAGTGCGCGACGACGGCACCATCGCCCCGTGGCTCACGCTCGAACGGCACCTGCTCGTGCTCCGCGGCTTGTGGGAGCACATGCCGTCTGACCTGTACGCCTCGATCACCGACCCCGTACTCTGGATCTCAGCCGACAACGGCCAGTCCGAATGGACCGAGGCGAAGCGCGCCGGAATCGACGCTGCCGTGTCCGCTCTGGCGACGAGCAGGTCAGAATGGTTCAGCCCCGCACATCACGACGTGCATGCACAACACCCGGCCGAAGTCGCGGCACTCCTGCACGGGGCCGTCACCGACCCCGACTTCTTTTGACCCACGCTTCTTTTGAACCACCGAATACAGGAACCGATATGACTGCACTCCCCCGCCTCCTCGTCATCATGGGTTCGGGCGAAACCGCACCAACGATGACCACACCGCACCGTCGTGTGTTCGAACAACTCGCCGCAGCAACGGGCGGCCCTGTGAACGCCGTACTCCTCGACACCCCGTTCGGGTTCCAGGAAAACGTCGAGATCCTGGCTGCCAAGACCGCCGAGTACTTCACCGACGCAGCGCACCGGACCGTGGAGATTGCTGGCCTTGCGCGAACCGATCACGGCGATGTTGTCGCAATTGAAACTGCCATCGCGAAGATTCGTGCCGCCGACTGGGTCTTCGCCGGTCCCGGCAGCCCAACCTTCGCCCTGCGCCAGTGGGCCGACACGCCGATTCCGCAGGCCATCGCCGACAAGCTGCGCAACGGTGGCGCTGTCGTGTTCTCTTCCGCCGCAGCACTCACGCTTGGCCGCAAGACCATTCCGGTCTACGAGGTCTACAAGTCTGGCGCCGATCCGTACTGGGTAGACGGGCTCGACGTACTGAGCGAAGTCGGCCTCCCGGTCGTCGTCATCCCGCACTACGACAACAAAGAGGGCGGCAACCACGACACAAGCAAGTGCTATCTCGGCGAGCGGCGTCTGGCCCTACTCGAACCCGAACTCGACGACGATGTGTTCATCCTCGGCGTCGACGAGCACACCGGCGTGATCATCGACCTCGATGCAAACACCGCCGAGGTCGTCGGCAAGGGCGGAGTCACACTCCGCAAGGACGGTGTGTCGACTCGCATCGAGACCGGCGAAACCGTCCCCTTCAGCACACTGCAAGCAGGCCCTGCCATACCGCGGTCAGACCGTGGCGTGACCGACCCGGCCGAGTCTAAAACTGGGGTCACACCGAGGTCTGGCCTCGAGATAACAGTCGGTGATGATGCCGCAGCGATTCACTCACTCGCTGGCGATGCCGCTCGACTCGAAGCGGACTTCGACGCAGCCCTCGCAGCGCGCAACGCCGACGGCGCGGTGAAAGCAATTCTCGATCTCGACTCCGCAATCCTGCAGTGGTCGCGCGACACGTTGCAGGGCGACGAGATGAAGCGGGCTCGAACTTCGCTTCGCTCCATGATCGTCCGGCTCGGTGGTGCCGCAACCGCCGGAGTGCGCGATGTACGCGAAGTGCTCGGCCCTGTCGTCGAAGCAGCGCTCGCCGCACGCGTCACCGCCAGAACCGACAAGGCCTACGCCGTGTCAGATGCCATTCGCGACAACCTCATCGCTGCCGGCATCGAAGTACGCGACACCGCTCACGGCGCCGAGTGGGTTCTGGCCGACTGACGAGTCAGTCGGCGACCAGGTCAGCCGACCAGCGGCTGACCTGGAACCGAACGGTCAATCCAGGGTGACGACAGCGTCGGCCTTGAGCTGCTCCACAGTGAGGTGGCACTTAATGCTGTGACCGACCGACAGCTCGACCATCTCCGGCTCGGTGACCTCGCAGAGGCCAGCGATCGCACGATGGCAACGTGTATGGAACACGCAGCCGGGCGGCGGGTTGGCCGGCGACGGGATGCTGCCGGTCAGCGGGATCCGGTTCTCAGCGACACCATCGATGCTTGGCACTGCGGAGAGCAGCGCCTCGGTGTACGGGTGGTTCACACCCCCAAACATCGTTTGAGTCGCGCCAATCTCCATGATCCGCCCGAGATACATCACTGCGATGCGATCTGCCAAGTACCGCACGACACCAATGTCGTGGCTGATGAACAAATAACTCGAGCGCGCTTCGTTCTGTAGCTTCGCCAGCAGGTTGAGAATCGCAGCCTGAACCGACACATCGAGGGCCGACGTCGGCTCGTCGCAGACGACCACTTCAGGGTCGCCAGCAAACGCACGCGCGATGGCCACACGCTGTTTGAGACCGCCAGACAGTTGCCGTGGACGCATGTCGAGGTGACGAGATGAGAGCTGCATGCCCTCAGCGATTTCCTCGACCCGCCGGTCCGCCTCAGCACCCTTGATGCCGGTGAGCTTGACGACGCTGCGACGCAATATGCGCCGCACAGTCCAGGCCCGGTTGAGCGCCGAATCAGGGTTCTGGAAGACCATCGAGATCGCTCGCACCGACTCCTCGATTCGAGACGTTGCCTTATCAGCCATCGTTCGGCCACGCAGGGTGATAGCTCCGCCTTTGTCGGGTGCGTGGACGCCGAGCATGGTCTTCGCAAGGGTCGACTTGCCGGAACCGGACTCGCCGACGAGCCCGAGGGTCTCGCCCTCTGCGAAGCCTAGGTTGACGCCAACAAGCGCTGGAACGTCGTGGCCACGTTGACGGAAGGTCTTGGAGACACCCTCAACCCCGATGACCTGTTCGGTTCCGATGTCGTACTTGACCGTGACCTTCTCAGGTTCTGGAACCTCGTCGATCCGGTCCGCATGATGACAGCGCGTCCAGTGCCCGTCAGAGCGTGGGATGATTGGCGGTACATCAGTGCGACAAAGTTCGGTCGCGATCGGGCATCGATCGACGTACGTGCAGGTCGGCAGCGAGGCCCCAATCGGCGGTGCCGAGCCCGGGATCGAAAACAATTCGCTGTCCGTTTTACGCAGACCGCGCCGAGGGATCGAGTTGAGCAGACCTTTGGTGTACGGATGACTCGGGTTGTCGAATACTTCGGCAACAGTGCCTTCTTCAACAATGCGGCCCGCGTACATGACGCCGACGCGATCGCACATCGTGCGGATGACGCCAAGGTTGTGCGCAATCAGCAGAACTGCCGAGTTCAGTTCGGAACGGAGCTCCCGGACCAAGTCGAGCACTTCAGCCTCGACCGTGGCATCGAGTCCGGTCGTCGGCTCGTCGAGGACCAGCAATGTCGGATCGCAGGCCAAGCCCATCGCGATGACCACACGCTGCAACATGCCCCCCGAAAGCTGATGCGGATATCGCTCCATCACACTCTCCGGAGCGGCAATATGCACCCGTTCCAAAGCGGCAAGAGCGGAGACACGCGCCTCCGCCTTCGACTGACCCATCACTTGGAACGCTTCGGCAACCTGCGTTCCGATCTTCAACACCGGGTTGACTGCCTGCACCGGGTCCTGGAAGACCATCGAGGCGCGCTCTGCCCTGAACTTGCGTAGCTCTTTGGCTGACATAGCGGTGAGCTCTTCGCCGCCGGACAGCACGCGCCCAGCGTCGATCACGCCATTGCTCGGGAGGTAGCGAAGCGCTGCGTACGCCGTGGTCGACTTGCCGCAGCCCGACTCACCGACGAGGCCGTATGCCTCGCCCTGGCGCACTTCGAAAGTTACACCGCGCAAAATCTTGCGCGGCGTGCCGCGCACGACGTACGACATCTCGAGGCCATCGATAGCCAGCGCTGGCGCTGCGTCTAGATCTGCTGGCTCGGGCGTGTGGGAGTCGGTCACGGTCATGAGTTCACTGCCTTGTCGATCGAGTCGGCGATCAAGTTGACGCCAATGACGAGGCTGGCGATTGCCGCCGCCGGGAAGATCGACGGCCACCAGATCTCGCGGGCGATTTGTTCGTAGTTCTGCGACACGTCGATGCCCCAGTCAGCGTCGGTGATGTTGCCACCGACGAAGCCAAGGAATGCCAACGTCGTATACGTGAAGATGGCGTAGCCGAGGCGGACGGTTCCTTCCACTACCACGAGCCCGATCACGTTGGGCAATATCTCCCGGGTGACGATGAAGAGGCCCGACTCGCCGCGCATCTTTGCCGACATGACGTAGTCAAGGTTGGACTCTGCGATTGCCGCCGAACGGATCGTGCGAGTGATCGCCGGCACGAAGAGCACAGCAATCGTTCCAATGATCACGGTGGTCGAGCGGCCGAAGGTGAAGATGATGACGATGGCCATGAGGATGATCGGAATCGACAGGATTGCCTCGATCACACGGCTCAGGATCTCGTCGACCCAACCCTTGTAGTAGCCCATGATCAGGCCGAGGAATGTGCCGACCACAATCGCGACGGCGGTGGACATCGGGGCGATCGTGAGGATCTTGCGGGCACCGAAAATCACTCGGGTGTACACGTCCCACCCGTTCTTGTCGGTGCCGAGCCACGCCTCGCTGCCCGGCTTGACACGAGGCCCTGCCTCGACGAATTCTTTCGGGTCGAATGATGTCAGAATCCCCGGCAGCACGCTGGCGATGACCCAGAATCCAACGATCAACATGCCAACGATGAAGCCAGGGCTGGTGTAGAGCACACGGAGCTGTTCTTTGCGGATCTGTTTCTTCCCTTCACCGGGCACTGCGGTCTCGGCCGACTGAGCGACCAACACCGACTCGTTCGGGGTTGCCGAAGTCGCATCGGCTTGCTCAGGTCCGATCATCATTTGTCTCCCAACGATTGGCGTGTACGGGGATTCATGTAGGCGATCAGAAGATCGGCCGAGAGTGTGGCAAGCATGTAGATGACGGCGACGACGAGCACCCCGGCCCGCAGGACCGGATAGTCGGCGCGGTTGACGGCTCGCAGGATGAGGTTGCCGACACCTGGATAACCGAACACCCGCTCCAGAGCGACCATGCCGCCGAAGAGATAACCGAGCTGGGTACCGAGCACCGCAACGGTGGGCTGGAGTGCATTACGGGCGATGTGCTTGCGGAACACCTGCGGTGTCGACAGCCCACGCATGAACGCTGTGCGGGCGTAATCGGAATCGAGCGCAGCGATGGCGCCAGCGCGAGTAACGCGGGCGATGTAACCGAAGTACACCATCAACACGGCAATAACCGGCAGCAAGAGATGCTGGATCTGGACCAGCGGGTTCGCCCCGGGCGGGGCAGCAGCCTGCACCTTGAAGAAGTCGACCGGGACGGCGAGGAAGGCCAGCAGGAACACGCCAGCCACGAAGTCGGGAATCGCGGAGAACGCAATACCAACATTGATGATCGTGCGATCGATCCAGGTGTCTTTTTTGTAAGCCGTGATCAAGCCACCAAGCACCGAGAGCGGCACGATCACGATCAGAGCGAGAATCACCAGCTTGACGGAGTTGCCGAGCGAGGTCCAAACCAGGCTCATGACGGGTTCGCCGGTAGCGACGGAGAAGGAGTCGCCGAAGTCGAGCGTGAAGACCGACTTGACCAGCTTCGACAGCTGAGTCAGAACCGAATCACGCAGACCCAACGATTCGCTGACCTGCATGAGTCGCTCGGGCGACGCCGTGCCGCCCGCGATCTTTCGAGCAGGGTCGCCAGGAGCGATGTTGGGGATCAGTGTGACGATGACGAGCAAGAACGCCAAAGTAACGAAGGCGAGCATGAGTCGCCTGACGATGAATCTCAGCACGTGTTCCTTCTCTGTCTTTCGAATGGTTGGTCCTGTAACGACGAAGGGCGCAGCGGACCAGTCCGCTGCGCCCCGCCGTTACGACGACCCGGCGTTGGCCGGAGCGGGATGTTGGGTCAGCTCTTCGTCACATTCTGCAACTGCAGGTGACCAAGGGCTGTGGTCTGGAAGCCGTCGATCGCGCTACTCGTTGCCGAGAGGTAGTTGAAGAACAACGGATAGCACGCCGGGGCGTCCTCATGGAGCAGACGTTGGATCTTTCCGACTGCCGTCTTCTGACCAGCCACATCGGTGGCGCTCTGGTAATCCTTGAAGTAGCCGTCGAATTCGCTCGAGGCATAGTTCGAGGAGTTCCAGTCCCCATCGGTGGCGAGTGCACGGCCGAAGAAAATGTCCGGGGTCGGGCGGTGGCCATAGTCGACGATGCCGATCGCAGCCGAAGCGCCGCAGGGGCGACCCGGCCCACCAGACTCGGGCTGAGTTCCCCAGCTTGCGCCGGTGCACCAGTACTCGCCGTAGAAGTCCGAGTTCGGCGTGACGCTCACCGGCGTCTTGATGCCAACGGCAGCCAGGTTTTGCTCGATGATGGCCGCAACAGCAGGAACCTCACCAATGTCGCCGACCTGAATTGGCATTTCGATGCCGTCTGCATAACCGGCGTCGGAGAGCAGCTGCTTGGCCATCTCGGGGTCGTACGGTCGCTGTTCCTGGGTCTCGTCGAAGAACGGCAGCGTCTGGAAGATCGGGTGGTCGTTAGCGATTTGAGCCTGACCCTCGTACACCGTGCTGATGAGCTGTTCGCGGTTGATGGCGTAGCAGACGGCCTGACGGACGCGGGGATCAGTGAACGGGCCACCTTCGGGCAGTTGCGTGTTGAACCAGATCTGGCGGTGGTTCGACGACGCCGGTCGCAAAATTTTGAAACTATCGTCTTCGAGCAGCGTTGCGCCGTCGGAGATCGAGAAGTCTTGGATGATGTCGAGTTCGCCAGCGGCGAAGGCTGCGACCTTGGTGCCGCCAGTCTCGAAGCCCTGCAACGTGACGCTGTCGAGCTTGACTGCGCCACCCCACCAGTTCGGGTTCGGAATGAACCTGGCACGGAACGACGACGGATCCCAATCGTCGAGCATCCAGGCACCAGTACCGGCCGGGCGCTCGCTCAGCGTGGTGCCGCTTGAGTAGTCGACCGGGGTGACCAGCGATTGCGGGTTGAACAACGACACGAGGACCGGCAGGTTGCCGTTCGGCGAGTCAAGGTTCACGACCACGGTCAGGTCATCAGGTGCTTCGGTGCCACCGGCACTGACGACGCCGGCAAGGCCAGCACCGGCTGCCACCATGCGCTCGATAGTGGCGACGACGTCGGCAGAGGTGAGCGGGCTGCCATCTTGCCAGGTGACACCAGGGCGAAGCTTGAAGGTCCACTGGCTGGCGTCGGCGTTGGGCGCCCACTCGGTGGCGAGCGCAGTTGCGGCGATGTTGCCGTCTGAGCCGAGACCGACGAGATACTCGAAAGACTGCGACACTACGGCGTACGTGCCGAGGTCAAGCATGTTGACTGGGTCGAGGCCCGAGGTGGTGTCACCGCTCTGGATGCCGGCGATGATGTCGCCACCGGCTGCAGCGGGCGCTGGGGCATCGGTGGTCTTTGGCTCGGTGCTGTCGGTCTCCCCACTTGCAGCATCGGTGGTCTCGGTCTCCTCACTGGCAGCAGCGGTGGCCGGTGCAGAATCGCCGTCGCTATCTCCGCACGCCGCGATGATGCCACCCATGACCGGTACCGACAGACCGATCATCGTGCCGCGACGAACGAAGTTGCGACGGCTGACCTTTCCTTGAGCAAATGACTCGATGAGATCGAGCTCGATCGGTCCCACCGAACGACGTGTTTGATCCAAACGTTTGAAATCCATCTGTAAATTTCCCCCTAGAAGAGCTTGAGTTCGAGCCGAAGGCTGACTGCCCTCGACCCCTCGACCATACCCAACTCGAACCCTGTGGACAATTTATTCACTGGGTTGTCGAAGTTCTGGCCGAGGTGTCCCACAATGTAGCACGGTTCCGCATTGTGGAATGACGCCCGTCACAGCCGGGCCGTCAACGGCTCACAGCGTTGCGAGGCCTGCAAGCCATCGATTGACGTTGTTCCCAAGCGAGGCCACGTCGTACCCGCCTTCTTGCACCACCACGGTCGGCACGCCAAGTTGCGCGACAAGCGCTCCTTGTGCCTCAAATCCGTCGGCCGTGACCGCGAGATCCGAGATCGGATCGTTGTGGAAGGCGTCGACACCGAGCGACACCACCAGCAGATCGGGCGCGAACGCGTCGATCGCCTGGAGCGCCCCGGCGAGCGCCACCCCATAGTGGTCATCATCGGCTCCAAGCGGGAGCGGAACATTTACATTCGCTCCCCGGCCGCGACCTGAACCAATTTCGTCGGCGTAGCCGGTGATGTACGGATAGGCCCGTGCCGGATCGCCGTGCAGCGAAACGTATTGCACATCGTCGCGCCGATAAAAAATCTGCTGAGTGCCGTTGCCATGGTGGTAGTCGACGTCAAGCACCGTGACCTTGGAACCAGTGGTCGACACCGCATGATGCGCCGCAACGGCTGCGTTGTTGAAGAAGCAGTACCCGCCGTACAGCGACATCGGCGCATGGTGTCCCGGGGGACGACACAGCCCATACGCGGCTCGCTCACCGCCCAACACAAGCGATGTCGCGGTCAGTGCGACATCGACCGCCGAGGTGGCAGCTTCGAAGGTGCCCTCGGTCAACGGCGTCGTCGTCTCGAAGCACCACCGGCCAAGTTCCGTGTCGATGCCATGGTGGGCACGAAACTCACCGATCCCCTCCATTAACCCAGGCATTCGGAAGAGATCGGGCACTACGTCATGCGTGCCCGGGTGAACCGCCTGGTACGACGCCCAGGCATTCGACAGGAACCGCACAAGACCAGGATCGTGCACCGCCTCGATCGGCGACACACCCCACCGGTCGGGCTCACGAATCTGATGTACTGCGTCAGCAGCGAGCACCTGGTGGATCGCATCCGCGCGTCCGGGATGCTCGAAGGGATCCTGGAACCCCGACGACTCGATTTCGGCAAGCGGAGCGTGCTGCCGCTGACGAGATGGTGCCGAGACGACTAACACGGCGCTATTCCCCTGTACTCAAGACGACTCAACACGACTCAACAGCTCAACGGCTGATGCCTGATGCCTGCTGCCATCAGGGCCAGCCGGCGAGCGTTGTCGTCGGCAAGCACAGCGGCAAGCGTCAACTCGAGACCGAGGTCAGATGAGTCACGGTACGCATCCCATTCGATTGCGCCGGTAGCCCATTTCTCCAACCGGTTCATACGCGTGGTGAAAACGTGCCGAGCAAGTCGTTTGACGTCGCAGTCGATGACGAACAAGCCATCGGCCGCTGCCTTGGCGAAATCGGCTTCGATAAACGCCACGACACGGTCGCCGACCTCCCCCATGCCGTGCGAGCCCGGGCCCTGCTTCAACGTCGAAAAAATCGGTCGCCACACATCGGTCGCCGAGTCGAACTCGGCGTCGAGCGCCGCGAACAGCGCACGGGTGGTGTCGATCGGACCATGTGCGGGCTCGGCATCGAACTCGATTTCGAGCTGATCGAGGCCATTACTGACGAACGCAACGAGCAGACCATCGCGGTCACCGAACTGGTTATAGAGCGTGGCGACAGCGACCCCGGCCCGCGCTGCGAGTTTGCGCATCGTGAGACCTTCGAGGCCGTGCTCGGAGATCAGCGATCCAGCGGCAACGAGGACATCGCGACGCTTCTGCTTCTGTCGACGCTCCCAGCCATCTGCCATAGAAACAGTATCTTAGGATCTCCACGCAGGAGGTCAGGTACGCCAGGTTGAATCACCGTTTTCGTGATAGCCCTCTACAACCAAGCAGCCTCGGTGCGACAGGCCGTCGGAGCGGCGCGCTGTTGAGCAGCAGGCCCCACCTACAGTAGCGGTGATGCCCAATCAGGAAATGATCACCGAACCGGCACGCGTGACCGCCGTGCTGGCAACGGCCGATGTGGTCGTCGTTGGCAGCGGGCCGGCCGGGCTCGCTGCAGCACTGGGCGCCGCTCGTGCTGGCGCAAGCGTCGTACTGCTCGAGCGGCACGGCTGCTTCGGCGGCAACATCACCGCCGTGGGCGTCGAGGGGTTTGCGTGGTATCGCCATGAGAACACGGTCGACACCGAAGGCATCGGCATCGAGTTCGAAGAGCGGGCAAAGGCAATGGGCGCCGCCCAGCCTGAGCCACAATCCAACAGCCACGCGCTCGATGGCGAACTGTTCAAGTACGTCGCTGACGTGCTCGTGCAAGAGGCCGGCATCCACCCGATCCTGCATGCCACCGTCGTTGCTCCCGTGATGGACGACGATGTGCTGCGGGGCGTGATCATCGAGAGTAAGTCCGGTCGCCACGCCGTCCTCGGTAAGCGGATCATCGACGCGACCGGCGACGCCGATATCGCTGCTCGAGCGGGCGCACCGGTCCACCAGGCGCCTTCCGAAGAATTGATGGCCGCCTCGGTGATGTTCCACCTCTCGGGCGTCGACAAGCAGGCCTTTCTTGCTGGCGTCGCCGCCGACCCGCAGACGTACGCCGACTGGGCCGGCGGCGAGTGGACCATCGAGACAAGCGGCAAAGAAGACGAGATGTTCTCGCCTTTTCTTCGCAAGCCGTTCGAACAGGCCATGCAAGCAGGCGCCATCCCTGCCGATCTGACCACGATCGGCGGCACATGGGGCGCAATCTCTGATCAGGGCGACCTGACCTATCTCAATCTCGTGCACCTTCCCAACGTCGACGGGACCGACGTCGAGAGCTTGACCGCCGCAGAGATCGAAGGCCGGCGCCAGGCAGTGCTAGCAGCCGCGGCACTCACCGAGTTCACACCCGGTTGCGAGCGAGCGAAAATTCGCAACTTCGGGATGAGCGTCGGCATCCGTGAAACCCGCAAGATCGACGCGGTCTACAACATGACCGACAATGACGTCCGTGGCGAGGGCCGCTTCGACGACAGCATCGGCATCTTCCCCGAGTTCATCGACGGGTACGGCATTCTGATCTTGCCGACCACCGGCCGATACTTCCAGGTGCCCTACCGGGCGATGCTCCCCAAGGGCGTCGACAACCTACTCGTCGCCGGTCGCTCGATCGGCGGCGACAAGGTCAGTCACGCAGCCGTCCGTAACATGATGTGCTGCACGGTGAGCGGGCAGGGAGCGGGCGTCGCAGCGGCAATCTCAGCGGCCACGAGCACCTCGGTCGCCGACGTCGACATCGCTGCGGTTCAAGCCGAGCTCACGCGTCAGGGTGTCCGTATTCACTGATCGACGCGCAGACGCGCCCTCAGCTGTCGAATAGTGCGAGTTCCTCGTCGAGGTATTCGGTCTTACACTTGCTGCGCTGCAGCTTGCCGCTACTGGTCTTCGGGAGTGTCCCGGGATTGACGAGCATGATGTCGCGCGGCGGCAAGCCACTGACTTGGAGTGTCCGTTCGTGGATCCGGGCACGAACGTCAGACAAACCGCCGGAGCTGTCGGTCGGACGTACTTCGGCCACGACGACGACGCTCTCCTTGCTCTTGTAACCGTCCATGCCGAAGGCAATGACGTTGCCGGCGCGCACACCGTCGAGCAGCCCGACAGCACGCTCAATGTCTTCGGGGAACACATTGCGCCCGCCGACGATGATGACGTCCTTAATTCGGCCGCACATGACGAGTTCGCCATCAAGGATGTAGGCGAGGTCACCGGTGCACAGCCAGTCGTCGTGGAAGAGCGCAGCAGTTGCGTCTTCGCGCTTGTAATAGCCCGGCGTGACCGATGTTCCTCGCAGCAGCAGTTCGCCGACGTGCCGTTCGGGCAACTCTTCGAACGTGTCGGGATCGACGACCTTCATCTCCAAGCCCGGCACCGCGGTACCGAGCAGGGGGAGCTCGCGCGCAAGGATGGCGAACTCGTCGGGGTCAGCGACCTCGATCGGCTTGGCGACTCGCTGGGTCTCAAGAACGATGCGATCGACCATGTCGGTTCGTAACCCACGTCCGCGCTTCGGGAACGATCCAGCGATCGCAACCTCGGCCATCCCGAAGGCCGGGAAGACTCCGCCCTCGGGGAATCCGAAGCGGGCGGCTTCGGCAACGAACGCAACGACCGCCTTCGGGTCGACAGGTTCAGCGCCTGAGAGCGCCAGGGTGAGGTTCGACAGATCGAGACCCACCATCCGCTTCAGCGCACGAGTCGCGAGCACCCAAGAAAAGTTCGGTCCAGCCGTCGCCGTGCACTTGTAATCACTCAGCCACTGCATCCAGTTGCCAGGGTGAGCCAAGAAGTCTTGCGGGGCAGCCTGCACGAGATTAACGCCCTGAGTCATTGGAATAGCGAGGAAGCCGACAAGGCCCATGTCGTGGTAGAGCGGCAGCCACGACATCATCGTTTCGTCGGGTCCGATCTCCGCCGCTTCGAGCGCCGCGTCGATGTTCGCCGATAGCACTCGATCCGGGATCATCACGCCCTTCGGTTCGCTCGTCGACCCACTGGTGTACTGCAGGATCACCAGACGCTCTGGGTCATGATCTGGCAGTTCGAGCGCATCGCCCGTTGGCACGTTCGGTGCACCCGGCAGAACCGACGCCATCGGTTCGATCGGCGGGTCGCCCTCCGTTTGGGTGTAGAAGTCGGCGAGCATGTCGTCGATCAGAACCAGCTTCGCGTCGCCGTGTCGGATACGACCGCGGGTGCTGTCGATGAACGCATCGAGTGAGCCCATACGCATCGGCAAGGGAAGCACCATCGAGGCAATGCCTGCCAACCAGCAGCCGCGCACAATCGTCATCAGCTGGCGACTCGTCGGGCCGAGGACAGCGACGTGGTCGCCAGGAACTAAGCCCTTCGCCTGCAGCGCCGCGCCCACAGCGCGAGCGTCGTCGTGGATCTCGCGCCACGTGACCAATGCAGGTCGACCGTCGGCATCGAGGTCACCGCTCAGGACGGACTGGCCGACGAAGCGAACACCCGTGCCAAGATCGGCAGCAGCTTCCAGACGAGTGATCGTGGAGTCGATATGAACCATGGTCCAAGACGGTACAACGTCAGCGACAACCCGCTCTCGCCATGTCACGCTCCGGTCAGCCCACCGCTGACACGTTCGTGTCACACCGAGGTCTGCTCAGTGTGGCAGCGGGCTTACTGGCTGCCGTTGAGCCGCCCCGGAAGGTGGTGCATGGACCCGCCCCGCACTTTCACTTCCTGAGGCGCGCATTGATGGCAGCCGTACTCGAGGTGAATACCCTGGATCGACATCTGGGTGCCACGTGACTTCTCGAGGATCACCTGCGGGAGATGGTACAAGTCGTTACCACCGCAGATCGGGCACTTCGGCCGCGGGTCCCGAGTCCACTGCACCTCGCAAACGGCACAGGTGAGCCGCAAGGTGCCGTCGCCAGTTGGCTCGCCGTTGATGTGCTCGTCCGACTCGCATGTCGGACACACGATGTCGAGTGCCATATCGGCATCGTAGGTGCCGCTCTGCCTCTGCGGGGAGCTCACCGACGTGGACGTGCTCGGCGAGGATCACGGCTGCGGTTGGAAATTGGACACCAAGAGCGTGACCCCTCTCAGAACCCAATGAAACCTCGCGGCGTAGCTGTGATTATTCCATTCGTCCGCCCGAGCGGCAATGATGGATCTATGCCTGACTTCCGCACCCTCACGCTCGAAAGCGGCCCCAGTGCAGGACAGCCCATCCTCCTCGGGCACAATGACTTCTGGACGAAGTCGCTCGATGAGCGAGACGCAGCCTTCGCCCAACTGCGCCACGAGAACACCGAGGGTGCCGGCATGTGCTTCCACGAGGAACTCTCGGTCATCGAAGGCGGCATCGCCGGGCCCGGGTTCTGGTCAGCTGTCAGCTACGACGACATCCGCCAGATCAATCGGATGCCCCACGCATTCTCGTCGGCGGCCGGCATCACGCTTGGCGAGGCACCGCCCGAGACACTCGAGTTCTTCGGATCGATGATCGTCCTCGACGACCCACGCCACGCCAAGATGCGCATGCTCGTCCAGAAGGGCTTCACCCCGAAGACCGTTGCACGCATCGAAGAGTCAGTGCGCGAACGTGCCCGCAAGCTGGTCGCCGAAGCGAAGGAAATGGGCGAGTGCGACTTCGTCGAGCAACTCGCGGCACCACTCCCCCTCGGCGTGATCTGCGACATGCTCGGCGTGCCGCGCGAAGACGAACAGCAGATCTTTGACTGGACCAACCTCATCCTCGGCGCGAGCGACCCCGACTTCACAATGGACCTGCACGAGTTGATTCTCGGCGCCGCCGGGATGTTCGACTACGCGCAAGCCCTTGGCGAAGAGCGGCTCAAGAACCCGACCGGCGACATCGCATCGATCCTGATGCACGCCGAAGTCGACGGCGAACGGCTCACGGCTGCCGAGTTCGGTTCCTTCTTCATCCTGCTTGCGGTGGCCGGCAACGAGACCACCCGCAACGCCATCTCATGGGGCATGCATCAGCTGCATCATCACCCCGATCAGAAGGCGCAACTTCGCGACAACTACGCCGAGCTGTCGATGCCAGCCGCTGAAGAGATCGTCCGGTGGGCATCGCCGGTCATCCACATGCGCCGCACTGCCAACTTCGACATCCAAGTCGGCAACACGATGATTCGCGAGGGCGAGAAAGTCGTCATGTGGTACTGGTCGGGCAACCGTGACGAGAACATCTTCACCGACGGCCACGCCTTCGACATCAACCGAGCGAACAGCAAGGAGCAGGAAGGCTACGGAGCTGGCGGCCCGCACTTCTGCCTCGGCGCGAACCTCGCTCGCCGCGAGATCCAGGTGATGTTCAAGGAAATCTTCACCCAGATCCCCGACATTGCGATCACCGGCGAACCCGACCGATTGGTCAGCGGCTTCATCAATGGCATCAAACGCATGCCCTGCTCTACTTCGGGTTGAAACCGATCGGGGTTCGTGGGGAGCACAGCCCGTAGGATCGAACGCCGTATGAGCGACACCGACATCGACAGCCAATCCGGCTCCAGTATCGACACTCCGGAATATCGATACACGTCGGCGCTCGCGCAGGATATCGAAGTCGGTTGGCAGGACTTCTGGGCGGAGAACGGCACGTTCCACACACCCAACCCCGTTGGCGCACTCGCCGATCCCGACCGCACCGAGCCGCTCGGCGAGAAGGTGTTTGTCCAGGACATGTTCCCGTACCCGTCCGGCGTCGGCCTACATGTCGGCCATCCGCTCGGGTTTATCGGCACTGACGTCTACTCCCGCTTCAAGCGGATGACGGGCCACAACGTTCTCTACACCATGGGCTTCGACGCCTTCGGCCTGCCTGCTGAGCAGTACGCCGTGCAAACCGGCCAGCACCCCGCGATCACCACGAACGCGAACATCGCGAACATGCGTCGCCAGCTGCGCCGGCTCGGTTTAAGCCATGACATGCGACGATCTGTGTCGACCACCGATCCCGAGTTCTACCAATGGACGCAGTGGATCTTCAGCCAGGTGTTTAACGCGTGGTACGACGACTCGCCCGACGTCGATGGAGCACGCCCGATCAGTGAACTGATCGAGATGTTCGAGTCAGGTGAGCGCACCACACCCGGCGGCACGCCCTGGGCCGCCCTTTCGGCTGCCGAGCGCAACGTGATCATCGACGACCACCGCCTCGCCTACATGTCCGAGGCGCCCGTCAACTGGTGCCCCGGTCTGGGCACGGTCGTTGCTAACGAAGAAGTCACCTCCGACGGCCGCTCCGACCGCGGCAACTTCCCCGTGTTCAAGCGCAACATGCGCCAGTGGATGATGCGCATCACCACGTACGCCGACCGGCTGATCGATGACCTCGAACTGCTCGACTGGACCGATGCGATCAAGGCGATGCAGCGCAACTGGATTGGGCGCAGCAACGGCGCCAAGGTCGACTTCGCCTCCGAGGCTGGCCCGATCAGCGTCTTCACCACGCGGCCCGACACGTTGTTCGGCGCGTCGTTCATGGTCCTCTCCCCCGCGCATCCGTTCGTCGATCAACTCGCCGACCCAGCCCGCACACCTGGAATAGCAGAAGAAATCGCTGCCTACCGGACACAGGCGGAAGGCAAGAAGGAATTCGAGCTGCAAGACGACACACGCGAAAAAACTGGCGTGTTCACCGGGGCGTACGCGACCAACCCGGTCAACGGTGAGCCGGTGCCGATCTGGATTGCCGACTACGTCCTGATGGGCTACGGCACCGGCGCGATCATGGCTGTCCCGTGCGGCGACACTCGCGACTTCGAGTTCGCCCGCAAGTTTGATTTGCCGATCCCGGCAATCCAAGAGCCGCCAGCATCTTGGTTCGAAGAGCGCGGCCTCGACGTCACGCTCGACACCCGCCAGTGGCCCGAAGCCTTCGTCGGCGATGCCCCGTACGTGAACAGCACGAATGAGCATCTGCAACTCGACGGGCTCGTCAACAAGGTCGAAGGCATCGCCGTAATGAACGCGTGGCTCGAGCGATCTGGGGCCGGCGAGACCACCGTCAATTACAAGCTTCGCGATTGGCTGTTTAGCCGCCAGCGCTACTGGGGCGAGCCCTTCCCGATTGTCTACGACGCCGACGGCAACCCGCACAGCATCCCCGACTCGATGCTGCCGGTCCTGCTGCCCGAGACCGATCAATTTGCCCCCCGCACGTTCGACGCCGATGACGCGATGTCCAACCCGGAAAGCCCGCTGGACCGGCTCGACGACTGGATGAACGTCGAACTCGACCTGGGTGACGGCATGCAGACCTACCGTCGCGACAGCAACGTGATGCCGCAGTGGGCTGGCTCGTGCTGGTATCAGATGCGCTACATCGATCCGCTCAACGACGACCGGTTCTGTGCCGTCGAGAACGAGGAATACTGGATGGGCCCGCGCACCGACGTGCGGCCCGATCATCCCGGCGGCATCGACCTCTACGTGGGCGGCGTCGAGCACGCCGTGCTGCACCTGCTGTATGCCCGTTTCTGGCACAAGGTCCTCTTCGACCTCGGCCACGTCAGCTCGGTCGAGCCCTACGCGCGTCTGTTCAACCAGGGCTACATTCAGGCGTACGCCTTCAAGGACGAGCGCGAGATCTACGTCGAGGCCGCCGAAGTCGTTGGCAACACCGATGACGGTTGGACCCACAACGGCGAACCAGTCACGCGTGAGTACGGCAAGATGGGCAAGAGCCTCAAGAACGCCGTGTCGCCGGACGAGATGTACGAGGCCTACGGCGCTGACACGCTGCGCCTCTATGAGATGACGGGCGGGCCGCTCGACTCCTCACGTCCCTGGGAGACTCGCGACGTCGTTGGCATGTACCGCTTCCTGCAGCGGTTGTGGCGCAACGTCATTGATGAGTCGACCGGCGAGTGCACCGTCGTCGACACGCCGGCCGACGAGGACACGCTCAAGCTGCTGCATCGCACGATCGACTTCGTTCGCACCGAGATGGACGAGCTGCACTTCAACACCGCGATCGCCAAGCTGATCGAGCTGAACAACGCTGTCACCAAGCTCGACGCCACGCCACGCGAGGTCGCGGAACCAATGGTCGCGATGCTGGCGCCGCTGGTCCCGCACATCGCCGAAGAGCTGTGGCGCAAGCTCGGTCACGGCATCGGCCGCGATAACGGGGGCACGATCGCCTACGTCGACTTCCCGGTTGCCGATCCGTTGCTGCTCGTCGACGACACAGTCGAGCTGCCGATCCAGATCAACGGCAAGGTCCGGAGCCGGGTCAGCGTTGCCACCGATGCCGACAAAGCGACAATCGAAGCCGCAGCGCTCGCTGACCCGAAAGTCATCGAGGCCCTGGCGGGCGGCGAACCCAAGAAGCTCATCGTCGTCCCCGGCAAGATGGTCAACATCGTCGTCTGACTCGGTCTGTCGACCGCCCATCTCTCGTTTGCGTGACGAATTTGGCTTGCATTCGCACCAAAATCGTCACGCAAACCGAAACATTAGGCGTCGACATTGAGGGTTGGCAGGATGCGGTCGAGCCACTTCGGCAGCCACCAGTTCTTCTCGCCGAGCAGTTCCATCGTGGCGGGCACGAGCAACATCCGGACGAGGGTGGCGTCAAGGAAGACCGCTGAGGCGAGGCCGAGCCCGAACATCTTGATGACTCGGGAGTCTTCGAGCACGAAGCTGCCGAACACCACGACCATGATCGCTGCCGCCGCGGTAATGACACGGGCCGTTGCAGCGAGGCCGTCGGCGACCGAGTTCTTTGCGTCGCCGGTCCGGTCGTACTCCTCGCGGACACGGGACAGCAGGAAGACCTCGTAGTCCATCGAGAGGCCGAACACGATGGCGAAAAGCATCATCGGGAGGAACGGTTCGATCGGGCCGCTACCGGTGCCGAACAAGCTCACACCCCACCCCCACTGGAACACGACAACGATGATGCCGTAGGCGCCACCGATCGATAGCAGGTTCATGATCACGGCTTTCAGCGGCACCAAGATCGAGCGGAACACCATCATGAGGAGTAGGAACGACAGACTCAACACCGCGATGAAAAACACCGGTAGCCGTGCGCTGAGATAGTCAGAGAAGTCGATGCTCGAGGCCACTGCGCCGGTCAACTTCACGTCGAGACCAGAGTCGGCAACCGCATCCGGAATCGTCGTCTCGCGGAGGCTCCGGACGAGCGTCGAGGTGGCTTCGTCCTGTGGCCCGGTCTCAGGAACCACGAAGATCTGGAAGGCCTGCTGGTTGTCTGACGGGATCGGACCCAGCGCTCGGGCCACGCCGTCAGCACCGTTCAGTGCCACAACAAGATCTTGCGCTGCAGCGAACTGTGCAGGGCTGTCCACTTCCGCTACAGCGAGCAGCGGGCCATTGCTACCCGGACCGAATCCTTCGGCGAGAAGCTCATAAGCGTCGCGGGTCGTGGTGCCCTCGGCGAAGGTGCTCTCGTCGCCGAAGCCGAGACGAAGCCCCAGAACGGGGAGGCTCATGATGAGCAGCAGGAGCGTCACGCCGATCGCCACCGGCCACGGATTGCGCTGCACGAAGTGGCTCCAGCGGTACGACCAGGTTTTGCGCAGCGGCTTCTCCTGCCGTGGCGGCAATTCCTTGCGGAGACCCGGGATGAAGAACGACATGATCAGGGTGACCAGCGACAGGACGGCAAAAATGGCAGCAACCGGCTGGAATCTGAGGCCGACGGCCAGCAGTGCCACGGCGACGAAGCCGGCCATGACCAGGCCGCGCCAGCGGGTGACTTCGACTCTCGGGCCGGCGAACCCGATGAGCGCTGGCAGGAGCGTGACCGAAGCGACCATCGTGATGGCGACAGTGACCGCAGCGCCGGTGGCCAGCCCGTTGATGAACGCCAACTGCATGACAAACATGCCGAGCAGCGAGATGACGACGGTCAGGCCGGCGAAAAGCACAGCGCGGCCTGCGGTGTCGATCGCACGAACTGTTGCGTCGTGCGATGACAAGCCTGCTCGCGTTCCCTCTCGGTACCGGGTGACGATGAAGAGGGCGTAGTCGATGCCGACACCGAGGCCGATCATCGCACCGAGCGTCGTGGCGAAATCGGGGATCGATATCACATTGGTCAGCAGCGTGATGGTGCCGACGCCAATTCCGACGCCGAACAACGCCACGCCGATCGGCAGGCCCATGGCCAGCACCGAACCGAACGCGAGGATCAAGATGACCACGGCGAATGCGAGGCCGATGAGCTCCGACTTCGGCGGCTCGAACTCTGCGAGTGCAGCGCCACCGATCTCGATATTGACACCGTCAAGTTCAGCCACCTTGACGAGCGCCTCGATATCCCGGCCGATCTCACTCGCCCGGAGCTCATCGGTGTTCTCGTCAAAGTCGATGCTGGCGTAGGCAATCTGCCCGTCTGGGGCAACGAGCCCACGTTGCTCACCGATCGACGAGTACGGACTCGTCAGGGTGACTTCGTCAAATGCGGCAATCCCTTCGAACAGTCCAGACATAACCGACTCGACCTCGGCATCGCCGACGCCCTGCTCCGCTTCAAACACGATCGACCCTGACAAGAAGCTGCCACCCGCACCGAAATTGTCTTTCAAAATCTCGAAACCAGCGAGCGAGTCGGAGTCGGGGCTCTCGAACGAACTCTCAGACGAGCTGCCGATTGCGCCGACGGCGACGAAGGTTCCGAGAAACAAGACGACCCACGCGAGCAGCACAGCTCGGCGACGACGGAATGCGAACGAACCAAGCCGCGCCCACACCGTTGCATCAGTACCTGGCAGCGTGATGACTTCGGAGCGCTCTCCCCTATTGGACAGTTTGTTCATGTTGGATATCCTGCCGAGTAGGATGTGGAAAGGCAAGGATCCGTCCGCCATCGTGTCCAAAGACACAACCCATGACCCTCAACGCCAGCTCCTCCGATCCAGATGCACTGGACCTCAACGTCGATCCTCGGATCGAGCGGTCGCGCCAGGCCGTGCTCGACGCTGCGGTTGCGCTGCTCTTCGATAGCGGGCCCGACGAGGTCACCCACGCCAAGGTCGCCGCTGCCGCCGAGGTGAGCAGAACCACCGTCTACAAGCATTACCCGCATCGGTCAGACCTGCTCCATGCCACGCTCCAAGCCGTCGGTAAACACGTGCCACCCGCGAGCGAACTGACAGGCATCGTGCGCGATGACCTCGTCACCCTGCTGACCAACCTTGCGTCAGATCTCCGAGACGAGGGGCGCACGAAGATGATCGCCGTGATGATCGAACGGGCACTACACGACGACACTGTCGGCACCGTCCGCGATCGTTTCATCGCCGAACTCGTCGAAACGTTCACGGCGATCGTCAGGCTGGGAGAAGAGACCGGCCAACTACGCGCCGGCGTCGTGCCGATGCAGGCACTCGGTTCAATGGCAGGCTCATTGCTTTTCCATCGCCTGCTCGCGAACGAAGCCGTCGACGACCAATTGGTGGCCGACGTGGTCGATTCGTTCGTCAAGGCAAATGGACCCGCTTGAACGGCGAGTACGGAAATGACCTGGCGATCGACGTCAACCGCGACTACCTCTGAGCCTGTTCGACTCACACCATCCCGGTCATCTCCTGGATCGTGTTGGTGGAACACAAGAAATCCGGCTCAGATTCCGTCGCCAGTTCCGCAAGCTGGGGCCTTCGATCATCACCCTGCAAGAGCAGCCACGGCCGGGGCTACGCATCGGTCAGGTCTGTCACATTCGCCGATGTTCCTTGTGAGTGTGCTGCACTTTTACCACTCAACGTACGCGCCGAGCACCGGTGCGACGCGCATTTCCTCAGGGACGCGATCGGCACCAATGGTGCGGTCAATCTGTTCGTGGAGGTGCCAGATCCGACGTTCCTGATAGTTGATCGGAATGCCGGTCAGCGCGGGCGACTTCATCGACGCCTGTATCGGCGCCATGTTCATCTCGTCCTCGGCCATGATGCTGTTGTAGCCCTGACGCCGCTGCTTCCAATGCTCGGGCAGGTTGTCCGGATCGAAGCGATCACCATCTTCGGGAAGCGCGTAGTAAATCCAGTCGAGGCGGGTTGTGTCTTTATCGATCGGCCAGAAGACGTTAATTGGGAAACCAAACGCTCCGAGCGGGATAATCACGTTGGGAAAGATGTTGACCGCCGTACTCGTGCAGCGAACCATGTCCGGCAGACCCTCGATCACCGGGAACGGGCCAACATCGATCGGTTTCCAGTCGTCCCAACGCTCCATACCGAGCCGCTCGGCGTTCTGCTTCGAGTATGGCGTGATCATTCGGCTGTGCCCGTTCGGGTACAGCCCCATCGCTGCACCTCGATTGTCGAGCACACTCACCCCGTCATGGGAGTGGACGTGCTTGAAGTGGTACACCTCGAGAAATGCTTCGGCGGTGACTTTCCAGTTGCAGGGAATGATCCGCGACTCGCGGTACACCTCTCTGAGCTGCTCCCCGCCGAATGGGTCGAGCATCTCGGCGAGTGGCCCAACCCAGTCAACCAGCGGCTGCGCATCGAGGTCCCGGTTGACAAAGATGAAGCCGCCGTAGCTGTCGCAGCTCGCCTGGGGAAGACATCGCTGCTCCCAATCGAGATCGATGAAATCGCGTTCGTCCGGCACGCTAACGAGTTGTCCGCCGTCAACCTCGTATGTCCACGAGTGGTACTGGCAGCGCAGTCGACGAGCCGAGCCTCGGGCATCGCGGACGACCGGTGCACCGCGGTGCTGACAGGTGTTGTAGAAGCAACGGACGACACTGTCAGTACCGCGGACCAGGAGCAGTGGCACCCCGAGGTCGCCGAACGTGAAGTAGTCGCCAGGGTTCGGAACATCCTCGAGCCTGCCCGCGATGACCCAGGTGTGTGGCCACAAATGCTGCTGTTCGAGATCGTGGAACGTTGTACTGGTGTGCCGGGAGGTCGGTATGTCGTGGAACGATGGAAACCCTTCGGGTGGCGCGGTGCGCTCGAACTCGTAGGCCATGTCGGCCCGTATTCGCTTGATCCATTGCTCGTCCATAGTGCGGCGGCCTTCAGCCCACCAGCTGCTGAACGGCCGAGACTCCGTCGAGATCAACAATGGCCTCGACGGATCGACGGAGCAGCTGGCGCGTCATCCGCTGGCTGGTCTCCGGCAAATCCTCGTACCCGGCGTACGAAGCAAAGCCGTACATCATGCAAAACGCTGCGGCACATCGAACGTCAAACATCAGCTGATCGACATCACGCTCGACACCACGGGCTGCCAGTTGATCGACGTACCGATGCACCATTTCGCGTTCGCGCCCGGCGCGCGTCTTGCGTTCGAGTGACTGGCTCAGGAAGTAGGCGAGGTCATAGGCGCCGTTGCCGACCGCCGTGATCTGGAAATCGAAAATGACCATGTCGTCGTCATCGTCAAAAAACATGTTGTCGGTGCGCCAGTCGCCGTGGAGCAACGTTGCCGATGTACTCATGAGGTCGAGCATCTGAGGAAGGTGATTGGCCCACGAGTCGCCAAAACTGATGAGCTCAGGGGTGAAGAGATCCGCAGCATGCTCTTTGGCAGCTGGCCAACCGGCGGCGTGGAGACCCGGCAGTGCTGCAAGGTGAATTGGGTTCTGGAAGGAGATGAAGGTCTCGGACAGTGCGTCGAGATCAGGCGACGAGAACCAGGTGGCGTGGAATGCCGAAAGCGCATCGATCGCGTTGAGCGCCTGCTCCCAGGTCGCACCGCCCGAGGGATCCGCTCGGGACATACCGCTGAGGTCTTCCATCACCAAACAACAATTCGACTTGTCGGGAGCCATCATCGCGGCGTGGATCTTTGGCGTGCGGATGGGCGACCGCGGAACAATCTCGGTATAGGCCTTCACTTCACGTTCGTAGATGTTGAACGCGTCTGCAATACCTCGCTGGTGCGGGATTAAGGTCGGAAACTTCACGATCACCGTGGCCGGCCCAACACCGGCGCCGTCGTAGCCCAGTGACGACCGGCTCAACTGCGACAGCAGTCCGACGCCGACGGCGAACGGCTCGCTCCGTATCGAGGTCACCCGTGTCTTGTCGTCTAACGCTCCACTCGTGCGGAGCACCTCGGTCATCCAGTCGACGGTGACATCGTCGATATCGGACGGCACGCCCATCTCATGTCCTGCGATCACACCCATGCTGTCCTTCATTCTTGCGCCTGGTTTCTGATGATTCTGTAGAACCGCGATCCGCTGGAACGACTGACTCAGATGACGGGAACTTCGGTGTGGCGACCGAAGACACCTGCCATCGTGTTCATCATCTCGCCGAGCGTGGCATAGGTACGCGATGCCTCAATCAGCGTCGGCATCAGATTGACCTCGGGATCGGCGGCCTCGGCCGCCAGCTTCGCCAACACTGCGTCGACCGATTCCTGGGACCGATCGCCGCGCACAGTTTCGAGCCGCTTACGTTGACGGGTCTCGTCTGCATTACTAATGCGGAGCGTTTCGATCTGCGGCTCATCGTTGCCTTCGGTGAAGTTCGAAACCCCAACGATGATCCGCTGACCGGAGTTGAACTTTCGCTCGAGATCATATGCAGAATCGGCGATGCGGCTCTGAAACCAATTCTCGTCAATGCCCGCGATGCAGCCTTCGAGCATCGACCCCGACCCGAAGTCATCGAGTTTCGCAAAGATCTCCTCGGCCTGACGCTCCATTTCATCGGTGAGTTCCTCCACGAAGAACGAGCCTCCGAGCGGATCGGCCACATGGGTGACGTTCGTTTCATAAGCAATCACCTGCTGAGTACGCAACGCAATCCGCGCGCTCTTCTCAGTCGGCAGCGCCAGAGCCTCGTCCATCGAATTGGTGTGCAGGCTTTGCGTCCCACCAAGCACCCCAGCCAAGGCTTCGATAGCGGTGCGCACAATGTTCACTTCTGGTTGCTGCGCGGTGAGCGAGACTCCGGCTGTCTGGGTGTGGAATCGCAACTGCATCGATTTGGCGAGCTGCGCTCCATAGCGATCGCGCATCCACCGAGCCCAGATCCGGCGCGCCGCGCGGAGCTTGGCAATCTCTTCGAAGAAGTCGATATGTGCATTGAAGAAGAAACTGAGTCGCGAGGCGAAGGCGTCGACCGGTAGACCAGCCTGCAACGCCAACTCGACGTACGCAAACCCGTTCGCCAGCGTGAACGCCAACTCCTCAGCTGCAGTCGATCCGGCCTCGCGGATGTGATATCCAGAGATAGAGATCGAGTTCCAGCGAGGCATCTCCGCAGCAGTGAATTCGATCGTGTCCCGAACCAACCGCATCGACTGACGCGGCGGAAACACGTATTCCTTCTGCGCCTGGTACTCCTTCAAAATGTCGTTCTGGAGTGTGCCGCCGAGCAACGACCGGTCGACCCCGGCCTTTTCTGCCTGGGCGACGAACATCGCAAAAATCGGCGCAGCCGGGCTGTTGATTGTCATCGACGTGGTGATTTCTCCCAGGTCGATACCCGCATACAGATCCTCCATGTCGGCAAGGCTGTCGATGGCCACGCCACAGCGTCCAACCTCACCGAGCGACATCTCATCATCAGAATCAAGCCCGAGCAACGTCGGCATGTCGAACGCCGTCGACAGACCTGTGCCACCTGCTTTCAGAATCTCCTTGAAGCGCCAGTTCGTGTCCTCAGCAGTGCCGAACCCGGCAAACATCCTCATGGTCCACAGCCGCGACCGATACATCGACGCATGCGGCCCGCGGGTGTACGGGTACTGGCCCGGAAACTCGCCGTCATCGGGCCCGTACACAGGTTCCAACGGGACACCCGACATCGTCGAGTAGTCGGCCTCGCGGCGCGGCGCCGCGTCGAAAGCCTCCTGCCAGATCGCTTGATTCGTGCTCATGCGACAACCCTTCTTCCGTAGGCGGCAGGAGTCCGCCCGTACTCGTCGACAATGTTGAACTCGACAGCGAGGTCTTCGACCCACTGGATCGTGCCGCTGCGATCCATCAAATCGTCCGCCGTCGCAAGCGCTGCTGCAGTTCTCCCGACGGCGAGCGGAGTCTGGGCGGTGTCCATTGCCAATGCATCGACACCTCGCGCCTCAACGATGAACTCGGTCGACACGCTACCGGGATACAGCGTGACGGACGCAATACCCTTGGGTTCGAGCTCGATAGCCATGTCGGCACTCAGCCGATCGAACCCAGCTTTGCCCGCGCCGTACGACGAGCTGAAGTGATAGCTCTGCCCACCGGGCGACGACACATTGCAGATGAACCCGCCAGGGCCAGCGGCGAACAACAGCGGGGCGGCGTGCCATGCAGCGACGTAATGCGCCCGCAAGCCGATGCCAACCTGGTCGTCCCAGATCGACACTGGGTGATCCCAGAAGCCTCCGCCCCACGCCGGCGGATCAGGAATTTTGTAGACGTTGTTCACCAAGATGTCGAGTTGGCCGTGATCGTCGCCGACGCGTGCGAAAAGTGCTGCGATCTGAGCGTCATCGCCATGATCAGTCTGCACTGCGACACCATGGCCGCCCGCCTCATCGACGAGCTGTGCCGTCCTGTCGACGGTCAACTCGCCGTCACCGGTGGAGCGTCCGGTGATGTATACGGTGGCACCCAGTTCACCGAGGGCAATCGCCGTGCCGCGTCCAATACCTCGACTCGACCCGGTGACAACCGCGACCTTGCCGGCGAGCGGTTGCGTCATGTCGACGCTCCGGCAGGAACGACGTCGACATCGAGTCGCGTCAGCCCACGCAAGAGGAAACTGGGAAAGTATTCGAACTCATTCGAGTCAGGCAACGTGAAGCTGTCGAGGCGCTTCGACAGCTCTTCGAGCGCCACCCTGCCTTCGAGCCGCGAGAGCGCTGCGCCCAGACAGAAGTGAATCCCTTTGCCGAATGCAAGATGATCGCGCAGGTTCTCCCGGTCGGGGTTGAAGGTGTCGGCATCCTCGTAGAGCGTCGCGTCGCGGTTTGCCGATGCGAAGACGATGACCAGGCGAGCGCCCTTCGGAATGTGGACGCCCTCGAGCTCGTGGTCTTTCGTGGATATCCGGAACATGCCCTGTGTCGGTGTGGACAGTCGGAGCGCTTCTTCGATGATGGCAGGCGCCCGTGATGGGTCGTCTTTGAGTTTGCGCCACTCGTCGGGGTTTTCGGCGAGCATCCGGATCGTCTCGGTCAGCAATTTCGTGGTGGTCTCGTTGCCTGCAACGAGCAACTGCTGCACCATGCTGAGCATCTCGGCCATGTCGAGCGGGCGCTTGTCGGTGACATCCGGATCGTCATCGTCGATGCGCGCGTTGAGCAGGTTGGTCAGCAAGTCGTCTTGGGGTTCGATCCTGCGTTTCTCGAACTCGGAGGCGAAGTAGTGCTGGTACTCGTTGACGCCGCGTTCGGCCTCAAGGCGCCTCTCGAGTGGGATATCGGTGCCGATTCCGGCGATCGAATCGTCAGACCACCGCTTGAAATCGGCCAACCGATCGTCGGGAACGTTCAACGCATGGGCAATCACCTCGACGGGCAACGGCACCCCAAACTGCTCGACATACTCGATCGAGCCGCTGTCGATCCATGAGTCGATCAGCCGTGTGGTGATTGCCCGAATCACTGGTTCGAGCTCGGCAATGACCTTGGGGGTGAATGCCTTTGAGATCAACCGGCGATAGCGCGTGTGGTCGGGCATGTCGGCGGTGAGCATCGTGGGCACGCGCGGGTAGCCGTCGGCCATCACCTCGGCCATCTTGGCTCGATCATCAGGCGGTAGCGGCATGCTTGCCCCGCCGAACATCGACGAGTAGGTCTCGACGTCGCGGATCACCTTGAGGACAAGGTCGTACCTCGTCACGAGATACATACCCATCGATTCGAGCAACATGACCGGTTGCTCATCGCACATTTGGGCATAGTGCGGGAACGGACACTGCAGCGTGTCAGCGTCGAAGGGATTGAAGGTAGCCAAGTCGTTGGTCATGTGATGTCTCGTCTTTCAGTCGATTCAGAGTTCAGCGAGTGTTGCTTTGAGCGTCGGGAGTTCCAAGCCCCGTGCCATGATCTCGTCCATGCCACCGACGACGCCGGTGATGTTGGCGATCACAATGTGTTCGAGGCCGTTCTTGGCGTAGCCCTCGAACTGTGTTGCCAGCTCGTCAGAGTTTCCAACGAACAGGACCTCTTTGACCATGTCGAACGGGATGGTTTCGGCGAGGTCACGCAGGTCGTTGGCGTCGAGGTCGTGGATGATGACATCGACGAAGCCCTGCGACTCGTTGCCCAGCGGATGCTGTAGGCCGTGCTTTTCCCAGATGTGACCCATCGCGAAGAGGCCGAACAGCTTGCCAAGTGGCTCAGCTTCGAACATCTCGGCGGCCTTGTCCTGGCTCTCGGAGAAAAGGACGAACGGCAGCAGCGAACTCTCAGGGGCAGGGCGGCCGGCAGTCGCCGCGTGATCAGCGATGACTTGGCGCTTCGCGCCGTACTCCTCGGGGTCCATCCACCAAGCAGGGATCCAACCATCGCCGTACTGCCCGGTGAGGCGCAGCATCCGCGGGCCGTGCCCGGCCACCCAAACGGCGGGCGACCCGCGACCTTCTGCTTGGAGCGGTAGGCCCATGCGCCCGACGCCCCCATCTGCCATCTTGCCAGTGTCAAGCAGTGACCGCAGATCGCGCAGTACGTCTTCGAGGACACTTACCGGTTTGTCGAATGGATATCCAAACGGGAGCAGGCTCTCGGCTTCGCCTGATCCAATGCCCAAGATGAAGCCGCCCGGGTTGAGGTCGTTCAGCGTGAGCGAAGTGCGTGCGAGATCGGCTGCACCGCGCCGTGTGGCGTCAGTGACCGAGATGCCGAACGGCCGGTCGGTCAGGGTGCCGACCTTCGCTCCGTAGACAAACGGGTCGTAGAACGCGTCGGGATCGGCGGCCAGGGCTGAGAGCGGCGTTTCACTCCACAGATCGGGGTGAAAAACGCCGAGGATGTGATCGGGCGACCAGTACGAGTCAAAGCCGACCTGCTCGTAGACCTCGAGCATCATCGCAGTGCTTTCCCAGGGGAACTGTGAAGGGAGATTGATGCCAACTTTCATGGTGTGTCTCTTTCTAAGTGTGAATTCGTGTAGGTCATGGGGGTCCGGCTGGTTTGAGTCGTCACGTGCCGGCAAGCCGTTCGACGATCGGCGCGACAGCTTCAGCTGTCGACTGGCCGAACGTCACATAGCTGATTCCGTACTCGTCTCGGCGAGATTGCAGCTGCTCGCAGATCGCATCAACCGATCCGATCAAGGCGTGCGGATGTTCCGCCAGTTGTTCTGGTTCGAGTGCAAACATCGGCGCCATTTTGGCGAGCGTCGCCTCGCGTTGGTCAGTGACGACGGTGAAGTACGCCCCGATCTCGATCTCGATGTCATCCAGGCCACGACCGTCGGAACGCTCGCTCACGCCCGCCTTGACCCACTCGATCTTCTGCGCCGTGAGTTCGGCGGTGCTGCTGCCAACACCACTCGGGCCGATCTTGCCCGAGCTGTTGTTGAAGTTGAGGCTCACGATGTCGGCCTCGCGGCCAGCAATACCGAGCACCCGCTGGGCTCCACCGCCGATCATGATCGGCGGCATTCCCTTGGCGGGTTTTGGCACGCCTTCGAAGCCCGCTGCATTCACGTGCTCGCCAGCCACATCGATTTGCCCGTCACCGAGATGCGCCCGAATCAGGCCGAGGGTTTCTTCCATTCTGTCGAGCCGAATACCAGCGCGATCCCAGGGCACCCCCATCGCCTCGTATTCACCCTGAAGCCACCCGGCACCCAGACCTATTTCGAGGCGTCCTTCGGAGAAGAAGTCGAGAGTGGCCAGTTCTTTTGCAAACATCACCGGCTGGCGATAGTCGGTGCAGAACACGCGCGCCCCAATGTTGATTGTGCTCGTTGCCTCGATCGCCACAGCCATGGCAGGGATCGCCGCGACGTTCTGGATCGGGTGGTTCGTCGCCGTGAGCGCAGGGCCAGGGCCGATGACATGATCGGCGACGCTGAACGTGCCAAAACCCATCGCCTCGGCGCGACGCGCCTGATTGCGCCAGTCGTCCGGTGTGTCAGCTGCGTAACTTTGCAGGCCGAACCTGAACGGCTTCGTCATTTTGAGAACCCCTAAGAAATATCGCGATCAGACCAAACCGGCCCGCTGATATGCGAAGCTAGTCGGTGAGTTACTTTACAGACGTACGGAAACTACCGGAGGTGTTTTACATGACGTCAACCGAAGCGCGGATTGCCGACCAAAACCCGGCGAACAAACTCGGCGAGGCCGACACGCGCCTCACCTTCTGCCGTGTGTGTCACGCCAGTTGCCCCATGGAGGTCGATGTCGTCGATAACCGCGTCGTCGCAGTCCGCGGCGTCATGGATGATCCCCTCTTCGAGGGCTACACCTGCATCAAGGGTCGCGCTATCCCCGACCAGATGGCTGACCCCAATCGCCTTCGCGCTCCGCTCCGGCGACGGCCCGACGGGACGTTCGAACAAACCAGCAGCGGCGCCGCACTCGACGACATCGGCACCGAACTACGACGCATCATCGACACCTACGGTCCACGCGCCGTCGCGTCATATACCGGCACTGGCGGGTACCAGAACTCCGTCGCTGTTCCTGCTGCACGTGCATTCCACCAGGGCATCGGCTCCCAATCGTTTTACACGTCGGTCACCATCGATCAGCCCGCCAAGGGATTGGCGGGGTTCCGCCTCGGCGGGTGGGAGGCTGGATACAACAGCTTCACCGACTCCGACGTCCACATGGCCATCGGCTACAACTCCCCCGTCTCGTCGTATGCGCCGATCGGCGGCCTCCAGGGCACCAACCCATTCGTCGTCATGCGCCAACGCAAAGCCGAGGGTATGAAGCTTGTCGTCATCGACCCGCGCCGCACCGAGCTCGCTGGCTTCGCCGACATCCACTTACAGATCCGTCCCGGCCAAGACCCGGTGCTCTTGGCGGGCATGATCCGAATCGTCCTCGAAGAGGGTCTGCAAGATCACGAGTTCTGCGAGCGGTGGATGAGCCAAATGGCCGAACTCGCAGCGGCGGTTGAACCGTTCACACTCGAGGTCGTAGCGCAGCGGTGCCAACTCGACGCCGACGACGTGCTTGTTGCCGCGCGCCTGTTCGCGGCTGGTCCGCGAGGCACAGCCGGCACCGGCACCGGCCCAAACATGGCAGCACACTCGAGCCTCACCGAGCACCTCGTCATGGTGCTCAACACCATCCTCGGACGCGTCAACCGCCAGGGCGACCTGCTCGAAAACGGATTGCTCCTCTACCCCGAGGTGCCCCACCGCGCTCAGGCCGTCGCACCACGCCCACCTGCCGAGGGGCCTCGTGCTCGCATCCGCAACCTGCGGGGCTACCGCGGTGAAATGCCAGCGGCCACGCTGTGCGAAGAGATCTTGACACCGGGTGATGGCCGTATCCGGGCGTTAATCGTCAGCGGCGGCAACCCTGCCGTTGCGTTCCCGAACCAGCAGCTCACGCTCGATGCGCTCCAGGACCTCGAATTGCTGGTGGTTATCGACTATCGAATGACGGCCACCGCCGAGTTTGCTGACTACGTCATTGCTCCCACTGTGCCGTTGGAGCGCGCTGACGTTCCGCACCTCATGGATCGATGGTTCCGCGCGCCGTACACCAACTACACCGAGGCGGTTGTCGAACGCGACGGCGATGTCTTGAACGAGTGGGAAGTCTTTTGGGAGCTCGCTTCGAGGCTCGGCAGCACACTGCCCTTCCCCGGCGGGTCACCCGACATGACCACCCGCCCCGATACCGACGAAATCATCGATCGTTCCTATTTCGGTTCGCGCATGCCGCTCGACGAGGTGCGCGCCAACCTGCGGACCGTCCACATGGACAAGAAGCTGACAGTGCAGCCAGCCGAAGAGGGTGCCGGTGCGAAGTTCACGCCGGCTCCCGATGACTTCGTTGCCGAGCTCGCCAACGTGTTCGAAGAAGGCCCTGACGGCTTCGGTGGCACTGACGTTGCCGGTTACCCGTTCCGCCTCGTCAGCCGTCGGCTCAAGCACGTGCTCAACTCGACGGGCCCCGAGCTGCCGAGCCTCGCCCGCAAAGGCATCACCAACCCGGCATATATGCACCCTGGTGACGTCGACGAGATGGGTTGCGTTGCTGGCGACCTCGTCGAAATCACCTCACCACAGGCCTCGATCTGGGGGGTCGTGCAGCCGTCAGACGACATCAAACGCGGCGTCATCTCCATGGCGCACTCGTGGGGCGGATCGTCGCTCAGTGACGAAAAGGTCCGTGACATCGGCTCACCAACCAGCCGCCTTGTGTCAGAGCACGCAGCCCACGACCCTGTCACCGGCATGATTGTGTCGAGCGCGATTCCCGTCTCCGTTGCGAAGGTCAGCGAGACCGTATGACTCTCCAGAGCGCACCAGGATCCCCCAGCGGCGAACGAGTCGACGCGACGCCCAAAGACCAGCGGCATCAGCGATACCAACGGTACGGTCAGCCCACCAAGCACGACCATGCAGGTGAACCCTGGCAGCATGATTGGCACGAGGTCGCTGGCCGCCTGCTTACGCACCTCGACGATGGCACGACCGACTCGCTCCCCGACATCCTCTCGGTCAGCGTGAACGACTACCTCGACGCCGAGCGCTGGCAGCGCGAAGTCGATGTACTTTTCCGTTGCGGACCAGTCGTCTCTGCGCTCAGCGCTCATCTTCCATCTCCGGGCTCATATCGGTCGATTGACATCGCCGGCGTACCGGTGCTCACGGTGCGCCAGGCCGACGGCTCGGTCAAAGCGTTCATCAACGCCTGCCGTCATCGCGGCGCTCAGATCGTCGAGCACGGCTGCGGAACGACGCGCCGGTTCACGTGTCCCTACCACGCCTGGAGCTACAACAATGCTGGTGCCCTCGTCGGCATTTCGGGTCGGGAAAAGTTCGGCGAGATTGATCTCGACACCCGCGGGCTGACCGAACTCGCCTGCGAAGAACGCAGCGGTATGGTCTTTGCCATTCTCACCCCTGGCCTTGACTTTGACCTTGACAGCTGGCTCGGGGGTTACGACGTGGTGCTCGATGCGCTCGGCTTGGCCGACATGGAACTTCTCGAAGAACGCCATTTGGTCGGACCGAACTGGAAGCTGGCCTACGACGGATACCTCGACGGGTACCACCTCGACATCTTGCACAAGGACACGCTCGGGGTCGAGACGATGGGGAACGTGATGACGTGGGACGCTTGGGGTCCCCACCAACGCGTCGCGTTCGCTCGTCACGTCACCCACGACCTGCGCAACATTCCCGAAGCCAAGTGGGAACCCCGCAAACACGTCGGCTTCGTCCACACCGTGTTCCCACACGTCTCCGTCGCCGGCAACGGTGGCACCGGGGCCATGGTGAGCCAACTGATTCCTGGTCCGACCTCTGACCGATCGCGCACGATTCAAACCCACATCATCTCCAAGACGGCAACCGAGGAAGAACGAGAGGCCACGCTGCAACGCGTCGACTTCCTCGAACGGGTCGTCATTGACGAGGATTACAAGACCGGCCTCGGCATTCAAGCTGCGTTGGCATCAGGCGCCAACACCGAGTTCGTGTTCGGGCGCAACGAACCCGGCAACCAGACCTTCCATCGTTGGGCCGACCGCTTGCTCGCGGCAACACCGGTGGCTGCCCCACACCGTCCACCAGCAGAAATGAGCACATGATGGCCCGCATCGAGGTACCGGAAGGTGCAGGCCGCGAGGCCTCGCGGATCTGGCAACTTGCCCCGTCACTTGGCGAGGGCCTCCACTCGATGAGTCGGGCGGTCTACGAACAGTCGAGCCTCGCCGTCCGCGAACGAGAAGTGGCACGCATGCGCATCGCCCAACTCAACGAATGCCACGTTTGACTGAACACACGCGCTGCATCGGCGATGCAGCAAGGACTCACCGATGAGCTCTACCAGCACGTCCACGAATTCCGGGACAACCCAGAATTCACTGTCCGCGAAAAACTTGCAGCCGAGTTCGCTGAGCAGTTCGCAATCGACCATCGCGGCATCAGCGACGAGATGTGGGCACGCATGAGCGAGCACTACACCGACGTCGAACTGCTCGAACTCACGGTCACCTGCGGTTTCTGCCTCGGCATCGGCCGCGCGTTCCAAGTGCTCGACATCGCTCGCGACTTCGACGTGTTGTGGAGCCGCGAGCCGTCTCCACCGAGTTGACCCGCAGTGGTTCAGCGCAAGGCCAGCCACCAGGCGGCTACATCGGCAGCAAAGCGGTCCGTGTACCGCGCCGTCAGTTCATCCGCGTCGGCCGGGGCTGCTTGTGTTCGAGTCGGCGTCAGATCACCAGCGCCTTCAATCGGGTCGACCCATTCGAGTCGGATGTTCGCAACCAGTTCGCCCAATTGTGGCGAGGCGACCTCATGATGATCGCTGGTTTGATGCGCAATGAACGCTCGGTGATCGAAAAAACTGAGCAACGTGTAGTACGTGCCGGGTACGGCGCCACGCCAGTACTCGTAGCGCACGACACCGGTTTCCAACGAGTGAGTCCGTTCGTGAAGCGTGCGGGCAATCGTCTCGAACCGTGCTTCGCAGCCAGGGTTCACGGTGATGTGAGCCAGCAACGTCGCCATTACGCCATGGTAGGCAACTGTGACCAGTGATATCGATCTGTTCGACCCCGCAACGCAGGAAAGCTGGTTTCCGACCTATCGGCGGCTGCATGCCGAAGCACCCGTCTTCCAGATCCCGGGGACATCCACCTACGTCGTCAGTCGATACGCCGACGTCATGCATGTGCTCCGCCACCAGGACGTCTTCCCGAGTGGCACCGGCTTGACCAACCGGCACGCGGGCGCCGTGCAGGTCTATCAGGACCGCGGGTGGGACCGTATTGCGCCCCTGTCGGTCAATCCACCGGAGCATCGCGAGTACCGCAAACTCGTCGACCATTTCTTCGACGCCACTGGGAGCGCGCTGCATGCCGAGACGATCCAGGGTGTGATCGACGAACTCATCGACGACTTCGTCAGCGACGGCCAGGCCGACTTCATGCAGGCGTTCGCCCTCCCCCTGCCTGTGCGGATGATCACGCGCATTCTCGGATTTCCCGATGAAGACATCGACCGACTCAAGGCATGGTCCACAGCCTGGGTGCTGCCGTTCGCCGGCGGGCTCACCGACGAGCAGCACGTGTGGGTCGCCGAGCAGGTCGTCGAGTTCCAGACCTACATCCAAGAACGGCTCGACGAGAAACGCCTCACGCCTGGCGACGACGTGTTGTCGAAGCTGTCCGTCGCCCGCTACAACGACGAGCGGCCGCTCACCGACCCCGAGATCATCTCGATCATCGATCACCTCTACATCGGTGGCAACGAAACCACCACGTTTGCACTGGCGTCGGCAGTGTGGATCCTGCTTCGCGAACCTGGTTTGTACGAGCGGCTGCGTGATGATCGGTCGCTGGTCGTGCCGTTTCTCGAAGAATCGATGCGGCTCGAATCACCGACGCAGGGTCTCTACCGTCGCGTCGCCCGAGACACCGAATTGGCTGACGTCGCGCTCCCAGAAGGAGCGACGGTGCACATTCGCTATGGCGCAGCGAACCGCGACGCCGACATGTTCCCCGACCCCGACAACGTCGACCTCGAACGACCAAACATGCTGCGACATATGGCGTTCTCACTTGGAGAACATCGCTGCCCCGGAGAAGGTCTGTCGCGTCTCGAGCAGCGCATGGCGCTGAACACGATCCTCGACCGACTCCCCGACCTGCGGCTGTCGGCCGACAACGATTTCCAGCACGCGCCAGGTTTCGTGCTCCGCGCACTCAACCGACTGAACGTCGCTTGGACACCCTCAACGTGAGGGCATGACAAAACCGTCGACGATCACGGCCCGACCGTTCTCGACCGCGCCGAGGCGAATGCCCACAACAGCTTGATACTCGTCGGACTCGTAGGCGGCGAGTGCCGCTTCCTTCGTCGGATACTCGATCACGACGGTCTGTGCGCCGGGCGTGCCTTCTTTCGTGACCGATGCCCCGTCGAGCACGAGGAGGTTGCCCCCACCACCCATGATCGGCATTGACTGCTTCTGGTAGGAGCGGTACGCGTCGGCATCGACGACGTCGTAGTTGGCAATGAGGTAAGCAGTCATGGTCTTCTCCGTGTAAATTTGATAGTGAGGTTGATGATGAATAGCGGGTGGATTGGCATTCGGGTCAGCTCGTTGGACGAGTGCTGCGCTCGGGGTATCCGTCGGGCGGCAGCGCACTGATCGGGCCGTGCAGAGCGTGCCCCCCGTCGACGTAGAGGCATTCGCCGGTGATGTACGACGCGGCAGGCGATGCGAGAAACACCACGGCATTGGCAATGTCAGACGGGCGACCAGGAAACGGCAAAGGCACACCCGACATGTCGGCGCCGACTTCGTCGTCGTACGTCGCCTCCCATCCGTCGGTGCGAAACGCTCCTGGGGCCACACAGTTGACACGTACCGCCGGACCCCATTCATAGGCCAGCGTCTTAGCTAACTCGACAACACCTGCGCGGGCCGCCGCGCTGTGAGCGATCCCTGGCAACCCTCGACCAACGATGGCGACGATTTGGACGATGTTGCCACCGTGACCGTCGAGCATCTGGTTGCCGAACACCTGAGTCATTGCCCAGGTGCCGTTGAGGTTGAGGTCGATCACACTGTTCCAACCATTCGGGCTGTAGTCGCGAGCCTTCTGTGGGAATTGACCACCCGCGTTGTTGACGAGTATGTCGACGTCGTGGCGACCTGCGAGCGCTTCAATCGTCGACCGATCGCGGATGTCAACGAGATCAACATCAACGGGGTTTCCCGTGGCAGCGGAGATCTCTGCAGCGGCCACATCGAGACGTTCTTTGCGTCGTGCAGCAATGACGACGTCGGCACCTGCACCCGAGAGTCCTTCGGCAATCGCCCGACCCAAGCCGGTCCCACCGCCGGTGACGAGCGCCGTCTTGCCCGCGAGAAGCGAGGAAGCAAACGGGCGCTCAGTCATGTCTGCCATCATGGTCGATCGAGCGGCCCGACTTCGGGTCCGACCTCGAAGACGAGTGCGGCCTCATCATCCACGGACTCGGGCAGCGCAACAGGTGCCAGAATCTTGCGCCGCAGCATTTGCCCTAACCCGGCAATGCCTTCGGGAAATCGAACGGCGACGATGACCAGGCCAAGACCAGTGAGCAGGAACTGCGTGTTCGACGCACCACCACCGAGGATCGCAACGACGAACAGGCCCGACGGAGCGAGCAGCCCTCCCATGACCGCCCCTGCAATCGAGCCGATCCCTCCGAGATACGCAAGCGCCAGGAGCTCCAACCCGTCCTGTGCTTCCAATCCACCTCCGTTGAAGGTCGTGTTCTTGTAGGCGAACATGACACCGGCGACTGCAGCAATAAATGATGCCAGTGACGCTCCGGCCACCTTCGTACGCCCCACGTTGATTCCCGCAGCTGCAGCGGCCCGCTCATTGGATCGGACAGCCAGAAAGCGTCGTCCGAGCCGGCCACGCCGGACCCCGACGACAATGAACGCACACGACACCAACACCACGAGCGAGGAGTACCCGAATCCACGAGCGGGAAACTGGCCGGCACCGACGATGCCAAGGTCAACTCCGGCGATACGGGGCGGTTCCACCGTGGCCATTCCACCGCGTCCAACGAACGTCGGGCTCCGAAAGAACAAGTCGTCGAACACGACAGCCACCGAAAAGGTCACGATCGCGAACTGAACGCCGCGTACCCGTAGCGCTGGGATGCTGACCAGTGTTCCAACCACGGTCGTGACAGCGATTGCAGCCAGCGGTCCGAGCGGGAACGGCAGGACCGAGCCGAACCGAGACAGCATGAACGCACTGAACCCAGCAAACGACAACTGGGCGAGCGAAACCTGACCAACGAATCCAGTGAGGACGACCACCGACAGCAGCAGTGTCGCAACGAACATCGACTCCAAGGCGGCGAAGCGGATCGTCGGATCGTTCGCGTTCAACACAATCACGGCGAACACGATGGTGCCGCCCCACAGACTCTTGTGCACACGATCCAGCGACATTGGGACATGAGCACGCTCGACAATGGCCGCTCGGTTCGGCAACGTTCGTCCGAAGATGACGAGCGCTCCAATAATGACGACGAAGGGGACGAGCGAACTGATGCCACCGAGGAAAAAGCGGGGCACCTGCCGCTGGGCAACGATATGGACAGCAACTGCCTCGAAGCTGCCGATGGCGACGGCAGCAAGCACGGCAACCGGTACCGACCTGAGGCGCGCCGCGAGCGCCGCGCCCAGAGCCGGCACGACGAAGAGGCTGAAGTTGTACGGGCTGACCCCGCCGAGAGATGTGCCAACGATCCCGACGACGGCAGCCAGCCCAGAGGCGAACATCCAGTTGTACAACCCGAGACGTGCCGGCTCAAGACCCAACAGAATCGCGCCCTTCTCGTTGACGAACGAGGCACGCGTCGCCAACCCAAACCGGGTGGCCCGATACGTGGCAACCACAACTGCAGCAAGGACGACCACCGTCGCGAGCAGCCAAAGCCGATCGACCGGAAACCGTCGACCGAACAAGTCGACAACGCTCTTGGGCAGGATGCCCGGCGCCCGCAGCGTGACATTGCCGAACGCACGCACCGCCAATGCCTGCAGCATCAGCGTGAGCCCAACCGTGGCGACGAGCATCGTGACGGGTGGCGCTGTCCGTAACGGACGGATGACGACGAGGTAGACCACGCCCGCGACGAGTGATCCCACTGTCATGGCGACCGCGGCAGCGGGTACGAACCCCAGTGGTGCACCAATGTCGTATCGACTCGGCACCATGACGACCGGGAGGACGAGATCTCCGTGCAACCGGAGCTCTGCGAAGACCATTGCCGGAATCATCGCCAGCGCACCAACCGCGAAGTTCACGACGCCGCTTCCGCGATAGGTGATGATGACGCTCAGTGCGAACGCGGCGTACATCGCGCCGGTCCCCACGCCAAGCAAGGCGAAGAATACCCAGGTATTCACGTCGCAGCAGTGGTGGCCGCAACGCCGTTGCTACACCGCAGCTTCACCGAGATAGCTCGCCTCAAGCACACTTCGGTTTGCTCTGAGTTCTGCTGCCGTACCTTCGAGGCGGACCTCTCCGTGGTTGAGCACATAGCCGCGATCAGCGACTTCGAGAGCCATGTGGACGTGCTGCTCGACCACGAGAACACCGCAGCCGGTCTCGTCGGCGATGTTACGAACAATCGGGAGCAGACGCTCGACGATGATCGGTGCCAGACCGAGGCTCATTTCATCGACGAGAAGACACTTCGGTTCCGAAACCAGCGCGCGAGCGACAGCCAACATCTGCTGTTCCCCACCCGAGAGCAGCCCCGCCAGTCGATCACGCAACGGCTTGAGCGCCGGCAGGAGGTCCATTGCACGATCGTAAGCAGCTTGTCTTGCCGCCCGGTTTCCGGTCAGCCCGAGCCGAATATTCTCATAGACCGTCAGGTCGAAGAACAATGACCGGTCCTCGGCGACATGGGCAAGACCGCGCCGCGGGATCATATGTGGCCTCGTGCCATCGACCTTTTCGCCCAGCACTTCGACCGTGCCTTCCAGCGGAGTCAGCAAACCGGACAGCGTCAGCAGGGTGGTGGTCTTACCCGCACCGTTCGGGCCAAGCAATGCCACGACCTCGCCCGGCGCCACCGTCAGGTTGAGGTCACGAATGACCGGGATGCCACCGTAACCGGCGTGCAGGCCACGCACATCGATGAGAAGATCGCTCATTGGTCCGACTCGCTTTCGGTCAGTGTGGAATCGGCAGCGACAGTCGCTCGGGCTGCACCAGCGGCAGCCCCCTCTCGCGCCTGCGACTCACCGGCTGAGTCACCGAGATATGCAGCGATGACCGCTGGATCAGCGCGCACCTCTGCCGCCGTGCCGTGGGCGATGACCCGCCCGAAATCGAGCACGTAGATGTAGTCGCACACGTTGAGCACGAGACCCATGTCGTGATCGATGAGAAACAAACTCATGTCGTAGTCGAGGAAGTCGCGGAGATGCTGTCCGAGCAGTTGGCTTTCGGCTGTGTCGAGCCCGGCAGCAGGTTCGTCGAGCAGAACGAGTTTGGGACGAGCTGCGAGCGCCCGGGCGACACTGACGAGTTTGCGTTGACCATGACTCAAGTCGCTGGGCATGGTGTCGGCACGATCGGTGATTTTCATCATGTTCATCGCCCACTCGACCTGTTCGACATACTGGCGCTCGTTCCGCCCGGGAAGCGCGATGTCAGTGAGAAACGAATGCCACTTCGGCCGTTCGGCCGCCGCCATCAAGTTGTCGCGAACCGTGAGATCTTCGAAGAGTTCGAGCGACTGAAACGTTCGTGTCAGCCCCATCTGGGCTCGCTTGTCAGGTCCGATCCCCGCAAGGTCCTGGCCGTCGAACGTGACGGTTCCCGTCGACACCGGTGTGAACCCGGTGATCGCGTCGATGAAGGTGGTCTTTCCAGCTCCGTTCGGTCCGATCAGGCCGACGAGTTTTCCGGCGTGACAGTCGAGGTCGATCTCGTCATTGGCGTGGAGACCTCCGTAACTCACCGTCAGTCCGCGTGCTTCAAGTAACGCCATGTCATCCCACCTCTGCTGTCATCATGTCACCTTCGACTGGCTCGGCCGGTGCGGCGTCGTGGCTGCCTCGAGGCCCAACGAGCTGTTTGAGAATGGACCAGATGAACAACGCCATCAACGCACCGAGAATCGGCATCCACAACTTAGAATAGACGTCGCCACTGCGTAGCGGCCAGATGATCCAGCCGACGACGTAGCCAATCAACGCCACCGGGCCGAAGTGCCGACCCCAGTTGACCCATTGCGTCCCGGCTTCACCAAACGATGGCGACAGCGATCCGAGCGAACGGGCAAAGGCGAGGGACACTGCGAACAACAGGATCAGGCTGACCAAAATCCAGACATAGACGTCCTCGATGAACTGCGCCTTGCGGAGCCACACCGCGAAACCAACCACCGATCCTGCGAGCACCGGCTGGACGAGCCGCGCACGCGGGCCGCGATAGGCAGTCCGAATCGTGTCGGCTCCTGGAATGACACTCACCATCCAGTTCCCTGCCTGTCTCATCCCGTGAGCGAAAAACGGTGCCACTCCTTCCGGGTGCACAATTGCCGTGACGATGATCGCGAGGCCACCCAACATCCCGATGTACTTATCGATGTTGGTGCCAGCGAGCATGTAGTTGGACAACGTCGGAATGAGTCCGCCGGCGCTGAGAACAACGCCTGCGAGCAGTGCACCGTTGATCGAGGTGATCCCGGCGAGGTAGGCAAACGCCAAGACACCAAGCCCGGCGCCGTAACCGAAATTGGCCGATGACACCTCAACCTGTTTGAAGCCGAGCATCACACCGCCGATGCCGGCCAATGCTGAGCTGAGTGCGAAGGCCAAGAGCTTGGAGCGCGACACGCTGATACCCGCCGCTGCTGCAGCACGTTCGTTGGCGCGAACTGCCAAGAAGCGGCGGCCGACGCCGGTGCGACGAACGTTGGCGACGGCGATGGCGCAGAGCGCCAGCAGAATGGCGCCGAAGATGACGAACGCCGGGCGCTCGTTCTGCACGCGTGCACTGCGTGCTCCGATGTTGAGACCAAAGAACGTCGGCTCTTTGACGTATGCCGGCACACCGGCCCGTAACTGCGTGATGTAGGCATTCTCGAAATAGACCGACTGAATGGCAACAGCGGCTGCAATGGTGACCACGGCGAGTTGAACGCCGCGTATTCGCACCGCTGGTAATCCCACAATCACGCCGACAATCACCGCCGCGATCACCCCGATCAATCCTGCGATCGGCCACGGCAGCCCGGGGCCCGTAACGGGCACAAGGTTCGACCCTCGACCGATGCCGTCCGCCATCATGCGCGCCGTAAAGAACGCTGCGATCCCAGCAAAGGTCATCTGGGCCAGTGAAATCTGTCCGGTATAGCCGGTGATCACCACGATCGACAGCATGATGATCGCTGTCACGATCCCGTTCTGTAGCGAGTTCGCAAACCGTGTGCGATCACCTGAGTTCTCGAACATAAATGCAAGCAGAACCAACGCAGTGACCCAGACCACCGAGTGTTCGAAGATGCGTTTCGGGTTCGGCGCCAAGGGCAGGCGGCGTTCGGCGACCGCACCGCGAATGGGAAGTGACTTGCCGCGAACGACCAGCACGACAACGATCACCAGCAAGGGTAGGGCACTCCGAACGCCATTTTGGAGCCATTCGAGGGCCGGGCCGGTAAACCAACTCCCGCGTTTGATGTCGAGCAACGTTTGGACGGCACCGAGCGCGAGACCACCCGCGACGGCTATCGGCACCGATCGGAGACCGCCGATCAGCGCTGCGGCCAACGCCGGCACGATCAGCGCGGTGAGTCCGATCGGGGTGATCGTCCCCTGGATTGGGCCGACGATGATGACGGCGAGGGTCGCGGTGACCGAGGCGATCACCCAGTTGATCGCGGCAAGCGTCTGCGGTGAATAGCCGAGCAGCACTGCGCCCTTCTCGTTGCCGGCTGCGGCGCGTGTGGCGAGTCCGAAGCGGGTGAAGTGGTAGCCGGCCCACATCAACACGCCGAGCAGAATTGCGAACCCGATGACGTAGAGCGTGTTGCGCGGGAAGGTCTTGCCGAGACCCAGGAAGTTCGTCAGGGCTTCCTGCGGAACGATGCTCTTGGGTTGTGGAAAGGAATTACCGAAGTTCAGGAGTGCGACACCCTGGAGGTAGAGGGCGAGGCCGAGTGACGCAATGACTTTGCCGAGCGGGGCTGCGTTGCGTAATGGACGAAAGACTAAGAAGTGCGCTCCCAGCCCGAGCAGTGCAGCCATGACCAACGCCAGGATGAGCGACGGAATCATCGGCCAGGTTCCGTCGGCGGCGAGGGTGATGCGAACCGGAACGTTCAACGAGTTCGTGGGGAGGAAGTCGACCCACGGCAGAAAGAGCTCACCGCGGTTCCATGCCGTGTCAAACGTGAAGATCCCGTACATCGCGAGCGCGCCATGGGCGAAGTTGATGACGCCAGATCCCTTATATGAAATGACCAGCCCAGCGCCGAGCATGGCGTACAGCGAACCTATTCCGAGGCCCAGCATGAGGTTAAAGATGATGTTGTTCACGCAGTGCCCCCACGGATGTGTCGAGTTCGATGAATGGGTATTGAGATCGGGGCGCACCTCACGGTGCGCCCCGACACTCTGTGTTCGGTCAAAACGTCACCTCATGTGACGCTCGATGACTGTGGAATTACTTCGGGCCAGGGCGGAGTGCCGTGCCAGCGACAAGGTCGAGACCGTTGAGACGGTCGACGACTGTGACGATCTTCTCCCCATCCCACTGGCCCATCGAGATCGACGAGCCACACACCGAGACGTACGGCGCGGGTGCGCTGTTGCAGTTCAGCGGAGAGTTGCCGAACGACGGCGCAGACCCATCGGTGCCAGCGTAGGCATCGGCCAACGCCTGGCCGGTGACGTCACCGTCGATGGTCTGGCTGAGCTCCCAGATCGACATGATCGCCGAGAAGCCTTGGCCAGCAAAGCCCTTGAAAATGTCGTCTTGGCTCATGCCGTACTCCAGACCCTTGGTCTGGTAGGTCGTGGCGTTGTCGAGTTGCTGACCTTCGAGCCCATCGAGTGGTGCGAGAATGCCATTTTCTGTACCGGTGATGTAGATGCCCTTGGCAAGATCGCCAGCAGCCTTCATGGCAGTGAAGTCGGTGCAGGCACCAGACAAGACGAGTGGCGTCTGCTCAGAAGTCCAGCCGAGACGACCCAGTGCGTCGACCAGGTTCCAGCAGTCGGCGCCCTGACCCGAGAACACGATCACATCTGCAGCGAAGTCGAGGACTTCGGTTGCCTGTGGCGTGGCATCGGGCAGCGCCGGAGCGACGGGCACACCAATGTGGGTGAGGCCTGGCTTCGAGCCTGCACGAACCGCAGCACCAGGCTCAGAACCATTGAGCACGTCGAGCGGCTTCGCTTCGAGGTCGTTGTAGCAGACCACGCCGGGAGGCGTGTCGGCCCACGGAACGGCAACCTTCTGGACATCGATGCCTTCGAGGCCTTCGATCTGATTCGTCGCGAACTCGATCAGGCCGGTGTGGACACCGAGGCAGCCGCCGCCTGCGCCGATGGCGAAGACGCCGGGCGAGGTGAAGTCAGCAATCGTGATCGGTGTGACCGCAAGCACTGGGATGTTAGAGCCCTGGTAGATCGCGTAGTGATTGCCGAAGAAGTTGATCGTGGAGATCGCCAGGTCGACGCCGTCAGCGGACAGCTCGTTGGCGCACCGCTGCGAGTCGTCGGGTGACACGATCGACTTGCAGAGGACGATTTCGATTGGACGCCCATTGAGGCCGCCGAGTTCTGCATTCACATATTTGGCTGCGGCCTGCATCGCAATCGAGAACTCGGGGAACGATCCGTTCGGGTCGCCTTCGAGATTCTGCACGCCGACGCGGAACGGTTCACCAGTCGCTTCACCCGAGGGAGCTGCGGTGGTGTCGGCTGGTGCTTCAGCCGTGGTGTCGGCTGGTGCTTCAGCCGTGGTGTCGGCTGGTGCTTCAGCCGTGGTGTCGGCTGGTGCCTCAGCAACCGTTTCGGCTGGTGCATCGGCGGCTGATGGGCTGTCGTCGCTACTGCCGCAGGCTGCGGCAACCAACGCAAAACCGAATACGCCGGCGAGCAAACGCCGAGAACGCCTCTTGGATCGTGAAATCATTGGAACAAGTCCCCCTCTGTTGATGTGAATTCGCCGATGCTCTGTGGGAGCCTGCGGCACAGCCGCTGACGCGGTGTTCGATGCAAACTAACCGAACGATTGTTTACCAAGCGAGTCGGACGTCACACCAAAGGAAATATTGTCCCCTCCAGTCAGCGCTGCGGCCTGGCCAGTAATGCCCTACAAATCGTCGGCAATTCTCGTGTGTCAGTTCTTTACGCTTCGCCGGTTGTGTCAATTGTGTAGTGGATGCCAGGGATACCGGCACTCATTGCTTCGTACCAGTCCGGTCGCGGCTGGATGCCTTCGTAACCGACACCGACTCGAGGCGCGATGTCAGCATTCCAGGCTTGATGGATCGGTGGGATCTGGTAGTAACCATTCGACGCATTGGTGCCACCATCGACGTTGAGATCGTGACCAGTCACGTAACTTGCTGCATCGGAAGCAAGGAACATGACCGGCTGCACAATCTCGTCAAGTTCGCCGATCCGACGCATCGGAGTACGTGAGGCAATCCACTTATCCATACCCATGCCCTCGAGGGCTGGCCGCACCATCTCCGTCACGATAAATCCGGGTGACACTGCATTGACCCTGACGCCCCGGTCGGCCCACTCGCATCCGAGTTGCAGCGTGAGGTTTCTGAGCGCGCCTTTCGCCGCGGTGTACGCGATCACGTTCAACTCGTTGGCACCGTGACCCATGATCGAACAGATGTTGACGATCGAACCACCGCCCGACTTGAGCATGTGTTTGCCGACATCGCGCATGAACATGAACGCGCCGTTCAGGTCGATCGACATGATCCAGTTCCACGTCTCCATGTCGAACTGTTCGGGGGCGATGCCACGCATGTCGCTGACGCCGGCATTGTTGACGAGCGCGTCGATCTTCCCATGCGCTTCGATCCCCTTCGCAACCACACGCGCGACGTCCTCCTCGACCGAGACATCGCCCGGCACCACGGTGACGGTGCTGCCCTTCGACCGGCAGACTTCGGCGACCGCTTCGAGCAGGTCAGCTGAACGTGCCGTCAGGATCAGGTCAGCACCTGCTTGTGCGAAGCCGTGCGCGAATCCCTCCCCCAGGCCCATCGATGCGCCGGTGATGAGCACCGTCTTGCCAGTGAAATCAAACATTCTTGCCTCAAATTCTGTAGTGGTCGGTTGCTGGTCAGTCGAGCCGTGTGATCTTGTCAGCGGTCGTCAGGTGCGCACCAGTCGCCCTGGTCGGGCACCGGTGTCCTTGTCGCGATCGCGCGTCATCACTCCGTTGCAAATCGTTGCGAGGTATCCCGACACCGGCTGGATGAGCCGAGTGCCGCCGGCCGGCAGATCGTGATGTGCGACGGGCGCCGATACCGAGAGGTTCCCGTGATCGATCACATTGACGTCGGCGCGCATTCCCGCCTCGAGCGTTCCACGATCTACGAATCCATAGAGCTGAGCGTTGCGCGACGTCTGCTTGTGGACAATGAACTCGACCGGGATCTGCTCACCCTTCTTGCGATCGCGAGCCCAATATGTCAGTTGAGTTGTTGGCATCGTGCCGTCGCAGATCAACGTGACGTGGGCACCCGCATCACTGAGCCCCGTGATGGTGTGCGGGTCGAGCAGCATCTCGCGCAGCACGTTCATGCGCTCCGCGATGTCCACCGTGCTGAGCGATGCAAAGCGCGTCCCACCGTCTTCGAGCATGAAGTCGTAGAGATATTCGATTGCGTCGCGGCCAGCTGCACTGGCGAGCGCTCCGAGCGTGTCGCCGATGTCGGGTTCGTAGTCGACAGGGCTCGACAGCGGGTACATCACTGGAGCAGCACGCTGGAACAGCCCGTACACGTTCTCCATCGAACCGGGAGCTTCCGGCCGAATGTCGTCTTCTTCGAGCAGAGCAGCCTTCACAGACGGATTGCGCATCGCTGTCACCCGTTCGGCCAACGGCAGATGCGCCAGCGCATTGAGGTAAGTCGGCTTGCGCATGAACGCGTGATATGCGCTGAGGCCGGTGAGGAAACCGATCGGCCGTGAGGCCACCTGCGGATACATCTGGGCACCTGCGGCGTTCGCCTCAGCTGTCATCCGCAGAATTTGCCGCCAGAGATCTGGGTCGTAGTCGGGCGACTGCACCAGCGTGAAGGTGACAGGACGGCCGCTCGCGATCGAGAAGCGGCGCATGAGGTCATGCTCGGCCTCCTGCGTCGTACGTTCACCGCCGAGAGCGTCGAGCCTGCCGACGGTCCCGGCCGGAATCATTTCGAACACGCCTTTGCCGACCTTGCGCATCTCGTCCGCGATCGCCAGCAGTTCGGCATCGGCTGCAAACGTGCCGGGAACGGGTTCGCCCCACAACGAGCGATGACCAATCGTGCGTGATGTGCTGAACCCCACGGCGCCGGCCGAAATTGCCTCGGCTACGATCGCTCCCATCGCAGCTATGTCCTCTGCGGTTGCGTCTTCGTTCAATCGTCCACGCTCACCCATCGCGTAGAAACGGACCGCCCCATGCGCGATTTGGGCGCCGACATCGAGCGCGTAGTCACGTCCCGCGACGTAGTCGAGGTAGTCGGGGAATGATTCCCAAGAGCCCCACGCCATTCCTTCGTGCAACGCAGCTCCGGGGATGTCTTCGACCCCTTCCATCAGTTCGATCAGTGCATCCTCAGCGCCGGGCTTCACCGGCGCGAACCCCACACCGCAGTTGCCCATGACGACGGTGGTCACCCCGTTGTGCGATGACGGTGCCAACTCGGAGTCCCAACTGACCTGGCCGTCGTAATGCGTGTGAACGTCGATCCAGCCCGGCGTGACCAGTGCTCCGTCGGCGTCGATCGTGCGGCGCGCGGCCTGGGTGATCCGACCGCCGACTTCAATGATCAGGCCATCGCGAATCGCGACGTCGCCCACGACCGGTGCCACACCTGTCCCGTCGACGACGGTGCCGTTCTTGATGACGATGTCGAACATGGCGCTTATCTCCCTGTGCTCACAGACTCTGATGTGCTGTCAATGATCACCGAGAGAACAGTTCTGGCCGTTACCGGACGACCAACCGCACTCAGGCACCGGCCTCACGGCTTGTCCGGACGAGCCAGAAACGGGCTCTCACCCTCACGCCACAATTCGTGGGCGCGCCGCCATGTTGCGAATGCCTGCAAGATGCGCGGCGGATCGCCGTGTATCTCGGTGAAGCCGCCATTGAGGTCGCGCGTGTCGAAGTAGGCAGCGTCAACACCGTCGGCATACAGGCGACAGGCTGGTTCGAATCCGAGTCGCTCGAGCCGCTGGAATTCGCCCTCGAAGTCGTTGACGAGAATCGCGAGGTGGTGGTACCCCTCATCGCCGGCTGCGTACATGTCGCGGTAAATCGAAGGTGTGTCGTCGTGCTGCTGGATGAACTGGATCATCGTTTCGCCGAGGTAGCCGAACGCGTAGGACACGTCGGCTTCCTGGTCGGTTCCGCGGTAGGTGAATCGATCGCAGCGGTGGTGCGGTGATCGCACGAACGGCCCTGCTCCGAACGTGTCCGACCACTTGAGAATCGCCATATCGAGGTCGTCGACGTACCAGGCCTGCTGAAAAATCGGAAAGTGGGTCAGTAATGCCATCTTCGGTGTCCTCCTCCGGGAACGCGCTGCGCCTACAAGTTCGGGTTGACGAGCACTTTGGTTTGATCACTGGTTCCGCTCGCAAGGTCGGCCAGAGCATCGGCGAAGCCCGCGAGGCTCACCGTCGACGTGTGGAGCGGCTCGACCACGATGCGACCATCGGCGATCATGCCCATCGCCATTTCGAATTCCTCGTGGAAGTAGGCGAGCGCTGATGTGACCGAGATCTCTTTGATGAGCCAGGTGCTTGGGTTGATCGGAGCATCGCCGTCGGCAAGCCCGATCAGGCACATTGAGCCTCCGCGACGTGCCATGTCAACGGCGGACTGCACTGCGAAGGAACGCCCGACACACTCGTAGACGATGTCTGCACCGAGACCGTGGGTGAGTTCTGCGATCAACTCCTTCGCTTCCTCACCCGGAGTAACCGCATGGTGCGCCCCGAGCGCCCGAGCGAGATCCCGGCGTTGTGGGTTCGGCTCAACGACAATCACCTTGCCGGCCCCGGCTGCACGAACCCACTGCATCGTGCCCAACCCAATAGGGCCCGCACCCTGGACGACGGCGATATCGCCCAATCGGAGATCACTGATACGAACAGCATGGAAGGCAACCGTGATCGGCTCGACTTGGGCAGCCTGCTCGTCGGTCAGCCCCGGATCGGTCTTCACCACACGTGCCGCAGCGACCGCGATGTGCGGCGCGAATCCGCCATGCGGCGGTGCGAGTTCATCACGGCCGAGCGTCGACAGGAACACCACTTGGCATCGGTCGGCCTGGCCGCGTCGACACGCCGTGCACGATCCACAAGACGGCGCTGCTGCCACCACGACGCGGTCACCTTCAGATACCGAAGAGACATCGGCACCCCGCGCCGAAACCGTGCCCGACCATTCATGTCCGCAGATCGCAGGGTTGTATGCGCGTCCGGACTGATATGCGTGAATGTCCGTTCCACAGATGCCGCAGAACGCGACGTCGACAACGACGCCGGTCGCAGCCGGAGTCGGGTGTGGGAACTCGACCATCTCTACGGTTTCTTTGCCAGTGATTAACGCTGCATACATCTCGGACCGTCCTTCGGTTCGCTCGAGTGCCGGAGCACCTTGTCATACTGGCCAATCGTCATGCCCCAACACGAAGCCAGCAGGAGCCAGCCATGAGTCTCATCGTCGTCGAAGCAGCAATCACCATTGCCGATCCCTCAACACGTCAACAACTGATCGACCGTTCAGCACCGATCCAGAAGGCGACTCGCGACCACGAGCCGGGATGTCTTGTCTACTGCTTCGCCCCCGACCCGTGCCAAGACGATCTCATCCAGGTCTACGAACTTTGGGAATCCGAAGAAGCGCTCACCGCCCACTTCGACCATCAGAACTACTTCGACATGCGCACGATGCTGAACGACGGCGGACTCACCGGAGCAGTCAGTCGCAAACACCGCGTCGACGCGTCGGCCCCGGTGTACAACGCCGATCGCACTCCGACCGCCGACTTCGGGTGAGCCTCAACGCGCCTGCTGCGCTGACAAGTCAACGTCGGCCGGTCGCTGTTGTTTTCGACTTCGGGGGCGTGTTGATCACCTCGATCACGAAGCAGATCAGCATGGTCGCTGCCACACACGATGTCGCTGCATCGGTCATGCACGAACTGTTACTCGGGCCCCGCGAGAGCGGCATGCATCCGTGGCATCGCGCTGAGCGCGGCGAGATTGCCGTCGCTGACATCCAAGGTCTCCTCGAACCCTGGGCCGCCACGACTGGCGTGCGATTACATGGCAACGAGATCGAGCGACTCCTCGCGGCCGGCGAGTACACCGTGGTCGACAAGATGGTCGCCCGTGTCGGCACACTCCGCGACGACGGCCACCGCACCGCGCTCTTGACCAACACCTTCGCCGAGTTCCGCCCGACGATGGAACGCGACATCGATCTGACGATGTTCGACGCAGTCATCGAGTCATTCGCCGTAGGAGCGCGCAAGCCCGAGCCGGCGATCTACGAAGCAACCGCTGCGATGCTCGGTGTCGACCACGAAGCAATCGTTTACCTCGACGATTTCGAGCAAAACCTGGAGGTCCCGAAGATATTGGGATGGCGGACGATTCTTGTTGGAGACCCCCTCGTCGCCTTGACGACGCTCGACGACACCATCGACTTCTGACCTGGCCGCGCCCCCTGATCGCGACCGAGCAGACTCCTCCACCCTGATGAATGGCCTCCGGTAGCGACATTAAGTCACCATGTGATCAATAATGTTCAGATGACAACCACCGAACACCCTGCCTCGATACCCGACGCGCGCTCCCCTGGTGTCACCTATCAAGATCTCCTCGACACCGACACGCATCCGGTGCCCGACGTTCTCCGGCTGGAATCGCCGCGGTACCTCGGGAGCGACGACATCCCCAAAGAGAGATACACGTCGCGCGACTGGCACCGTCGTGAAGTCGATCGGTTGTGGAGCCGCGTCTGGCAGTTCGCTTGCCGCGAGGAACACATTCCCGAATCCGGCGACTACATCGTCTACGACATCGCTGAGCTGTCGTACCTCGTTGTTCGTCAGACGGACGGCACGATCAAGTCGTATCCGAACGCGTGCCTCCATCGAGGCCGTCAGTTGAAGGAATACGACGGTCACTGTTCAGAGATCCGCTGTCCGTTCCATGGATTCGCGTGGGATCTCGCCGGCAATCTCGCTGATGTACCCGCAGCGTGGGACTTCCCGCACGTCGACCAACGACCTGACGATTTCACGCTCCCCGAGTGCAGCGTCGACACGTGGGCCGGGTTCGTCTTCATCAACCCCGATCCCAATGCAGCGTCGCTCGCTGAGCATCTTGGCGAAATCATCGAACAGTTTGAAGTGTGGGATCTCGGCGACCGCTACGTCGAGGCCCACGTCTCACGAATCATCGAGGCGAATTGGAAGATTGCTCAAGAGGCGTTCTGTGAGGCATACCACGTCAATGCAACGCACCCGCAGATCCTGGCGTACCTCGGTGACGTCAACAGTCAGGTCGATGTCTGGGATCGCTGCTCACGGGTGATCACCCCGGGCGGTACGCCGAGCCCGCTACTCGACGGCGAAATTTCCGAGCAAGACATGCTGCGCGGCATGCTTGACGTACGCGTCGACCAGGATGCACCGCTCACGCTGCACGAAGGGCAAACAGCAAGGGCGGTTCTCGCCGAGATGTCTCGCGACCGGTGGCGACCGGTGGCCGGTGACGCAGTCGACCAAATGAGCGACTCCGAAATGATGGACTCGATCGACTACACGGTCTTCCCCAACATGCATCCATGGGGTGCGTTCAACCGCATCACGTACCGATTCCGACCAAACGGTGATGACCATCGAACGTCGATCATGGAGGTCTTCCTGCTGGCGCCGTTCGCTGGTGATCGTCCACGTCCGGCAGCGGAGCACAAGCTCGGCGTCGATGAACCGTGGACCGATGCCCCCGAGCTCGGCATGCTCGCCAAGGTCTTCGAGCAAGACGTGTTCAATATGACGAAGGTACAGAAGGGCTTGGAGACGACTCGCAAGCCGGGCGCCACGTTCTCGAACTATCAGGAATCAAAGATTCGTTGGCTGCACCAGTTGTTCACCGAGTGGATCGGTGACGACGTTCCAGACACGCCGGTATCGGTGAGCCGGGGCCGGTCATGAACGGCATCATTCACCCGTTCACCGGAGCCCTGCACGAACAGGACGGCGAGGGCAACATCCAGGTCACGCTCGACGGAACAGTCGGCATCTTCGGCACCGATGGCCATTGGATTTCCGGTGAGCTGCGCGAGTGCGACCCGCAGCTCTGCGGCTGGGTCGGAGGCCCACAGATCGCCAACCATCGCGTCAACTCCCAGCAGGGTGTCTGAACGTGGGCATGCTGAACGGGCGTACCGCCGTGGTCGTCGGTGGCCACAGCGGATTCGGTGAGGCCATCAGCCGAGCCTTCGCCAAAGAAGGCGCGAGGGTCGTCATCGGCGCACGGCGGGCCGACATCGTCGACGCCGTTGCGTTCGATATCGGCGGGCTCGGCACCACCTGCGATATCACCGATGACCAAGACGTGCAGGCCCTGGTGGCGTTCGCCGTCGAAAAGACCGGACGACTCGATATTTTCGTCAACTGCGCGGGCTACGAGCAGTCGACCCCGATTGCCGACCTCACACCGGAAAAGCTGACGGCGATGCACGCGGTACAGATCCACGGCGCGATGTACTGCATTCGGCATGCGGGTAATGCCATGCGTCAACTTGGCAACGGCGGGTCCTTCGTTTCGATCAGTTCGCTCACGGCCCACAACCCGGCGAACGGACTCGCCGCGTACGCAAGCGCGAAATCAGGCCTTGAGTACGCCACAAAGATCGCCGCCGTCGAGTATGGAGATGCGAACATTCGCTTCAACACGGTCGCCGCGTCGTTGATTGAGACCCCGATGACATCGCGCGTGTTCAGCGTCGCGCCCGCAATCCAAGCGGTCGTCGAAATGACGCCGCTCGGGCGGATGGGTTCGGTTCAAGACATCGCCAACGCGGCGCTGTACCTGTGCTCCGACTTGGGCTCGTACGTCACCGGCCAGACCCTTTGCGTCGATGGCGGTGCATCTCTTCTCGCACTGCCGACACCGCAGATCTACGCCGATGTTGCCCGTCGCTGGAGCCAACAGCACGCCTGAGCGCGCTCACTTGTCGGCGGTGCGAACTACGACCACTCGTTCCAGCGGATGAACTCTTCAGCGGGCGGGCGCTTGGCCAACTTGAAATCGGTGCCGATCGTGTAGGCGACTGGGAACAGTCCGGCTTGGCTGTACTGGTCGTATGGAATGCCCAGCAATTCGGCCACGTCGCGTTCGTTTTGCAGGTGGAGTGATGTCCACGCGGACCCAACGCCCCGTTCGCGGAGCGCAAGCATGAAGCTCCACACCGCGGGAAGGATGCCTCCCCAGCGCGACGCTTGACGCCACGACGGTGTCCCTTCGTCCATCCGGTCGGCGAGCAACGGAATCACATGGACCGGCACCTCATGGAGATGCGCGGCCAGGTGTTTGGCCGACTGGTTGACGCGGTCGGCCTGCGAGCCTGGTGTCGGCTCCTCCGTCTGTGCATAGTTAGCCTCGAAGTTCGTTCGATAGATGTCGGCAATCGCACGGCGCTTCGCGGCATCTTCGACGATCACCCAGCGCCACCGCTGCGAGTTCGACCCCGTTGGCGACTGATGCGCAATCTCGATGCACTCGACGAGCAGACTGCGCGGGACTGGGCGCGTGAGGTCGAGGCGCTTGCGAACACTGCGAGTGGTCGTGAGTACTTCGTCGGCACTGAGGCCGAGCTTGCTGATCGGCTGGTCGGTCATGAACTCTGGTCGCCGTTCGCTGCCATCCACTCGGCAGTGGCCTTGCCCATCTTCCCACCGTCGTATCCAATGCGCTGGGTGGGTGCAACTTCAAGCACGACACGGCGCGGCGAGTCGAGGAACTTGGCGAATACTGCACGCCGCTTTGGATCCTCCTGCAGCGCCGCGGCGAGCGCCGGGTAGAACCACTCCTTGGTTGCCTGGTCGTCGCGGATTGTGCACGTCCCCTTGTACGTGACCGTCTTATTGCGGGCCATCTTCGAGCCGGTCGAAGTGACAACGATGCAAACTCGGGGGTCGCGGCGTACGGCACTGATCCGGGCTCGCTGGCTCGTCGCTGTGAGCCAGAACTTTCCGTCAAGGAAGACGTACGACATGATCACGCCAACTGGCCACCCTTCCTTGTTCGACCAGATAAAGGTGCATTCGTTCTGGGCGTGGAGCATCTCGGCTTCGACATCGTCGTCGAGTCCGTACACCGTGACGTCTTCATAGTTCTCGGGATGTTCGCTCATGGTCGAAAGCTAGAGGTCGGCTGCAGAAAGGAACGATGCGGAACCAATCAAACGGTTCATTTCTTCCGGGCTACTCCCAAGCGCTCAGGCGCGCGTAAACCGCAGCGGCAGTTCCTTCATCGGGAAAAGGATGAAGCTCGGCTCGTGGACCGCCCCCTCGAACGGGCGAGCGAGCTCAATCGACGACGTGCGCTCAATCCAGTGCGTGAAGGCCGTGATCAGTTCCTGACGAGCAAGCGCGGCGCCGACACAGAAATGGGGGCCGGCACCGAACGCCAGATGCTTCGTTGATTCACGATCGAGATCGAAGTCAGCAGCGCGGTCGAACATCGCTTCATCACGGTTCGCCGCGGCGTAGCGGACCATCACTATTGACCCCTCGGGGATCACGACGCCGCTCACTTCGACGTCTTGGGTGGCCGTCCGCACGAGCCCCTGCACCGGGCTCTCAAAGCGAAGCGTTTCTTCGATAAACGCAGGGATCAACGACAGGTCGGAGCGCAAGCGATCCTGCACGTATGGGCGCCGGGTGAGCAACCACATGCCATGGTTCAGCGCGCTCGTCGTCGTTTCAAAACCACCGGTGATCAACTGATGCATCAGGTTCTGCAACTCGGCGACCGTCAACTGTTCGGCACCTTCTTCGCCCTCGTGCGCATGGACCAACGTTGAGATGAGATCGTCGGATGGTTCCGCTCGACGCTGCTCGAACACAGCGGCGAGATGATGCTGTGCTTCGAGTTCGACCTCAGCGGTTTCCACGAGCTCGGATTCGGTGAGGGGACGCATCGAGAGCGCCAACATCGCATGCGCCCACCTGTTGAAACGGTGGATCTCGGATCGATCGAGGCCGAGCTGCTCGGCGATCACGATGCCCGGCAACGGCATGGCGTAATCCAGGTTGAATTCGCACTGCCCGGCGTCGATAAGCCCGTTGATTAACTCCGTGCTGATCTCGTCGATCTGCGGCGCGATTGCCTTGATCTGTCTGGGGAGAAACGCCTGACCGACGAGTCGCCGGTACGCCGTGTGTTCGGGTGGGTCGCACCGCTGCAGTGTCTCGACGTGCGGCCAACCGCGCAAGCGCAAGATCTCGCGGTAACGGCGGGCGTTGTCGACCTGTAGTCCCTTTTTCGCGCCACCGACCCGGCCGCTGTTCGAGAATAGGTCGGGCCGAGTCAACACGAAGCGGACATCTTCGTACTTGGTCACCATCACTCCCCCGATTTCGGGGATGGGAAAGACAGGGCACTGCGTGTGGAGCTCGTTGTAAAAGTCCCATGGGTCGTCCTGAACTGCGGGATCAAGAATGGTTCGCTCGACCGGACACGCCATCGCAGCGATCCGATCGTCGATGGTCACATCGTGTGCTGGGGACTCGGAAGACATAGTGAACAGTCTTTCAGTTTCTGTTTGGCCGCCACGTGCCGAAGACTCATCAGTCGGTACCGTGGCGAGATGCTGCTGCCTGACCGACTGTTGTCACTCGCAGCCGGTGTCTGTCCGGAAACCGGGCCCGCCGACTTCGTCGAAGCGTGTGCAGCAGCGGGGTGGGCGGCGTGCGGCCTCTGGTTTGACGCTGCGACGTGGACCGATGCAACAACGTCCGAGGTGCGGCGCCGGCTCGACGACACCGGCCTGATCGCACTCGACATGGAACCGATCTTTGTCACACCCGACGGCGACTTCGGCGACAGGATGGTGGATGCCGCCGCGTCAGTCGGCGCACGGAACCTCCTCATCGTCTCACGGGGTGTGGACGATGCCCACTTCGCTCACCGATTCGGAGAGTTGTGCGATTTGGCTTCGCCGCACGGCATCGGATGCAGCATCGAATTCATGCGATTCATGTCGGTCCGGGATCTGCCGCAGGCGCTGAGCATTCTCGACGCTACCCAGCGGCCGAACGCCGGCGTGCTCATCGACAACCTGCACCTCGCCCGAACGGGCGGGTTGATTGACGACGTTGGCGCCGTTGCCCCCGAGTTGCTTTCCTATGCCCAGCTCTGCGACGCACCGCATGCCAGTCCGATTGATCTCTACAGCGAGGCAATCGACGGACGCTCCGTTCTGGGCGCCGGTGGACTCCCGATACGACAGCTTGTTGACGTCCTCCCTGCGCACACCGCGCTGTCGATGGAAATCAGATCGTCGGCGTTGCGATCGGCATTTCCCGATGCGACCGAACGCGCCCGTTACGTACTTGAGACGTCGCTGAACGTCGTGGGCACAGACCCGGCGACACGGTGAGGCGCGTCGCTGATCTCAGTTGCCGCCAGCGACGATGATCGTCTGACCCGTCACCCAGCTACCTGCGTCGCTGGCAAGGTAGACGGCGGTCGAACCCATGTCGTCGGGGGTACCGAGGCGCTTCAGAGGAATCCGCTTTTGCGCCATTTCTTCGAGTGCCGTTTGATCTGTGTCAAGCGCAGTCATCATCACCTCGGTCGGGACGTAGCCGGGCGAGATCCCGTTGACCCGAATCGATGGCGCAAGCTCGAGCGACAGCGTTTTTGTTAGCGAGTTCACGCCTGCCTTTGCGGCCGCGTAGTGGCCGCTACCGGGCACCCCACGGTCGCCTGCAGGCGACGAAATGTTGATGATCGTGCCGCCTTCAGTCATCCGTTCGGAAGCGATTACTGACGCCATCCAAACTGCCGTCAAGTTGAGGCGGAGACAAGCTTCCCACGCCTCCTCATCAAGTTCGCTGAGCGGTGAGCGCAATGGCGACCCTCCTGCGTTGTTGACCCACACATGCAGTCCACCAAACGTCTCGACTGCTGCATCCGCCAGCGCGACAAGAGCCGCTCGGTGAGTCACGTCGGTGGGCACAGCCAGGGCCTGCCCACCATCCGCCACGATCTCGTCGACCACGCGCTGCACGCGGTCGACGTGTCGTGCTGCAACAACGACCGACGCCCCCGCGGCCGCGAGGTTCTTGGCGATTCCTTCGCCGATTCCCTGGCCGCCGCCAGTGACAACTGCGACCTTTCCGTTGAGGTCAAATGAATGCATGTTGTAGCTCCTGGGTGATGGCTCACTGGCCGGGGGATGACAGAGGAATGGACGGCCCGAACCGTCAACCGACCTGCTGGATGACCTGTTCGCCAAACTCACTGAGGCGATCGAGTCCGCCGCTGCCTGCAAACGCAAACGCCGGCACCATGATTCGGTCGACACCGATCTGACGGAGTTGCTCGACGCCCGCCTGAGGGTTCCTCATATGGGCACCAAACATCGCGTTGATCCCGATGCTGTTCGGATCGCGGCCCGCTGCATCGGCACCATGACGGACTCGTGCGACGAGTCCGCCCAATCGTTCAGCGTCGCCCTCACCTGGGAAGTAGCCATCGGCGAGCCGGACAGCGCGGGAAATCGCAGCTTCGGAATCTCCGCCAACAAGTACGGGGATGCGTTCTTGGATCGGGCGCGGGCTGCAGGTGACGGGCGCGAAGTCGACGAAGTCGCCGTGAAACTCGGCGTGCGGCCCCGCCCACAGCGCCCGCATCGCCTCAATGTATTCGTCGTTCCGCGCACCACGGCGTTCCCAGGGCACGCCGAGCGCATCGAATTCTTCGCGCAGCCAACCAACGCCGAGCCCGAGCTCGACGCGGCCTCCGGACAGTTGGTCCAGCGTGGCCAGTTCCTTGGCCAGGATGAGCGGATTGCGTTGGGGCACGATCAAAATGCACGTGCCGAGACGCATGCTCGGCGCAGCCGCCGCCGCGAACGCCAACCAGATTAGAGGATCTGGGATGGGCGTCTCGGGTTCGGCCGGGATCTTGCCGTCAGCTGTGTACGGGTACCGCGAGTCGATTGTGCTCGGCAGAATTACATGCTCGCCACCCCACAGCGATTCGAAGCCCGCGGCCTCGGCACGTCGACAGATCTCCATTGCCGACTCGTGCCCCACCGCGATACTGCTGGCGAATGCCAACCCAAATTTCATCGGGATCGTCTCCACCGCGGACAGGCCGTCACTCGCTGGGCCGGCCAGCGCCACGAGCGGCCATTGCTTCGACCGTGAAGGAACGGAACTTTGCGGTGTCAAACGCAACGACAACGCGCGCATCAGTCTCGATGATTACTCGGTGCGGTGAATCGAGAAACTCGGCAAAACTCTGGATGTACGGATCGTCCGGGTTCGTGTCGAGACGTGACAGCTTCCGGTAAAACCAGTACTTCAAGTCGTCAAAGCCTGGATCTCCGTGAGCGTGGACAATCGACTCACCCTTGTAGCTCGCTGTCTTGCCGACGCTGTTAATGACAATGCCCGACTGCGGGCGGGCCTTCAACGCCGGCACACGCTTGCGGCGCTCTGCACACGTCGTGAAAAATTTTCCGTCGTGATACACGAACGCCACGACGACGCCGACGGGGTACCCATCACGGGTGGTCCAGTTGAAGATGCATTCACCACCTGCGCTCAACAATTCGTGCAGGGCGTCGTCGTCGAGCTTCATGCTGGTCAGGTCTTCGTAGTCAACCGGTTCGGTTCCAGTCATGATCCGTTCCCTTCCGTGCTGCCAATCCGTGGCTCCATGCTCGTTCTGCTCATACTCAGTACGGCATCGTTCCGCCGTCAACGGGGAACAAGCAGCCGGTCATGTTCTTCGCTGCGTCAGACGCCATCAGCACCGCAACCGCTGCGACTTCTTCGACCTTGTTGGGCCGCTTGATCGCCGATTCACTGGTGAACGCATCGATGAGGTTTTCGTAACTGCCGAGGCCCATCGCTAGCGCTGAATCGGGGCCGGTGGCGAGCACGATGTCGGTTTCGATCAGGCCGGGGAGGATGGCATTGACCGTGATGCCGAGTGTGCCGACCTCATGGGCTGCTGACTTGACCAGGCCATTGACCGCGTGCTTTGTGGCCGAATAACCCGGGATACCCGGCTTGCCGAGCTTGCCTTCGACCGACGATGTGACGATAATTCGACCGGATTCGCGCGGGATCATGTGCTGGAGTGCGCGACGCATCCCCCAGAACACATGATTGAGGTTCCAGTTGATTTCAAGTTCCCACTCTTCATCGGTCATCTGAAAGACCGGGGCGGTCATCAGGACACCGCCCGAGTTGAGACAGCAGATGTCAAGGTGGCCGTATTTCTCAATCGTGAAGTCGATCAGACCTTCGACGGCCTCCTGCTTGGAGACATCGCCTGGGAAGAATGCTGCGTTGTCGCCAGCACCCATCTCGTCGAGGCACGCCTGCCCTTTTGCTTCGTCGCGCCCGTTGACAACAACTTTGGCGCCCTCGGCGATGAAGGCTTCGGCCATCGCACGTCCGATACTCCGAGTGCCACCTGTGATGCAGGCGACCTTTCCGTCAAGCTTTCCCATGAGAAGTTCCTTTCGTAGGTCAACAGGCTCAGTAGGGAGCCGTGCCGCCGTCAATCGAGATGAGTGAGCCGGTGATACCAGCGCCTGCGTCGGAGGCGAGCAACGTGGCCACGGCGGCGACGTCTTCGACCTCGTTGAGCTTTTTGATAGCTGATTCCTGGGCGAACATGTTCAGGAGGCCGTCGTAGTCCATGCCCATCGACTTGGCCGCAGGCGGCCCTTCGGACTTCATGATGTCGGTTTCAATGGCGCCGGGGCACAGTGCATTCACGGTGATGCCAAGGGTGCCGACCTCGTGCGCCGCCGACTTCGTGAGGCCGTTGATCGCATGTTTGGCAGCAACGTAAATGGAGATGCCCGGCTTACCCACTTTGCCTTCGAGTGAACTGACACACATGACTCGTCCGTACTGCTGTGGGATCATGTGCTTGAACGCCGCACGCATCGTCCAAAACGTATGCCAGAAGTTCCATACCATGGAGTCCTGCATCGCTTCATCGGTGAGGTCGACGATGGGGGCGTGCCCCGAAGCTCCACCAGCGTTCGCGACCAGGATGTCGATTCGGCCGAAGTGATCGACTGTGCCATTGACGATTGCTTCACACGACTCGCGTTGCTTCACGTCACCAGCGATGTAGTGCGCTCGATCACCTGCATCAAGTTCGGCGAGTGTGCGTTCCGCTTTACTTTTGTCACGACCGTTGACGACCACCATGGCCCCTTCGTCGAGAAACCCTTTGGCGATGCCGAGACCAATGCCTCGGGTACCTCCAGTAATGCAGGCAACGCGCCCGTCAAGTATTCCCATGAGCAACCCCCTTGTCTGTGCTCGTTCAGACGGTATCGCGTTCAGGCAGGCCGACGGGAGTCAGAAGTCACCAATCGGTCAATTCTTTTCTCCTTGGAAAATGTTCCATGATGGAGACGAACTCGACCGGGCTGTTTCGGTCAGTTGTGAGGCGCTACCAACAACTCGCCGCGCATCACGCTCTTGATCGAAGTGACCGCTCGCTTGTGCCGCTTGGTGTCGTGGGAAACACCGTCGGTGAGGCCAATCAAAGCGATGCGGATGAACTCAATCACGATGAGCCGATTGGCCTTGGCGATCTCACCATCGGCGACACCGACGTCGACCAGTCGAACGAAGAAACCGTCACGCCGCTCGGCATCTGTCCGAAGGGCAACGTTGATCTCAGGGTGTCGGCGCATGTCGGACCGAACGACGCCAACAAATGCGGCAAGCGTCGGATCCTGTCGGTTCAGTTCGTGCGCCGTGTCGAGGACCGCGTCGAACTTGTTGAGAAAGCCGTCCACACGCTCGACCGCCTCGGTGAAGCGGCCGTAAACCAGCGCCTGCACGTCCGCGTGCACCGCAAGATACAAATCGAGTTTCGAGCCGAAGTAGTGGTAGATGGCGCCGGCAGTGATGCCCACCTCGGCGCCAAGCTCGCGGTTTGTTGAGGCGTCGTAGCCCCCGGTTGCGAACGCCGCGCGGGCGATATCGAGAATTCGGCGTCGGGTGTCGCCAGCGTCAGTCGCTGGCGGGCGGCCGAGGCGTTTGCCCTCTTTTGGGTTGGTGCGAGCAGCGTTCATTCGGCCTTCGGAGTGTAGTTGTGCGTGCGTTGGGTCCGACCACCTGCCACCAAGATGAGCTGACCGGTGACCCATGACGCCAGGTCTGACGCCAAGTAAAGCACTGCGCCTGCGATGTCGTCGGGTGTCCCAAGCCGCCCGAGCGGGATGGTCGCAGCGATCTCGTCGAGCTTGCCGGCAGTGTTGAGCACTTCATCGAAGGCCTCCGTCGCCACCGGACCAGGCGCAACAGTGTTGACGCGAATATTCGGGGCAAGTTCGAGCGCCAGCGTCTGGGTCAGATTGTTCATGCCCGCTTTTGCCGCCGCATACGGACCGGTGAACGGTGAACCACGCATCCCCGCGCCCGAGCTGATGTTGACAATCGAGCCACCTGGCCCCATACGCGTCGCGGCCGCCTTGCAACCTTGAAACGCTGAGGTCAGATTCAGTTCCAATTGAGACCTGAAGACGTCATCGGGTGTATCGATCAGCGCACGCGTGGTCTTTTCGTCGGAGCCACCAACGTTGTTGACCCAGATGTCAATGCGGCCAAAATGCTCCATTGCTCGACTGGCAATGGTTTCAGAAAAGTCTCGAATGTCGCCTTGCGCGATCAGCGCAGTGCGCCCACGTTCCTCGACACCTGCCGCAGTCTCTTCGAGGTCATTGATTCGACGGGCGTTGAGCACCACATCGCATCCTGCATCAGCCAGACCCCAAGCGATGGCGCGTCCAATCCCCTGTCCGGAGCCCGTCACAACCGCAACTCGTCCGGCCAGATCCAAACCTTCGAGCAAACTGCTTGTCATCTCGCTTCACCCTGACCCTTTATTTTGATGATGTGATGGGTGGTGAGGCTGCCTCGGGGGCAATGCAATCGTTGTTGACCGTGTGCGACTTGTCGAAGACGTTCCGGTCCAAGATGCGCTCAGCTCACTCGAGCTCATAGTACGACCGAGCTGCACGCGCTTCCTTGTTGGACAGAACAGATCGGGTACATCGACAATCACAGCACCGTCGAGAACATCTCGATAGGCGTGGGTTACACGACTCGACGCGATGAGCGCATCGGCTCGCAGGCTGATAATGCTTGAGTCAGTGGCGGGAATCGATGGCAGTGCTCGTTCCCTCGACCGACACCGACGAACTCGTCCCAGTGGTTCACCGAGAAGGTGATCGTTTGCAGGCTGACACTCGTGGCATCGGCCGGGATCGCTGCAGTGATCTACTCATAGAAGTTCGCGAGGTACACCTCGTCGGTTGGGCCGCCGTTACTCTGCACAGAGGTCGGAACAATGTTTTTTGATCCAGCCACTTCCCAGGTCGACCTGACGTCTGGACACAATCATCGTCGCCGTAGACAGCCCCCGCTGAAAGAAGTCAAACATGGACATCAACGAACGACTCGACGACACCCACCGTGAAATTTTGGGGTTCTTTCCACTGGATCTCCTCGATCTCAGCAACCTCGACGCAGCACGTGTCAGAATCGCCGAGTTGTTCGGCGCAGTTCCGGTGGAACTCCCCAGCACTGTCACCGTCGACGACCATCATGTCGATGCGGACGATGGCCATCAGATCCTTGTTCGAACGTACCGCCCGCCCACACCGACAGGTGCCGCGCTGTACTGGATTCACGGTGGCGGTTTGGTGCTTGGCGACGTTGGGATGGATGACGCTCACTGCGCTGCGATCGCAGACGAACTGAATATCGTCGTCGCATCTGTCGACTATCGGCTCGCACCTGAGTTCCCTTATCCGACGCCGCTCGACGATTGCTCACAAGCGTTCGAATGGTTCGTCGGCCAGAGCGACCAGTTCGGTGTCGACAGCAACCGCATCGCGCTCGGTGGCGGGAGCGCCGGTGCAGGAATCGCGGCTGGGTTGGTGTTGCGAGCACGCGACAGAGGCACCGCCCAACCCTGTTTCCAACTCCTGCGCTATCCGATGATCGACGATCGCAATGAGACACCTTCGAGTTACGAAATCACCGACACCCGCGTCTGGAACCGGCCCGCAAACCTCACCGGGTGGGGTGCCTACCTCGCGGGCCAGAATGGCACTGACGGCGTCGACGCGTACGCGGCACCAGCACGCGCCACCGACCTGGCCGGCCTCCCGCCCGCGATCGTCACCGTCGGCGAACTCGATATGTTCCTCGACGAAGACATCAGCTACGCCCAAGCGATGCTCCGAGCTGGCGTGCCAGTCGAGTTGCACGTGTATCCGGGGGCATTCCACGGGTCAGACACCATGGTGCCGCACGCCGACGCCTCCCAGCGCTGGCGCCGCGACGAGATGGCCGCGCTGCGGCGCGCTCTCGGTGTCACCGGCTGAATTTCGTTTCGGTGTACTGGGCCATCAGCAGCCCACCGAATTCAGCTAGGCGCCAGACGCACGCGGCCGGAACTGGCCGGTACTCGCCGTGATCCCACCGTCAACGGGAATGATCGCTCCGTTGACAAACGATGCTTCGGGCGAGGCAAGGAACACGATCATCGCGGCGATCTCTTCGGGCTGCCCCCATCGTTGGAGCGGGATGGTGCGGCGCAGTTCTTCGTGCGCCTCGGGCAGCGACTGAAGACGCGAGGTCATCGGAGTCTCAGTTGGCCCAGGACAGACCGCATTGACCGTGATGCCGTCGGGCCCGAGGTCGATCGCCGCCGCTCGAACAAGGTTGATCACTGCACCCTTCGTGGTGTTGTAGGCCCACATGTTTGGATCGCCCCCGATGCCCGAGGTCGACGCAGTGACGACGATGCGCCCCGCACTGGCAGCTCGCATTGCGGGCGTGACCGACCGGATGCCCAGCGCCACAGCGCGCACGTTGACGTTCATCGCCCGATCAAAGTCTTCCATCGGCAAATCGAGAAGGCCGCCGCCCATCGACACCCCCGCATTGAAGATCGCCGAGTCGAGCCGCCCGAAGCGTTCGAGCGCCAGGTCGACGGCGGCCACATTGGTCTCGTTGGACGTCACGTCACCCACAACGACCGCCACACGATCGGCCAGACCGTCGTCTACAACCCAACGCAGTGTGTCGGCGTCGCGATCCACAGCAACGGCAGACCCGCCGCTCCGAACGAACGACGCGATGACCGCACGCCCGATGCCCGACGCCGCGCCGGTCACGATCGCTACTCGCTGACTCATGAGTTCATGTAGTCCTTGTAGTAGGTGAGCCGACCATCTCGGACCCGGTAGACACCGACGCCGTTTCGCACACGGTCGCTGCCGTCGTCGTTCTTCGTCTTGACAGCCCACTGGGCCCACGCCGTCTCGTCGTCACCCGACAATTCGACCAGCTGGAACGTGGCACCAGCCTTCGCCATCTCCGAGTTCATCATCGTGAAGAACCCTGCGATCGCCTCCCCACCAACGAAGGTGCCGTACACCGGGTCGACGACCTCGGCATCGTCCGCGAACAGTGCCGCGAGTGGCGCGTAGTCACCCTGGTCCTGCATCTCCCAGAATCGCTGGATCGTGTTGTATGCGTCGCCTGCCATACGCAAACGTTAGACGTCCGGCTAGAGAAACTTAAGACTCATTCGGTAATATTCCACAGATGCGAGCAATCGCTTTTGCTGTGGCCAACTTCAGCTGCAGCCAACTAGGTAGGAGACAACAATGGACCTCGGACTCAGCGGCAAGAAGGCAGTGATCACCGGCGCAACGAAGGGCATCGGCCGCAGTGTCGCCGAAACGTTGCTCGCCGAGGGCGTCTCCGTAGCAATCTGTGCTCGCGATGCAGCAGGCGTCGAAGCTGCAGTCGAAGAAATGTCAGCGCTCGGCAACGTGTTCGGTGCATCCGTTGATGCCGCCGACGGCGACGCGGTCGAAGCTTGGGTCGCGTCGGCTGCCGAACAACTCGGGGGCATCGACATCTACGTCCACAACACCTCGGGCAAGCCGGCTCGCAAGATCGAAAACTGGATCAACAACTTCAACATCGATCTGATGGCCATGGTCCGCGGCGTCGGCGCGGCCAGCGAAGCATTGTCCGAAGGCGGCGGCGCCGTCATCAGCATCGGCACGACAGCCACCGCTGAGCACTTCGCATCCGGCTCGAACAGCTACAGCGCCTTCAAGTCGGCGGTCACCAACTGGACCCTCGGCCAGGCTCAGGTGCTCGGCGCCAAGGGCGTGCGTTGCAACGTGGTCTCGCCGGGGCCGATCTTCGTCGAAGGCGGCGACTGGAACATGATCAAAGACAACATGACCGAATTCTACGAGGCCACCGAAAAGGTTCACCCGCAAGGTCATCTCGGCACGGTGCAAGACGTCGCCAACGTCGTTGCCTTCCTCGCCAGCGATGCCGCCCGACACGTCAACGGCGTGAACGTCACCGTCGACGGCGGATTCCTCAAGCGCATCGATTTCTGACCGAGGTCGGCGATGAGCGACACAACCGGCACCCGCATCGACGTCACCCTCGTCGCCGGCGGGATGTACCACGACATCGACTTCGCGCGCCTTGAACTGTTGCAACTGCTCGGTGAGCACGACGAGTTTCGCGTGCGCGTGCAACCCGACTACGAAGACGCCGAGGCAATCGCTGCCGGGTCAATCCTCGTCAGTTACACCTGCAATGTCCGCCCGTCTCAACGAGCACAGCAAACGATCCGCACGTGGGTCGAGGGCGGCGGGCGCTGGATTGCGCTGCACGGCACGAACTCGGCGCTCGACATCGGCACCCCAAACGGCGTCGACGCTCCACGAGTGTTCCCGCTCTGGGCCGACACGCTCGGTTCGCAGTTCGTCGCCCACCCTCCGATTACCCCCTACCTCGTCGAGGTTGCCGCGCCAGATCACTGGCTCGTTGCAGGGATCGAACCCTTTGAAACCGATGACGAGTTGTACCTCAGTGAACATGCCGACCGAGCTGCACTCGTGCCGCTCCTCCACACCACCTGGTTGGGCGACGCGCGTGGGTTTGTCGAACACGATTGGACCGCGGGCTCCGGGCAACACCTCGTGATGTACCTCCGCGAGTTGGGCGCCGGGGCCGTGCTCTACAACACGCTCGGCCACTGCCGCAGCCACTACGACATGGCGCCGGCCGTCGACTACTACCCCAAGATCGAACGCGGGTCGTGGGAGCAGCCTGCGTACTTCGAGCTACTCCGCCGCTCACTGCGCTGGGCGCGCGGCCAGGTCGCCTGAAGGCGGCGGCCGTGTCAGCATCTTCGTTGAGAGAAAAGATGAACATGACTGAAAGCGACGCTGTACCAACCGGACGAATCGGGCGGCCACCAAAAGTGGACGAGAACGGCATCCCCACCCGCGACCGGCTGCTGCAGGCCGCCGTCGATGCATGTATCGAATTTGGATACGAAGGCGTCACCTTGTCAGATATTGCGCGCCGCGCGCAGGTGTCGACCCCCGCCGTCTACGGCCACTTCGATGGCAAGGCTGCTCTGCTCGTCGAGGCATGCAAACACGAACTCGACAAAATCAGCAGCGTTCGGTTGCGTCACGCCGTCAGCATTCGCAGTGTCGTTCAGCAGTTTCTGGCGCCGAGCTTCGCTCGGACCCGGGTGCTGCTGTCCGAGTTGCACAATGCCGCACACCGCCAGCCCGAGGTCGCTGTGTTTCTTGCCGAATGGCAGCGCGACAACGGCCGCCGACTGCAGGAACGGGCCAGCTTCACACCTGCTCAGGTCCACATTTACTACCTGTTACTGCTCGGCGCAACACATGTCGACGCAGTGACTGGCCTCGGCGTCGAGCCATCTGCGCTCAACACCGAAATGGCTGCGCTGATCGACGGTTGGCTCGGCACACGGTAGGCCTCGCGCCTGTCCGCTTCGCTGCGAAATTCAGCGAGATCGAATGCTATTGTTCTTAACTGAACGACCATTAAGTATCAGGAGCGAGATGCCCAACACCATTGCCGTCGCTGACGGCATTTTCAATATCGTCGACGGTAAGCCCGTATTGCTTGGCAGCCGTTGCACCAACTGCGACAACCACATGTTTCCACGCCAACAAGGCTGCCCGCGCTGCATGTTCGACCAGCAAGAAGACATCGAACTCGCCTCCACCGGCACCCTGTGGTCGTGGACGGTTCAGGCCTTCCCTCCGAAGGCGCCTCCCTACCTCGGGCCGGTCGGCGACGACTTCGTCCCCTACGGCGTCGGATACGTCGAGCTCCCCGGTCAAGTCCGCGTCGAGGCCCGCCTCACCGTTGCCGACCCCAAGCAACTGAAGATCGGGATGGCGATGGAAATCGTCCTCGAACCACTCGCCGTCGACGACGACGGCAACACCGTCGTCACGTACGCATTTACACCCACTTCACCAGGAGGCCAGTCATGAACGACGTCGCGATCGTTGGAATTGGAATGCACGAATTCGGTCGCCACGACGGCGTATCAGGTATGGACATGGGTGTCGTCGCCGTGCGGCGCGCGCTTGCTGATTGCGGCCAACAGTGGTCCGGAATGCAGTTCGCCGTGGGCGGTTCGATGGACTCCGGAGCTGCCGACACCATGGTCAGTCGCGTCGGCCTGACTGGCCTGCCGTTCACCAACGTGATGAACGGGTGTGCCACAGGCGGCACCGCCCTGTCTCAGTCGATCAACACGATCAAGTCGGGCGCCGCCGACATCGGCATCGCGATCGGGTTTGACAAACACGAAAAGGGAGCGTTCCGCATCAAGGGTCCGCGCGGCAAAGACTGGTACGGCGGCTCGGGGCTTGCACTCACCACACAGTTCTTCGGCATGAAGATCACGCGCTACATGCACGAGTACGGCATCACCCAGCAGACACTCGCACGCGTCGCGGCCAAGGCATTTCGTAACGGCGCCATCAACCCGATGGCGTGGCGCCGCACGCCCATGAGCGAGCAAGAGGTCCTCGACTCACTGATGTTGTCATGGCCGCTCACGCAGTACATGTTCTGCTCACCCGGCGAAGGCGGCGTGGCAATGGTGGTGTGCCGTGCCGACAAGGCCAAGGAGTACACCGATCGGCCGATCTACCTGAAGGCCGCAACGATGCGCACGCGCCAGTTCGGTTCGTTCGAGGTGCTCGCACCGTCGGTCGCGCTCGACCGGAATGCCGGCCCGACCTCCGATGCCGCCAAGGCCGCATTCGAGATGGCCGGCATCGGGCCCCAAGACATCGACGTCGCGCAACTCCAAGACACCGAGTCGGGTGCAGAGATCATGCACATGGCCGAGAACGGTTTCTGCGAACACGGCGAACAAGAACACATGCTCGCCAACGGAGAGACCGAGATCAACGGTCGCCTGCCGGTCAACACCGACGGTGGCTGCCTCGCGAACGGCGAACCAATCGGCGCCTCGGGCCTGCGCCAGGTGTACGAGAACGTGTTGCAGCTTCGCGGCGATGCCGGCAAGCGGCAGGTTCCGAACAATCCGAAGGTTGCGTACACCCACGTGTACGGCGCGCCGGGTATCAGCGGCGTCACCATCTTGAGCCGCTGATGGAACTTTCAAAAGATGCCCTGATGGACATGCATCGCCGCATGGTGCGCATCCGTCTCTTCGAAGAAGCGGCTGGCAAGCTGGCCGAGTCGGCCAGGTTGCCGGGCTTCTTGCATCTCTACGTTGGCCAAGAGGCGGTGGCCGCAGGCGTCTGTGCCACTCTCAGCGATGACGATCAGATCACTTCGACACATCGCGGCCACGGCCACCTCGTCGCAAAAGGTGGCCAGTTCAACCAGATGATGGCCGAACTGATGGGCAAAGCAACGGGCTACTGCAAAGGTAAGGGCGGTTCGATGCACATCTCGAACCTCGACGTCGGCATGCTCGGGGCCAATGGCATCGTCGGTGCCGGTACACCCATTGCGGTCGGCGCCGGATTCGCAAACAAGTACAAGAAAAACGGCAATATTTCGGCGGCGTTCTTCGGTGATGGCTCGACCAACATCGGCGCATTCCACGAGGCCGCCAACATGGCGTGTGCGTTGCGACTCCCGGTGCTGTTCATCTGCGAAAACAACGAATACGGCGAGTTCACGCCGCGCGACAAGACCATGGCCATCACCGACATCGTCGACCGGGCAGCTGGCTACGGCATGCCCGGCGTCATCGTCGATGGGATGGATGTGGTCGCTGTACACGAAGCTGCTGTCGAGGCCGCTGCACGCGCACGACGCGGCGACGGACCATCGATGATCGAGGCCAAGACGTACCGCTTCTACAACCACCACGGCGTCCAGAATCTCGGCCTGAAGTACCGCACCGACACCGAGGTCGAACAGTGGAAAGAACGTGATCCGATCTTCACGTTCGAGGATCGCCTCATCGAAGCGGGCACGGCGACTCGCTCAGACTTCGACGACATCTGGGCCGAATTGCGTGCCGACATCGACACCGCTATCCAGTTCGCCGAAGACAGCCCACTCCCTGATCCCGACCAGATACTCGTCGACGTCTACAGCGCAACGCCATCGCCAGATTTGACCGGAGCAGCATCATGACTCGCAAGCTCGGCTACGTCCAGGCATTCAACGAGGCGGTCCGCCAGGAAATGGCTGCCAACCCCGACGTGTTCTGCGCGGGCGAAGATATCGGCGCCTTCGGCGGTGTCTTCCAGTCGTACGCCGGCCTCCAGGCTGAGTTCGGTGAAGATCGAGTCGTCGACACCCCGATCAGTGAACAGGCGATCATCGGGCTGGGTGTCGGTGCCGCCGTGACCGGGCTGCGACCCATCGTCGACATCATGTTCATGGACTTCATCTGTGTGGCGTTCGACCAGATCGTCAATCAAGCCGCGAAGTTGAAGTACATGTTCGGCGGCTCGGCCACCATTCCACTCACCATCACCACTGGCGGCGGCGGTGGCCTCTCGGCGGCGGCGCAGCACAGCCAGAGCCTCGAAGCGCTGCTCTGCCACATTCCTGGGCTCATCGTCGTGCATCCCTCGAATCCCTACGACATGAAGGGGCTGATGACATCGTGCATCCGTGAGAACAACCCGACGATCATGATCAAGCACAAGCGTTTGCTCGGCATGCAGGGCGAGGTGCCTGAAGAGCCGTACGCCATCCCGCTCGGCAAAGCGAACGTGCTGCGTGAAGGTACCGACGTCACGGTGGTCAGTTGGGGCAAAATGGTCAATGACGCCCTCGACGTTGCCAACTCGCTCGAATCCGAAGGCATCAGTGTTGAGGTCATCGATCCGCGGACCTTGCAACCCCTCGACACGGCGACCATCGTCGAGTCGGTCCGCAAGACCAACCGTGTCGTCGTGGTCCATGAGGCCGTAAAGTTCGGCGGGCTCGGCGCGGAAGTCACGGCACAGATTCAGGAAAAGGCGTTTGACTACCTCGACGCTCCGGTCGCACGTGTGGGGGCACCCTTCTCACCCGTTCCGTTCAGCCCGGTACTCGAGCAGCACTACCTCCCGTCCCCCGACGACATCACTGCAGCAATTCGCGGCGTCGTCGCTCGCCCGGGAGTCTGACCGTCTCAATGTCGACCGTTGGGATCATCGTCAACCCGCATGCGGGTAAGGACATCCGACGACTGGTCTCAGCGGCTGGGCACACGTCCGACTCGGTCAAGATTGGCATCATGCGGCGCGTGATCGCCGGCGTGATCGAACAGGGGGCCGAGCGAGTGCTCCTCAGCACTGACACGCATCACCTCGCCGAACGCTCCGCCGAAGGGCTGGGCGGCAACATCGAATTCGTCGAAAGTCCTTGCACGGGTTCACACCACGACACCGTGGCCGCGGCGCGCCAGATGTGGAAACAGCAGGTCGGCACCGTGGTGGTGCTCGGCGGCGACGGTACATGCCGCGACGTCGCCACCGGCTGGCCTGGCGCTCCGCTCATCGCACTCTCCACCGGCACCAACAACGTCTATCCGTCCACCGTCGATGGCACAACGGCGGGGGTAGCCGCTGCGCTCGTTGCCACAAACGCAGTCGCCGTCGAGGTCGTCGCGCGACAGTCGAAGCGAGTCTTGCTGGCAATCCGCGAGCCGTCCGCCGCCACGATCGAACATGATCATGCCCTCGTCGAGGCTGCGCTCATTGGCACCGCGTTTGTGGGCGCCCGAGCGGTCAGTGACCCCGCGTCAATTCGTTGGGTCGTCGCGTGTATCGCCAACCCGGCCAGCACTGGGCTCGCAAGCATCGCCGGCCGCGTTCACCCCGTCGACCGCAATGCTCCCGGCGGCGTGTTGATCCGTCTGGGTCCGCGTGGGCGACGAGTGCGCGTGCCGCTCGCCCCCGGAAGCTTCGCCACACTCGACGTCGAATCGGTCGAACCGCTCGCCGACGGAATCCCCGTCAATCTCCCTGGGGGCGGTGTCCTTGCCTACGACGGGGAACGGAACACACCGGTGTCTGCCGATGCAACGATCTCCGTGTCGATCGAGCGCTCAGGCCCGCACCTCATCGACGTCGACGCAACGCTGTCATTCGCCGCACTCAACCATCTCTTCGATCGCCCCGCGATCTGCACAACCGCGAGAAAGGTCCCCCATGGCGACTGAATTTGTCATGCCCAAGCTCGGGCTCACGATGGAGGAAGGCACGATCACCGAATGGCTCGTCGCTGACGGAGACACGGTCACGGCCGGCTCGGCTGTCCTGCGCATCGAGACCGACAAGACCGAAACCGACGTCGACGCTGCCGAAACCGGGCGACTCCATATTGTCGGGCAGGCCGGCGACACGTTCGTGTGCGGCGAACGCATCGGATGGTTCCTGGGTGACGGCGAGGATGCCCCCGCCAGTGATGTCAGTAGTTCCTCCCCACCCGCGAGCACCACAGCGACCACGGCAGCAACTCCGACGACGCCAATACCCGCAGTCGCCCGACCAACGGCGGTAGCGAGCACTGGTCGCATCATCGCCTCACCGTTGGCAAAGCGTCTCGCTGATGAGCGCTCGATCGATCTGCGCACCTTGCGCGGCACCGGACCGGAGGGACGCATCGTCGCCGCCGACCTTGATGACGTTGCGGCTCGTCCCGTCACAACCGTCCACGTAGCTGGCGGAGGAGTTGCCGCAACATTTGCGGCTCGACAACTCGCTGATCTCGTCGGCGTCGATCTGACGTTGATACCTGTTGATCCCATCGAAGGTCGTGTCACCAAGGATGCAGTTGCTGTTTACGTACGTGGGCTCATCAACACATTGGTCGGCGCTGCCCGTCCTCCTGTGCAGCCACCGGCCCAAGTCGCGCTCCAACCTGCGACACAAGACCCGACCGCCGTCATCAAGTTGAGCGGCATGCGCGGCACAATCGCCAAGCGCATGCACAGTTCACTTCGCGACATGGCGCAGCTCACCCTGCAGATGGATGCCGACCTCGACGCGGTAGTCGCCGACCGCATCATGCGCAAAGCAGCGGGCCCTGCACCGAGCTACACCGACTACGTCATCGCGGCGGCAGCTCGAGCGCTCGTGGCGCACCCCATTGCTAATTCCCAGGTCACCGACGATGGCATCGCACTGCTGCCAACTGTCCACGTTGGCATGGCGGTTGCTCTCGACGGAGGGCTGATCGTTCCGGTTATCACCAACACGGCTGCACGATCCCTCGACTCGCTGAGCGCCGAATCGACGCGGCTCGCTGAGGCAGCGCGAGCCGGTGCGCTCACATTGCCCGAGCTCGAGGGTGGCACATTCTCGGTCAGCACGCTCGGGATGTTTGGCGTCGACGGGTTCACGCCAGTCATCAATCCGCCGAACACGGCGATTCTCGGTGTCGGGCGACTACGCGACGACGTCGTGCTCGACGAGTCCGGCGGCGTCTCCACCATCACCCGCGTAACGCTCAGCCTCACTTGGGACCACCGAGCCTTCGACGGAGCTCCCGCCGCCGCGTTCTGCAAGACCATCGTCGAACTCCTCGGCGACCCGGTCGCGCTCAACACGCCAGCGGGCTGAACCATGATCGACTACCAAGACACGTTCCACCTCGGCATTCGCGTCCCCGACCTCGCCAACGCCATGGACGAACTCGGTTCGAGCCTGGGACTCACCTGGTCGGAGTGTCGCGAGAACCGCGAACAAGCGTTGTGGACCCCCGACGCAGGCCTCCAGCTGATCCATCTGAAGTACACCTACTCAGCCGTTGGACCGCAACACATCGAGCTGTTGGAGGGCCCGCCCGGCAGCTTCTGGGACGGCAACGACCGTGACGGCGCGCACCATGTCGGTGTATGGGTCGACGATGTCGTCGCTGAGACTGATGCACTTGTTGCCCAAGGATGGACACTCCTCGGCGCCCATCGCGACCCTGGCGACGGAGCCGGATACGGCGTCTTCACGTACCTGCAGCCGCCGAGCGGCTTGATCGTCGAACTGGTTGACCGTGTCGCACTTCCGGCGTTCGAGCAATGGTGGGGCGCTGCGCTGACATAGTCCGGCGAGTCAGGCAATGGCCTGTTCGCGAGCCCAACGATAGTCAGCCTTGCCATTCGGGGCCCGGTACACCTCGTCAACAAATACCACCCGTCGCGGTGCTTTGTAGTCGGCGATCAACTCTTTGACCGTGGCAATGATGGCGTCAGCAGTGGTCGGCGTCGACACTGAACAGACCAGGACGACCGTCTCACCGAAACGCTCGTGAGGGACGCCCACCACCGTTGCATCAACCACGTTGGGATGCCGCCGCGCGGCTACCTCGACCTCTTCGGGATAGATCTTCTCGCCGCCCGAGTTGATGCACACCGAGCCGCGGCCCAGCAGCGTCACGGTGCCGTCCTCGGCGATCAGGGCGTAGTCGCCCGGCACGGTGTAGCGCACCCCATCGATGAAGCGGAACGTCTCCGCGGTTCTCACCTCGTCCTGCCAGTAGCCACGCGGCATAGCCCCCGCAGCTGCCAACATGCCGGGCGTCAAACTGCCCCGCTGCAGCGGCAGCCCCGTTGCATCGTCGATGGTGACGACGTTCGGTGGCGCGGTGAAGACAGCCGTTTCTGGAGGTTCGTCACCCGGCATGGTCATCGAGACAGCGAACGGTCCGCCTTCCGATGCGCCGATCATGTCGAAGATCATTGCGTTCGTCGCCCGGCTCATCAGGCCTCGCTTCTGCTCGGCAGACAGTGTCGCGCCCGTCGAGACGATCCGCTTCACCGACGACAGGTCGCGAAGAACGCCGTCTGCCTCGGCCGCGTCGAGGGCGGCGTTCAGTGGACGGGCAAACGCATCGCCAACCAACGAGATCTGAGTGACTCGGTGCTGCTCGACCAAGTTCCACAGCTCATCGGCATCGAACGACCTCCCACCCAATAACACCACGGTGCCACCCATAACGAACGCACCGATTGCGAGGAAAAGCGCCGTGCCGTGCATCAACGGAGGAGCGCACAGCATCACAGGGCTCTCACCCCGCGCGCGCAGTTCGGCAGCAATTCGACCGACGTCTTCGACCGTGGAGGGAATCTCGATGCCCGCGGAGGAATAGGCCGTTGATGCCAAACCGCCAAATAAATCGAGATGACGCCAGACCACACCCTTCGGGTTCCCCGTGGTCCCGCCGGTATACAGCATCAGTGTGTCGTCGCCCGACCGCTCGATGCGAGGAGCTGGCTCACATGCAGCAACCACCTCGTGGTACCACTCAGCGCCCGCGATAAGCGGCGCGCCGTCGTCGACCTGCAAGAGCACCCGCACTGTCGACATCGTCAATGCTGCATCGGCGACACGTTCACCCAAGGAGCCGTGGAACACCAGCACTTCGGCTCCGGCGTTGTCGCAGATGTAGGCGATTTCTGGAGCCTTGTACCGGTAGTTCACATTGACCGGCGTCGCTCTGGACTTAAACGCTGCGTACGCGGACTCAAGGTACTCGGGGCAGTTGTACATCAGTTGAGCAATACGCGTCCCCACCTCGACGCCGCGCTCACCCAGTGCCGCTGCCAGCCGTGCCGCCTGGTCGTCGAGCTGACGCCAGGTCAAGGTCATTTCACCGATGACCACCGCGGTCTGGTCGGGCTGAGCATCGGCAAACGCCTCCCACAGCGTTGCCCAGTTCTCACTCAGCCCCGTGTCGATGTTCACGACATCGCTCCGTCGTGCCCTGGTAGTGAACCCAGCGATTGAATTCGTGCAGACGTGGTGGTCGGCGACAGTTCGAAGCCGACCCAGCGGCGGCCAGCGACCAAGGCCTGACTGATGTTCGCTAAGAAAGGCGCTGCGTCGTTGCCGAGGTAGTGCTGGGCCGCAGCGCCGAGGAAGTCGTCGACCTGCGCCGCGGTCATGTCGGGCACTACCGATTGCCTCCGTTGACGAGCAGCGTCTGCCCTGTCACCCACGATGCCGCTGGCGACGCAAGAAAGACCACAGCGTTGGCGACGTCCTCGGGTGTTCCGAGTCGACCAAGGGGGACGCCCCATTGCTGCGCCAACTTGGGGAGATCCTCCTCGGATGCTCCGAAGAATTCCATGAACACCTCCGTCGGGACCGGTCCCGGCGCGACGCCATTTACCCTGATGCGGCGAGGTGCCAACTCGATCGACAGCGTTCGGGTCAAGCTATCGACTCCTGCCTTGGCCACGGCGTATGGCCCGTTGTTCGGCGAACCCTTCAACGCCGCGCCGGAGGAGATGTTGATGATCGAACCCCCGTCGTCCATGACGCGCGCTGCTGCGCGCGCTCCGGTAAAAACGGCTCGAAGGTTGACGTCGAGTTGGTAGTCCCACTGCCGGTCGGGCATGTCCGAGAGGTGCCGTGGAGTGCGGTCGTCGGCACCGCCAGCATTACTGACCCACAGCGTGACACGCCCCATCTCGGCCTTGGCGCGGTCGGCGAGTTCATCGACGAACGACCCATCGGTGATGTCACCCGCAATGGTGAGCGCCCGCCGACCAAGCGCCCGAACTCGTTCAGCCACCGCGTTGATTTCTGGCTCGCGACGTGCCGTGAGCACGACGTCACAGCCAGCCTCGGCGAGTCCGATCGCGATCCCCTCGCCGATCCCTCGGCCCGCACCGGTCACCACCGCAACTCCGTCACCAAGGGCAAAGCGGCCAAGAATCGTGTCGGTCACGTAGCTGCTGCCTCACCGTTGTGTGTCCGGTCTGTACCGAACACCGAAATTTTGATGGTGCTGTTGCTCATGGCACCGACACGATCGTGACAACACCGGTCGAACCATCGATTTCGATGGTGGCGCCGTCAGGTATGCGGCTCGTCGCATCAATCACCGACACAGCGCACGGGATGCCAAGTTCGCGGCACATGATGGCGGCATGGCTCGCGACGGCGCCGACATTGACGACGACGCCTTCGGAAGCCAAGAAAAGTGGGACCCACGACGGGTCGGTGGTGGGAGCAATCATGATGTCACCAGGGCCGATCGCACCGGGATCGGACGGGTCAAGGACGACACGTGCGACGCCGGTGACCACACCGGGCGAGCCCATGGCCCCCTGGAGCACGTCGCCGGCAGCAGCCGGTTCACTTCCGCTGGCGCCACGCTCGGGCCACGCGGAGATCGGTGGGACACCTTCTTCGAGTTTGACGATGTAGGGCGGATCGAGCGTGGCCAAATGCTGGAAGACGGCGTCACGTTCGCGAATGAGGGCGCTCATGGCAGTCGGATCGGCGAGAAAGTCGTCGACCTCATCGTCGAGCAGCATGAAGATCTGCTGCACCTCGTCGATCACGCCGTCGGCCACCAGGCGATGGCCGATTTCCATCACAGCCAGCTTTGCCTCGTGAATGAGACGAATGCAAGCGTTCTTACCCATTTCGCGCAGGCCATAAAAAACACTGGCCGAGCGGATACCGGCTTGCAGACCGCCGTGGGCCTCGGGATCACCATCGACGAGGGCCAACAACTCGACGGTGAGTTGTTCGCGCACCACGACACCCCGAGCGTGCGCCTCAGCGGGCGACTTGCTGTCGTCCTGATGGCGCAGACGCTCGAGCATGCCCAACGGCATCGACGGCTTCGTCGTCCAGGAATGCGCTCGAAGATCCCACTCGTTGGGCCCGCGATGTCCGTGATGCGCAATGAGGTTGTCCCATTGCCCAAGCAAGGTTGCGGCTTCGAGATCAGCAGATGCGTGGAGCCGTTCGAGGAGACCATCGACACCGGCGTCGAACTCGGCCATCAGCCTGGGTGAACTCTTGATCGTGCGGGAGATCTCCCACATTGCGACCGGCGCATCGGCAGACTCGATTCCGCCGACCGCCGTCATGACTTTTACAGCGTCGGCGCCGCGGCCGAGCGCTCCGCAGATTGCCTGCACCGCTCCGGGGCCGAGCGATGCGCCGAGCGCCGACTGGCAGTAGGCCGTCCACGCTGCATCGAGCTCTGGGCCGGCAAGTTGCCGAGCGCGGGCGACGAGTTCGGTGTTCGTCAACGACGCGAGATCGGGGCGTTCGTCAACCACTCGCATCGCCGAGCGCGATGCCTCCTCTTGGGCTGGGAAGCCATCGGTGCTCATCGCCCAGCCCATTGTTTCGACCAGCTTGGCGCTCTGGGCCTCGTTCTCGTCGGCAGGGTGAGGGGTATAGGCCGGGACGCCTGGGTGGTCACCGAAGTAGGCGAGGTCGATCGCCTCAGGGCTCGCTCCCGGCATCCGCACACCCATGACGCGGGGCAGCGAAAGTTGGTTGTAGAAGTAGCCGCCCCAGTTGCCGAACACTTCGGGCGGGTCGACCGCGAACTCATCGGGCTCGAGCACGCCGAACGCGACAAAACCCTTCGCAACGCCGGGGATGCAACCCTGGACCCATCCGAGGCTCCAACCCAGCGGGCTGAACGGCTCTGGGCCGACCTCGTCGGCATTTGCCCGCGTGTAATACGGGAAGCGTGTGCTGATTTCGGTGTCGGTGATCCACCGGTCAAGGCCTCGTGTTACATCTGCCATTGTGTGTCCCCTTCGTTGTGATCAAGCTCTAGCTGCGAAACTTAACCCGTATTCAGTAACCACCACCCAACGGACCCTGACAACTCCGTGACCAAGCGAAAGAGAACGCCGTGACCGACGGAGAATCGAACGACCACGTCGACAGCTACGAGGATGTTTCGATGTTCACGCTGTCGGGCGAACGTGAACAGGCGTTGCTCGACTCTCAGACCGAATGCACCTTCATGTGGAGTACCAAGGCCGGCGATCCCGTCGGCGTCATCATGAACTTTGTGTTCCGCGACGATGCCTTTTGGCTGACGTGCACTCGTCGGCGCAAACGAGTTCCAGCCATCGAGGCCCGGCCACGTGTGGCGGTAGCCATCTCGAGTCGCGGTACCGACATCGGCATCAGCCAGGCCGTCACGTACAAGGGCAATGCCGAAGTGTTCGACGATCGCGTCACACTCACCGACTTTTACCCAGTTCTCGCCGCCAAAGTTCGGCCGGGAAACCCCAGTGCACAGGAAGCCTTCGTGGCGCATCTCGATAGCCCCGGACGGGTGGTTATTCGGATCGCACCCGACGCACGAATCGGGTTCGACTCAGAAGCAATGTTCGCCAACTCGCCAGCCGGTACGACCGCAACCCGGGTACAGGCCACCGGATGATTCCCGCCCAGGTTGACCAGATCACTGTCGACTGGCTCAACGAGCACCTCGACGACGACATTGGCACCATTGTCGAAGTCGCGATCGAACACATTGGCGAAGGCGTCGGCATCCTCGGCGAAGTCGCTCGCCTGACGCTGACCTACGCCGATCAACACTCCGGACCAGCAACACTCATCGCCAAGTGCCAATCGATTCATCCGGAGAACGTCGTGATCAGTCAGTTGATGGGTTTCTACGAACGGGAGGTCAACTTCTACTCCCAGGTGGCTGCCAAACTGACCGTTCGAACTCCGCACTGCTACATCGCTGAAATGGCCGATGGTGGTACCCCGTTCGTGCTTGTAATCGAAGCAATCGAAGGTGGCTCAATGATTGACCAGGTCGTCGGAGCGACGCTTGAGGAATCGCTGGCGATCGCACGTACCGTCGCAGCGCTCCACTCCGATTACTGGGAGACCGACGCCCTCCATGCAATGACATGGCTTCCGCCAATGAACAACGACCTGTATAAAGGCGCTGGTGCACTTGTTGCAGCCAACTGGGCCGAGTTCGTCAACACCTGGAGCGGCAGCGTGCCCCCGCAGGTGATCGACTGGTGTGGGCAGCTCACACCGCGGTATTCCCAGATGCTCGACTGGTGGACACAGAACTCACCGGCAACCTTTACCCACACCGACTGTCGAGCCGAGAACTACCTGTTCGGCGGCAGCGCCGGCGATGGCGTTGTCACCATGCTCGACTTCCAACTCTCCACTCGTCACGTCGGGACCTGGGACATCGCAAACTTCCTCGGCATGTCGGTCACCGTTGCCAACCGTCGAGCGTGGGAACACGACATCGTGACTCACTACCACGACGAGCTCGTGGCGGCCGGAGTCGTCGACTACGACTTCGCCACGTGCTGGCGCGACTACCGCTACTGCCTGCTCCACCAAGCATGGACGCAAGTGGCAGTCGCCAACATCGACCCGGGCAACGAACGCGGGCGACTCCTACTCAATGAGTTCGTCATGCGCTCATTCCACGCCGCGGCTGACAACAATTCCGGCGAATTCCTCACCAAATTCTGAAGCCACTCGAGACAGCCACTCCTCCCGCCGGCCAGCCAGCCGGCCACAGAAAGAAACAGAAAGAGCGAACATGACCGAGACCATCACCGGCACGAGCCGATCAGCGGGAATCAGTCTCACCGAGCTCCTTGACGGCGACTCCCACCCCGTCTCGGATCTGCTGCGCAACGAGTCTCGCGAGGGGCTCAGCGACGGCAACACTCGAGTCCCTGCTGCGCACTACACGTCTCCTGATTTTCATGCGCTCGAAGTCGAAAAGCTGTGGAGCCGGATCTGGCAGATGGCGTGCCTCGAAGAGGAAATACCCGACGTGGGCGACTACCACGTGTACGAGATTGCCGACCTGTCGTTTCTGATCGTGCGAACAGCTGATGGCATCAAGGCATACCGCAATGCATGCCTCCACCGCGGCCGCCTGTTACGCGAGGCCAGCGGACGCGGCGCCAAGGCCCTGCGGTGCCCATTCCACGGATGGGCCTGGAACCTCGACGGCTCACTGAAGGAGATCCCGTGCGAGTGGGACTTCCCCAGCGTCAAGCAGGAAGACTTCTCGCTGCCCGAGGCGCTGGTCGAGACGTGGCACGGGTTCGTCTTCGTCAATCCCGACCGATCCGCAGGACCGCTGTCTGAGCACCTTGCCGGTCTCGACGAACACTTCGAGAAGTACCCGTTTGAGCAACGCATCAAGGTCGCGCACGTCGAAAAAATCATGCGTGTCAACTGGAAGGCTTGCCAAGAAGCGTTCATGGAGTCGTACCACGTCGTCGCTACTCATCCGACATTGATGGAAACCCTCGGCGACGCGAACACGCGCTACGACACCTACGGCAACTTCTCCCGGGCGATCTCTCCACAGGGCATCGAGAGCCCCCATCTCGCGGGCATGACTCACTACGAGCGCCTGGCCGACGGCCAACAATTTGCCCGGTTCCGGCACCCGATGAATGGGTTCATCTACGAGCGCGTCGAACTCGGTCGAGTCCGGGTGACCGATCTCGACGACAACGAAAGCTTCTTCGACGATGAAGCACGCCATCTCGACGGCAACATCACGCAGGCCGACCCCCATTTGTGCAAGTGGATCGGTGGGCCGACGCCGGACGGCCTCCTCGACACGCCACTGACCGTTTCGGACCCGCCAGCCGGTGTCGATTCGGCCAGTGAGGTTCGAGCCTGGCTCGCGGCCCAGCGGCGCGCTACGGCCACGAAGCAATACGGCGATGCGATCGACCCGGAGCTTTTCAGCGACGCCGAGATGGTGGACTCGATCTACTACTCGGTGTTTCCCAACTGGTCACCCTGGGGTGTGTTCAACGCGCTTTTCTATCGCTTTCGGCCGCACGGCAACAATCCCGACGAATGCATCTTCGAAGTCATGATGTTCGTTCCCTGCAAAGATCAGAACAACCGGCCCAAGCCAGCGCAGGTCACCAAGCTCGGGCCCGACGACGACTGGACCTTGGCGCCCGAACTCGGGATGACCGCGAAGATCTTCCAGCAAGATTCAATCAATCTGCCGCTGGTACAGAAGGGCCTGAAGGCCCAAGAGCGCCAAGAGGTGGTCTTCGGTAACTACAACGAAACCAAAATTCGCCACTTCTGGGAGCACCTGTACCAGTGGCTCGAGATCGGCCCGACCAACGTCAGCATCACACCACGCTGATCGCGCAATGCATCGAGGCGCGACCATCGGGATGATTCCGCCTACGAGTGGCGTGCGCGACGCAATGAGCAATCGGACGCGTCTTACTGCATGGCGCTGTCAGGCACCCAGCTGCCGTGCGCTCCGTATGGCACGCGTCGCGGCAGGTGGATTGTGGCCACGGGCGGTGCCGAGAAGTTCTGAGCGTCGATGATCACAAGCCGCGACTGATCAGATGCCGTGTCGTGCGACAGGCTGATAATCCAGCCTTCGTCTTCGCCAGCATCGGGCGACGCTGAAGCAAAGACCGGCTCGGCCCCGCGCACGCCTGCACCGAGCTGATGCTCGGTGCAGGCACCGGTCCGAAGGTCGTACTTCCACAGTGCCGACCCGTAGACCGGTTCTTCGGAGTTGCCTTCGCCAGCCATCGCCATGAGGTACCCGAAATTGGCATCGAGGCCAATCATGCGATCGTCGACGCGTCCGAAGTCGCCAGGGCGATCATCGATCTGTTCCTCGGTCACCACGCCAGCATCGAGGTCAATCGTCCACCTCCACAGTCGCCCGACTTCGGCGTAGTCGTCGTTGCTCGCCCCGAAGGCTTCGGGTTGGCGCGAGACGTGCAGCACGATTTTGTTCCCCTGTTCGTGCGCGTTGACGGCATGGAAGACGTAGCACGGGTCGATGTCAAACCAGCGCACGTCGGCGTTCGTGCCGTTGCGGGGCATCACGCCAAGACGGGCACCGGCATCTTTGTTGAACATGAACGGTAGGCCGGTTTCAAGGGCTGCAAGGTCGAAGCACACCGGGAGGTCCATGAAGATGACGTAGTTCCGGGTGACGTTGAAGTCGTGCATCATCACCATGGTCGGAAGCTCGATGCCCTCAAGCTGCTGCAGTTGGCCATCGGCGCTGACGCGGATGTAGTTCAGGAATGGCGGTTCGGGGTTGAGATAGCTGAAGGCGATCAGCTCGCCCGTCACGGGGCAGATCTTGGGGTGTGCCGTCATCGAGCACGTCAATGCTCCGTCGTAGTTCTGATAGCCGAGTGTGTTGAGTTCGGCGTCAACCTTCCATGGCCAGTGCCCTTCCTCGAGACACAGCAGTTCCTTGTTGTGCGCCATGACGTGCGTGTTGCCGGTACCGCGGCTCAAGTCACCCATGCCAGCCATCGGGTCGTCGGTTGGGTCAGAGATGTTCGGTGTTTGGATGAAGCGGTTGCGATACCACTCGGCCTTACCGTTGGCGAGCCGCACTCCGTGCAACATGCCGTCGCCGAAGAACCAGTGCTCAGACTTGCCCGACGCGGGGTTCGGGCCGGTGCGCACGTAGGTGCCTTGGAGTTCGGTGGGGATGGTGCCCTCGACACGAAGTTCGGTGTCGGTGACTTCATCGAGTACCGGGGCCCAGTTGTTCCGGAGGTGCCAGGGGAGTACCCCTATGGGCGCATCGGTGGCAGAGACATCAAAGGTCGTCATGGCGCGACGGTAACACGATTCAGGCACTCCAATTTACTCAGAGTACATAGTTCTTTTGTTCAATCTGCGACGCCCGTCGCCGCTGCTATGGTGCATCGATGCCCGCGGGATCTATTGCCGCCGAGGCGCCCCTCGAGCGACGCCGGCCAGGACGCCCCAAGGGCAGGAGTGTCGTTGCCGACCGCGCCCAACTCCTGGCCGCAGCGATGCGTTCGATTACCACTAACGGCCCACTGGTCACGATGGAAGACATCGCTGCCGAGGCCGACGTGAGTAAGCCAATTCTGTACCGCACCGTCGGCGACAAAGCAGCACTGGTCACTGCACTCTCTGAATTCTTGGTCGACCGTATTGACGTCGCCGTGCGGGGTGCCACGATCTCCGCGACCGACGGACGATCGGGATTCGAGATGGCCGTGCGGGGGTACCTTGGCGCCGTTGATGCCGACCGGAACATTTACCTCTTCGTGAACGCGAGCGATCAGAGCACCGAGCAACTCCGACGGCTCGTCGATCGATCGGCGCAGCAACTCCTTGAGCTTTTCACCGCTGCACGAGCCCAAGCCGGGCTCGATTACGCCGCCGCTCGCACGTGGGCCTACGCCGTCATCGGAGCATTCCAGACAGTGACGACCATGTGGCTCGGTGACGAATACTGCGATCTCGACACGGTGGCGAAGAACCTCACACACCTGCTGTGGCCAGGCGTCGCCGCGGCTGGCGACCCCGACTGACCAACCGATGACCCGGTGATCAGCGCTGAATGTCGGTCCACGGCCCCGTGTCGGCGCGCGGTTCGCGCGCCAATCCCAAGACTCGTTCGCCGATAATGTTGCGCTGCACCTCGTCGCTGCCACCAGCGATCCGGTAGCCCGGTGCACCGAGCAGATGTTCATTCCACTCGTACGTGCCCCACTCCCCCGTATCGGCAGTGAGCTTGGCACCAAGCAACCCCGAGACAACCTCAGCCATCAATGTCATCCCTTCGGTCCACAGCAACTTGCCAAGCGACCCCTCGGGGCCGGGCGTGCCCGATCGAGCGAGGTCGGCAGCGCGACGGTTGGTGTACGACTCGACACGACCGTGGATGAACACCCGCATGAGCTTGTCCCGGGTCACCGGATCGTTCGTGAGGCCCATCCGCTCGGCTGTGCCGAGGAGTTGCTTCCACGAACCACCCGATGCTGAACCTTCGGAGCCCGACTCGGAATGGTCGCGCTCGAAGCTCAGCGTCGTGGTCGCGACCTTCCAACCATCGCCGACGCCGCCGATGCGGAGATCATCAGCAACGCGAACGTCAGTGAAGAAGACTTCGCAGAACGACGACCCGCCGCTCATCTGCTTAATCGGCCGCACCTCGACGCCAGGAGCATCGAGCGGCAACATGAAGGCAGTCAGGCCCTTGTGCTTGATCACGTCAGGGTCGGTCCGAGCAATCAGCTCACCCCACTGGCTGAACTGAGCACCCGAGCTCCACACCTTCTGCCCGTTGATCACCCATTCGTCGCCGTCTCGTTCAGCGCGCGTCGACAGACCCGCAAGGTCAGAACCGGCGCCCGGCTCGCTGAAGAGCTGACACGCCAGAATCTCTGCGCTGCGCAACGGCTGGATAAAGCGAGCCTTCAACGCATCGGACCCCAGCGCCTGAATCGTCGAGGTAATGAGCCCGACCGTCACGCTGACGAGTTCATGCGTTCCTGGCGTCTCGAACTGTCGCTCGATGCGCCCGAGCGCTCGGGCGTGCGCACGGCTGAGCCCGAGGCCACCGTGTTCGACGGCCCAGTCGACGGCGTGGTAGCCCTGCGTGGCCTTGCGCTGGATCCAGTCGGCGATGCCGAGGATGTGCTCGCGCTCCTCGTCGAACGACATGTCGGCGAACACCGACACGTCGAATGCGCCGTGTCCTGACCCCTGGCCTGGTCCGACTGACTTCTTCGGTTCGGCGTTCGCCTGGAACCACTCGGTCGCGGCTGCGGCGAAATCGTCGACTGAAATAGCTGGGTCGACGCCTACTCGTTGCTGGGTCTCGGTCATGTCGCGCCTTTCAGGGCTGGGGTCAGAGCTCGGGTCAGAGCTTCGGGATGGCTGCAAGTTCGTGGATGTCGCCGGCAAGCCAGGCATCGCGCAGCTTGCGTTTATTGATCTTGCCCATCGTGCTGCGGAGGAGGTCGTCGACCACGTGGTACTCACGCGGGCATTTGAAACGACTCAGGCGTTCGCTCAGCCACTGCGACAGGTCGTCAGCAGTGGGCGGCCTGGCTGGATCGGCGGGTATCACGAGACCAACGAGCTGCTCGCCCATGTCGGTGTGCGGTACCCCAAAACAACCCACATCAGCAACATCGGGGTGCTCGATCAAGAGTTGCTCGGCTTCAGCTGGGTAAATGTTGACGCCGCCGGAGACGACCATATCGCTGAAGCGGTCGGTGATGTAGACATAACCATCGGGGTCGATATAGCCGATTTCACCGAGCGTGAAGAGGCCGGGCTGCGGATTCGACGCTGCCGTCTTGTCGGGATCGTTGGGGTACACGATGCCGCGACCCGTTGCATCGCGAAAGTACAGCGGACCTTCGGTATTGGCAGGCAATTCCTCAAAGTCGTCGTCAAGGATCATCGCCGTGAACGGATCGACCGATCGACCGACGGAGCCCTGATGGTCGAGCCACTCCAGACTCGCAATAGAACACACGGTGCCGACCTCGGTCGCCCCATACGCATCGTTGAACACCGGCCCAAACCACTTGATCATTTCGGCCTTCACGTCAACGGGACACTTTGCCCCGGTGTGCGCCAAGAGCTTCATCGAGCTCACGTCGTACTTGGCCTTGACGTCATCGGGCAGAGCAAGCAGACGCACGAAGTGAGTCGGCACCATCACGCTCGTTTCGGTCTGATACTTGTCGATGGCGGCGAGGGTTGCTTCAGCGTCAAACTTCGAGAGGATCACCGACGGCACCCCGGCGCACAACAGTCGCATTCCCGAGAGCGGACCGGTGTGGTACATCGGGCCGACGACGAGGTGGGTACCAAATCCTGAGAACCCTCCCTGCGCCAGCGCATCGAGGTGTTCGACCATGTTGTTGCCGCCGGCGAACATCGTGGGGGGAAGCTCGGTGCCTTTGGGTAGCCCAGTGGTTCCCGACGTGTACAAGAGGTTCGGGCGCGGCACGACGTCGTCCGGCGGATGAGTCGTGCGGCCGCTTGCCAGCCAGGCGTCCCACTCGATGACGCCCTCGATGTCGCCGCAGCCCCATCCAATCACGACGTCGACACCGGCTTCATGTGCTGCAGCGACGCCCCGCTCGGCAGTTTCTGGCCCGACGAATAACACCCGGCTCTGCGAATCACTCAAGATGTAGGCAGCTTCCGACGCCGTGAGGTGGAAGTTGACCGGCACCGACGAGGCCCCGGCGAGCAAGCCCCCGAGATGGGCAAGTGCGGTCTCGGCTGAGTTCTCCGCAAAGACCGCAATCCGGTGTGCTGCTCCGAGGTCACCAGATCGAGCGGCGTCGAGCAGTTTGTTCGCACAGCGGTTGAGCGCGTCGTTGACCTCGCTCCAGGTGAGTTCACGACCGTCGTCGACCAGGGCAAACCCAGTCGGATCAGCGGCGGCACGTTCTTGGGCAAATCGAGGCATCAGGGGCCGATCGGTCGTTGACGAGCAGGGCGATCGAAGCTGTTCTGGCGGAACACTGAAACGTCAAGTCCCATTGAATCCCCAATAAGTTGCACGTGGTCGCCGTGGTAGACGCACACGCGATGCGAGATGCGCCACTCGCCGTCGCGGCGCTCGTAGTTGTCGAGGTATCGACCGTGGAAGGTCGACAGTTGACCCTTGGCCGCGTCGAAGAGCGTGGCCTGTACATACATCTCACCGCGAGCGGTCGTGTCGTTATCGAACTCGACGCGGTGGTTGGTAATGGCGTGCGCAGTCCAGGCCCACCGGCCGTGCGAACCAACCACGCGGTCGCAAAACTCCCAGGCATTTCCGACGAACACACCGTGGTCGTCTGTGGCGTTGGGCCAGTACGCAGACTTCATCACCTCAACGTCGAGTCGGTCGACTCCGTACGAATAGCGACGCGCCGCCTCGCGGCACGCCTCGATTGCTAAAAGTTGGTCGATCGTCGGCGTTGGGTTCGAGAGGTTGGTCATGCGGTTGCTCCTCCATCGACGATGAGCGTGTGCCCGGTCACGAACTCGGCGAGCTCAGAAACGAGAAACAGGGCGACTCGGGCAACGTGGTCAGATTGGCCGGCGATTCCGAGCGGGTTGGCGGCGATGCGCTGCGTGATGTCGACCCCGCCAGCCTGCAGCGGGGCCAGTTGATCTTGTACACCCGGCGTATCGATGATGCCCGGCGCAATGGCGTTAACCCGGATGCCCCTGGGGCCGAGTTCGTTGGCGAAGGAGCGGGTCAACGAAATGACGGCGGCCTTCGAAGCGCTGTAGGCCGAGATGTTGGCACCGCCGCCGAGCCCAGCGATCGACGCGAGGTTGACGATCGATCCGCCATGCTGCATTCGTCGGGCAGCCTCGCGGGCGACACTGAACTGGGCGCGTACGTTGACGTCGAGCATGCGGTGGATGAACGCATCGGTGACATCGATCATCGGCCCAGTTGTGGGAAAGATGCCGGCATTGTTGACAACAATGTCGAGCCCGCCAGCACTGGTGACCACGTCGAGGGCTGCATCAAGCTGATCCGGTTCGGTGATGTCGCAGGCCGCGAAGCCTGCACCGATCGCGGCAGCGGCCGCTTGCGCCGCCGGATCAAGGTCGCCAATGATGACCACAGCGCCCGCCTCGACAAGCCGGCGCGCAATCGCCATCCCGATGCCCTGTCCACCGCCGGTGACGAACGCCCGCTTGCCAGTGAGATCGATGAGTTCGGTGATGCCGACGGCTTCGGCGACGACACGTTCAGCCATCCGTTCCAGCCATCTGTTTCACCACTGCGTTGAACATTGGGACGACATTACCGAACGATTGTTAAGGATCTCCAACCAGGCTCACCAACACGACAAAAAAGCGGTCAGGCCCCACAACGTGCCGAACAAGAACGGCACGAACGACACCAATCCTCAGCTGGTCTACGTTGGGATGGCCCCTGAAAATTCCCCACCCTGAACAATCCGAACTGACGGAGTACGACATGGCCAATGACATCGATCTCGACGGCGTGAAGGCATTTGCATCGGAGCTGCCAACGCAAATGTTGCCCTGCACTGGCAGGTGACTGCAGTGGGTGACGGAGTCGCAGTCTGGGGTACTGCCACCCTGCACGATGACGTTGCGACGAAGCGACGACTCTGGGACGGCGTCTTCGACTACGACCTCAGCGCATTTGCTCCGGGCGGGCCAGATAACTCCCCCGACACATCGTTTCTGGCAATCACACCGCAACGCGCCCTCGTGCTGAAGCAATATGGGATGGGCGGGTCCATGCGCTGGTCTGCTGAGACGTGACAGCGCGTCAAGGCCCGGCGATGACACCTGTCCAATATTGCTTGCTCAACTGCGTACGACAGCAACATTCCCATCAGTCCACATAACCGTCAGCGTGCGGTGCGCGATCCGCCAGCCCTGAGCAGTCCGCGTCAGATGATCCTCGTAGCGACCGGCGACGACGTAGTTGGGGCCGCCTTCTGCAGCGTTGCGAATATGTTGCGCCTGGAGGTAGCAGCGATGCGTTGCAGCGTCGCCGTCAACGAGTACTTCGTGATTGCCGACCAGATGTTGGCTGTCGTCAAGGTGCTCGAGCGCTTCGCGGATGCGAGTGGCGATTGCGTCGACACCGGTGAGTGTCGGGGGCTGGCCAAGCTGTGCCGTGGCGTCGTCGAGAAATACCGTTCTCAAAGCAGGCCAATCTTTCGTGTCGAGTGCCTTGCAGTACCGAAGCGCGACGGCAACGACGTCGCGTTCGTCGAGGAGTTCCTGCAACGCTGTCTCGACGTCAATGGCTGCGCTCACACCAACGTCCATCCGCCATCGACGGCGATGTTCTGACCAGTGATGTAGCTCGATGCGCTCGACACCAGGAAGAGCACCGCATGAGCAATGTCGTTCGGCGTCCCCTTCCTCCCGAGCGGCACGTTCGAGGATCGGCCTGTGGTCAGTGGGCCCATCAGGCCCGACAACGATGGGTTTTTCGGCCAAAAGTGTTCGATCTCACCAGCATGCATGCGGTCGAGTGTGGGCACTGGCACGACACCAGGGCTGACCGCGTTGACTCTGATCCCGTGGGGCGCAAGGTCGACCGCCAAGCTCTTCGAGAAGTGGATCGCCCCTGCCTTGGCAGTGTCGTAGCCGGTACCGAGACACGGCAGCATTCCGTCGACCGATGCAATGTTGACGATCGCCCCACCATCACCCTGTTCGACCATCCGAGCCGCTGCGGGTTTCGAGCAGTTGAACAAGCTCGCGAGGTTGATGTCGATCGACCGCTGCCATGACTCGACGCTTTGATCGAGAATGCTGCCCGCCTCGTGATACGAACCAGCATTGTTCACCAACACGTCGAGGCGATCGCCGACATGGGCGAGTGCTGCAGCGCACGCCTTGGCGTCGGTGACATCGAGGTCCAACGCAGTACCACCAATGTCGCGGGCGACTCGTTGCGCGCCATCACCGTCGATGTCGGCAACGATCAGGTCCGCACCAGCAGCAGCAAGGAGACGCGCAATGCCCTCGCCGATCCCCGTTGCCGCGCCGGTAACCACAGTGGTCTTGCCAGTAAGATCGAAAAGGCCAGCAATCGCTACGTCCATCTCGAAGAAGCTACGACCTTTACTGGTGCCGGCGAACAGTCGGAGGGTTCCGGGCACGCAACGAGCAGCCGTGCGATGTCGGCCTGACGCATCCTTGGAGCGTCGCCAGTCCACTGCTCAGACAACCGGTGCCTGGCCCGCCGTTCGCTACCGTGAGTTCCATGATTGGAGAACCGGTTCAGATCGCATACGGCGTCGACGACGTGCGGGCCGCTGCGGCCCGGTGGGTGACGCGCGGTGTCGGCCCATTTTTCGTCTTGGACCACATTGAGTTGCGCAATGTACGGCTCGGCGGAGCACCAGCTACGTTTGATCATTCGTCTGCGTACGGACAGTGGGGATCACTGATGGTTGAGCTGATCTGCCAACACGATCGCCAGGCCGAACCCTTCGTGCACCCGCATGGCATCCATCACGTTGCACATATGGTGGACAACTTCGCCGCGGAGCACGCCGAACTTATCGCCAGCGGCCGTTCGGAAGCGTTGTACGCCGAGACTGCAACGGGCATGCCATTCGCGATGCACGACGCCCGACTCGAACTCGGTCATCACATCGAGATCTATGAAGGCAACGAACGCCTCCGCGGGTTCTACGAGATGGTCCGCACAGCCTCCAAGAAATGGGACGGCGCAGATCCGATTCGCACCCTCTCGCCTTTGAAACCCTGAGCCCTGTTGATCTTGTAGCCCTCGGGCCGTCTTGTCGAAAAACCCTCTGCTCAGCTCGTCCGTCCAGCTTCGTGAAACTGTCGACTGCTGCCAATGTTGAACCGGTTCGGCACCATTCCGGCCGTCGTTTGACCAGCATCGACGACCAACGTATGACCCGAGACGTATCGAGCGTCGTCGCTTGCAAGGTAGAGCGCTGCTGCGGCAATGTCATCGGGTACTCCGGCGTAGCCGAGGGGCGAACCGGCGGCGATCTTGTGACTGGTCTCATCGATGGCACCAGGGTCGCCGCTCGTGACCGTCGCCGTCATCGCCGTCACGGTGTTGCCAGGTGAGATCGCATTCACCCGGATGCCATTGGGAGCGAGTTCGTTGGCAACCGACTTCGTCAAACCGATCACACCATGTTTGGCGGCTGTGTACGCGTGCGGTCCGAGCCCGCCGAGGATGCCTGCGGTGCTCGAGGTGTTGATAATGACACCAGAGTTCTGCGTGAGCATCACTCGCGCTGCGTGCTTGACACCAAGGAACACACCACGCAGCAAAATTGCCATCGTGTTGTCCCACGCCTGGATCGACGTTTCAGAGATCCGGCCAACCGAGCCAACGATGCCCGCGTTGTTCAACATCACATCCAAACTGCCGAACTCCGAGACGGCGAGGTCGACGGCGGCTGCAACCTCGTCTTCGATCATCACATTGCACTGCGCAAACCGGGCAGCATCACCGAGTTCGTCGGCCAGTGCCATACCGGCTTCGGTTTGCATGTCGGCGAGGATCACTTTCGCACCTTCTTTCACGAACATCCGGGCGGTGCCCGCTCCGATGCCGCTGGCAGCTCCGGTAATAACGGCGACCTTGCCGTCGAGCCGACCACTCATGAGCCGAACCCGTGATCAATCAGTGCACTCTGTGCGCGTTCGATGACCGCAGTCCACAGCGCAACTGCACGCTCGCTGGTGAAGTCGAGGCTGCCGACGGCGAGCACCGGAATCATCCATCCGCAGCCCACACCCACCCGGTAGTCGGCCGTCAAGACATCAAAGCCATAGTCGGAGACACCGGCTTCGACGAGTGCATCGTGGTACGCACGAAGAAGTTCGGGCTCGTGTGCTCGCCGGTCGTCGACGGTGAGGTTCTGCGACAGCAGGTAGGCCACGTCTGCAACACCGCCACCCTGGCTGATTGCTTGCCAGTCGATGACCACCACGGCACCTGCATCGTCGAAGAACAGATTGTCGGCCCGGTAGTCGAAGTGCACAAGCGTGTGCGGCATTGCTGCCAGTTCGTCAAGAATCTGGGGCCGCATGGCCGCATAGCCCGCAACGAAGTCGGCCAACTCCGGCTTGATCGCTGTGCCGAACGCCTCCATGAAGCCGGGCAAGGATGCCTCGTAGATCGGCGAACCCGCTTGATTCAGTGGGCCGTTGATCACCGGGATGAAGTCGGCGTTCTCCATGCCAGCGCCGTTCCAGAACTGCGCATGATGGGCTGCCAAGCCGATCAAGGCTGCGCGGGCCTGGTCGACTGTTGTGCCACTGACTTGGTCGCCGAGTTGCAGGTCGGAGAGGTCTTCCATCAGCAGCATGTAGGCCTCGTCGGCTGCAGCGTCCGCGACCTCGCATGTGACATGGAAAATGGCGGGTGTCCGAACCGGGCTCATGTGCGCCAGTTCGCTGTAGAAGCGATGCTCGCGTTCGTAGATCCGGGTCGGCTGCATCATTGCTCGGATCTCGGGCGACTGGGTCGGGAACTTGGCAATCATCGTGGTCGGTGCATTGCCGGCATCACCGTCGTACACGACGCCAACTGTCGCGACTTCGCCCATGAACCCAACCCCGGCGCCCGCCGGATCGAGGAGCACTTTCGCAACGGTAACGCCTGCAGGGATCGTCGCCGACCCTTGAAGGGCCTCGGTCATCCATTCGGCAGTGATTTCGCTGGTCGTCGTCGGCAGTGTCGCCATGTGGTGTCAGTCCTCATTCTGTCGTGCTGGTTCGGGTGGAATCGTTCGAGCTGGGCTCGGCCTTCTGGCGCGTTAGCGCGTCTGCATGTGGCTGCCATCGGCACTGGGGCCGTTGTCGCGAGTTGGGTCGGCCAGCACGACCGCTGCGATGCCGTCGGCCTCAGTGACGGAATGGCATGGCACACCTTCCCAGGCGGGAGGCCCGGAGTGCTCGCCAGTACGTACGTCAAATGAAGCCCCGTGGAGCGGGCAGGTCACGCCGTAGCCAAGTAATCGACCTTCGCTCAAGGGCGTGTCGGCGTGCGAGCAGTTGTCGGTCAGTGCGAACAATTCGCTGCCGACGCGACACACAACGATGCCGTCGCGACCGATGTGCTCGAAGCAGCGCATCTCGCCGTCGGCCAAATCGGTGAGGTCGCCGAGCTCGATCGGCCCATCCGCCTCAGACATCAAGCGGGCCCAATGCCAGGTAGCGCTCAAGGTTGTCGTGAAAGAACTTGATGCGCCGCTCTTGCCTGGGCGTGTACTCGCCGCGATAGCCGCGTGAGCGAAGCCCTTGCTGCTGCGTGTTCCAGATAGCAACGTCCTGGTCGATGCCGGGGCCGCACGAGACCTCGCCAGCCCGACCCGTCTGGTGCTCAACCTGATGATCGATCGACACCCAGTCTTTCATCGAGTTCGAGAAGTACTCCTTCGAACCCTCGGGGAACAAGGTGAGATACCACATGTCGAAGAAGCACTTCTGCGGATCGGTTGGATGCGGCGTGGCCCTGAGCCAGATGCAGCCGTCGGGCTTCATGCTGAACGAGATGTTCGGAAAGATGGTGTAGTGATAATTATCGGTGAGCTGCTCGTCGGAATACCGCGAGAAGTCGTATCCCTTTTCCGCTCCAAGCTGGCGCTTCGCCTGCTGGAGCGCGGGCCGCAGTTCAGGGAGGTTGTCGCGGTACTGCTCGCCGTCGACACCCCAGAACGACAGGTCAGCAGCAAGGCTCTTCAGAGTTCGCTCGGGCTTGCCATTGTACTGTGGGCCGGGACCGCCACCGGGCATCAACATGCGTGCGTGGCCCGACGGATAGAGGTCAAATTGGCATCCGCTGTGATGCTCGTTCATCGACGCAAGCGTCTGGGGATGAACGTAGGGCAGGTGATAGCTCTCGTTGAAGTTGTCTTGGACGCACTTCCAGTTGAACTCGCCAACGACGGTAACCCAGTGCGTGCGCCGCATGTTCTCCATCTGGTATGCGTCGAGGTGGTCCGCCACGGGGGCGAGCCAATCGCGCAGCGGCTTCGCCTCAGGGTCCATGTTGAACCAAATGAATCCGGCCCACGTATCTGACGGCATTTCGACAAGGTTGCGCTTGCCGCACGGACTGCCCTGCGTGAAGTCGTCTTCGTCTGGTACCCAGTTCAAGTTTCCGTCGTCGCCGAACCGCCACCCGTGGTAGGCGCACTCGAATTCACCCGTGATCAGCGAGCCTGACTCGGCGGTGACCAACCGATTGCCGCGGTGTTGGCACACGTTGTAAAAGACCCGCACCCGCTGGTCGCTCCCACGGACCGCAATAACCGAGTCCCGACCGATTTCATACGTGATGTAGTCGCCCGCAACGGGAATCTGATCGACACGACCAGCGACCTGCCAGACCCTCGGCCACATCGCCTCGGCCTCGTGCTGTGCGAACTCAGCCGACCAATACCGCTCGCCTGTGATCGCTGTGCCACTGAGATCAGGCTCGGGCGCTTTGGCTCGCGTGATGCCGCGCACATCAACCGGAACATCGATGGAGGGCTCTGCAATGTCAGTCATAATCTGCGTCCTCGTGGCTTCGCTGAGAGAGTGCAACCGGCTGCCGACTAACCTAACAAACGTTCAGCAAGTCGGGCGAGCGCAAGGAAGCTAATGGACATGATTCGGCAATTCACATGATTCGGGGCATCCACCACGTGGCCATCTCGACGCCCAACCTCGATCGACTCGCAGCGTTTTACACCGATGTCATCGGGTTCACGCCGGTCATGGAAACCGCGTGGGCCGACCGGCCGCTCGTCGACCGAATGATCGGCGGGTACGACCGATCCGCTGCCCGTCAGGTAATGCTGCAGGCGGGCAATGCCCACCTCGAACTGTTCGAGTACTCGTCTCCAACGCCGACGCCAGCCAACCCCGACCGTACGCCCGCCGACCACGGGTACACCCATTTCTGCCTCGACGTTGTCGACATCGACGCCGAGTACGAACGGCTCTCAGCACACGGCGTCACGTTCAACAGCGCACCACCAACCGTCCAAGAAATGGGCGGTGTCGCCCGACTCCGAGCGATCTACGGCCGCGACCCCGACGGCAACATCATCGAATTGCAGGAGGTACTCGACACGTCAATTCCCTTCGCTCTCGAACAGACCGCGATGATCAACACCCTCACACCCAAAGGCGGCACGCCATGACCGACCAGATCACTCAAGTCAACCTGCAACCCGGCAATGGCCGCTGCCCCGGGCCGAGCACCCACGACATCATCAGCGCCGACTCGGTGCCGCCTCCAACGCAGCTGCTCACTCAGTCGTACGAGTTCGAAGGCGACGAGGACGTGCCGTATGAGGAATTCACTTCACCCGAGTATGCGTTGGCCGAACACGATCACATGTGGTCGCGCACCTGGCAGTGGGCCTGCCGTGAACAACACATCCCTGAGCCTGGCGACTACTACGTGTACGACATCGGTGATCGGTCCGCGCTCGTTGTCCGTGGCCCCGACGGCACGATTAAAGCTTTTCACAACTCATGCCTACACCGCGGCACACAACTCAAGCCGCCGGCCACCAGCGGCTTCTCCAACAAACTCCGCTGCCCGTTCCACGGCTGGACATGGTCACTCGACGGCGACCTGATCGATCTGCCATGTGAGTGGGACTTTCCCCACGTCTCTGCCGACGAGTACCAGCTCCCACAGCTCCGCACCGGGATCTGGGGTGGGTTCGTGTTCGTCAACTTCGACGATTGTGCGCCTGCGCTCCTGGCACCGCCGCTGGAGGAGTACCTCGGCGTGCTGCCCGAGCACTTCCAGAACTGGAACCTCGGCGACCGTTACGTCGAGGTGCACATCCGCAAGAAACTGCCTGCCAATTGGAAGGCTTCAGCCGAAGCCTTCCTCGAGGCATATCACATCCTCGAAACACACAATCAGGCGATCTATACCGCCGGAGACGCGAACGCCCAATACGACGTGTTTGGCGACAACGTCACGCGCTTCATCCATACCATTGCCACAACAAGCCCCCACGTACCAGAAGCCGAGCGGCCCGACGAACAGGCCATGCTGAACATGCTGATGGCACGCAAAAACCCCGGCCACGACGTACCAACGATTCCGCAGGGCGAACGAGCCCGCGACGTCTACGCCCGCCACATCCAGGGCACGTTGGGCGAGGCATACGACAACGACTTCTCGCATTTGTCGGTGAGCGAAACGATTGACTCGATCGAGTATTTCCTGTTCCCCAATGCGTTCTTTTTCCCGGGCCTTCAGATCCCACTCTGCTACCGCTTCCGCCCTGACGGCCCCGACCCTGACCAGTGCATCTACGAGGTGCTCTACCTCCGGCCGAATCCGCGCTCGGGTCAGCCTCCGCGGCCCGCCGTGCCAGTCGACCTTGGTGTCGACGACAGCTACACCACTGTGCCGGGGCTGCCGATCTCGCTCGCCCAGGTACTCGACCAGGACACATCGAACCTTGCGGCCCAAACCCGGGGATTCAAATCCAGCAAGAAGCGGGGACAAACGCTGGGCAACTATCAAGAAGTCCGGGCCCGCCACTTTCAGTCCCTGGTCCGCCAGTACATCAACGAAGGAGCCAACACGTGAGCAGAGACGCCATCAACGATCTGGTACACCAGTACGCCGACGCCGTCGTGCATCGCAATCCTGATCAGTGGGCCGCAACATGGGCAGCCGATGCCGTGTGGGAACTCGGCAAGGGGCGCCGGGTCGAGGGGCAAGACGCAATCCTCGAACTCTGGAATTCAGCGATGGACGGATTCAAGGCTGTGGTGCAGAACGTGGTGAACGGCACAGCCACCACTGACGACTCGGCGGGCACGGGTACGGGCCGATGGTACGTCCACGAGCACTGGCATCGCGCCAACGATGAACGCGGCATTCTTCTGGCCTACTACGACGACACTTACATCCGCGTCGACGGCCAGTGGCTGTTCGCCAGCCGCGAACTCACGATCCAATACGGTGGGCCACCGGATCTTTCGGGCATGTTCCAGAATGCGTGGGCCTGACGTTGGCTGCGCTCACCACGGCATTCGCCACCGCCCGACCCGATGACCTCGCATTGGCCGACGACACCGGCACGCTCACGTGGTCAGAACTCGACTCCCGCGTCAACCAACTCATCCATGCGTTCCGCCAAGCCGGAATCGACGCGGGCGACACGATCGCCATCGTCAGCGGAAATTGCAACGAATGGTTCGAAACGTCGTTCGCATGCTCGAACAACGGCATCACCCATATTCCGATCAACTGGCATTTGGTCGGTCCCGAGATCGCATACATCCTGAACGACTCGAACGCCAAAGTGGTTGTCGTCGGCCATCAGTTTGTCGACGAGGTGACGCGGGCGCTCGACGACGACAGCGTCAGCGGGATCGAGTTGGTGCTGGTGATCGGCGCACCGACGGCTGGCCGCTTCCAGAACTTCGACGACTTCCTTGCAACTGGCTCCGCTGATGAGCCCGACAACCAGAGCTTCGGCGGACCGATGTTCTATACCTCGGGCACGACCGGCAATCCGAAAGGCGTCCGGAGCACGTTGTCGAGCATGCCGCCATCGACCGATCCGTCGGTGTGGCAGCTGATCGGTGCCGGATTCTCTGACCTCGTGATCGGTGACGGACGGACCGTGTTGTGTGGCCCGGTGTATCACTCGGCCCAGTGGGCGTATTCGTTCTTGCCGATGATCATCGGCTCGGCCACGGTGATGCAGCACAAGTACGACAGCGCTGGCGTGCTCGATCTCATCGACCGGCACCAGGCAACGAACATTCACCTTGTCCCAACGCAAATGAAGCGGCTCATCGACCTTCCTGCCGAAACCAAGGCGTCCTTCGACGGTTCGTCGCTGCAGTTGGTCCTACATGGCGCTGCCCCGTGCCCGCCCGTTATCAAGCAAGGGATGATCGACTGGTGGGGCCCGAAGATCACCGAGTACTACGGCTCAACCGAGGGGTCAGTGATCACCATGATCGATTCCGAGCAGTGGATGGCCAAGGGCGGCAGCGTCGGCCCACCGATGGCGAATATGGAGATCATCGTGGTCGCCGACGACGGCGCGCGGCTCGGGCCAAACGAGCCGGGCACGCTGTACTTCCGGAATGCGATGGGGATGGACTTCGAGTACCACAATGCGCCCGGAAAGACCGACGACGCGCACCTCGAACCCGGCGTCTTTACCACCGGCGACATCGGCTACGTCGACGACGACGGGTATCTCTGGCTCAGCGACCGCAAGATCGACATGATTATCTCCGGCGGCGTCAACATCTATCCCGCCGAAATCGAAGGCGTACTCGGCGGGCACTCGCTCGTGGCCGACGTCGCCGTCATCGGGATTCCGAACGACGACTTCGGCGAAGAGGTCAAAGCCGTGATCGTTCCGCAGGTCGGCGTTGTCCCCGATGAGGATCTCGTCAACACATTGCGCGCGTTCTGCCGCGAGCAGCTCGCTGGCTTCAAGGTGCCCCGTTCGTTCGACTTCACCGACGAACTCCCCCGCACGGGTACTGGCAAGGTGCAAAAGGCCAAGGTCCGCGCCCCCTACTGGGAGGGCCACGACCGAGCGATCTGATCAGCGTGTCAGCGTCAGGCCGCGGCCGCCTACGAGCTGCTGGATGAGCTGTCGGCAGCCCAGGCAATCGCATTCGAGAGAATGCGGCGATAGTTCGGGTCGGCGTAGGTCTGCGGGCCGTCACCGAACTGGATATAGGCGATGGGCGACGCACCCACCTGCTTGATCCACGCCACCAAGTTACTCCCAGCCGGATGCGACCAATTCGTGCGATCGTTGCGTGTGCCGCGAATCGCGCGGTCGGCGGAGTAAAAGTTCGCGTCGACGAAGTCGTAGGTACTGGACATCAACGGCTCGATGCCCTCATCAAGAACGGGGAAGAGGTACACCTCGTCGGTGATGTCGAACGACGTGTCGAGGCCCGCGCAGATCGGATGGGTTGGGTCGAGCACCTCGACGGTGTGGGTGACGTTGTGCCGGTATCCCGAGTCGGGATAGTCGGTGCCGTCGAGCGTCGCCGGCTGGTAATGGAAGCGACCTCCAACGATGTGGGCGTAGCGCTCCCAGGTCGGCCAACCGGCGATCGCATGGTGGAGGAAAACCATGCCCTTCCCTGCGGCGAGTAATGCTTCGAACGCCTCGGGGTAGCCGTCGGGGGGGTCAGAAAACTCGGCGGGCGGATCGTTCCGACTGAAGGTGATGCCCGGCATGTCGTACATGACGAACACGTCGTACTCACTTGCACGGCCGGGTTCGACGAGTGCCAAGGCCTCCGGATGCTCGACATGGGTCCACTCGACATCGTCGAACGAATCGAACACTGCGAAGAAAGCATCGGTGTCGAACGGATGCCCCTTCGTCACGAGCGCGACGCGAATATTCATGTCCCTGCCGACGCCGCTTCGCGACCTGCAATGAAACCGAAGGTCATGGCGGGTCCGAGCGTGCCGCCCGCTCCCCCATACACCATGCCAGTCGGCGCCGCCATCACGTTGCCCGCAGCGAACAGACCGTCGATCACTCCCCCGCCGAGCGAGAGAACCCGGCAACGCGTGTCGGTCTTCGGGCCTCCGCTCGTACCCAAGGAGCCACTTTCGATCGGCAGCGCGTAGTACGGACCTCGATCGAGTGGTCCGAGTGTGGCCGCAATGCCATCAAGCGATTGGTCGCCGTTGAACGCGTCGTATGCGCTGTCGCCGCGTTGGAAGTCGGGGTCCTCGCCGTTCCTCGCATTTGCGTTGAATTTGTCGACGGTAAGGCGAAGGACCACCGGGTCGAGGTCGAGTTGCGCCGCAAGCCCTTCGACAGTCTCGGCCTGCACCATCCACTCGGCGGGCGGGTCCGCTGCCTGACACGATGCAACGTCATAGGTCGTCTTGTGCCGATGATCGAAAATTAGCCAGGCCGGCAGGTTCGGATAGTCGAACGTCGCCGGATCGAATTGGTGGAACACCCCGCCCATTGCGTTGTAGTTCCCTGCCTCGTTGCAAAACCGCCGCGCTGAGCGATTGACCATGATCGATCCCGGTCGAGTGCGTTCCAACAGCACGAGGTGCGGTCGGTCCGCGCCCCATTTCTGTGCGCCATCAGCCCTCGTCACCGGCACCCACCACGCATTGCGCATGTTGCCGAGACGCGCCCCAATTTCCATCGCCATGACGAGCCCATCGCCGGTGCTGTCGGGCGACCCCGATGGAGCAGACATCGGCCCACGCAAGAACGTGCGACACAATTCTTCGTTCCATTCGAAACCGCCCGTCGCCAGCACGACAGCCGAGGCGCGCACTTCGATGACGTGATCTTCCGACACCACTTGCACGCCCGTAACCCGCTGGTCGCTGGTGGTCAGATGATTCGCCGCAGCACCGAGACGGAATGTCACACCTCTGTCGAGACAGCCTCGGACCAAGGCCCCAACGAGACCGAGGCCCATCCCGTTCTGGCCAGCCGCAGCGCGGGAGACAAGCGTGTCGCTCGACGGCATTTCGCTGGCCCCACCGAGTGGGGTCTCGATCAACATGACCGGATTGGGTCGGTTGACCCGGATGCGGTCGGCCCACTCTTCGAGCTCGCCGAAGGCAAACAACCCGTTGTCGATCGACCGGCCACCCCCTGCAAGGCCACCGGGGTGTTCGGGGTGGTAGTCAGGATAGGTCGGCAGGAGATGGAACGAACATGGTGTGTTTGCGTCGAGGTGGGCAAGCATCTCGGGGCCGACGTCGACGAACGTGGCAGCCATGTCGGAATCGATCTGTCCCAACGACAGCGATTCGAAATAGGCGAGCGCCTCATGACGCGAATCGGCAATCCCTGCTTCAGCTTGCAGGTGGTTGTTTGGGATCCAGATGATGCCGCCGCTGATTGCCGACGTTCCACCAATCAGCTCGCTCTTCTCGAAGACGGTCACGGATGCGCCATGGTCAGCCGCTGCGATTGCAGCGACAAGTCCAGCAGCACCCGAGCCGAGTACAGCGACGTCGACTTCGAGTTCAGGCTCCATCTTCGGCACGTTAGTGAACGGCCGATCAATTACTCGGAGCGTCAACGTGGAAAGATCTGCACCCATGAATGACGCAACGTCGGACGTCTTGTTGATCGACGACCCATCACCGCGTATCCGGCGCCTCACCTTGAACCGCCCCGAGAAGCGCAACGCACTCAACGACGCATTGCGAGGCGCACTGTTTGATGCGCTACGCGAGGCCGACCGCTCACGCGATATATCGGTGATCATCATCCGCGGCGGCGGGTCGTGCTTCTCGGCCGGCTACGACCTCGGCTCACCCAACCATGATGTCGAACGCTCGATCGCCAAGGCCGACGGTTGGTGGAGTCGCCACGTCGTCAACAACTGGCTCGAAATGTGGGACATGGCCACGCCGATCATCGGCCAGGTCCACGGCTGGTGCTTGGCCGGAGGCACCGAACTCGCTGCGGCCTGCGACCTCGTCTACGTGGCCGAAGACGCACAGATCGGTTACCCACCGGTGCGATTGATGTCGCCGCCCGACATGCAATGGCAGACCTGGCTGATGGGGCTGCGGCGCGGCATGGAAGCACTTCTGACCGGCGACGCCATGAGCGGCACTGATGCCGTCACTGCGGGCATGGCGAACCGGGCATTCCCGGCCGAGGACCTCGATGCTGCTGTCTTGGCCGTGGCCGAACGGGTCGCCAAGGTGCCCCCGGAACTCCTCGCGCTCAACAAGCGGTCGGCCCACCGAGCAATGGAGGCAATGGGCATTCGCGATGGCATTCGCGCCACGGCCGACATCCAAGCGCTCGGCTTTCACCAGCCCGCCTCCATCGAATACCTCAAGTCGTTCGCCGAGAAGGGCGTTGCTGCAGCGCTCAGCGACCGAGACGAACAATTCAACGACTACCGCGAGACCAACACAACAACAGGGAGCACCTCATGAACACCAACAACACCTGGTTCGCCGACTCATCGCTCGGCGAACGATTTCCCGCATGGACACGCGGCAATGCCGCCGACGTGTTCCCCGATCCATTCAGCCCGTTGGGGCAAAGTCTCGTTCTCCGCAAGGGCATGTCGTTGGGCCTACGCGACGCATACATCGATCTCGGCGCGCTCAGCTACGACGAGTTCGAAAATCCTGACAGCCCCGATCTGTTCAAAATGTTCGGCGGGTATATCTACAACCCGTTGACGTTGACACGCATCCTTGGGGCACGGATGCCCGGCGCATCGCCCGAAATGATCGACAAGGCGTTCTTCGACGAGCGCGACGAGGTCCCGCCGTACGAGGAGCAGCCGTGGCATGTTTCGCCCGATCACGAGGCCAAGCTTGGCGCATCGATGGGATGGGCGATGTCGGCAACCTCGCTGCCCGAGTTGGAGGCAGATCGGGAGATGGTTCGCGCTGAGCGCGCTCAGCGCCCTGACCTCACTGCACTCACCGACGCCGCCGTGCTCGCTCGGGCCCGTTCGATGGTGCCATTGCTGCAGCGCACGTTCGAAAACGCGATGCGGGTGTCGTCGCTGGCTTCGCTCGGCCCGGGTGCCCTCGCTGCTGTCTGTGAAGGTCTCGGTGACGCAAACCTGTCGATTCGCCTGCTTGCCGGCATCGAAGTCGACTCGGCGGCGCCGTCACACGCAATGTGGAAGCTCGGCCGACTCGCCAATGCCTCCGATGCGGTGAGCGCAGCCTTCGCAACCGGACCCGACAGCGTGATCGATGCGCTCCGGAACGACGGTGGCGCCGAGGCAAACGCGTTCCTCGGCGAGTTCGAGCAGTTCCTCGTCGATCACGGCGCTCGCGGCCAGAACGAGTACGACCCCCTCGCACTTTCGTGGGAGGTAAAGCCGCGCATCGCCCTTGCAGCAATTGACCTTATGCGGCGTTCTGACGAGGCACAAGCGCCAGCGACGCGCCACGACGTGGCCGTTATCGAGCGCGATCGAATCGCTGCCGAGGTTCGAGGCAAGATTGCTGACGATGCTGAAACAGCCGGCATGTTCGAAGCAGCGTTGGGTTCGGCGCAACTCTTCCTTGCGGGACGCGAGCGGGCCAAGACCAACGTGGTCGTCATCATCAACGAGATCCGTGTGGCGTTGCGCGAGTACGGCCAGCGCCTCGTCGAGCGTGGTGTCATCGAGCAGGTTGATCAAATCTTCATGGTGACCGACGAAGAGTTGAACCGGACCCGACATCATCCCGAAACGATGAGCGACACGATCAGCGAGCGGTGGCAGCAGTTCCAGACGCTGCACGACGCTGTTCCGGTGTTTATCGTCAACGGCGAAGTGCCGTCACTCACCGAGATGACGAAACGGGGCGTGAGTACCGCTGCTCCAGCAGTCGTCGGCATGGTGCTGATCGGTGCAGCGGGTTCCGGAGGGGTCGCGACCGGTCGCGCGCGTGTGATCCTCGACGCAGCAGACCCCGAGGATCTCGAGCCCGGCGAAGTGCTCATCGCACCGCAGACTGACCCATCGTGGGTGCCGCTGTTCGTCCCGGCGGCCGCGGTCGTGGTCAATGTTGGGGCGATGGGCAGTCACGCGATGATCGTGTCGCGCGAATTAGGCGTGCCCTGTGTGGCTTCAGTGGCCAACGCCACCGACATCATCCCGAACGGCGCGATTATCACTGTCGACGGGAATGCAGGCACGGTCACGATCGTGGCGCTTCCCGACTGACACCACATTAGCCACGCCGAAGCACCATCAAAGAGGTTCTCGACGCCCAGGTCGCCGCCATCTTCGACCACGTACTCACGATGGTCACCAGCGGCTCCACACGATCCGAAGAGTAGGGAATCGACGCCAGGAGCCTCTCCCCAGGGCCTGGTTTGATGCATTCGATCGCCCCCAAGCCAGATCGCCAGGTGCCAGCGAGAGAGAAGTCGACCTGCCCGCGTCAACCCTTGAGAAGAGAAAACCCTTACAAACACTGGCCGAAAAAGCAAAGAACCCCCGGGCGTGGACCTGGGGGTTCTTCGTGGAGCTTAGGGGAATTGAA
>CALCXK010000055.1 GCA_937905835.1 uncultured Ilumatobacter sp. | reverse complement strand
CGGTCGCGACGAGGTCTACGTCGAGCGCTACCTCACGTGGCCCCGCCACGTCGAGATCCAGCTAGTCGGCGACAAGCAGGGCAATTGTGTCTGGATTTCTAGCCGTGACTGTTCAGCACAGCGCCGGCACCAGAAGTTGATCGAAGAGGCTCCGGCCCATCAGCTCGCCGACGGCATCGAAGACGCCATGGGCGAAGCCGCCGTCAAGGCCGCCAAGGCCGTCGGCTACTACGGCGCTGGCACCGTCGAGTTCATCTACCAGGACGGCGAGTTCTTCTTCCTCGAGATGAACACCCGGCTGCAAGTCGAGCACTGCGTCAGCGAGATGATCACCGACATCGATCTTGTCGAATGGCAAATTCGTGTGGCGGCTGGCGAAGAACTGCCGATGACCCAAGATGAGGTCACCGCATCACGTCGTGGCCATTCAATCGAGGTCCGGATCAACGCCGAAGACCCTGCCGAGGGCAAGTTCCTTCCCTCACCGGGCCGGATCACCAAGCTCGTCCCACCGGACGGCTTCGGTGTCCGCTTCGACTCCGGGTACCTGTCTGGCGACGAGATCAGCCAGTTCTACGACAACCTGGTCGGCAAGCTCGTCGTGTGGGGCCGCACCCGTGAGGTCGCGATCGCCCGCACCATCCGAGCCCTCGAAGAACTCGTCGTCGAAGGCGTCGCCACCACCATCCCGGCCGACCTCGCCATTCTCCGACACCCCGACTTTGCTTCGATGAACTTCTCCACGAAGTGGGTCGAAGAAACCCTCGATCTGACCGGCGTGACCGGGCACGCAGCACCTGCCCCCGACCACGACGACGATGCCGAGCCCCTCGTGCAGCGATCGACCACCGTCGAAGTCAACGGCAAGCGCTTCAGCGTCAACATGTGGGTGCCTGAGGCTCCAGCCGGCGCTGCTGCCCCGGCCAAGAAGAAGCCCAACCGTGGCGCTTCAGGCGGCACCGGTGGCGGCGCTGCCTCGGGCAACGTCGAAGCTCCGATGCAGGGCACCATCGTCAAGTTGCTCGTTGCAGTCGGCGACACGGTTGAAGTCGGCGCCGGAATCGTCGTGCTCGAAGCAATGAAGATGGAGAACCAGATCAACGCCGAAAAGGCCGGCACCGTCAAGGAATTGAGGGTCGCTGCCGGCGATACCGTCGGCGGCGGCGACCTGCTGGCCATTATCGAAGAGTAAGTAGATGAGCTCGCTCAGTTTTTGTGTGAGCGATTACAGCAACCGACGGCCCAATCGCTCACACAAACCGAGGAGCGCGCCGCTCAGATCTTGACGTGTCGGTCGATCGCAGCAATGTCTGGGAGCGTCGCGACGTCGGAGGTGCTCACGAACAGCTCAATCGAGCAGTTCAGTTCTCATCGCCCGCTATTCGGCGGCTTCTGCGAGGGCTTCGCTCAGCGCGGGGTGGACGAGGATGCTCTCGACAAGATCACTCACTGTCAAGCCTGCGGTGACCGCAACTGCGATCACCGAGATGAGTTCCGCAGCATGTCGACCAACGATCGACCCGCCAAGAATCTCGCCTGTGTTCGGGTCGGAAATAATTTTAACGAACCCGCGGGTGTCGCTGTTGATCATCGCCTTGGCAGTTGACGAGAACGGCACCTTGGTGACGCGAATCTTGCGGCCCGACGCGAACGCTTCTGCTTCGGCGAGCCCGACATCGGCGATCTCAGGCTCGGTGAAGATGGCAGACGCAGCTTTGTCGTAGTCGAGGTGGCGGTGGTTGCGGGTATGGAGCCCCATCACATGCTCAGCGACCTTACGGCCTTGGATCGAAGCGACGGATGACAGCGGCAACTTTCCCGAGATGTCACCGGCGGCGTAGATGTGATCGATGTTCGACACGCAATGCTGGTTGATGTCGACAAATCCCCACTGATTGACTTTGACGCCCGTTGTCTCGAGCCCGATGTCCGCGGTGTTCGGGACCGACCCAATGGCGAGAACGGCGTGAGACGACTCGATCACTCGGCCGTCGTCACAGCGAACGATCACACTGTTGCCAGCTGCGGACCGCTCGATCGCTACGGCCCGAGCACCCATGACCAGCTTGACACCGCGGTTCATGAACTCGTGCTCGAGTACAGCGGCGACTTCGGGGTCTTTGCCTGGCAGCACCTGCTGACGGCTCACGACGAGCGTGACCTTGGCCCCGAACGACGAAAACATGTGCACGAACTCCACGCCGGTCACGCCCGACCCAATCACGGTGACGCTCTCCGGGAAAGTTTTTGGTGGGTAGCAGTCGCGTGTCGTGAGGATCCGGTCACCATCGGGGGAGCACCATTCAGGAATCCGCGGCTTTGACCCCGTCGAGATCAGCGCTGCGTCAAATTCGACGGTCTCCGTGCCATCGACACCAACGACCTCCAGGCTGTTTGGCCCGGTAAACCGGCCAGTGCCCCGCAAGATCCGCACGCCCTGGCTCTGCAGGATCTCCGTGTTGTTGTCGCGCATCTTGTCTTTGATCGCTTCGATGCGGTTGGTCAGCGAGCTGACGTCGACCTCGCTACTCTGACTTTCGAGGCCCATGCCATCGAGGCGGTTCGAGAAACTGATGGCACCGCCGGTGGCGATCATCGTCTTCGACGGGATGCAGTCCCACAAATGCGCTGCGCCACCAACCACGTCGCGCTCGACAACGGTGACTTCGGCACCCATCCGAGCTGCGTGCGTTGCTGCGTTGTTACCGGCCGGGCCGCCGCCGAGTATGACAAATCGTGTTCTCACATCGCTGAGGTTACGCGACGTTTCGAATCAGGGGTCACACGACAACCGTCAGTGCTCGTCGCTGTCGCCCGAGCGGAGGCCGTCGTCGACGAAAAGCGTTGACCGTTGCGTGTCTCCATCGAGCGCAGCATTTGTTGCGCTCTCGACGTTCGGGCAGTATCGGCTCGGATACAGCCCCTGGTGTCGCGGCTCACCGACCCACTCGAAGTGCATGCCGTCAGGTGTGAGGAAGTTGCCTCCCCACGCGAAGCCATGCTTGCGGAAGATCCGCACGACCTGACAGTCCAAGTCGGGTGGTGCGCACCCGAGGCACGAGCCCACTGTGTTGGTGTCGACCGCCATCCCCCAGGTGTGCCGGGACAAGAATCCAATGCTGCTGTTCGGCGATTGCCGGGAAAAACGTGCGGTCCAACAGCCACCGGCGGAGTTGGCATCGCGGTAGTTGATCGTGTTCTCGAGCCCTACAGCAATCACTTCGGCCATTGCATTGGCCAGCGCGACTCGAACAACACGGTGGCAACCCGACTGCAGGTTGAGCTTGCCAATCGGTCCTGACCGATCGATGTTCGCGTCGTACCAGTCGAGAGAAATCGACACGCCAGACCCGCTGGACGAGACCTTGTACCAGAATTCGCCGAGCGCTTCCTTGGTCTCAGCCATGCCGAGTGTGCGGTCGGGGTCGGATTCGTCCCAGCTCCGCCGGATCCGGATCTCGGTGCTCACCAAGCTGTTGGCAGCCAACTCCCGATCGATGTCTGCCCGCGAGTCAAAATCCCACAGCACGACGCGGCTGGGCCGGGTGACGCCGAGGCGGTCGGCCCCCTCAATGGACATCAGCAACTCAGTTCCGCCTGTGACGTCGTCGGAAACCACCGCACCGATCGTGAATGCGATAACCGTGCCGTTCGACGCAACCAGGTCGACCACATCACCGGCCTGGGCGCCACGGAGACCCGCTGTGCGTTCGCCCATCACGAGCGACGTCGCCGACAGCGAGGCCGCGACGCTTGCTCCCATCAGCGCAAAGACGGCCCGTTTGGGCAGCATGGTCGTCGCCATGGGAAACACAGCACCAAACGGCGCCTGCTGGACAATCGCGCCGCCCCGACGCACGCGTTGCATACCGGTCGACGCCGAGCGACCGATCTCGCCGGTTCCTCCCGCAGCCGTCACTGCCTGCAGAGCACGTTGCATAACGTCGGCGGTCAGCGCTCCCGAGTTGAAGACGGTGACGACCTCCTCGTCGCCGGACAGTCGCTCGGCGGGCGCTGACACGGCCACCGGCAGATTGGTCGAGCCCCCGAGCGCAAGGACGGGCAGGGCCGCGGCCACGCCGACAAACGCTGCGACGAGTACTGCCGAGCGGCGTGATCTCAACATCGGACTCCAATGCTATAAACCACGGCGCCCTGTCCGTGGGTCTCCCTGCAGATACCCGCCGCATCACGCCTTCTCGATCTCCGATGACAACGGAGCGCGCAGATCTGGCCTCGGTTCGCTACCGTCAGATCACCGTGAACGAGCAGCCAGACACCACCGCCGACCCGCAATCTGTTGGCCCACCAGCCGACGGCCAGCTGTCCGGCAGCGGTCTCGCGGCCGAGAAGGCCCGCCGCCTGGGCCTCGTCGATGCCATGCGCGACGCCGGGGGCAACCCGTACCCGTATCGGTTCGACCGATCACACACCCTGGGAGAGATGCGCGAAACGTGGGGTCATCTCGAACCAGGCATCGAAACCGCAGACGTCGTCACCGTTGCTGGTCGAATCATGCTCAAGCGTGACTCCGGCAAGCTTGTGTTCACCACGATTCGTGACCGCTCGGGCGATGTGCAGCTGTTCATTTCGAAGGCTGTGGTCGGCGATGACGAGTTCTCCGCTATCAAAGACCTCGACCTCGGTGACTGGGTTGGTGTCGCAGGAACCGTCATGACCACCCGCAAGGGCGAACTGTCTGTCAAGTCCGACTCCGTCGTGCTGCTTTCCAAAGCGATTCGGCCCATGCCCGACAAATGGCACGGCCTCAACGACACCGACACCCGGTTCCGCCAGCGCTACGCCGACCTCATCGTCAACGAGAACGCTCGGCGCAACTTCGAAATCCGCCACGAGACCGTGGCGAGCTTCCGCCGGACGCTCGCGTCGAAGGGCTTCATCGAGGTCGAAACCCCGGTCCTGCACCCCGAAGTCGGCGGCGCTCATGCCCGCCCGTTTACCACGCACCACAACACGCTCGACATGGAGCTCTACCTGCGCGTCGCCGTCGAGTTGTACCTCAAGCGTCTGATCGTCGGCGGTATGGAGCGAGTGTTCGAGATCGCCCGGACCTTCCGCAACGAAGGCACCTCCACCCGCCACAATCCAGAGTTCACCATGATGGAGCTCTATCAGGCGTTCGGCGACTGGAACGAGGTCATGGACATCAGCGAAGAGCTCGTCACGACTGCTGCTCGTGATGCTCTGGGTACCACCGTGGTCGAGATCCGCGGTGAGCAGATCGACCTCGCCGATCCGTGGCCACGCAAGCGCATGATCGACTACGCGTCCGAAGGCACCGGCGTCGAACTGCACCCATCGATGCCGATCGCCGACGTTCGCAAGGTGGCTGCCGATCACGACGTCTTCGTCGAAGACCGCTGGGGCGCTGGCAAGATCATCGAGGAGCTCTTCGAGAAGACCTCGGAGTCCTCGATCGTCCGACCAACATTTGTCACAGGCCATCCGACCGAAATCTCGCCGCTGGCACGAGTTGATCGCAACGACCCGTTCCTCACCGAACGATTCGAGATCTTCGTCGACGGTCGCGAACTCGGTAATGGCTACTCCGAACTCAACGACCCCGTCGAACAGCGGGCCCGCTTCGAAGACGAGCAAGCTGCCAAAGAAGCTGGCGACGCCGAGGCCGGCAGTGTCGACGAGGACTACATTCGTGCACTCGAGTACGGCATGCCGCCGACCGGCGGGCTCGGAATCGGCATCGACAGACTTGTGATGCTGCTCGCCGGCGTCGACTCGATCAAGGAAGTCATCCTCTTCCCCACGCTCCGCCCCGAAGCCCACTGAAGATCAGAAAGACCGAACGATGACACGTATGGCATGGGGCGCCGGCCTCGCAACAATCGCAGCCGACGGCTCCACACTCGACACCTGGTACCGGTGGCTCGGCTGGGGCGAATTCGGATCCGATTCTCAAGCCGACGGAAGCGGTGGCGACAGCGTCCACTGGGGTCAGATCGAAGAGCGACTCGGCATGCGCGACGTGCGCGACGAGGTCCGCAACGTCACCATCCGTCCGGTTCGCATCTCAATCGACGTCGACGAGGCGCCGGGCTCTCCCGAGGACGCTTACCTTCGCCTGCATCTGCTGTCGCATCGCCTCGCTGCACCGCGGTCGATCACAATGGATGGCACCTTCGGCGCACTTCACAATGTTGCGTGGACCAATCTCGGCCCCGTGGCCGTCAGCGAAGTCGACAACGTCCGCCTCAAGATCAAGCAGTCCGGCGGCGTCTTGAGCGTCTACGGCGTCGACAAGTTCCCGCGCATGACCGACTACGTCGTACCGACCGGCGTGCGCATTGCCGACGCCGACCGTGTCCGCCTTGGCGCGCACCTCGCCGAAGGCACCACCGTGATGCACGAGGGGTTCTGCAACTTCAACGCCGGCACGCTTGGCACATCCATGATCGAAGGCCGCATCTCAGCTGGCGTGATCGTCGGTGACGGCTCCGATGTCGGCGGCGGCGCTTCGATCATGGGCTCGCTGTCCGGCGGCGGTACCGAAGTCATCTCGGTCGGCGAACGCTGCCTCCTCGGCGCGAACTCTGGCATCGGCATCAGCCTCGGTGACGACTGCGCTGTCGAAGCTGGGCTCTACATCACCGCAGCCACGCCGGTCCTCACTCCTGACGGTGTGTTCAAGGCTCGTGACATCAGCGGCATCAGTGGTGTGCTTTTCTTCCGCGACGGTCAAACCGGCCAGGTGATCGCCCGCGCTCGCAGCAAGAGCTGGGGCGAGTTGAATAGCGAACTGCACTCCAACCAATAAACGAACGTCAGTAAACGCGTACCGCTCCTGGCCCCAAGGCCAACGACGTTCCTGATGACCCGTGGCCTCCAACAAGGCGCCGCGGATCCCGCCCGGCCGAGCAAAGAAACCAACCGACCGACGACCGTTCTGTCACACCGTGTTCAGATCGACCTCGGTGTGTCACCGATGCGGTGCAGGAAATCCGATCCTCCTCGGGGCATGATGACGGTCATGAGTACGACCACGAAGTTCGAGCAGTTCGCCGACTTGGCGCGGGCGCGGCGTACGTCGCTGTTGATGAATCGCGAACAACCGGTCAAAGCAGAGATCATCGATGAGCTCTGCGCACTCGCGACGTGGGCACCAAACCACAAGAGGACGCGGCCGTGGAAGTTCGCCGAGTTCACCGGTGCCGGGCGCGCCCGGCTGGGCAAGACGATGGCCGCCGACATGGTCGACGCCGAATTCGGCGACGACACGAAACGCGAGAAGACGCGCACCAAGTACATGAGGGCCCCGTCGGTCCTCGTTGTCGGCTGTGAGCCACACGCCAACGAGATGCTGCACCACGAGAACCGCGACGCCGTTGCAGCTGCAATCCAGAACGTACTCCTCGGTGCAACAGCACTCGGTCTCGCCAGCTTCTGGTCGACTCCGGCGCTCACTCGCCCACCAAAAGTGCTCGAACTGTGCGGCTTTGACCAGGAAGATCGCGTCATCGCCGTGCTCTACCTCGGGTGGCCCGACGGCGAGTGCACCGCGCCTGAACGGCCGATGCTGTCCATCACTCGCGTGTCGAGCTGATTGAATCGTGACTGTGCAACAGACTCTCGTCACGCTCGATCTCGAAGGCGTCCTCATTCCTGAGGTATGGATCGCCGTCGCCGAACGAACCGGCCTCGAAGCGCTGACACGGACCACTCGCGACGAGCCCGACTACGACGTGTTGATGCGGTATCGCTTGGACATCCTCGAACAAAACGGCCTGACGATGTCGCTGATCCAAGACGTCATCTCTGGCCTTGCGCCACTCGACGGGGCGAGGAAGTTCCTCGACGAACTGCGTACACAAACACAGGTGATCATTTTGAGTGACACGTTCGAGCAGTTCGCTCAGCCGTTCATGCGCCAGCTCGGTTGGCCCACTGTGTTCTGCCATCGCCTCATCGTCCAAGACGATCGCATCATCGACTACCAACTGCGCCAGCCCGACCAGAAACGCACGTCGGTTCAGGCCTTTCACGGCCTGAACTACAAGGTGATCGCGGCGGGCGACAGCTACAACGACACCACGATGCTCAACGAAGCCGACGCCGGTTTCCTGTTCCACGCACCGGACAACGTCATCGCCGAGTTCCCGCAGTTTCCTGCGATCAAAACTTTCGACGAACTGCTCGCCGCCATCACTGCCGAACTCTAAGTTTCGGCTGGGGTCAGCCCCAACTGAAACTTTTGGTTCGAGGCATCACGGCGTGTAGATACCAAAAACCTCGCGGAGGCTGTCGCTGATTTCGCCGAGGGTGCAGTCGGCACGGAGCGCATCCTTGATGCTGTAGAGCACGTTGTCGGAGCCTTGCGCCGTCAACTTCACTTTGGCCAGTGCCGACTCAACAGCCGAGGTGTCACGGTTGGCCTTGTAGGCCTTCAAGCGCTGAATCTGGCTCGGCTCGAGTGCTGGATCGATCGGGAACACGACCGGCTCGGGCTCGCCGTCCATCTTGAACTTGTTGACGCCCACGATCGTGCGACTCGCGTCGTCGATCGACTTCGTGTACTCGTAGGCCGAGTTCTCGATTTCTTCCATCTGGAAACCCTGCTCGATCGCCGAAACTGCGCCGCCCTTCTCGTCGATGGTGGCGATGTACTCCCAGGCGAGCCGCTCGACCTCGTCGGTCAGCGACTCCACGAGGTACGAGCCGGCCATCGGGTCCGGCGTGTCGACCACACCAGATTCGTAGCCGATGACCTGCTGCGTGCGGAGCGCCATGCGTGCGGCGTCTTCGGTCGGCAGGCTCAACGCCTCATCGAAACCATTGGTGTGGAGCGACTGGGTTCCGCCCATCACTGCGGCCATCGCCTGCAGCGTGACGCGCATGATGTTGTTCATCGGCTGCTGCGCCGTGAGCGTCGAGCCGCCGGTCTGCGTGTGGAACCGCAGCATCGTCGACTTCGGGTTCTGAGCGTTGAACCGCTCGGTCATGATCGTGTGCCACATACGACGGCTCGCACGAAACTTGGCGATCTCTTCGAAGAAGTTGTTGTGCCCGTTCCAGAAGAAGCTGAGCCGCGGCGCGAAGTCGTCAACGTCGAGACCAGCGTCGATTGCCGCTTGCACGTAGGCGATCGCATTGGCGAGCGTAAAGGCGATTTCCTGCACGGCCGTCGAGCCGGCTTCGCGGATGTGATACCCGGAGATCGAGATCGTGTTCCAGTTCGGCACGTGCTCGGAGCAGTACTCGAAGATGTCGGTGATGATCCGCATCGATGGCCGCGGCGGGTAGATGTAGGTGCCGCGGGCGATGTACTCCTTCAGCAAGTCGTTCTGGATAGTGCCACTGATCTGCTCGGAGGACACACCGTTCTCTTCGGCAACCAACTCGTACATGAGCAGCAAGATCGCCGCGGTCGAGTTAATCGTCATCGACGTCGACACCTTGTCGAGCGGAAGCCCCGCGAGGAGCAGTCGCATGTCTTCCATCGAGTCGATTGCGACGCCGACCTTGCCGACTTCGCCTTCAGCCCGACCGTGGTCAGAGTCGTAGCCCATCTGGGTGGGCAAGTCGAACGCACAGCTGAGGCCGGTCTGGCCCGCGTTCAGAAGGAACTTGAAGCGTTCGTTGGTGGCTTCGGCGTTGCCGAAACCCGAGTACTGGCGCATCGTCCAGAGGCGTCCGGTGTACATCGACGAGTGCACGCCACGCGTGTACGGCGCTTCGCCCGGCGTTCCGAGCTTCGCTGCCGCATTCCAGTCAGCGAGATCATGCTCGTCATACAGCTTCCTGATCGGGATGCCGGAGTCGGTCTGAGGGAGATCGGAAACGTCAGCCATGTCGGTGATCGTATTGCGACCCAGGCCCGCCGACCCAGTGCAGTCCAAGTTGCTTCCTCAGCTGGCTGCGACGATGGCGACTTCCATCTGCCACTCCGGTCGGGCCAGCTCAGGCACCGTGACCAAGGTCGATGCTGCCCGGTGCGCTCCGAGGAAGGCGTCCCGCGCGGCCATGACCGGCCCCAGTGGCTGGCCGACAACAACGTAGGTGGTGACGGACACGATGTCGTTTCGCGACATCTGGGCGTCGTCAAGCATGGCGGCGATGTTCTGCCACACCACGGTGGCTTGCTCGCCGACCCCAGCCGGTGTCGAACCGTCAGGTGCAGTCGGCACGACACCCGAGGTGTGGAGCCAGCGCGTCGGATTTTCTGTGACCACAGCGTGGTGGTAGTTCGCAGCCGGAGCAGCAATCGAGGTTGGATTGATCGAGCGGTTCACACCATGAGCGTGGCACAGCAGCCTTATGCTCGCCGCGATGGACGAAAGGCAGTCACCCGGGCCGATCTCGCGCTGGCTCAGCACTGCACAACCCGAGGCACTGTTCGTCCTGTCAGCCGTAGCTCAGTACATCGGCGCAGCAATCGCCGTTCTGCTCTTCGACTCGGTTGAGCCGCAGACCGTGGCGTGGTTCCGAGTGATGGGTGCAGGCAGTGCGCTCCTGGTCATTTCACGCGGCTGGTGGCGCGGGTGGACGCGGCAACAGTTGGTTGGCGTTGCGATGTTTGGCATCACGACAGCGCTGATGAATATCTTCTTCTACTTGGCGATCGACCGCATCGACTTGGGCAAGGGCGTCACGATCGAGTTCATTGGACCGATCCTCGTTGCAGCCTGCACGACACGGTCAGTGCGGAACGGGGTCGCGCTTGCGTTCGCCATCGTTGGCGTCGTGGTGCTCGGCGGTGTGGAAGTCGACAGCAACCTGGCAGGCCTCGTGTTCATTCTGATCGCTTCTGCGCTGTGGGCGCTCTACATCGTCTTCGGGGCCCGGGTCGCGCACGTCGATCGCGGCGTTGCCGGGCTCGGTCTTGGCCTCGTCATCGGCACCATCGCGACTGCCCCCGTCGGCGCACCATGGAGCGGACCGGTGTGGGTTTCCCCGCTACTCCTCGGTCTCTGCCTCCTCGTCGGCATCTTCTCCAACGCCGTGGGCTACGGCATCGACCAGTTCACCTTGCGGCGCATTCCGATCCGCCGCTTCTCGCTTCTTCTCGCGCTGCTTCCGGTCACCGCATCACTCGTCGGTTGGATCGCTCTCGACCAGCGCCCTTCGATGATCGATGTCATCGGCATTGCGTTGGTATTGGTTGGTGTCGCTGTGCAGGAACGCGACGAGATCGAACGTGTCGAGCGAATTGTCCAGGCCGATCCCGCCTGACGCCCGGTCAGAAATCTGGACTGACATGTCCGGTTCCGCCGACCCCCGGCTCACTTGACACCGGAGCTACTGTTCGAACATGGCCAACACGATCGAAGACCAGCTCGCCGAAATCGAAAAAGAGGCAACCACGCCACAGGAAGATTTTGCTGCAGAACGTCTCCATCGCAAGCAACGCCTCGCCTGCGGTCTGCGCACGATGGGTCGCTTGCACCTCGCCGAGGGTGTGGCCGGGCACGTCACCGTTCGTGACCCCGAGCATCTCGACCGTTTCTGGGTCAACCCGTTCGGCACCAACTTCAAGCTGATGACCGTGAGTGACCTGATTTGTGTCAACCACGAGGGCGAAGTGGTCGAAGGTGACGGCCCGCTCAACCAGGCAGCATTTGCCATTCACGGCCAGATTCATCAGGCTCGTCCCGACGTGATGGCAGCTGCGCACTCGCACTCGATGTACGGCAAGACATTCTCGACGCTCGGCAAGCCGCTGAAGATGATCACGCAAGACTCGACGATGTTTTACAACGATGTCGCCCTCTGCAGCGACGGCAGTGGCGCCGTCGTGCTCAGCAAGGAGATCGGCAAGAAGATGGCCGATGCTCTCGGCGACAAGAAGGCCATGATCCACCAGAACCATGGGCTGATTACCACCGGCGGTTCGGTCGACGCCGCGGTCTGGTGGTTCATCGCGCTCGAGCGCGCCTGCCAAAGTCAGCTCGTTGCCGAAGCAGCTGGCACCCCGATCGAAATCCCGCAAGCCTTCTGCGAAGACGGCCTCAAGGCGCAGGGCAGCGATGTCGCCGGCTGGTTCCAATTTCAGCCGTTCTGGGACGAACTCGTTGCACGCGAGCCCGAATTCCTCAACTGACCTGCGCTGGCCCGGTCGCTTTAGCCGGCAATGGTGGTGCGGTGGAGGAGGCGGTGGTGACCGTCGTAGCCACCGGTGGCCCTGTGGAGCACTGAGCGGTTGTCCCACATTGTCAGCATGTCCTGCTGCCACACATGGCGGTACTGGAACTCGTCGCGGGTCTGCCACGCGTACAACTCGAACAGCAGCTCGCGGGCTGCGTCGTCGGCCATGCCATCGATGCCAATGATGTAACCGATGCAGCTGAAAACCCCGAGCCGCCCGGTTTCAGGATGCTCGCGGATGATCGGGTGGAGTTGGGTGGCCATTGCCTCGTCGGAGGGCCGGATGTCCATGCTTCGGTCGGTGGCCTGATCGTCGGCCCCGTACGTCCCGTCAGGTGCGTAGCCACCGCGAGCTGAGTGCACCGCCATCTTCCCGGTGAGCCGATCCCGAAGATCATCCGGCATTGCGTCGAATGCGCCATGCTGGTTGGCGTACAGCGTGTCGCCACCCATCGGAGGAATCTTGACCCCGAACAGGCAGGTGCCGGAGGGCGGCGTGGCTTGGAAGCTCCAGTCGCTGTGCCAATTCTCAGCAAACAGCGGCGCTGTCTCGTCGGCACGACGCTCGACGGCGATCACATGATCACGCCCGGCGATCGGCGCAATAAACGGGTCATCACCGAAGCCACCGAAGGCGAGCGTGAACCGTTCGAGATCATCATCGCTCATCGGCTGCTCGGGGAAGGCAAGTACATGATGCTCCAGCCACACAGCCCGAATTTCAGCAACCGTTTGAGTGTCGAGCGGTGCGGTGAGGTCGACCCCGGTCACCGTTGCCCCACACGCCTGTCCCGATGTAAGCACGTCGATCGCCATCACCCGAAGGTAGCGGTACGACCGTCAGTAATCGCTGGTCAGCTGAGGCCGGGAGCACACAACCCGTCGAGTTCCCTGATCTGAATGCGATCACGGTTCTCGTAGGTCACTTCGTTCTCAGGGTTCGGCTTCAGGTTGAAGACCCGGAACTCCATATCGCTCGTGTCGACCGTCAAGATGCGCCCGATCAGCGGCTCGCCGAGATCGAGGATGACCTTGATGGTTTCAAGCGCCTGGATCGAACCGATAATGCCAGGCAGCACGCCGAGCACGCCAGCTTCGGCGCAGCTCGGAGCGAGCTCGGCCGGAGGAGGCTCGGGGACCATGTCGCGATACGTCGGCCCCTTGGTCGGGTGGAACACGCTGACCATGCCTTCGAAGCGGAAGATCGAGCCGTGCACGACCGGGATGCCGAGCTTGACGCTGGCGTCGTTCAGCAGATAGCGGCTCGGGAAGTTGTCGGCGCCATCAACAACAACGTCGTAGCCCTCGAGGATGTCCATGATGTTCGACGCATCGAGCCGCGTGTCGTAGGTGACAACGTTGACGTCAGGGTTGAGCATGGTGAGCGTCTTTTTGGCCGAATCGACCTTGCGGTCGCCGATGCGATCAATGTTGTGCAAAATCTGACGCTGCAGGTTCGACGCATCGACGTCGTCCATGTCGACAATGCCGATTGTGCCGACGCCGGCTGCCGCAAGGTACATCGCCGCAGGGGAACCGAGGCCACCCGCACCAAGCATGAGGACCTTCGCATCAAGCAACTTGACCTGGCCGGCAGTGCCGACTTCAGGCAGCAGCAGGTGCCGCTTATAGCGATTGTTCTGCTCAGGTGTGAGCGACACGGGCGCCTTCCACTCGCGGCCCTCGTCTTTCCAGCGGCCATAGCCGCCCTCCATCGAGAGCACGTTCGTGTAGCCGAGTTCGGCGAGCGTCTTGGCGGCGAAGGCCGACCGGACACCTCCGGCGCAGTACGCCACGATCGGCAATTCCTTGTCGATGATGCGACCCTCGATCTGGGCTTCGAGGTGACCACGCGGAATGTGGATGGCACCAAGCAGGGCGCCTTCCTCGTACTCGTCAGGCTCGCGGACGTCGAGCACCATCGCACCATCGGCGATCGCTGCCGCAGCTGCCTCGGTGTCGACTTCGGTAATCTCAGACTTTGCAGCCGAGAGAAGGTCACGGAAGGTTGCCATGATGAAAAGCCTACCAATCAGGTCGGGTATCTAGTGGGGTCCCGTGTAACCCACTCATGTGCGGCGTCATTCCCCACTGCTCTCGGCCGGCCGGGTTGTTGGGCCGGGATGCCACACCTCACTACGACGGAAACACCCGAATGTCTGTACGTAACTTGCCGGTCATCGGACTCGTCGATCGTTAGCGTGCCCTTGTGAGCAACGCCCCCGCCACCTCTCAGAAGATGTTCACGTCGGCCACTGCCTCAAACGATGGCCAGTTCACCACGCAAGACTGGGCACTGTTCGTCTCCGTTGCTGCGATCTGGGGCTCGTCGTTCGTCTTCATCGACATTGGCCTCGATGCGCTTCCGCCGGGCCTGATCACCCTGCTCCGCGTCGGTTCGGGCGCTGCGGCACTGTGGGCACTCCCCCGGTCGATCACCACGCGGGTCGGGAGCGCAGTCACCGACGTCCAGATCGAGCCCGACGACCGGTCCAAACTGCTCCTACTCTCGGTGCTCTGGGTCGCCATCCCGTTCACGCTCTTCCCCATCGCCGAGCAGCACATCAACTCCTCGGTCACCGGACTCCTCAACGGCGCAACACCGATCTTCGCGGCCACCGTTGCAGCCGTGCTGCTTCGTCAACGTGCCCACGGAGCGCTGCTGCTCGGCCTTGTTGTCGGTTTCGTCGGTATCGCATTGATCAGCGCTCCGTCGGTCGGCAACGGTTCGAACGCCGCTTCTGGCGTGTTCATGGTGCTCGGAGCGACCCTTTGCTACGGCTTCGCCATCAACCTTGCTGCGCCGCTCCAGCAGAAGTACGGCTCACTGCCGTTGATGGCGCGCATGCTTGGACTCGCGACGCTGTGGACTATCCCCTACGGCCTCTGGGACATTCGCAGCGCCGAGTGGGAAGTCGGCCCCCTCATCGCCGTGCTCGTACTCGGCGTGTTCGGAACGGGCATTGCGTTCGCCATCATGGGCACCCTCGTCGGCCGTGTGGGATCGACTCGCGCCTCATTCATCACCTACCTCATCCCGGTGGTGTCACTCGCCCTCGGCATCGCCTTTCGCGGTGACACTGTCGCTCCGATTGCTGTAGTCGGCATCGGGCTCGTGATCAGCGGCGCATTCCTCGCCAGCCGTGCAAAGGCCCGAGTCAGCGAACCAACGCTGGCAGGATCTCGCCGATCTGGCCGACCAGAAGATGGTCCCCATAACGATCCATTCCTGTCTCGTCCCCGTTGACAATGATCACCGTCGCGCCGTTCGCCTTCGCTCGCGGCACGCAGTTGGCGGCCGGAAAAACGCTGAGCGTCGAACCGACGGCAAGCAGCACATCGGACTCTTCGCTCACCTGTAATGCACGGTCGATCACTTCGGGCACGAGTGCCTGACCGAAGCTGATGGTGTCGCTCTTCAAGATGCCACCGCACGCCAGACACGACGGATCGATCTCGCCAGCGCGCACCCGTTCGAGGCTCTGTTCCATTGGCCGCTGGTCCTTGCATTCCCAACAGCGGGTAAACCACACCGTGCCGTGCACCTCGATGACCTTGGCTGGATCGTTGCCGGCCTTTTGATGCAGACCGTCGATGTTCTGCGTGATCAGGCCGTGCAGTTGACCCCGCTGCTCAATCTCGACGATGGCAGCGTGGCCACGGTTCGGCTGCGCCGTCCAGGCCGGAGTGGTCAGTCGGTTCTGCCAGGCCGCTTGGCGCACTTCCGGCTCGTTCAGATAGTGCTGGAGATTCGACGCCTTCTCGGTTGCTGGGTTCTTCGTCCATAATCCGTTTGGGCCGCGGAAGTCAGGAATCCCCGAGTCGGTGGAAATGCCCGCACCGGTCAGCACGACCACGCGCGACGCCTTGGCGAGCGCCTCACGAGCAGCGCCGTGGCCGACAGGAAGGCTGGGCACGGAAGCAACGTCGTTGAACACGCCTCGATACTTACCGACTCACCCGCTGTGATCCACTCGATCCGGCCATCAACGACGGAGCAAGAACCTCGGCTCCCGCTTCGGTGGCGCGCCGCTAGCGTGGGCGACCTTGTCTGATCAGGTGTTGAACGAAGCAAAACGTCGCCGAACGTTTGCCATCATCAGCCACCCTGACGCGGGCAAGACGACACTCACCGAGAAGTTCCTGCTGTATGCAGGCGCGATCACCTCGGGCGGCGCTGTCAAAGCTCATGAGGGCCGCCGCTCAGCCACGTCCGACTGGATGGACATGGAGCAGAAGCGCGGTATCTCGATCACGTCGACCGCCCTGAACTTCCCGTACAGGCAGCACGAACTCAACCTGCTCGACACCCCGGGTCACCGCGACTTCTCCGAAGACACATATCGAGTGCTGTCAGCCGTCGACGCCGTCGTCATGGTGCTCGACTCCGCAAAGGGCATTGAGCCCCAAACACTCAAGCTGTTCGAAGTCTGTCGCACACAGAAACTCCCGGTGATCACGTTCCTGAACAAGCTCGACCGGCCCGGCCTCGAACCGCTCGAACTCCTCGACATGATCGAAACCCAAATTGGCCTCCGACCGACTCCCGCCACGTGGCCGGTTGGCTCGTTCGGTGATCTGCGCGGCGTGATCGACCGTCGCACCGACGTCTTCACCCGCTTCACGCGCACCGCTCGCGGTTCCAAGATTGCCCCCGAAGAAGAAGTCGACGCTGAGCGCGCCGCAGCCGAAGAGGGCAAAGAGTGGGACAAGGCCGCTGAAGAGAGCGGCCTCCTCGACGCGATTGGCGCAAACGTCGACCTCGAGTCGTTCCTCGCAGGTGAGTCGACTCCGGTATTCGCCGGTTCAGCGCTCACAAACTTCGGGGTGCGCCACCTGCTCGACGCCATCGTCGATCTTGCGCCAGCCCCGCTGCCGCGCCTCGACATCAACGACAAGCCTCGCGGGCTCGATACTCCAGTGTCGGCATTCGTGTTCAAGGTCCAGGCCAACATGGACAAAAACCACCGGGATCGGATCGCCTTTGCACGCATCTGTTCGGGCAAGTTCGACCGCGGCATGGTCATGACCTGCGAACGCACCGGCAGGCCATTCGCCACGAAGTACGCCTCCACAGTGTTCGGTGCCGAACGCACGACCGTCGACGAGGCATTCCCCGGCGACGTGGTCGGGCTCGTCAACGCGACCGGCCTCAACATTGGTGACTCGCTGTTCGACGAAACCGGCCCGAAGGTCAAGTTCCCGCCGATCCCGTCGTTCGCACCTGAAGTGTTCGCCACCGCTCGGCCAATCGACACCGCCAAGTCAAAGCAGTTCCGCAAGGGCCTGGCGCAGCTCAACGAAGAGGGCGTCGTTCAGGTCCTCAAAGACCCAGACTGGGGCGATGCCTCGCCCGTTCTAGCCGCAGTGGGACAACTCCAATTCGATGTCTTCGCCAACCGACTCGAGTTCGAGTTCAACGCCCCAATCGAGATTTCGCCGGCGCCGTATCAGGCGATTCGGGTGACCGACAAAGAGTCGGCCGAGGTACTCCGGCAGAAGCCCGGCGTCCGTATCCTCGCTCGATTCAGCGGTGACCTGGTCGCCTTGTTCGAGAACAAATACGCCCTGCAGCGCATCGAGCAGAACGAACCCGAGCTCAGGCTCGACCCCATCGTCGCAACCTGATTTCAGGCGGGCCGAGACCAGCCAGTACGTCCGGTCCGACTGGTCAGCGGAGACAGCGCAGCACGCATATTTCCCGTTCGGCGACCGAACTCCCCACTGTCTTGATGCCGACTTCTTCCGTACATCTCATCTGTCGCCACCGTGCGGAGGTCCTCGTGTCACTTCACTCCATTACACCGTCTCCCCCGTCTCCCCCGCCTCCCCCGTCTCCCCCGCCTCCGGTCGCCGGGCGTGCTCACACACCCGACAACGTCGATCCGACCGAGGCCGAGGCGCTCGAATCTCTCCCGCTCCTCATGATTCGACCGTGGATCGACCCGGTTGTCGACGATCGGGGTCACGACCCGCGGTCGAGGTACGTCGAGATCTTCTGGCTCGGTGTGCTCGGCCCGACAGCAACGTGGTTGCTGCGCCGACTCGCTTCAGGTCTCGAACTCGAACCCGACGGGTACGAGTTGGATCTCCAGGTGACGGCGGCCTCGATGGGGCTCAAATTCTTCCCGGGCAGATCGAGCCCGTTCAGCCGGGCGTTGCAGCGTTGCGTGATGTTCGGGATGGCCCACCCACTCCCGGGCGGCGGGCTCGCTGTTCGCCGACGTATCCCGCCGGTCGGGCATCGGCACCTGCGACGCATGCCTGAACAGCTGCAGCTCGAGCACGCCCGCTGGCAGCCCAACGCTGGCGGCGAGGACCCCTTCACCCGAGCCCACCAACTCGCCATGGCCATGCTCAACGTCGGTGACGACCGCAACGTGATCGAACATCAACTCCGAGCGCTCGGGGTGGTCTCTGACGTGGCGGCTCAGGTCGCCGACAACATCGCCCAGCTCGACTGATGCAATCAGCCGACACACAGTTGCGTTTGGGGTCAGGCCCCTTTCGCAACTATTCGGGGGCCGTGAAGTTGCAGGCCAAGTCGATGAGCAGTCGGGTACCGAAGCCGCTCGCACCCTTGGCGTAGAGGCCGCCGTCGCTTTGCTTCTCCATCGGGCCGGCGATGTCGAGGTGCGCGTACGGCACGTCGCCGGTGAACTCGCTGAGGAAGATCGACGACGTGATCGTGCCCGCGTATGGACCACCGATGTTGCGCATGTCGGCAACGACCGAGTCGAGCAGCTTGCGGTACTGGGCGGTCGCCATCGGAAGCTGCCACACCGCTTCGTCGACAGTTTCGGCGCAGGCCTTCACCTGCTCGACGAACGGCTGGTTCGTGCCCAGAACGCAGGCAATCTCGGTACCCAGCGCGGCGAGTGCCGCACCGGTCAGGGTGGCGATGTCGATGATGCCGTCAGGAGCCTCTTCGGCGGCGAGCGACAGGCCGTCGGCGAGTATCAGGCGCCCCTCGGCGTCGGTGTTGTGAATTTCGACGGTCTTGCCATTCCGCATGGTGAGCACATCACCGAGCTTGAGCGCGCTCCCGGACGGCATGTTGTCGGTGCACATCAACCAGGCTGTGACCTTGGTCTTGCACTTCAATGCCTTCAGGGCAGACATCGCCGAAAGGACCGCAGCCGCGCCGGACATGTCCATCTTCATGGCGACATGATCGGCGTTGCTCGGCTTCAGGCTGATACCGCCTGAGTCATACATGACACCCTTGCCGACCATCGCCAGGTGGGCCACCTTGCCGTTCTTCGGGGTGTTCTTGGGCGAGTACGTCAGCTTGACCATGCGTGGCGGTTCGGTCGAACCGGCGTTCACCCCGATCATGCCGCCACACCCCATTTCCAACAGTTGGTCTTTGTTGAACACTTCGACTTCGAGGCCGGCGTCATCTGCGAGCGCAACGGCCTTGGCCGCGATGTCTTTCGCGTTGAGGTACGACGGTGGCGTGTTTGCCAGCTCACGGGCGAACGTCGCTGCGACGCCGACAATCACACCGCGCTCGACGCCCTGCTGGACTCCCTTGGCTCGCTTGTCGCCGGCAACGACGGTGACCGACACGAGCCGTGAGCCGACCGCTACATCACCCTTCAGGCCGACGTAGCGATACGTGCCGAGCAGCACACCTTCGGCAACGGCCTGACCGGCCTCTTTCGCATCGAGGTGGCCGAGGTCGGCCAGGTTGATGGCGATTTCGGCGTGCTTGGCGGTTACACGGGCGAAGTCAGCAGCGGCACGACGTACAGCGGTGATGTCGATGGAGCCCGGGTCGCCGATACCGATTGCGTAGGCAACTCCTCCGGCATTCGGCACGGCGAGCGACTGCCCAATCTTTCCCTCGAACTTGTTTGCTTCGAGCGCTGCCCGGTTGAGCCCGAGTTGGCGAGCAACTGCGCCCTTGGTGGCAACGGCGTACGCCACTGCGGTTGCAGACTTCGGTGCCGACTTGGCGACCGAGACGTTGACGTTGGCGACAGTTCCGCTGGCATCGTTCATGGCCGCCATTCTGCCTGCAACGCCAAAGCAACGTGGCATTCATCGAACTTTCGGGAGGCCTCCGAAATTCTGGTGGTAGCGTCGATGCGAGTTGCTCACGTGACTTTGGTCACGTAAGCAGTCGTTATGCAAACACAACGACAGCACCAATGCTGGCAAACCAGGAGGAGAACACATGATTCGTAGGGGAAATGCGCTCAAGCGCACCGCAGGTGTCGTCATGGCACTCAGCCTCGTAGCCGCCGCTTGCTCATCGAGTAGCGACGGCGAAGCAGAAAGCACCACTGGCGACAGTGCTGTTACCGAAGAAACCACCGCCG